>JBCNUW010000001.1:147-558 GCA_039630575.1 Caldifarciminales bacterium
TTTCTGGCAATTATGCTTATGTTGCTGATTGGGTTGCAGGTTTAAGGATAATAAATATTTCTAATCCCTCAAATCCTAATGAAATAGGCTATTATGATACACCTGGCCTTGCCTTCAGTGTTTATGTTTCTGGCAATTATGCTTATGTTGCCGATTGGCATGCTGGTTTAAGGATAATAAATGTTTCTAATCCCTCAAGTCCTTATGAAGAAGGCTTTTATGATACACCTGATTTGGCCCTTGGTGTTTATGTTTCTGGCAATTATGCTTATGTTGCTGATTGGGTTGCAGGTTTAAGGATAATAAATATTTCTAATCCCTCAAATCCTTTCCAAGTGGGCCATTATGATACACCTGGCACTGCCTATGATGTTTATATTTATGGCGATTATGCGTATGTTGCTGATGGAG
>JBCNUW010000001.1:658-184472 GCA_039630575.1 Caldifarciminales bacterium
GTTCTGGTTTAAGGATAATAAATGTTTCCAATCCCTCTAATCCTAATGAAGTGGGCTATTATGATACACCTGGCTGGACCTGGGATGTTTATCTTTCTGGCAATTACATGTACGTTGCTGATGGAGGTTCTGGTTTAAGGATAATAAATGTTTCCAATCCCTCTAATCCTAATGAAGTGGGCTATTATGATACACCTGGCTGGGCTTTTGGTGTTTATGTTTCTGGCGATTATGCGTATGTTGCTGATGAAGAAGCAGGTTTAAGGATAATAAATGTTTCTAATCCCTCAAATCCTAATGAAATAGGCTATTATGATACACCTGGCCGGGCCTTTAGTATTTATGTTTCTGGCAATTATGCGTATGTTGCTGATGAAGAAGCAGGTTTAAGGATAATAAATGTATCTAATCCCTCAAATCCTAATGAAGTAAGCTATTATGATACACCTAGCTCTGCCTATGATGTTTATGTTTCTGGCGATTATGCGTATGTTGCTGATGAAGAAGCTGGTTTAAGGATAATAAATGTATCTAATCCCTCGAATCCTAATGAAGCAGGCTATTATGATACACCTGGCCGGACCGATGGCGTTTATGTCTCTGATAGTTATGTGTATATTGCTGATGGCCCAACTGGTCTTCAGATTTATCAATTCCTTTTAGTAGATACAGAAGAAAATGCTTATTCAAGTATGGCAAATGTAAAGTTATTAAAGAATCCTGTTAAAGATAAAATTGAAGTTGAGCTAAATTTAGGGTATGAAAAGAAGGAACTTGTTATTGACCTTTATAATGTTCTTGGTGAACGGGTTAAGACTTATAAGCTATTTGGATCTTATCATCGCAAAATCTATCTTAACATAGATAATATTCCTTCTGGGGTTTACTTTTTAAAGACAAATAGTAGAGAAGTTCCAAATTGGTTTAAGGTGGTGATTTCAAAAGGAGATTAGATGCAAACTGTTGGAATTAAATCATCGTTATTTTTAAATTGTTTTATCAAAATTTTGTCCACTTTCTATCAAAAAATTAAATATGTAAATAAATAAAACTTAATTCCGATTTACTTTATCATGATTTAAAAAAATTACTTTTTATTTTTAAACTTTTTATAAAAATTTTTGATAAGCTCAATATACTCATCTTCCATTTTCACATTTCTCCTTTCCATCATCTTCCTTGCAACCTCTATTGCTTTTTCAAGTTTATACTCTGTCCTAACATCATCACCCCACCACGTGAAAGGCTCTATAAGCCCCTTAAAGTTAAGACCACCATATAAGTTAACAAATGACATCACTACAGTACCAGTCGATAACAAAGTACCTATACCAGTTTGAACATGATCCGAAATAAATGATCCAACTTTAATTTTTCCTGTATTCATAACCCTTCCATTTTCCAAAAATATTCTAACTTCTGAATAAGTATTCTTTAAATCACTTGTCGTAGTTAAAGCTCCAAGATTTACCCATTTACCAATAACTGAATTTCCTATATAACCCTCATGAGCTTTATTTGAAAAACCATAAAATATCGTTGAATCAACTTCTCCTCCCAACCTTACAACATCCTTTATAAAAGAATTTTTTATAAATGCCCTAAAAAGCTTTACATCATTTCCTATAAAAACAGGACCCTTCAATGTAACAGGATGTAAAACCTCACTTAAATTCTCCATAACTATAGGACCTTCTACTGTGTCAAAGAAAAAATAACCAAATTTCTCTCCTTTTTTTATATAAACATTTTTACCTACTTTTTTATATTCCCTATCAAATCTTAAAACAGTTTCAACAAAATCAAAAACTGATGAAGGTAAATCATAAAAATTTTCAATATAAACTCCCTCCACCTCCTTAACATCTAAATTTCCATAATCTTCAAAGCAAAAGGGAGCCTTTATTATGCCATTTTTTATAAAAATCCCAACATTTTTTCCTTTACACTGCAAAAGACTTTCCTTTTTTAAATTAGGAATCCTATACGGAATAAATAGACTATCAAAAACATAAGTTTCTTTATCTACTTTAAAAGTGTCATAAACATCTTTTGTAAATTTATTTAATTTAAATACTAACTCTTTTCTTACTACTATATAAGGTTTATAAAATTTTATTATTTTTTCAAAAAGAGGATTAATCTCAAAGGTTGAATTTAAATCACTGAGAAAAAAAAAGTTTTTAATTCCTTTTTCTGTCTCTACAAAAACTAAGTTATCTGTCAATTAATCTTTTTTAAGAAAAGGCTTAACAAGTTCAAGTGGAACTGGAAGCACAATTGTTGAAGCTTTTTCTGTTGCAATTTCAGAAAGAGTCTGCAAAAACCTAAGCTGAATAGCAACTGGACTTTCCTCAATCTTTCTTGCAGCCTCTATAAGCCTCTGAGCTGCTTGAAATTCACCTTCAGCTGAGATAATTTTTGCTCTTCTTTCTCTCTCTGCTTCTGCTTGTCTTGCCATGGCTCTCTGCATTTCCTGAGGTAAATCTATATGCTTTACCTCAACCATAGATACCTTTATACCCCAAGGATCAGTATGCTCATCTATTATCTGTTGGAGCCTTAGATTTATTTTTTCTCTTTCCGCGAGAAGCTCATCAAGTTCTGCCTGTCCACAAACACTTCTTAATGTTGTTTGTGCTAATTGACTTGTAGCATATAAAAAGTCCTCAACCTCAATTATCGCTTTTGATGGTTCTACAACCCTAAAGTAAACAACAGCATTCACCTTTACTGAAACATTATCTTTAGTTATAACATCCTGTGGAGGAACATCCATTGTGATAGTTCTTAACGAAACCTTTACCATTTTATCTATCACTGGTATAAGAATAATAAGTCCAGGACCTTTAACAGAATGAAACTTCCCAAGTCTAAAAATTACTCCTCTTTCATATTCTCTCAAAATTCTTATCATCGATGCTAAAAGAAAAATAACAAGTATCAAAAGATATAACCAAATCATAATTTTTCCCTTTCTTAATTTTTAGGGAATAGAACCCATTTTAAATAAGTTTAAAAATTTTACCATGAATACCCCCTCCAAATAATTAATTCCAAATTACCCTTCAGACTTATTTATAGGTCTTACTTTTAATTTAAGTCCATCAAACCCTGTAACTATTACTTCTTCATCTTTAAAAACATCCTCCTCAGCTATTGCCTTCCATATTTCGCCATGAATAAAGACTAAACCAATTTTACCTTTACTTATATCTTCCTTAGATTTTCCCCTTTCACCTATCATACCCTCTTTTCCCGACACAGGTGTTTTCCTCTGAGCCTGTAAAGCCTTAAGGATAACAAAAAAGAAAAATAAGAGAGTAGTAACTATAACAGTTATTATTGCAAAGTTAGAAATTCTCAAAAAGGGAACATCAGTTTGAAAAAGCAAAAGCGAACCTAATAACAAGGATAAAACACCTCCAATTCCTAAAATACCATGGGATTGAACCTTTATTTCAAGTAAAAACAAAATCATTGAAAGAAGAATCAAAAGAACTCCAGCATAGTTAACAGGCAATGTTTGAAAAGAGTAGAAAGCAAGAATTAAACAGATAGCTCCTATAACTCCTGGAAATATAGCTCCAGGATGCGTAATTTCAAAAAATAATCCATAAAAACCAAGTATAAGTAAAATATATGCAACTGTAGGATTTGAGATAATCATTAAAATTCTCTCTCTAAGTCCCATCTCAATTTTCTTTATTTTTCTTTCCATAATTTCTATTTTTCTCATCTCTCCTTTTATTTCAACTTCAAATCCATTGACTTTTTCAATAAGAGAGTCTATTGATATGGCTACAACATCAATCACTTTTTTCTTAAGTGCTTCTTCTGAAGTAACAGATAAAGATTTTTTAACCATATTTTCAAGTATATCTACATTTCTTTTTCTTTTTGATCCTATACTTTTTATGTAGGCAATAGCATCATTAAGAGCTTTTTTTATCATAACAGAATCCACTTGGCTTTGAATTGCAACAGGATGAGCAGCACCTATGTTGGTTCCAGGTGACATTGCAGCTATATGAGCAGCAACTGTTATAAAAGCTCCTGCAGATGTTGCTCTTGCTCCAGGAGGAAAAACATAAACACAAATAGGAACAGAACTTTCAAAGAATTTTTTAACAATAACCCTCATTGACTCATCGAGACCACCTGGTGTATCAAGCTGAAGTATAAACAAATCTACTTTTTCCCTTTCTGCTTTCTCTATGGTTTTTATTACAAATTCAGCTCCAGGAGGGTTTATTACCCCCTCATATTTAACAACATATATAAGCGAAAAAATTAATAAACTAAACATTTGCAAACTTTTCCCATTTTACATATTCCTTTATTTTATCTATTACATCCTCTGTTTTTATGTTTTCAGCTTCTGCATAAAAGTTTAAAATAATCCTGTGTCTTAAAACAGGCTCTAAAAGGTAATTTATGTCTTCAACTTCAACAGAAGGAATCCCCTTCAGTAGTGCTCTTGCCTTTGATCCTATAATTAAAAATTGCGATGCCCTTGGTCCTGCTCCATATCTAACATATTTTTTAATAAAATCAATTTCACTTGTTTCAGGTCGAGTCTCTCTAACAATTTTTACTGCATAATGTAATATAAATTCTGGAACTGGAATTCTTTTTACAAGCTCTTGTATCTCAATAATTTCCCTCTTTGTTAAAATTTTTTCATATTTAATCTCTTCTCTCTCAACAAGTTTTGCTATTTCAACCTCTTGTTCATGATTAGGATAACCTATTCTTATTTCAAACATAAACCTATCAAGCTGAGCTTCTGGTAAGGGATATGTACCTTCCTGCTCTATAGGGTTCTGTGTAGCAAGAACCAAAAAGGGCTCATCAAGTTTATAGGTAATACCTGAAACAGTTACTCTTTTTTCTTGCATTGCCTCAAGCAGAGCTGATTGTGTTTTTGGAGGTGTCCTATTTATCTCATCTGCAAGCAAACAATTAGTAAAAATTGGACCTTTGATGAATTTAAATTGTCTTTCTTTTGTCTCAGGGTTCTCGTAAATCATTTCTGTACCAGTAATATCTGAGGGCATTAAGTCTGGTGTAAATTGCACCCTTTTAAAATCAAGATCTAAGAGCATTGCAAGATTTTTAACTATTGTTGTTTTAGCAAGTCCAGGAACTCCAACAATTAAAGCATGCCCCTTTGCAATTAAAGCTATTAAAATCTGATTTATTACCTCCTCTTGTCCTATTATACTCTTTGACAATTCATGTTTAACCCTATCAAATTTTTTCCTTATTTCTTCAAGTTCATTAATCATTTTTAAGTTTATATTATATAACATCTAAACATCAAAGATAAATCTTGTCTCATAAAAATTTCCTTTTTTTACTAAATAGTAATCATGATAGGTGATGGCTTTTACATCCTTTTTTAATTTGTGTTTTTTACTCTCAAACTTCTCACCTTTAAGTTCCAAAAAAACTTTTCTATTTTTAGTGAAAACCTTAATATCTTTCCAAATAAATCCCTCTGTTTCAAAAAAATAAAGTAGTTCTCTTAAAACGTCTATTATAATTAAACTTTCATCTTCTATTTTTATCTCAATATTTTTTTTCTCTTTTATTTCAACTGAATTAAGATCTATCATAGTTGATGAGAGTAAAAGAGAAGATTTTTCTATAAGATTGTCAAGACTCTTTGCCCTTACAATAAAACCAATATCTGCAGTATGATCTATTTCTATAATCTCTTCTTCCATTCCCCAAGTAAAAGTTTAGCAGAGCTCCTAATAGCTGCATTAGGATCATTTGTTAATTTCTCAATTATTTCAACCCAATCGGGTAGTGGCTCAAAGTTTTTTAAAGCTCTTATCAGAAGAACTCTTATTTCAGGGGGTTTAGATTTTTTTGTTGAAAAGGGGCCTTCAGGTTTTAAAGCCTCAACAATTGCTTCTCCAACTGCATAATTTTCTTTAAAATTTGAAAGAACATATATTACTTCCTTTACAAGTGTAGGATCAGGCTCAGGAACAAATTTACCTTTCTTTTCAATAAACTTGATAAGCTCATTTAATAAGGATTCAATCTTATACTTTCCTATTAACTTAATCAGTTGAATTTTAAATGAAGTATTGCTGCTATTCATCAGATCCTCTATAATTTTAGTAGCCTCAGATGATTCTGAAATAATTATGGCTTCTAAAGCTTTTAACTTTATTGAATCTGATCTATGTTCAAGAAAATTTCTAAGAATATCAATATCAACTTTTATATTTTCATCTATCAATGTTTCAAATAAAATTTCAAGAATCCTTTGAGGTATTTCCTTTTTAAGCTCACTATATATAAACTCTTCAGAACTTTTTACCCTTTCCTTCAGCATCTCTTTTAGAAGATCCGAAAGAAGAGGTTCTTTTTCAACTTTATCAATTAAAAAGGATATTGAGGTTCTTTCCATAATCCTTAAAAGGGCTCTTATTCTTATTAAATCTTCTTTCTTTCCTGCTTTTTTTAAATTAATGTATTTTTCAGATAATTTTTCAAGTATTTTACTTTCGATGTGTGGAAAATCAAATTTTACTATTATTTCAGTAAAATCCTGTATGTCTTCAAATTCACCCTTTTCAATTTTATCCTCAATTTTGTTTATGAATAACTCTAAAAAATTTTTAATTATCTTTTCATCTTTTTCATTTTTGATTAATTTAAATGATTCTCTTAAAAGGAAATCACCTTCGTATTCTAAGTAATTTTTTAGAACTTCAAGGGTTTTACCTTTTATTAATGTACTATAATCTGAAAGGTTTTGAATTAATTTTTTTAAAACCTCCTTCTTTTCTTCTGAACTCAAATTATCGAATATTTCTTTTAAAATCTTTTGATTTTCGTCCTTTAAAAGGTCTTCTCTCTCGCAACTTAAAATCTTCTTCTTTTCACTTTCAATAAGTTCTCTTCTCTCTGGCACGTATTTTATCAACTTTCTTATTTTAATAGTTTCTTCAACTTTTCCAGTACTCTCTGCCTCCTTTAGGGCTTTTTCAAGAGTCTCTCGAACTTTCATTGCTTCCTTTGACTCAAGTCTATAAAGTTCACTTAAAATTCTTTCATCTTCTGGAATTCCTGTGAAAAGAACACGCAAATCTTCCTCTTTTAGTTCCCTTATCAATTCTCTCAAACTACCCAGCCATTTTCTGTTTTCCTCAGGAAATTGTTTGATAAGATTGAGTGTCTCTTTTATCTTTTCTTCTATATTAACAGGTATTTTTTTAAAAATTTCTAATTCTTCACCGAGAGCAACATATACTTTTTGATTTATTAGGATATTTTTAAGCCTCTCAGTCTCTTCCAAATTTTCAACTCCACCCTTATTTTTAACTTCCGATGGTCTTTTTGATAAAATTTGTAAAAAGGTCTTAACATCATCATCATCAATTTCATGGACAAAAGAGATTGACTGTATTTCAAATTCGTTTAAAATTTCAACAATTTTTTGAGCTGCAAGAAGTCTTTGATTTGGAAAAAGAATCCCATCAACTATAAGATTTCCTTCATGACTTGAAAGTGTTAATGATTTTCTCTTCTTTAAAAGAATGTTCATACTGTCTACAAATTTTTTAGTATTTTCGAATACTATTTTTGAACTTTCAGGGTATATTCTGTATGATTCAATACAGCTGAAAAGTGCTATAAGATTTTCTGTAATTAAAGGAAAATCTTTAGCTTCTGGTACAGGTGCAGCTGGAACCTCCCTCATCCGTAAAATTTTCCTTTTTTCCAAAATTTTCTTTATATCAGCCCTTTCCTCAAGTTTTTTTACAAATTCAGAAAGTTTAAGAGAAGCCTCAAAGGCTTCTTTGGTTTCTCCAGCAAGCTTTGAGTGAAATAAAAGGGATCCTAAAAGCACTTCCTCCGGTATTTCCTTTATTCTTTGCGCTATATCTATAATCCTTTTATGCATTTTTCTTTTAGAATCATCAGAGAGTTTATCATAAAGGAATCTTCTAAAGTTTTCATTTACAAAAGAATAACTTTCCCTACCTAAATACTCTAATATATAAAGATTTACAGCTTTATCAGCAAGTTCTATAAACCTTCCCGGATTTATACCAACATATTTAGAAGCTATATTTACTTTAAAGGATTTACCCAATACAGATAGTGATACTATAAAATTTCTGAGCTCTCTATCAACCGATTTAACCTTTTCAAAATAAATTTCTGTAATATTGTTTGGTTTATCTTCTGGTAATTCGTTTAATATGAACCTTGAATACTTAATAGAAATGAAATTTTTTAAAATTGCGTATCTTAAACATTCCTCAATCATATTTGGAATTCCCTGTGAGATTTTATAAACCCAATCAATAAATTCTTCTTTTTCTTCAATTTCAGGGATGATTTTTTTAATATAAATTTTTATATTTTCTTTGTTTAAACTTGATAACTTTAATTCTTTGTTTTTCCAGTCAACAGATTCTGTCCCTGCTGAAAGAATTGATTTAAATTCCTTTGATAATGAAATAAAGATTTCCCTTGAGTATCTATCAATGTAATCAGTATCATCAAGTATGATAAAGTCAATTTCCTTTCTGTTGATTAAATCATTTAAAAGAGAAGGAATTTCATCATGTTTTTTTTCAAAAACTTCGCATAGAGAGGAAAAAGGGACATCTTTAAGCTCCTCCTTAAAAGTTACTTTTATAAATTTTTTATTTTCTTTAATAAGCTCATCAATAAAAAATGAAATTAACCTTGTTTTACCAATCCCATGCACTCCTTTTAAATGTAGCGGTGGTTCACCCCTTTTGATAAATTCCCTTAAACTTTCTATTTCTTTTTCTCTATTAACAAGTTCAGAAGGGGTGCACTTTTCTCTTAAAAATTTTTCCTTTTTAATTTCCTCTTCAACTTCATTATAGAAGCGGTATTGAAATTTTCCCTTTCTTTTTCCAAAATAAAGAGCTGAATCGGATTTCTCAAAAAGCTCCTTTACAGAAAAACCCTCTTCAGGGAAGATTGAAATACCAATACTTGCTCCAAGTCTTATTTTTTCCCTTAAATTAGGTGCTTGGTAATCTTTAATTTTTTCTAAGAAATTTCTACACTTTTCTTCAATTTTGTTTTTTTCCTTAATGTTGCTTATTACAACAAACTCATCACCTGCATACCTTAAAAGCTCGTTTTCACCAGGATCAAAGATAGAATTTAGAAATTTTGAAACAGCTTTTAATACCTCATCGCCTGTAAGATGACCATATCTATCGTTTATTTCTTTAAAATTATCAAGATCAATAAGCAAGAAACTTCCACTTTTGAAGCTTTCTATTATATTTTCCCCTTTTTCAAAAAGATATCTCCTATTCTTTAATCTAGTTAATTCGTCGATATAAATTTCTGCTATCATTTTCTTATAATTTTAATTTTAAATAATTTTTTCAATAAAATCAAAGGTTCGATTCCTTGTTGGTTAAAAAAGGAATATGATTGAAAATCTATTAAAAGAGGATATTTTTTCGTATATAAAAAAAATTCCAAAGGAAGAACTTGAAAATTTAATGGAGACTCACCTTGCTCCTAATTACAAACCTTTTCCTGTATGGATCAAAAGAGGATCTGGTTCAAAAGTTTATGATATTGATGGTAAAGAGTATATAGATTTTATAGGATGTTATTCAGCACTCTCTCATGGTCATTTAAATGTAAAAATTATTGAAACTGTAAAAAAACAGTTAGAAAAGTTAACTCTTACTGGACGACATGTAATCTATCCTGAGCTTGTTTTATTCTCAAGGGTCCTCTCGGAATATACAGGTCTTGATATGGTTTTACCAATGAATACCGGTGCCGAAGCGGTAGAAACTGCGATAAAGGCTGCCAGGAGATGGGGTTATAAAGTTAAAGGGGTAAGAGACGGTAAAGCTGAAATTATTGTAATGGAAAGAAATTTTCATGGTAGGACGATAACTGTTATAAGTTTTTCTACAAATGAAGATTATAGAGATGGCTTTGGTCCCTTTACAGGTGGTTTTAAAATAGTTAAATTTGGTGACTTAAAGGAAATAAAAAAGAAAATAACAAAAAATACAGTTGCAGTGCTTTTTGAACCTATTCAAGCTGAAGGAGGAATTTACGTTCCTTATGATGGTTTCTTAAAGGATGTTAGAAAGTTATGTGATGAAGAAAATATATTAATGATACTTGACGAAATACAGACTGGAATGGGTAGAACTGGTAAGCCTTTTGCCTATATGTGGGAGAATATAAAACCTGATCTTTTAACAGTTGGAAAGGCATTAGGTGGTGGAGTTATGCCAGTATCAGCTGTTGTTGGAAAAAGAGAGGTTCTATCTCTTATGACACCTGGTTCCCATGGGAGTACTTTCGGTGGTAACCCTCTTGCTTGTGTAATTGGAGTTGAGGCTATTTTGGAAATGATTAGAGAAAAGCTCCCTGAAAAAGCTAATGAAAAAGGTGATTATTTAATGAGAAAATTAAAAGAAATTGATTCACCCAAAATTAAAGAAATAAGAGGAAAGGGGTTACTTATAGGTGTAGAGGTTAAAAAGGATTACGGGACAGGTAAAAAACTGGCAGAAATACTTTTAAAGCATGGATTAATAACAAAGGAAACCCATCTGATGACTGTTAGAATAACACCTCCATTAAATATAAGTTATGAGGAGCTTGATGAAGGTGTGAAAAAATTTAAAAAAGGAGTTGAGGAGCTCTAAAAATTTTTGAAGGGATTTTCCTCTTCCTCCTCTTCAATTAATTTTATTTTTTTAGTTTCTCGATAAAGTTTTGAAAGTAAAATTAGTGTAAGTGGAATGAAAATACCTGTGATTAAAAAGAAAATGTAAGGGTTAATATTAAAAGCTGGTGAAGGTGTGTATCTCATAATGTTGAATACTATTAAAGATGCTGAAAACCATATTGTAGTAAAATTCGTGAGGGGATTCATAGACTCCGCAATACCAAATCCTGGGATTCTTTTTTTTGTTATGGGGTAAAAAAAGTTTACTCCCATATACCCGAGCTGATCAAGAAAACCATGAGACATATAGCCAATAAAGAAAATAATTGAATTCTGAATATAGAAAGGGCTTTTAATTAGATATAAAAATGTACCTAAAAGGAAAGAGAAAAAGAGTGCTGAAAAAACTCCATGGGTCCATTCTCTGTGCCAAGGTATAAAAATAATTTTAACCTTATTTTCCTCTGGTATAAAGGCAAGGGATGGACCTGAAAATATATCAACTATTATTTCTCTGTAGTTATACTGAAAGGGTATATCAATTTTTCTTTCGGTTTCTCTCCTTGGTGCTTGATTGAGGGGAACTGGTATTTGCGAAGTGTTTACAGAAGGTCCATAAAAAGCAATTATTTTTCCATTTTCTTCATCAAGAACAAGACCGTATCTTCTCCATAAGTCGGGTCCGATAAGCAGTGTATGAAGTTTAACTCTTATTTCTCTTTTTTCTTCCCAGGCTTTTTTTAAAGCATTTTCAAAGAAATCAAGAATTTCGTCAGGGTTTTTACCTTCTGGATCTGGCTCAAATTCATAGTCCCATTTTTCCAGAAATCTATAAATTTTAAAATCAAGGAAGTCTGGCAAATAGCCACCTATACCTCCCCAAACAAGATCTATAGTCCCTTTTTCAGCAGCAGACCTTACAAGATCTGGGAAAAAACTTGATAATGAAAGACCAAATGTAAAATGTGTTATTCCTTTCATAAAATCTAATTATAATGTTTGATATTGTAAAAAAATCAAAAACAAAAAAATTAAGGGTCTCAAAGCTTAAAACTCTTCATGGAGATGTTAATTTACCAAATTTTATGCCAGTTGCTTCACAAGCTACAGTAAAAACTCTTTCTCCCAGAGACCTTAAAGAAATAGGAGTAGAAATTATTGTCTCAAATACCTATCATCTCCATGTAAGACCAGGTGAAGATATCATAGAAAAATTTGGTGGACTTCATAAGTTTATGGGGTTTTACGGTTCAATTTTAACTGATTCTGGTGGCTTTCAAGTTTTCTCTCTTTCAGATTTAAGAAAGGTAAAGGAAGAGGGAGTTGAGTTTAAATCCCATATCGATGGCAGTAAAATTTTTTTTAGTCCTGAAAAAGTTATTGATATTCAACTTAAATTAGGTTCGGATATTTTAATGGTTCTTGATGAATGTCCTCCTTATCCGTGTGAAAGATCTTATGCTGAAAAATCATTAAATTTAACACTAAAATGGGCTGAACGAAGTTATAGATATTTAAAGAGTAAATATCCCCTTGATGAGAAAAGATCACAACTTTTTGCCATCTCTCAGGGTTCTATATACAAAGATTTGAGAAAGATGGGAATTGAAAAGCTTTTAGAATTTGATTTTGATGGTTTTGCAATAGGTGGTCTTGCTGTTGGTGAACCTAAAGAGTTGAGAGAAGAAATTATTGAAGAAATAATAGATCTTTTTCCAGAGAATAAACCAAGGTACATAATGGGAGTTGGGTATCCTGAAGATATTTTTTTCTGTGTTGAAAGGGGGATTGATCTTTTTGATTGTGTTTTACCAACAAGAAATGCAAGGACAGGACTTGTTTTTACCTCTGAAGGAAAGATAAGGATTAAAAATGCTATCTACTTAGATGATGAAAAACCAATTGATCCAGAATGTGATTGTTATGTCTGTAAAAACTTTTCAAGAGCCTATATAAGACACCTCTTTAATGTAGAGGAATATCTTGGTCTTTATCTTGCGTCTTATCATTCAGTTTATTTTTACATAAGACTACTTGAAAATATAAGAAAAAGCATCTTAGATGAATCTTATGAAGATTTTAAAAAAAAATTTTTTAGCAAATATCAAGTGGATTAAATTTTACTCCTAAATTTGAAATGACTTTTTTTTTTATCCTATAATAATTTTTTAAAAAGGAGGTTAAATTTATGGGTAAATTAAAAAAACTATTCCTTTTAGCTCCAATTCTATTTTGGAGCTCTATTCTCTATTCGGAAAAAGTGGCTGAACCTGAATTCAAAGTTGTAAGTATAACACCCCTAGATAACAAAGTTCCAAGTCCTGTTTTTGACACTTTCAGAGTATGGCCTGGTGCTACTGCTAATACCACAAGGGAAGTTGCTGTTGGAAAAAGTTTTAAAGGTATGCATGACGATACAATAAGAATTGTAACTGTCCAATCAGCTGGAACGAGATATCTTGTAATTGCTACTGATACCTCTACTAATAATTTTGGTAGGAATAAATTTAGAATAGCGTTTCCTTACACATTTCCTACAGGGATTACAGCCAATTCTGTAGCATTAGGTAATGTTGATGGTGATTATTATACTGACATACTTGTTGGAACTGGAGCCTCACCTTTTACAGTATATTGGTTTGAATGGAGTGAGGTAGCAACTAGTTTTCAACTTCAAAGCTCCTTTAACGCACCTGCTGCTGTTAACGATATTGTGATAGGTGATGCTGACAATGATGGAAACAGTAATGAAATAATTCTTACAACTGCTACTACTTCGCCTCCTCAAATTTGGAGATATATTTGGCAAGCAGGGTCTCTTGTAGGAACCCAGATAAATCTTACAGGTACTGTTGCTGCAAGAGGAGTTGCAATAGGTGATATAAGGCCTGATATACCTGGTAATGAGATATACGTGGTAGGATCTACTAATATTTGGATGGTTTACTGGGATGGTTCAACCTGGGTTGTATCCACAATAACTACAGGTGTATCAGCTTCTTGGGATATTGTTATTGGTGATATAAATTTATCTCTTCCTGGAAACGAATTTGCAGTAGTTCATGGTTCAACGAGCTATCAAGTTTCTGTTTGGAACTGGACTGGTGTCTGGAGCGGAATAGCCTATAGGTTTACAGCTACTTGGGGAACAACTGATAATGACATAGCTATCGGTGATATTGTAACAGATAACTACGGAGTAGAGATGATATTAGTAGGTGGTGCCTCTACTACGGCTATTCCGTATTTATTCTGGATTGGTCCTGGCGGAAGTGGTTGGGTTTACCCTCTTCCTAAAGTTAGATCAGGTCAGGCTGATTATGGAGTGGCAATTGGGAACATTAATAAATTCAGACATTTCAACAATGAAATTGTTTTAAGTGGAGGAGGTTCTCTTCTTGAGATTGAACAGAGAGTTTATCCAAACGATATCGGAACTTATTGGATCAGAATGAAAAATGGAACTGCTGTAAGAAATGTCCCTGATACTATAATTATAGGTATATTTAATGCTGGTTATTTACCACAGTCAAACTTTAATATAAATTACAATCTTAAAATAAGACCTATTTCAGGATCTGTTTCATATTTAGGGGTTTTGAACCCGAATCAAACTGATGTTATTAAAATTCCTTTCAGCTATACCTTTACTGGATTAGATACCCTTTTTGTTACTACAGCTTTAGCTTCGGATCAGAACACCGCAAATGACAGGACAGCATTGCATCTTGAGGTATATGATGATACAACAAGATGTGCTTCAGGATTTAATCCAGTGCTGTTCCCTCCATCAAATTCAACTGTTCCTCCGACCTCTTGGCAAAGAGTAATTCTTTCAGGTATTTATAATTGGGCAAGAACTACTTCACCATCTTCTCCTGCTGCACCAGTTTTAGAAGGGTATGCAGTAGCTATGTACCCTTCCTATTCTGCCTCTTCAGGTTCTATGGCAAGGTTAATCACACACCCTATAAGTGTTGGAAACACTGCAAGAAAATTAAAATTAAGATTTTACATGTATGGTGACCCAGGATATGCTACTAATCCTGATTCCATAGTAGTTGAATACTCCTATGATGCAATTAATTTTATGAGACTTGCTAGTTTTCCAAGATATGCTGCTACTGCTGGCTGGCGTAGGTTTGATGTTGATATAGGAGATTTTCCACCAAACAGAACAATTTATGTTTCTTTTCTTGCAAAAAGTGGCTTTGGAAATAACATGTTTATTGATTCTGTAAGAATAGTTGCCACAACTCCAACAGCAGCCAGTAACGATGCTCAAGTTATGTCTATTTTACCTATTTCAAAACCTACTTATGTTGGTCAACCATACCAAGTTAAGGTTGTTATAAGAAACTTAGGATTAAATCCTCTAACCTCAACACAAGTCTTTTATACTTTAGGTGGACAAGATACAGTAAAAGAAAATTGGACAGGTTATCTTGAAATTAACTCCCTTGATACTTTCACTTTCTCTACACCCCTAGTTTTCTCAGACACAGGAGTATATACTCTCTATAGTGGAACTAGACTTACTGGTGATCAGAACTCTCAAAACGATGTTACATCAACTGTTTTGAGAGTATGTCCTAGCTCTCATATTCCGCCTTATACTAAAAATTTTGATGAAAACTGGTTAAATTCGACTGAACCTCCTTTCTGTGGATGGACGATAGTTGACGGAGGAAATGAACCATCCCCCGCAGTTAACACTAACGATTGGCATAGGTATGTTTCAGCATCTCCAGCAAGAACAGTTGCGAGAGTTTACTTTTCACCGGTTGAACAGCATAATGATTGGCTAATTTCTCCAAGATTTGATTGTTCAGCTTGGGGAACTTATACACTTTCCTTCTGGCACTATTATAATGATTGGTCAGTTGCAAGCCCTGACTCTGGAAGAGTGCTATTATCAACAGATGGTGGAAGCACTTGGATTACTTTGGCTAGGTATTCGAATGTGGATGATTCTGGAAGAAAAACCTTTGACATAAGTAACCTCGTAAATAATAAAAATAATGTAAAAATTGCTTTTCATTATGTTGCATATGATGAATTTTACTGGTATGTTGATGATTTCTCCTTGAGTTTTGTTCCTGATAATCAAGGACCAATTATTTCCTTTATTAGAAGAGCGCAAAATGCATATAGAGGTCCATTCACAGTAAAAGCTTTAATAAGGGATAATGTTTCAGGTTTGCTTTCAGATACACTTTATTACATAGTGAATGACCAAGTTTACGTAGCACCAAGAATATCTGTTAGAGGAGATACCTTTACATATCAGATACCAGATTTACCAGCTGGAACTGTTGTTGATTATTACTTAAAGGCAAGAGATAATGCTTTAAATGTAACAAAGACAGGGATAATGACTTTTTGTGTTCTTGAGCCTTTCTCTACAGGAGTAGTAGCCTACGGTGTACCAGGAGAAAATAATGTAAAGCTTAGTTGGGATACACCTTATGAGGAGATAAGGCATTATTCATATCCTTATTACGTCTGGTCCGGTTGGTCACAAGGTGATATGATAGCAACAAGATTTACTCCACAATACTATCCCTATAAGCTTGAAGCTGTAGCAATGCTCTTTTATCAGTATCAAGACACTATTGAACTTCTTGTATGGAGAGATGATGGGTCACATTATCCTGGTGTTTTAGTATATTCTGATACTTTTGCTATTACTTCAGTTTATCCTCAATATCAGGTTTTTGATCTTTCCTCACAGAATATTGTAATAAGTGATAATGATTTTCATGTTGGAATAAAATGGCTTGGTCCTGATAGACCATACATAATTTCTGATGACACTTCCTTCACAGGAAGAAGTAAAATCTACACAGGAACTCACTTTATACCATTTGGTTATGACTTTGTAATTTCTTCATTTGTGTCGTACTTACCCTCAACTGTGCTTAATTCTGGGAAAGAGATGAAAATTGTTCATGACATAGATTTAAGTACTCCTATAAATATTCCAAATACTCCACTTGTAAGACTTAAAAAGAACATAATTCAAAATATAGATTCTTACAAGAAATACAATCTATATCTAGATCTTTTTGGAATACAGAATTTTGAGATTTTAAAATCTCAAACACAAGGTGGACCATATACTTCTATTGGTACAACCAATCAAACCTATTTTGTCGACACAGATGTTAGCTCAGGTAACATTTACTATTATGTTATTGCTACAAACTACACTAATCCTGATACTCAGACACTTTCAAACGAAGTGCAGATTGCTGTGGACTTTCATTCACCTGTTTATTCTAACACAGTCTATAACATAGTTGGTAATGAATTAATTGTTTCAACAAGAATAACAGATTGGTCAGGTCTTTATTACGATACACTTGGTTATAGATTTGATGGTGGAAACTTTAGCTTTATAACTCATGCTTTTGTTAGTGGTTCAAATTACTATTACACCATTCCATTAACATCTGGGGTAGGTGTAATTGAGTTTTATCTCTTCTGTAGAGATGCTTCTTGGTGGAGAAATTATGCAAGGGATCCTGTAAGCGGCTATTATCAGTATACTGGAATAGGTGAAATTACAAAGGATATTCCTTCTAAGTTCTTCTTCAATGTTCTTAACACAGTTTCAAATGATGGATTTATCAAATTTGCCTACGGAATACCAGCTGAGACTGAAGTCGATATAACAATTTATAGTGTAACAGGTAGAAAGATAAAGACCCTTGTGAATGGTGTTAGAAAACCTGGTGTATACTACCTACTTTGGAATAAGGAAGATGAAAAAGGCAAAAAGGTAGGACAAGGAACATATCTTGTGAAGGTTAAAACAAAAGAAAAAGAGGAAATTAAGAAGATAATCCTTATAAGATAATATTAAAGATAGAATGGGGTTCGAATCCCCTTTTTATTTTAAATAATATGTTTAAATTTTTAATTCAATTTTTTTTAATCTTACAGTTACCTCAACCTTTACCATCTTTACAGAGGGAAAAAGAATTAAAGCCTGCTGAATGGACCCCTTATAGTTTTAAAGGTACTGAATACTTCAAGTATGAGGTAAAAGGAGGTGGGGGAAAAGAGATAAAAACAGGTTATGAGATTATTAAAATTTCAAAAGAGGGAGAAAAATATAAAGTGAATATAGAGGGAAAATTCGGTCAGAGTGAAGGTTCCTTTACAACAACAGTAGAAAATAGAGAAGATATCCCAGGAGCAATTTTGGCTCAGTCTGTACTTAATCCTTATATCGCTCCCTTGGCTGTAGCTCTTTTTTCACCTGCTTGGGCTTACTATTTTGCTCTTACAGGATTTAAGTTTGAAGAAGGTTCCACATGGAAGCAAAAAGATGAGAGTGGAAAATCGATAGAAATGGTGGTAAAAGGAGCAGAAACTTACGTTGGAAAAAAAGGCAAAAAGCTAATTGTAAAAGAAGATGGAAAAGAAATTTGGGTTATTGTTTGGTCAAAGGACGTTGCTTTACCTCTCTATATAAAAATGGGACATGAAAAAGAAACTTTTTACGAACTTAAACTTGTAGATTATAAAGAGTGAAACCATAAATTTAATTTTTAGGTAAACTAAATTTATTAATTAAGGCAGAGAAATATTTAACTCCTTTCGAGAGAACTTAATTTTTTTACTGTTGGAATATTTTAATTCTTCCTTAAACTCTTTTATTGCTTGAGCAGTCTCTTCATAATTTCCCTGTGGATTCCAGAAATAAAATTCTTTAACTCCAGTTAAGTATGCTCCCTTTATTTGTGTTTTTATGTAATCCTTACCAAAATTTGGTGATCTTAAATCAAAAGATTGTACATAAACAGATATTTTTGTATTTATTTCACCTTTCACTCTTTGTGGCCCAATTGCGTAAATCAAGAATTCTCTACCGAAGAAATCTTTTGTGTCTCTCTCGACATGAAAAAAATTTTTACCAAAGTGTGAAGGGTAAAGCATAAAAGCAAATTTATCTAAATATTTTGCCATTAGCTTTAAATTCTGCCCCTCCCTTTTTACTTCACCCCAATAACAAACAAAACCAAAAACACAAGCTGTAATTGTTATTCCTCCTAAACTATCTTTGACTTCTTTTAAAAATTCTGATATTATTTCTTTTTTTTCTAGTTTAGAATTTTTCTCAATGAGAATTGAGTTTAAATCACCCTCTGAGGGGAATCTGATATAATCAAGATGAATTTCCTCAAAACCGCTTTCTTTTAACTCCTTAAGTAAATCTATAAGATAATGTTGAACCTCTTTATTATATGGATTAAGCCAAAAGGCGGAGCGTTCATCTTTCCAAGGCTTATTTGTCTTTTTGTCCTTTAAAAACCACTCAGGTTTACTTTTGGCTAAATCAAACTCTACAAAACAAACAAATCTTGCAATTGGTTTTATATTTTTTTCTTTTAATTTTTTAACATATTCCTTTAAATCTCCATAAAAAGGCCTTACTATATTTGATTCAATAGCAACTCTGTTACAAGTTTTGTAGAAAATAAAACCTGCTTCTTTTACATCTATAACAACTCCATCTATGATACCTTTTTCTTTATATTCGAAAATTTTATTTAAATAGGAATATTTTGTAGCTAAATGAGAATTAAGATAAAGTGCAAAAAAAAGGGAATCAATCAACCTATAAGGCTATTTAAATTTTAAAATCTTTTTATTTTCTATACCTTTTTTAAAAATTATTTTTCCTCTCTTATTTTTTCTTCCTATAATATCATAGAAGACATCTTCATTTTTCCCTACTTTTATATGTTCAATCTTCTTTTTTTCCTCAATCTCAAGTCCAAATCCTGAATCATAAAAGACATATCCAAGAGAATCGGTTGAGTTAGGTTGCAAATAAATTCGTAGTGATAATTTTATAAGAGAAGCATCAGTAGGCGAAACCTCTTCAGCAATAAGTTCTTGCCAAGATGACATATCGATTGAATAAGATGAATAAAAATAATTACCGAGTGAAGTTGAATCACTCTTACACCAGGTACAATATACTCTTCCCCTAACATCAGGATCATTGTCGTAAATATAAAAGATTATTTTGTGATTCAACCCAGTACCTATAACAGGAACAAATTGCACAAGCGCCTCAGTATAATTTGTCGTTTTACTTGCTCTTTCTATTTTAACTGAATGCAAACCCACTTTTATTATGTTTTTCTCTTTATAAACAGGCAGGGCAGTTGGATGACTAACACTCCAATCGGAAGGTTTTGTCGTGTCTTGCCAACTCTCAAAATCCGCATTTTTAATAACTAAATTTATTTGAGTTATTAAAATTAAAGCCCACATTTTTTACCTCCTCTTAAAAAAATCTATATTTAAAAATATAATATAAAGCCTTTAGTCCATCTTTCCAATTAATTTTTTTACCCTCTCTATAGGTCCTTCCAAAATATCTTATCCCAGTTTCGTAAATTCTCCATTTTTTTGACTTTGAAATCTTTATTGTGAATTCTACTTCAAAACCAAAATCGTTTGCAGTTAAATTTATGTGATTTAACACTTCTCTTTTAAACATTTTTGTACAAACTTCAACATCTGAAAAGGTCATGTCGCAGAGAAGGTTTACTAAAAAACAAATTATCTTGTTACCTAAATAGTGATGAAAATATAAAACTCTATGGGGTTCACCGTAAAATCTTGAACCATAAACAATATCTGCTTTATCTTCAAGAATTAAAGGTAACATTTTGTTCCATTCCTCTGGCTCATACTCATAATCCGCATCATGAATTACAATTATATCTCCGGTTGATTCTTTAAACCCTCTTCTTAGTGCTGCACCTTTTCCCATATTTTTTTCTTGGAAAATAATCTTTATTTCAGGATCAATAATTTTTTTTAATATTTCCCTTGTTCCATCAGTTGAACCATCATCAACTAAAATTATCTCTTTTTCTAAATCACCATATAGACTAACTTCCTTAATCTTTTTTAAAACACCCTCTACGTAATCCCTTTCATTATAACAAGGAATAACAATTGAAAGTTTTTTAAAATCCTTCATTTAAAGCCTCTTTAAAATATTGAAATGTTTTTAATACACCTTCCTCTAATTTAACTCTTGGTTCCCAGTTAAGAATTTTTCTTGCCTTTTCAATATCTGGACATCTTTTTTGGGGATCATCCTTAGGTAATGGTAAAAAATTTTTCTCAAGCTTTTTATTAATCAATTTTTCGATTATTTCAGCAAGCTCAATTATCTTTATTTCGTAAGGATTACCTAAATTTATAACCTCACCCCTTAGATTACTCATAGTACCAATCCTTTTTAGTGCTTCTATCATGTCGTCAACATAGCAGAAACTCCTTGTTTGGTTACCGTCTCCATAAATTGTTAAAGGTAAATTTCTTAAAGCTTGAACTATAAAGTTAGGAATAACTCTACCATCATCAATTCCCATTCTGGGTCCGTATGTATTAAAGATTCTTGCTATCCTCACATCAAGATCAAATTTTCTGAAAAAAACCATACATAGAGCTTCTCCAAACCTTTTTGATTCATCATAAACACTCCTTTCTCCTAATGGATTCACATTTCCATTATAATCTTCTTTTTGAGGATGAACAAGAGGATCACCGTAAACTTCAGAAGTAGAAGCAAAAACAAAAATAGAATTATCCCTTTTTGCCTTCTCAAGTAAATTTTTTGTTCCATGCGAATTAACAAGCATAGTTTCAAGCTGATACTTATAATAATGCTTTGGAGAAGCAGGTGAAGCAAGATGATAAATTATATCATACTTTTCAGATAGCTCTAAATTATTACAAACATCAAACTCTAAAAATTTAAAATTTTTATATTTTTGTAAAAGTTCCACATTTTTTTTATTTCCAGTAATAAAGTTGTCAATTCCTGTTACTTCCACTTCTAAATTTAGAAAATGCTCACAAAGATGCGATCCTATAAAACCAGCACAGCCTGTTATTAGAATCCGCATATTTTTCTACCTGTTGGAACATAGATAAAATTGAGCTCACACATCTTATTCATATCTAAACAGTTTCTACCGTCAATTATTATTGGTGTTTCCATTAACTCTTTTATTTTTTTAAAATCCAGATTCTTAAATTCATCCCATTCTGTTACAATCAAAATTGCATTTGCACCCTTTACAGCATCGTAAGGGTCCTTTGAATAATAAATTCTATCAGAATTTACAAATTCCTTTTTAAAATTTTCTATTGCGTAGGGATCATAAACTCTACAGATACCTTTTTCTTCTAAAATTCTCTTTGCTATTTTTATACTTGGAGCTTCACGGACATCATCTGTCCCTGGCTTAAATGATAACCCCCAAATTGCAAAAGTTTTATCTTTTATAATCCATAAAACTTTTTTTATTTTCTCTATAAACTTATCAATTCTTGATTCGTTAATTTTATCAACACACTTTAAAAGACTGAAATCTAATCCAAGTTCTTCACCAATTTTATAAAAGGCTTTTACATCTTTTGGAAAACAAGAACCACCATACCCAACTCCAGCATTCAAAAACTCTCTCCCTATTCTCTTATCCAATCCCATAGCTTCCGAAACTTTTAAAATATCAGCACCTGTTTTTTCACACAGATCTGAAATCATATTGATAAAAGATATTTTTGTTGCAAGAAAAGCATTTGAAGCGTGTTTTATTATTTCAGATGTCTCTATATCTGTAAAAATTATTGGAGCATCAAAATCTTCATAAATTTTCTCAAAAATTTTTTTTCCCCTTTCTGATTCAACCCCTACAACAATTCTATCAGGCTCTAAAAAATCCCTAACTGCTGATCCTTCTCTTAGAAATTCAGGATTTGAAGCAACTTCATATGTTACATTCTTTTTTACATACAAACTCATTATTCTCTTTATCCACTCTGCTGTTTTTACCGGAACTGTACTCTTTTCAACTATTAACGTAAATCTATTTAGATTCTTGGCTATCTCCCTTGAAACATCTTCAACTTGTGAAAGATCTGCTCTACCATCAGGAAGAGATGGGGTTCCAACACACAGGAATATAACTTCACAACTTTCAGTTACCAACTCTATACTATCAGTAAACTCTAATCTATCAAAATTTTTTATTAATAATTCTTTTAAACCAGGTTCAAAAAAAGGTATTTCTTTGTTTCTTAATTTCTTAATTTTCTCCTTATCCTTATCCATTCCAAAAACTTTAAAACCTTTCTCAGCAAAACAAACAGCTGTAACAAGTCCTACATGACCAAGACCAATAACTGCAAGTTTCATCAAATTTTATAAATTTTTAAATATAAGTTTACGATAAATTCTCCTTGTTTGCAAAAATTTTTATAAAATTCTTAAACTATATTCCTAATGGAAAAATTTGATATCTATCTTCATTCTCCCGAATTTATTTATGTATGCAATGACAACTTTGATATATATTATAAAAAAGATATTGGAATAAAGGACGGAAAAATTTACTTCATTGGTGATTACAAAGAGGGTAAAGAGAAAATAAAAAGTTCAACAAAATTTTTTGATCTAAAAGGTAAGGTTGTTCTTCCAGGTTTTGTTGATCCTCATACCCATCCCGTGTATGCGAGTGATAGAATACTGGAATTTGAAGAAAGGCTAGGAGGAAAAGGATATCTTGAACTTTTAAAGGAAGAAAGGGGAATAATCTATACTGTAAAAAAAACAAGAGAATTAGATAAAAAAAAGCTTAAAAAAATCGTAAAAGATAGACTATGGAAGTTTTTAGAATTCGGGACTTTAACAATTGAAGCAAAAACCGGATACGGACTTTCTGTTGATGAAGAATTAAAACATATGGAAATTTTAAAGGAATTAAAAGAGGAATTACCCTTGGATATTAAAATTACTGCACTTTTTGCCCATGCCATACCACCAGAAAAAAGTAAAGATGAATATATTGAAGAAATAATAAAATATGGACTTGAAAGAGCTAGAAATTATGCAGACTTCTGCGATGTTTTTGTTGAAAAAGGTGTTTATACAAAAGAAGAGGGGAAAAGAATACTTTTAGAAGCCAAAAGAATAGGTCTTCTACCAAAAATTCATGCAGATGAATTATCAGAATCAGGAGGAGGTGAACTTGCCCTAGAGGTAGATGCTGTATCTGCTGACCACTTAGAGTATACACCTATACGAATTTTGAAAAAAATGAAGGATAAAAACATTTTTCCTATTCTTCTTCCAGCAACTTCCTTTTTTATGAGAATGCCCTTTGCAGATGGTAGGAAAATGCTTGATCTTGGTTTGAAAGTATCACTAGCAACTGATCATAATCCAGGTACATCGTATCTTTTTTCTCAGATTTTTTCAGCTGGAATTGCTATCTTTTTGATGGGATTCAAGATTGAAGAAGCAATGAAAGCAATAACAATAAATCCTTCAAGATCTTTATATCTCGAAGATAAAAAAGGGTCTATTGAAGTTGGAAAGGATGCAGATCTATTAGTCTTTGATGTTAGTAGATTATCATATCTCTTTTATAATTTCTTTGAGATAAAAAAGCCTGTTCTTATTATAAAAAACGGAAAGGAGGTCATTAATGAAGTTGGTTGAGTGTGTGCCAAATTTTTCAGAGGGGAGAAATAAAAAGATAATAGAGGAAATTGTAAATTCTATTAAAGAAGTTGAAGGTATTAAAGTTCTCGATGTGGACATTGGTTTTGACACAAACAGAACAGTAGTTACCTTTGTTGGTGAACCTGAAGCAGTAAAAGAAGCAGCTTTTAGGGGTATAAAAAGGGCATCAGAACTTATTGATATGAGAAAACACAAAGGAGCCCACCCAAGAATCGGTGCTACAGATGTCTGTCCAATAATACCTTTAAAAAATATAACCTTTGAGGAGTGCAATGAGATAGCACTTGAACTTGCAAAAAGAGTTGGTGAAGAGCTTTCTATTCCAGTCTACCTTTATGAAAAATCAGCAAAGATTCTTGAAAGAAAAAATCTTTCTTATATTAGGGAGGGGGAGTATGAAGCCCTTCCTCATAAGATTTTTAAACCAGAATGGAAACCTGATTTTGGACCACAGGAGTTCAATCCTAAATCAGGAGCCACAGTTATTGGTGTTAGAGAATTTTTAATCGCCTATAACATAAATTTAAATACAAAGGATAAAAGATACGCCGATGATATAGCTTTTGAAATAAGAGAAAAAGGGAGATCAAAAAGAATTGGAAATATTTATCCATTTTACTTTAAAGGTGAAATTGTAAAATATAATGAAAAAGAATACCCTTGCGGTGAATGTGATTTTGTTGGAAATTCTATAGAAGAAACATATACTCATGTAAAAGAACAACATAACTATGATCTTTATGAACTTTTAAAACTGAATAATTTAGACAAAAATAACTTAATTTCTAAACCCGTTAAGAAGAAGGGACTCTTTAAAAATGTTAAAGCAATAGGATGGTATATTGAAGATTATAAAAGAGCACAAGTTAGCATTAACCTAACTGACTATAATGTAACAAATATGCACCATGTTTTTGAGGCAGTAAAAAAACTTGCTGAAGTAAGAGGTTTACAGGTAACAGGAAGTGAAATAGTTGGACTTGTACCTTTTAAAGCTCTCTATGAGGCAGGGAAATTTTACCTTGAAAAACAAAAAGCTTCGAAGGGTTTACCAGTAAGGGATGTTCTCGAAATTGCAATTCAATCACTAGGTTTAAGAGATGTCTCTGAATTTGAAATTGAAAAAAAGGTTCTCGGTTTACCAGATATCTTTGAATCAAATTTACCCAAAATGACAATATGGGATTTTTCTGATGAATTATCAAGACCAAATCCAGTTCCAGGTGGTGGTTCAGCAGGAGCTCTCTCTGGAGCTATTGGGGCATCTCTATGTAGCATGGCCATAAACATAACAATAAATAAATTAAAAGATGATAAGAATTATGATCTTCTATCTGAGACCTCATATAAATTTCAGGAATTAAAAGATTACTTTCTTGAATTAATGGATAAAGATAGTGAAAGTTTTAGAGAGTATATGGAGGCTCTTAAACTTAAGAAAGGTATGGAAGATATTAATAAGGCTTTGTATAAGGCAATAGAAATTCCCCTTGATGTTTCAAAAAATTCTGTTTATGCTTTAAAACTTATTGAAAATGTTGTTGAATTGATTGATGAGAATGTTATTTCAGATTTGGGGTGTGGAATTAGTATGTTCAGTTCATCCTTTAAATGTGGTCTTTTGAATGTATCTATAAACTTGAAAAATTCAGATAAAGAAATTAAATTAAAATACAAGAGGGAAATTGAAAAAATTAAAATAGATTTTGAAAATTTGATTAAAAAACTTGAAAATATAATAATGGAAAAATTAGAAGGAGGTAATTTATGATTTTAAAAGAGCGTTTTCAAAATCTTGCCTTCAAATACTATAACCAAAGAGAATTTGACAGAGCACTTGTACTTGTCGATAGATATTTAGAGGAAGATAAGGATAACTATAATCTTCTTCTTTTTAAGGGAGATATTTTATTTGAAAAAGAGGAAATTGAATCTGCCCAGAGCTATTATATCTCAGCTCTTGAAAAGGCTAACAAGGAAAAGAATCACATGAAGCGGCTCCTCGCCCTTATGAAGTTAAAGAAACTCCAAGGAGAAACAAATGAGCTAAATTCACGAATTTTTATTTCAGCATATAATCTTGAAATTTTGAAATTATGTAAGGATGCTCTAAATAAGCTTCTTAGAGAGGAATTATTAGAAGATTCAAAAAGGTATCTTGAGAGAATAATAAGGGAGATTTTTGGTAATCAATCAGTTCAACAATTTCTAATTGGAATTCTGAATTTATATTTAAAGAATGAAGAGGGTATAAAGTTAATTAAAAATGCTTATGATAATGTTGAGTCTGACAATAAGTTAAAAAACTATAAGGAATTCATTGAGGGTTTATTGAAAGCAAAAAAAAGAGTTGATTTGAAAGAGCTTGAAGATATTTTGAATATAGAAGGTCTTTCAGAAAAAAAGCTTGAGCCTTCTGGAACACTTGAATTAGCAGATCTCTTAAGAAGTATAGGTTCCATTGAAGAAGCAATCCTTGAATACTACAGTGCTATTTACGGTTATTTAAAATCAGAATCTAATATCGATAAGGCAAGAGAAATTCTTAACAAAATTAGAGATGTTTCTCCAGAGGAAAACAGGATAGAAAAAGTTGAAGAATTTCTCCAAAGATTTGAAAGTGGCTCCAAGGAAGAACATATAAAAATAGAAATAAATCATGATCTTTTGGTGAAGATTTTTAACGATTTTCTACTTCCAGAAAATAATTTTGAAAATTACTTAAATTTTATAAATTTAATGGCAGAGTGGAATATGCATGATGAAGTAATAGATGACTATAGGAGTTTAGAGGAAAATACCTCTGTTGATCTTTTTGTTCCTTACTATTTATACACACTTTACAAGATTGGAGAATATGAGGAAATAATAACGAAATCTGACAAGTTTATTGAGTTGACTGAAAGAGAAGAAACTATGAATTTTATAAGATATTTTAAAGGTTTGTCTCTATACAATTTAAACAGCAAAAAAGAGGCTTTAGAAATTTTTGGATCAATATACGAGAAAGATCCTGGATTTTTAGATGTAAAAGAGTACATTGAAATAAAAAGACCAGAGGAAGCTCTTATCAAGGAGAAAATTACGGAAGAGATAAAGGAAATAGAAGAGGTAGTACCAATATATGAACCTGCTGCTATAAAAGATAAAGATGAAGGTGAACTTGGACTTGAGGAAGTTGTAGATGTTTATACTGAGGAAAAAAGTTTTAAGGAGCCATACTATGAAGAAGTTAGATCTTCCAAACAAAATGTTAAAGATTATTTCATAATAATTTAAAGGAGGTTAAAGATGGAATTGTATGAATTTTTTGGTTTTAAAAAAGATCCTTTTGCAATGGTTCCTGATCCAGAGCTTTTTTATCCCTCAAAAATACATAGAGAGGCATTAGAGAAGATAAAGTTTTGTATAACTAAAAACCGAGGAGGATGTGTTTTAACCGGTGAGGTTGGAACTGGTAAAAGTATGATATTAAGAAAATTACTCTTAGATTTTTACCAACATGAAAATTATATACCTCTTTTTGTTCTTTTTGCTCACCAAGAAGTTAATGTAAAGTGGTTTTTGAAGAAAATTGCGAGATTTTTTGGTCTAAATGAAAGTGAAGACATAAAAATTTTAAGAGAGGATTTTATAAGTAAAATTCTTGAATCCTTTGAAATGGGAAAAAAATTTATCCTTTTACTTGATGAAGCACACAAAATAAAATCTGCTGAACTTCTTTCATTTTTTAGAGATATACTGTCCATAGAGACAATGGACGAAAAACCTGTTTCTTTTGTATTTGTTGGTCTTTCTGAGATAATAAAAAATTTCAGAGAAGATCCTAATTTTAGTCAGAGAATCCCTATATGGGTTTCTCTTGAAAAACTTGATGAGTCTGAAATCGTAGATTATATAAATTTTAGACTAAAAAAAGCAGGAGGGAGTGAAGATATATTTACTTTGGATGCCAAAGATAAAGTAAAAGGTGTTTCAAATGGGATACCCAGACTAATAAATGCAATTTGTGATGCTTCTTTACTTGAGAGCTATGTTAAAGGAAAAAAGAAAGTTGAGTTAAATGAAGTAGAAAAAGTTATCACTACTATGGGTTTATGAATATTTCTGAATTAAAAAAAAGAGCAAGAGAATGTGAAATAAAAGGTGAGTATAGGAAAGCTTTAGAAATTTATGAGATAGTATTAAAACAAGAACCTGAAGATCCAGAGGTTTTATTTAGAATAGGTCAAATTCTAATTAAATTTAATCAAGAAAAAAAAGCTGGAGAATTTTTATTAAAAGCCTATGAAAATTTTGAGAAGAAAAAAATCTATGATAATAGAACAATAGCTCTTTTGAAGAAACTTATTCAACTTTATCCAGAAAAAAAAGATTTATATAAAAAAATTGCTGAAGCTTACTATAACATCGGAATGCAGGGAGAAGCTGGAAAAAACCTTGAATATTATATTGAATATCTCTTTAAAAGTGGTGAATATGAAAAAGGGTTCGAAAATTATGAACTTCTTTTAAAGTGGCAACCTGAGAATTTTTCCCTAAAGGAAAGAGTTGCAGAACTTTACCTTGACTTCAGAAAAAATAAAAGATCTATTGAGCTTTATTTAGAACTTTTAGCCTATTTTCATAACAGAAATAAACATAAAGAGACAGAAATCAAAAACAAACTCTCTTCCCTAGGAGTAACAGAAAAGCAGATAGAAGAGTATTTAAAATCAGACAGTAGTTTTAAAGAATCAGAAAGTGTTTTTGTAACATTAGATGAGCTTTTAAGTGGTGAAATAAAGAGATTCACTAAAACAACAAGACCTTTAAGAGATAAGAAAGAATTATTTGAAGAAAAGGTAACAAAAAATGAGAAAAGTATAGTCGAGATGGAAGAGGAGATACAAAAAGAAGTTGAAAAAGAATTTATTGAGGAACCCACTTTTATGGAGCAAGAAAAAGAAGAGACTGTAAGTGAGGAGAAAATTACTGAAACAGAAATAAGAACACCAGATAAAGTAAAAACCCTTGCTGAAACTCTCCTTATAATGGGAGACTATACAGGCGCTCTCGATACTTTCTATAAAGCCTATGAACTATATTACAAGGAAAATCTCATGATAGATGCCCTTAACATCTTAAAGGAAATATCTGAAAAATGGCCAGAAGAAATAAAAGCAAGAAAAGAAATGGTAAAAATTTCCCACATGTTGAAAAACAAAGAGTTATTAGTAGATAGTGTTTTATCTTTAGGTGAATGTCTTTATAAAAGAGGTGCAAGAGAAGATGCTTTAAAGTGGTTTTTAAAAGTGCTTGAAATTGAACCAGAAAATAAAAAGGCTATTGAATTTGTAACAATGATAAATCCTGAAAAATTAGAAAAAAGAGTTAAACCAGAGATAAAAGAGAGAAAACAAGAAATGAAAGAAATTAAAAAACCTCAGATTTCTGTTGCAGAGAACCACAAAAGAGTGAAAGTTAAAAGAGAAGAGGAAAAGAAAGTAGATTTAGTAGACTTAAAGAAAGAGATTTTAGAGGAGTTAGAAATTGAAGAAAAGAAAGAAAAAGATATTTTCAGTGATGTTAGAGAGACCTTGCATAAATTTTCTAAGAAAGTTGACTATAGGGGTAAATTAGAGTTAGGTATTGCAATGAGGGAAATGGGTCTCTATGAAGAAGCAATTGAAAATTTGAAGGAAGCAATAAAATCTGATGAAACAAGAGTTTTATCACTTGAGCTTCTTGGAGAAATTTTTATGGAAATTAAGCGTTATAACATAGCAATAGAATATTTTGAAAGAGCTTTAAGTGAGAAGAATTTAGAAAAAAGAAGAGAAATCTCTATTGAGTATCACTTAGGAGAATGTTATGAAAAACTTGGAGATACTTTAAATGCGTTAGTTTATTATAAAAGAGTTTATGAAAAAGATCCAGAAATTTTAGGCTTAAAAGAGAAAATTAAAGAGCTTGAAACAAGGGAAAAAGGCATTATAGACGAAGAAAAAATTTCTTTTCTTTAATAGTTTGTAAAATTTCAAATTTTTAAGTATAATATGTTTTAAAAATGCATACCTTCTCGTATATAGACTTCTATGAATTTAAAAGAGAACCCTTTTCAGCTGCTCCAGATGAAGGTTTTTGGTTTAATTCTCCTCAACATAAGGAAGCCCTATTAAAGATCATTTATGGCATTAAAAATCATAGAGGATTAATTACTGTCACAGGGGATATAGGACTTGGTAAAACAACCTTAGCCAGAAAACTTTTGAGTGAATTGATGAAATATGAAAATTTTGATCCATCCCTAATTGTTATTGTTCACTCTGAAATAGGTAAAATATGGTTTTTAAAGAAAATTGCAAGTAACTTAAAAATTCTTACAGATGATAACGATCCAGTTTCAATTATATCAAAAGTGTCTAAAAGATTAATTGAAATGTATAAAAATTCAAAGATTCCAGTAATCCTAATCGATGAAGCAAATATGTTAAAAGATAAAGAAATAATGGAAGAAATAAGAGGACTTTTAAATATTGAAATTCCGGGGAAGAGACTCTTGAGTTTTGTACTCTTTGGTTTACCTGAACTTGAAGAAAATCTTAAAATAGATATGCCCCTTTATGAAAGGATAGCTTTAAAAATTAAATTAAAACCCCTTAATTTTGAATCAACAAAAGAGTATATTCTACATAGGCTGAAAGTTGCAGGATCAGTAAAGAGTGTTTTCTCAGATGATGCTTACGAAATTATTTACAAATATTCAAAAGGAAAACCAAGATTAATAAATACAATTTGTGACAATGCACTCCTTGAAGGTTTCTTAAGAAAAAGAAAATTTATAAACAGTGAGATTTTAAATAAAGTAATAAATGAACTTGGGATATGAAAGATTTAAAAATTGATCTTCACACTCATACAATTTTTTCAGATGGTGAACTTTACCCCCAAGAACTTATTTTAAAAGCAAAAAAAGAAGGAATAGATGTAATTGGTATATGTGATCATGATACCCTTGAAGCAAAATATCATATAGAAAATAAAAGTATAGAAGTAGTGTTTGGCGCCGAACTTTCCTTAAGAGATGGTAACAAAGATATCCATTTACTTGTATATTTTCCAGAAGAAAATTCAGAGCTTGAAAAAGTTTTAGTTAAGATAAGAGAAATAAGGTTTGATAGGATAAGAAAAATATTAGATAAATTAAAAAAAATTGGAATTAAGATTGAATTAAGTGAAATTACTGGGGATAGGGATGTTAAATCTTTTGGAAGACCTCATATTGCCAAGGTACTTTTAGAGAAAGGATATGTCTCCTCAATTGACGAAGCCTTTGAGCTCTACCTTGGAAAAGATAGACCAGCCTATGTGCCAAAGTTCAAACTAACTCCGGAGGAAGGCATAAAACTTAGTCTTATTTCGGGTGGTATACCAATAATAGCGCATCCAGGCGTTGAAGAAATTGATTTTGATTACCTTGATTATTTAAAAAAAATTGGTCTAAAAGGAGTTGAAATTTTTTATCCTGATCACGATGAAGAAAAGGAACAGTATTACCTTGAATATGCAATTAAAAATAATTTGCTTGTAACAGGTGGATCTGATTTTCATGGATACAATCATGCTGGAAAAAATATTATTGGACTTAAAACCTTGCCTTATAATTATTTTATAAAACTAAAAGAATTTAAAAATGAAATGTTTAATAGCAAACAGAGGTGAAATAGCAGTTAGAATCGCAAGAACTTTAAAGGATATGGGAATTTCACCTATAGGTGTTTATTCTGATCCAGATAAATTCTCCTTGCACAATTTCTTTATGGATGCTTCTTATCCATTAGGTGGAAGGTCAAGTTATGAAACTTATCTCAATATTGACAAAATTTTATGGGTTTTAGAAAAAGAAAAAGTTGACTTTTTGCACCCAGGTTATGGATTTCTTTCAGAAAATTCAAAATTTGCAGAGGAAGTTATAAAGCGAGATGTTAACTTTGTGGGTCCTTCCCCTGAGGCAATGGAATTGATGGGTGACAAAGTGCTTGCAAGAAAAATTGCCGAAAAATGTTATGTTCCAGTAGTTCCTGGTTATTCGGAGAAACTAAGTAGTCCCAATGAGGCAATAAAAATAGCTGAAAAATTAGGTTTTCCACTAATGTTGAAAGCTAGTATGGGTGGTGGTGGTAAGGGTATGCGGATTGTAAGAAACAAACAAGAATTTATTTCACTTTTTAATTTAGCTTTTAAAGAAGCCGAAAGTGCCTTTGCTGATGGTTCCCTTTATATAGAAAGGTTTATTGAAAAACCAAAGCACATTGAAGTTCAAATAATAGGTGATAAGTATGGAAACTATTATGCTTTAGGAGAAAGAGAATGCTCTATTCAGAGAAGACATCAAAAGTTAATTGAAGAAAGCCCATCTTATTTCATTGATGAAAAAACAAGAGAAAATATTCAAGAAGCTGCTATAGAGATTGCAAAATCTGTAAAATACTACAACGCAGGAACTGTTGAGTTTATATTTGATGAAAATAAGAATTTCTATTTTATTGAAATGAACACAAGACTTCAAGTAGAACATCCTGTTACAGAGATGAGAAGTTCTTTGGATCTTGTGATGCTACAATTAAAAGTTGCTATGGGTGAAAAATTGAAATTAGAAAAACCTTATCCCTTAAAAGGATATTCTTTGGAAGTTCGTGTTTATGCAGAAGACCCATATGAAAATTTTATGCCTTCACCAGGAGAGATAAAATGGCTCCATTACCCACAGGGTCCTTTTGTAAGAGTTGATTCAGGAGTTTATCAAGGTTTCTATGTTCCGGAGGAATATGATCCTCTACTTATGAAGATAATTACATGGGGAGCTGATAAAAAGGAAGGAACCTTAAGAATGATAAGGGCATTAGGTGAACTTTTTATAGCAGGCATAAAGACAACAAAGGAATTTTCTCTTCAATTAATTTCAAGTGACTTTTTTGAAAGAGGAGAATATGATACTTTTTTACTTGAAAAGTGGAAACCTGAAATATCTGAGTTTGTATTTATTGAAGAGGATTTATTAAGTTTTGCAGATAAAAAGGGTGTAATTGAGGAGAAAAAAGAAATTATTAAGTCTCGTTGGAAAGATTTCTCATTCTTTTTCAATAAATTTGAACTATGAAAGATCTTTTTACTAATGATTTGCTCTGGAAAACACTTCTTGTAGGTTTTTTTACACAAATTATAAAGTCTATGATTTATAGCTTTAAGTATAAAAAGTGGAATTGGCGTTGGCTAACTGAGACAGGTGGTATGCCTTCATCTCACACAGCTTCTACAATTTTTCTCTCTACTATAGTTGGTGTAAGAGAGGGTTTCAATTCATCTCTTTTTGCTGTCACAGCATTTTTTACGTTTATTGTTATGTATGATGCAGCAGGTCTGAGAAGAGCAGCTGGTAAACAGGCAAGAGTATTAAATAAAATAATCGAAGAGTTTTCGTCTTCAGGAAAGATTAAAGAGGAGAGATTGATGGAGCTTTTAGGTCATACACCATTTGAAGTTGTCGTTGGTGCTCTCATTGGTATTATTTTTGCTTTGATTTTTACTTAAGTTAACTTTATAATTTTTATGATGCTTAAAAATTTAAATATTGGAGAACCTGTATTTCAAAGAAACCTGCTTCTTTTTCCATTATATAGAGGTGAAAATGGAGATGGGGAGCTTATAATTAAAACAATTGAGGATGCTTATAATGAAGGTTTTGGAGGATTTAGAGAATTAGAAAGACCAAACATTGAAAAAGTAATTTTTGAAAATAGAGGAAGTTACCCTGTATTTGCTATTGATGGCGAACAGGTTCTTGGTGCTTTTCAGAATCGTGTTATAAATACTGCTTTTTTCTCTGAACCTAACACAGTTATTGAAGTTCCTGTTACATGCGTAGAGGAGAGAAGATGGGGAGGAAAAAGAAATTTTGATTTTTCAAGCACTACCTTATATCCAAGTTTAAGAGCTCTTCTTTTAAAAACAACTAATAAAAGTTTAATTCTTAAGAATTCATTTATATCTGACCAGAAACTTGTGTGGGAGAATATTAGAAAAACCTTAACATCATTAAATGTCTATTCAAAAACACTTTCAATACAGGATGCCTTTAATATTTATGAATCACAAATTAATTGGTACTTAGATGGAGTAAATTTTGACAATGCTTGTGGTATAATTGCTTTTGCGGGTCCAAACTTTTTATGTATGGATCTATTTGTATCTAAGAGTCTATTTTTAAAATTCAAAGAAAAGATTTTAAAAGGTTATGCACTTGATGCAATTTTGTTAAGAGAATATAAGACAGATTTTGTTGAAAAAGACAGAGTAAAGGAAATAATTGAAAAAGTCAAGAGGTTGAGAATAAGGGAATACAAGGGCTTAGGAAATGGCGTTGAATTAAGGGGCGAAGGAGAAGGTTTGATTTTAAGAGGTTTCAAAAAGGAAAGAGACAAAATACTGCATTTAGCAATTTTTCCTGATTTTAAGTTATAAGTTGGACTTCATAAAATTAAGATTCGTTGATTTAATTGATATTTTATTCTTTGTTTTATTTTCCTATCTAATAATAAGACTTTTTAGAGGAACAAGAGCAGGTTTTATGTTATTTGGAATTTTCTTTTTTATAACATTGATAGCGATTTCCTTTTTACTAGATCTTACAGGAACTAAAATGTTTTTCAGTGGTTTAAAAAAGATTGGTCTTGTAGCTTTTATAATTATTTTTCAACCAGAAATAAGAAAATTCTTAACAAACATTGGACGTTTACCTCTTGTGAAAATCCTTGAAGAGGGTGAGAAAATTGAAAATATGATAAATATTTTAGTAAAATCAGCTTTTTCTCTGAGGGACAGAGGATATGGTGCTATCATAGTAATTCAAGGAAAAATGGGGTTAGATGATTATACTGATAAGGCTTTATTTTTAGATGCCCAGGTATCTGAACCTCTTTTTATTGCTATATTTAATCCTGCCTCACCTATTCATGATGGTGCTTGTGTAGTAAAAGGAGATAGAGTAAAGTATGTGAGATGTATTTTACCTTTATCTGACTCCCATCAAATAGATGCCTCACTTGGAACAAGACATAGAGCTTCTATAGGAATTACCGAAATAAGTGATAGTTTCGTAATTGTTGTCTCTGAGGAAAAAAGGGAGGTTTCCTTTGCTTATCAAGGTAAACTGATAAGAAAAGTTACAAAAGACACACTACGAAGAAACCTTGAACTCTTTTTTAAAGGAAGAATTTAAAATAATTTTAAACTTATGGAGATTGAAGAAAACTAAAGACTCTTTTAATGTAATTTTTAAAATTTGATTCATACGATAGAGAGTATTCAATCATAGCTTGGTATATTGGAAAAAGTGTTAAAAATCTTAAAATACTTCCGGCACTGACCTCTTCTTTTGCTCTTGTTATCTCAACAGGACCAAAAAAAGTTACTTCATCAACTTCCGTAAAATACTGATCAAGAAAATTTATTACTTTCTCTGTAGTAGTAAGGTCTACCTGTTTTTCCTGCAGTTTCACATACACAAAAGCATTCTGAATCACATTTACTACATCCTCCGGATGCTGATGAAAGAGAAAAGCAAATCTCGATTTCTCATATTTACCCTTTATTCCGAAATAAACTCCTGACTCTTCAGGAGAGTGTATTTCAAACCTTAAAAAGATTTTTAAAAGATCTGAATTTTTCTGGTAACTTTCATTTTTTCTCGGTTCTATACCATATCCTACAAAATTAGCATTCTCTTCATGTATAGAGGGAACTACTGAAAGTTTTGAATGCCAAAAAATATCTACCCCTATAATATCCTCTATTGTATTTAAAATTGGAGTTACAAGATCTTGGAGCTTTGGTCTTATTATCTCATAAAAAAGTTTAGTTTTATCACTACTTTTAAATATTTCTTCTAGTTTCTCAATTGGTATATAAGGTTTAATTGAAATTTCTTCCATCATAATTTTTGATTTTTAGATTTTAAAGCATAAAATTTTATCTTGTCAAGAAGTAAGTTTATATTCTCGCCAGATTTTGCTGAAACAAAAACAGCAGGATCATATTTACTTTTTAGATATGATTTTTCTTCCTCTTCAAAGAATAAATCGTACTTATTGAAAACATAAATTGTATCTTTATCTTGTACTCCCATCTCTGAGAGAACGTTATTTACAGAATTTATTTGAATCTCTTTAATAGGACTAGAGATATCTACTACATGTAATAGTAAGTCTGCATCCTCAATAACCTTTAAAGTCGACTTAAAGGAGTGAATCAAACTGATGGGGATATTTTCAATAAAACCGACTGTATCGCTTAGAATTATTGGAATCCCATCTATATAAAATTTTCTTGTGAGAGCATCTAGAGTAACAAAAAGTGCATCTCTTGTTTCAGCTTTTTCCTTTGTTATTAAATTTAATAGTGAAGTTTTACCTACATTTGTATAACCTATCAAACATACCTTAAAAAAGCTTTTTCTTTTTTTACTTTGTATATTTCTTTGATTCTCGATTTCTTTTAATTTTTCCTTTAAATGCTTTATTCTTAGGAGAATATTTCTCTTTTTAATCTCCAGTATTTTCTCTCCAGGACCTCTTGTTCCTATACCTCCACCTAATCTTGAGAGCCATTTTCCCATGCCTCTAAGTTTTGATAGCCTGTAGACAAGTTGAGCAAGTTCTACTTGTAACTTGGACTCTCTTGTTTTAGCATGTTTTGCGAAAATGTCCATTATTAACTCTGTTCTGTCAATTACTCTGACCTTGAGAAATTCCTCCAAGTTTCTTGTTTGTCTCGGTAAAAGATCTACACCGAAAATTACAGCACTTACTGATATTTGTGTAACTTTTTCTTTAAGTTCTAAAAGTTTCCCTTTTCCTAAGTAATAATCAGGGTCTATTTTTTCTCTAAATTGGATAACCTCAGAGCTTATAGTTGCTCCTGCGGTTTTTACAAGACTTTCAAGCTCACTCAACTTATAACTTGAAATTTCCCTTTCTTCAGGTTTAAAAATTGCTGTTAATATTACTCTCTCGCCCAATTTTTAATTAGAACTGAATTAGAAAAATTTTTCTCTTTTTCTTTGTTTTTTGTTAAATCTACAAAAACAAAATTGACTGCTTCATCAATCGTTCTTACGAAATAAAAATCAATATCCTTTTTTACTTCTTTTCTTATCCTTCTTACATCTGGTCTTGAATCCTCTGGAAGAATAATTTTTCTTATGCCTCCCCTTTTTGCAGCGTTTATTTTCTCTTCAAGTCCTCCTATCCTTAAAACATCCCCTGTTAAGGTAATTTCACCAGTAAAGGCAGTATCTGAAGGTAATTCTTTTTTCGTAAGTGCAGAGAGTATTGCTAATACAATTGCAAGCCCCGCAGATGGTCCATCTTTTGGTATTGCTCCTTCAGGTATATGTAAATGTATATCGTATTTTTTATGAAAATCCTTCTGTATGCCATAGTTTTTACTAATTGATCTTAAATAACTTATTGAAGTGTAAACAGATTCTTTTAAAACTTCACCTAAATGTCCTGTTAAAATCTGTTCACCTTTTCCGTCCATCAACAAAACTTCAATTTTCATTATCTCTCCACCATACTCAGTCCAAGCAAGTCCATAGGCTACGCCAGGTTTCAATTTTCTCTCACTTTCAATTAATGTAAAAGGCTCAGGCCCCAAGATTTTTTTCAAAAGATTTTTGTCTACAATAGTTTTTTCTCTCTTTTCAACATAATTTTTAGCAGCATATCTTATTACTCTTGATAGCTTTCTCTCTAAATCTCTAACTCCAGCCTCTCTTGTATACTTTCTTATTATTTCAAGTATTGCTTCGTCATCAATATGAAAGTATTTAGGATTAAGATTAATTTCGTTAATTATTCTCCTTATTAAGTGTTTTTTTGAAATCATGAGTTTTTCATATTCTGAATAGCCTGGTAAACTAATTACTTCCATCCTATCTCTAAGAACTAAAGGAATTTTATAGAGAGAGTTTGCTGTTGTGATGAACAAAACTTCTGAGAGATCAAATTCGACCTCAAGGTAGTGATCTACGAAGTGTTTATTTACATCAGGGTCAAGAACTTCCATTAAGGCTGCATATGGATCTCCCCTATAATCAATCCCTACTTTATCTATTTCGTCAAGGAGAAAAACTGGATTCTTTGAGCAAGCTTTTCTGATCCCTTGTATAATTCTACCTGGAAGAGCCCCAACATATGTTCTTCTATGTCCCCTTATTTCTGCTTCATCCCTTATTCCTCCAAGTGACATTCTTACGAATTTTCTCCCTAATGCTTTAGCAATAGATTTGGCAAGTGATGTTTTTCCTGAGCCAGGTGGACCTACAAAACATAGAATTTGCCCCAAAATTTTTCCCTTTAATTTCAAAATTGAAAGATATTCAAGTATCCTTTCTTTTGGCTCAAAAAGACCATAATGATCTTCGTCGAGAATTTTCTTTGCTTTCTCTAAGTTAAAATTATCTTTTGTTCTTTTATTCCATGGCATAGATGTTAAAAACTCAAGATATGTTCTTATGACAGATGCTTCAGGAGAAATAGAGGGTGTAATTTCAAGCTTTTTAAGCTCCTTCAGTGCATGTTCCTTTACGTCTTCTGGCATACCAGATTTTTCAATCTTTTCTCTCAGGGATTGGAACTCGTCAAATTCCTTATAGCCCAGCTCTTTTTGGATTTGTTTCATCTGTTCATGTAAAAAAATCTGCTTTTGACTTTTTTGAAGTTCCTCCCTTGTTTTTTCTTCTATTTTAATTTTAAGTTTTCTGAATTCAATTTCTTCTATGAGCCTCTTATTAAGCTCTTTTAGGTAGTCTATTAAATTATCGATCTCAAGAAGCATTTGTTTTATGTCAGATTTAACAGGAAGGTGAGTTGATATAAAATCTGCTATTTCTATTGAACCTTTTCTTGAATACAAATTTGCCAAAAGATCGTCAGGAAAGCCAGAAAGATAGCTTGTTAATTCTCTGAAATTCTCGGTTACTATTCTCGAGAGATTATAAACCTCCTCGTTTTCAACTAAGTTTCTTTTATATATTTCAAATTCAGCCTCGTAATACTTTCCATTGTAATAGACATTTAAAATTCTTACCCTTTCCAAACCCTCAACAACGATTCGGTAATTTCCCTCTGGAGGTCTAAACTCTGTTATTACTATTCCAATGGTGCCAAGTTCATAAAGATCTTTCTGTTTAGGTTCGCTTACTGAAGGATCCCTTTGAGTAACAAAGATAATCTCTTTTTCACTTGTTTTTAATGCTTCCTCAAGAGCATACTTAGAAAAATCTCTTCCTAATATAAGTGGATAGATGGAGTTTGGAAAAAGAACGACTTCACGCAAAGGAATAAGAGGTAATTTTCTCATTTATAAATTTACTTTTAGCATTTGATTTTTTCAAGTTAAATATTTTTATAATAGTTGATGTATTTTTCAATTCTTATTTTTTTTATCTTACCCCCCTATGATGTTAGGGCTTTTGATTATCCAAACGATGCGGGAGGTAAAATAAAGATAGAATGGAATCTTTCTCCGGATGATTCTGTGATTGATTATTATATTCTTTTCAGAGAACAAAAGATATTTGATAAATGGAGTGAACCCGAAACAGTTGCTATTTTAAAAAGAGGTGAAAATAACATTTTAGATACTGGTGTTAAAGATAAAATTAATTATAGGTATTTCTTAAGAGCCATAAAAGGCGAAATATATTCTGATAGTGAAAAATCAAATATAGTTTACTCTTCAGCTCAATGGTTTCATAAGAAAAGGATAAGTGCACTAATTCTTCTCATTGTAATTGTCAGTTTACTATTATTATACATAGAGAGAGCAAAAAGAGGTATATATCTTTTTATTAGAAAAATCCCAGGTCTTGATGCTATTGATGAGGCTGTAGGAAGGTCAACTGAGCTTGGAAAACCACTTTTGTTTTCCCTTGGTCTTGGAACTATTGCTGATATTCCTACGATAGCAGGACTTTCTATTTTGAAAAGGGTTGCCAAAAAAGCTGCTGAATATGAAACAGATCTTATAGTTCCTTGTTTTGAACCGGTTGTTTTTGTTGCTGCTCAAGAAACTGTGAAGGAAGGTTATCTTGAAGCCGGTAGGCCCGATTTATATAAAGAGGGAAATGTGTTTTTCTTGTCCTACGAGCAATTCGGCTATGCTGCAGGAGTTGATGGAATAATTTTAAGAGAAAAACCTGGTGCGATATTTCTTCAAGGTTACTTTTACGCTGAGTCACTTATTATTGCAGAGACGGGTAATTCAATTGGAGCAATACAAATTTCAGGAACAACTGCAGTCACACAGCTTCCGTTTTTTGTTGCTGCTACGGACTATACTTTAATAGGAGAAGAGATGTATGCTGCAAGTGCCTATCTCGAGAGGGATCCTCTTTCCCTTGCAACGATAAAGGGAGAAGATTGGGTTAAAATGCTTCTTATAATTTTGATTGTTTTTGGAGTAATTTTAGAATCAATTGCTTTTTTTGTTAAAATACCTTGGCTTCATTTTTTGAAAAATTTCTTTACAATTTTCTGAAATGAAAAAGGAAATTCCTTTAATAATAACTTTTATTTCGGGTTTTTTACTCATAATAGCCTTTTTTGTCCCTCATGAACCTTTCGGAAGTTTGGAACAGCGGTTCAACGATTGGTTTATAATTGTCTCTGGATTTACTCTGATACTTGGCGTTGATTCACTTTTGCTCTATCATTATAAAAAGATAAAAAGAAAAGAAAAAGATGCTCCATATTCTTTAATTCTTATAATAAGTTTTGTGATTGTTCTTTTTTGGGGAATATATTCTGGAGTAAAACATGGAAATCCCTTTGCTCCAACATCAACTTTTTTAAGATACTTCTATACTTATGTTTTTGTTCCGTTACAGGCCACAATGTTTGCACTTCTTGCCTTTTTTATCTCCTCAGCAGCCTATAGGGCTTTCAGAGCCAGGACTTTAAATGCAACACTTTTACTTTTATCTGCAGGAATTGTTATGCTTGGAAGAGTTCCAATGGGGGAAGAAACTGTGCCCTACTTCACAGGAATAACTCTAATTTTAATATCTGTGATATTTGCATTAGAAGGATTTAAAAGGGTAAATCCATTAGAAAAAACCTTTTTCTTAAGTATGGCTGTTTTGTCTATTTTACTCATTTTTCCACTCTCAGCTTTTCTTAAGAGACATCTCACTGAAATTACAAACTGGATTATGAATACTCCACAACTTGGAGCAAAAAGAGGTCTTTTTATTGGTATCTCCCTTGGTGCTATAGCGATGTCAGTGAGGATAATACTTGGAATTGAAAGGACCTATTTAAAATGAAAAATTTTTTTGAAAAAATTGCTAAAATTGATAGAAGGATAGTATACTTACTAATCTTTTTAGGTGTAACAATCCCCTTAATAACCAAAAAAGGTTTCAAATTTGAACCACTTCAAGAAGTTAAGAAAGCTTACGATTTTATAGAAAGTTTACCTGAGGGTTCAGTTATATTGATATCTATTGATTATGATGCTGCAAGTATGCCTGAGCTTCAGCCACTTCTTGAGGTTGTTCTAAGGCATCTTTTTTCAAATAATTTAAAAGTGTTAATGATGGGACATTGGCCTTTAGGTTTACCACTTGGACAGATTGCTTTGGAAAAAATAGCTAAAGAAATGAATAAAAAATACGGTTATGATTATGTTTTTCTTGGCTATAGACCCGGTGTTGCCGCAGTAATCCTTAATATGGGAAAAGAAATAAGAACAGTTTTTAATACAGATTATAAAGGTACACCAATTGATTCTCTTGAGATGATGAGAGGTATTCATAACTATAGTGATATTGCCTTACTTATCGGATTTGAAGCAGGTGCAACTGGAGATTTCTGGGTTCAGTTCGGTCAGGCAAGATTTGGTTTAAAGATAATTCTAACTTCAACAGCTGTTATAACACCTGATTTATATCCTTATTACCAAGCAGGTCAAATTGTTGGACTTATAGGTGGTTTGAGAGGTGCTGCCGATTATGAAATTCTTGTAAAGAGAAAAGGATTTGCCTATTCAGGTATGACAGCTCAGACAATAATTCACATAATTATTATAATTCTAATTTTACTCGGAAATATTGGATATTTTGCTCTAAGGAGACTAAAATGATAGATTTAATTTTTACCTTTATAGCAGCTGGTTTAACATTAGCTATATTTTCATTTTTATACAAAGACAATCCTTTTTATAAAATAGCTGAACACATTTACGTAGGTTCTGCCGCTGCATTCTGGTTTTTGTACCTTTGGTTTTTTGATATTGATCCAAAAATTATTGCACCTTTTAGGAGTCTGTATAAAGAACATGGATTTTTAAAAATGTTTTCGCATCTATCTCCAGAACACTGGATTTTATTAATTCCTATAACACTCTCTGTTTTTATGCTACTAAGGTTCATACCACCAACAGCTTGGATCTCAAGGTGGTCAATTGCCTTTCTTGTCGGAATGGCTGCTGGTCTTGGAATAACAGGAGCTCTTCAAGGATACATAATTCCTCAGACAGAGGCAACTCTGCTTCCAATTTACACAGGTAACTTATTCACAAGTTTTAACAATTTAATAATAGTAATTGCTACAATTTCAACTTTAATCTATTTCTTTTTTTCAAGGGAACAAAGGGGAATTATAGGTATTTTTGCAAAAGTCGGAATTACCTTTATAATGATTGCGTTTGGTGCATCCTTTGGATATACTGTTATGGCTCGTGTTTCACTTTTGATAGGTAGAATTCATTTCCTTCTTTTTGAGTGGCTATCATTTTTATTTTCTTAATTTTTTCGCAGATTTCTCTCACTGAATACTTAAATCTAAGGAGTATCTATATAAGGTCAAGTAATTTCGTAGAGTTAGAAGAAATTTCTTATAAGATGTTTCAACAGGATAAATATAATGCTCTTTACATATCTGATCTTCTCTTGGCTTTATCAGTTCAGAAAAAAAAGGAAAAGTTTTATTTTTTTTGTGATTCACTTTTTAAATATTTTAAAAATCCAGCAGTTATTTTTCCAGTTGTTAAAACAATTGAAAAGTTTAGTTATCCTGAGTATGTAAAATTTTTAATAGAAAAAGCTAGAGAAAAGTTTGATACAAAAAATCTTTACGTAAGGGAGTACTTATCGTCAATTTTAAAATTAAAAGAATTCAGTAAATTTTGGGACGAATTCTTAAGTATTAAAGATCTATCTCCTTTCTTAGATATTTTTTCAGATTATCTTTCAAATCTAAATAAAAACTACATCATAAAAGTATATGAAGATTCAAAGCAAAAAAATTTAAAAGAACTTTTCCCAATATTCATAAGAGAATTTTTAAAGAGGGGAGAATTTGAATATGTGATAGAGATGTATAGTTTGTTAGGTAAAAAGAAGCAAGTTGATTCTTTAGTTTATTTTCTTTATGAAAATGACCCAGCTTCTTTAAGAAAAATTATAGATAAAATTTTTAACGATTGTGAAAAAATTTCTTTTTTTCTTAAAGTTGAAAACTATAATGAAGCATTAAATTATCGAGGAAAGTGTAAGGATGAAAAGCTTAACATATTAACTGAAATTTATAGTCTTATACTTTCAGATAAAAAAAGTAAAGCTGAATCAATTGCTGTTAAAAACATTAAAATTTTAGCTGATGAAAGTCTTGAGTTGGGTAAAATTTTTTACAATACTGGAAATTATAAAGCAGCTGATTCAATTTTGAAAAAATTCAATAATTTTGATATTTTCTTAATGAGAGCAAAAATTAATATTTTTTTAGATAGAATTGAAAGGGCAGATTCTATATTATCGCAGACAATTTTAAGGTTCCCTGAAGATGAGAAAATTTATAAGGCTCTTTTTTTATACTATCTTGTGAGATTTGAAAAGAGAGAGAAATTAAAATTGATAGTAGAGTGTAATGAAAAAACTGAGGAGAATAAAGATTTTGAATTGGAGGGAGAGATTGATGAAAAATGGAAAAACTATTTTCTTTTGAAAAAGGAAATAAGAAAAGGAAATTTTTTTGAAATAAAGGATACTCTTTTTGATAGCAATTTTTTATCAATACTTTATTTTGAGGGTTATCACTTTTCACTAAAAGAAGGTAATAAAGAGACAGCAAAAAAATTTTTGAAGTACATTGTTGATAATCTGAAAGACTCAGCTCTTTTTATCGTGGCACAGAGAAAAATCAAAGATATTTAGGGGGCTCATAGTTAGGAGCTTCTTTTGTGATTATTATATCATGAGGATGACTCTCCTTAAGACCAAAAGAACTTATTGTAACAAACTTAGCTTTTCTTCTCAATTCTTTTATGTTTTTAGCTCCTACATAACCCATGCCTGCTCTTAACCCTCCAGCAAGCTGATATATTACATCTCTTACAGATCCTCTATAAGGAACCATTCCCTCAACTCCCTCTGGGACAAACTTTATTGCCTTATCTTGAAAGTACCTGTCACGGGAACCTTTTTTCATAGCAGAAATGGAACCCATAGCTCTATAGGTTTTAAATCTCTTTCCTTCATGGATAACCATCTCTCCTGGGCTTTCATCTGTTCCGGCAAAAAGGTTCCCTATCATGACACAATCAGCACCACCGGCAAGTGCTTTTACAATGTCACCAGAATATCTAATTCCTCCATCGGCAATTAGCGGAATCTTATATTTTTTTGAGACTTTATAACAATCCATTATTGCTGATAGTTGCGGAACTCCCACACCAGCAACAACTCTTGTTGTACATATTGATCCAGGACCAATTCCTACCTTTATTCCATCAACATCTAACCTAACAAGTTCAAGTGTTGCTTCTGAAGTAGCAACGTTTCCTACAACTAAATCTGCTTGAAAATTTTTTCTTTTTATTTTTTTTGTTATCTCTAAAACTCTCTTTGAATGAGCGTGGGCTGTATCTATAACTATTACATCTACTTCAGCTTCAAGTAGTTTATACAATCTTTCTTCCCAGTCATCTCCTGTTCCAATTGCAGCAGCAACTTTTAGTCTTCCTTTTGCATCTATGTTTGCATTAGGATGCTCAAGTTTTTTAGAGAGATCTTTTAATGTAATAAGACCCTTAAGTTTTCCTTTACTATCAACAACTGGTAATTTTTCAATTCTATTTTCAATAAGAATTTTATGGGCTTCTTCAATTGTAATATTCTCTTTACCAGTTATGACATTTTTCTTCATCACATCTTTTAATTTTAGTTGCGAATTCTCTACATACCTGAGATCCCGCTTTGTTGCAATTCCAACAAGAGTTTTGTCCTCCATTACTATTGGGATTCCTGAAATTTTATATTTTTCCATTACCTCCCTTGCTTTTTCTACTTTATCTTCTGGTGAAAGCGAAATAGGTTCTTTTATTATCCAACTTTCATATCTCTTGACCCTAATAACTTCTTCTTTTTGTTCATCTGGAGACATATTTCTGTGTATAACTCCTATTCCACCTTCTTGAGCTATTGCGATTGCCATTTCAGATTCTGTTACAGTGTCCATAGCTGCAGAAACAAAAGGAATATTCAAAGTTATATTTCTTGAAAATTTAGTCTTTAATTCGGTTTCAAGAGGTAAAACATTACTTTTTCCTGGTTTAATTAAAACATCATCAAAGGTGAGAGTTTTTTCAAAATTTTTCATTATAATTTATAATATAAATTTAATATGAAAGTCAAAAGATTTTTAGTTACATTTTCTGTTTTATTCCTCCTTGTTATTTTATTTTTTGTTTCATATTCATTTGCTATTTGGAAGACTAAAAAAGATATAAAAACAAGACTTCAGGATTTTTTAGGTGAAAAAGTAGAGTTTGAAGATTTAAAAGTAAGTTTCACAGAGTTTAAATTTAAAAGTTTAAAGAGTGATTGGTTCTCTATAAAAAAATTTTCTGTTGATTTCAATATTTTCGCTGTAATTTTTTTTAAAAACTTAGGAACTTTTGAAATTGATTCACTCAAATTAGACCTTGATTCACTTTTTAGTTTTTTAAAAAGAAAAATAAATTTAGATAAAAAAGATGAAAAAAAAGATTTAGTATACTTTGTTGTAGAGGACATTAATATAAAAAATATTATTCTAAAATATAAAGAAACTTCGCATCTTTTTAAGAACTTAAAAATTTCTTTCAGAATACAAGATAGTGAGTATCAAATTATTGTCAAGTTTCATTCACCAACTTTCTTCGATCTTAAGGGCAAAGTAATTATTTTAGGAAAAGGGAGAGATTTTAAAATTTTTACAAAAAACTTGAACTCAAAGATTTTCAGTGTAAACCTAATAGGAAATTTGAAAGGTGAACATTTTGAAGCCACTTTAAATAACTTTTATATTAAAGGTCATATACTCGACAAAATTGATGTTAAGGGTAAGATAAATAAATATGGTATTAAAGTTGATAGAATGGATATAAAGTCAAATTTAGCTAATTTAAATGTGAATTTTATTTTTGAAGATTGGGAATTTAGAGGATTTTTAGTCGGGAATTTAAATTTAGACAAAATAAAGTCATTTGTTTCAAGCAAATTTAACATTGATTTAAAGAGTGAGATGTTTTATGGTGATATTTTATTAAAAAATTTAATTTATAAAAATTTTAAATTTGATACGATTTTTTACAGCGGTAAAATATATAAAAATTTAGAAATCGAGCCAGATTCCTTTTATATTTTCTCAGAATTATTAAAAATTTATGGCAAAGGTAGATTAAAGGAAATAGATTTCAAAATTGAGTACTTATCCCAAAAATTTTTAGAGAAATTTAGTTTTCTTAATTTAGATGGAGGTTTTAATCTTAAAGGAACAGGAATCTTAAAAATCAAAAAAAAAGATTTTGATATGATAACTCAAGGTATAATTGAAAACCTTTTTATAAAGGATATTAAATCGGATACAATAAATTTTACTCTTAACAGAAAAGATGGTGTAAACAACATAAATTTTTATTCTAAAAAAATTTATTTCAAAAATTTTGCTGGTTCTGTTGATATATTAAGATTGAACTTTTTAAATTTTGATAGCTTTAATTTTGTTTTAAAGGGAAATTTACCTTTCTTTGGAAATTTTGAAGAAGAAGGTGATTTCATCAATAAAGTAAATAGAAAAATTTTAAAAATTAAAAGTGGTATAATTTATTTACATCCTGTTTTGGATATAAAATTAGATTCTCTTAAATTTCTAAACGGATATTTAAAAGCCAAAAAAGAGAATGAGATTTTGAAAATAAATATTTATAATTTAGATCTTTCGTATTTACCCTATCTCAATTTAATTGGTAAAGTGAACTCACGTATATATTTAATATCTCAAGATTTTAGCTTTAAGCTTGTTGAGGGCAATATAAAGTTAAGTAACTTTTTTTATAAATTTATAAGCCTAGATTCACTGAATTTTTCATTCAGAAGTGAAAAAGATGTAATTACTGGTGATGGCTTTTTTACAAGAAATGGTAAAGAAGGAGAGATAAAATTTAACCGTTCAAATCAAGAAACAGAATTTGAAATTTCAGGAGTTGATTTTAATATAACTGATTTTGATATTTTTTTCCGTGAGCTATTCAAACTGGAGGGAGGAAACTACAGTTTTAGATTTAAAGGAAGATTAGATAAGGATAGAAAATTTAGATATATAGCTAGATTAAATTGTGACAACCTACAAGGAATTTTTTATCCTGTAGTCACAAATTTTGAACGGACAAAAGTTTATCTTGTATTTATGAACGACACATTCAGTTATGATTTTCAAGGTTTAAGTGAAGATGGACAAATAAAGGGAAGTGGTATAGGTAAACTTGGTATTTTAGAAAAAGGATTTAATTTAAGTGGAAAAGTAAAACTCAAGAATGTAAAGATTTATCCAGTTCAAAACATCGATGCTAATGTTGATGGTGAAGTTATTTATGTTAAAGATCATAGAGGGCTTCATATTGAGGGGGATCTTTTTGTAAATAAGTGTTTTATATACCCTTATTTTGAAAAAGAGGATTTAAAAAGTTTTTCAAAGACTTATTTAAATTTAAATTTAAAGGGTGAAAATATATTTATATCCAGCGAATATTTAAATGCAGAGCTAAAAGGAAGTTTGATTATTTTTACACCAGATTTTAAGAGAAAGGTTTTTAAAGGTAGGTTTGATGTTAAAAGGGGTAATATTTTTTATCTTGGGAAAATTTTTGATATAAAAGGAATTTCTTATGTAGAGTTAAAGGGGGAAGAAAAATTTGATCCTGAACTTTTTGTTGAAGCCGAAACTTACCATTTTGATCCCATCGGTAATAGAAAAATAAAAATTTTTGTTAATGTAAAGGGAAAACTCTCAGCACCTCAATTTTTCTTAAGTTCAGAGCCTCCAGTTTATAGCGAAAGTGAGCTACTTAGACTTTTAACTTTAGGTGAGGAAGTTGTTGGATCAACTATTATTGAAGGTGCTGTATCTCAAGAAATAAGAAAAAGACTAAAGGTTGAAGAGTTAATGATTACAGGTCTTTTAAAAGGTGATCCTACATTTACTGTGGGGACATACATTACTCACAATGTATATTTCAAATATTCACAGGCTCTTATAGATCGTTCAAGAAATTTGTATCTTTTAAAATATTTTTTACTACCAAGTTTATCAATATATACAGAGAAGGACGAAAAGGGAAGTTTACAAAGTGGTGTAGAGTTTGAGCTAAGGTTTTAATTTTTAATTATTTTTTAAACTTTAAATCTTTCCATAAAGTTTCGAAGAATTCTCTTAAGTATGAAAGATTCTGATCTCTTTTAACTCTTTCAAAAAATTCAAGAATATAAATCAGTGAGATAGAAAAAAAGAAAGATAGAAAAATTCCACCTAAAAGGATATGACTCCTTTTAGGAGTCTTTTTGTATTTTGAGTAACCTGGCTTAGAAACAATACTGAAGAAAGGTATATCTCTTGAAGCTTCAATTTTTGTGTTTTCTAGTTCACTCATAAGATTTTTGTAAATTTCAGAAAGGGATTCAATTTTTCTCCAAAGACGTGCCAATTTTACACTGATTTCAGGAACCATTGAAAGAGATGAACCAAATCCTGCACCGAAACCGCCTTTTTTATTTCTATTTTCTATACCTTCAATTTCTTTTTTTAGTTCTAAATATCTCTTTTTTAATCTTTTTAACTCAATATCGTTTGTATCCTTTATTACTGATAGCATAGTTTTATAATCTATCTCGGCTTCGATTTCCTCTTTTTTTAATTCTGCATATTTTGGAAAAATGTTGTTAAATTCTTCTTCTATATTGTGAACACCATATTTTAATTTTAGTAGTTTATAGGTATCCTCTACAGCTTTCAGTTCTTTTTCTACAAGGAAAAATCTTTCTTTTAGTAAGTTTTCCCTCTTTTCATAAAATTGATTGTGGATTTTCTTTATGAAATTTTCTAAATTTTTTAGAATTTCGTTTAAAATTTTTGTTCCTGTTAAAGGATTTTTATAAACTAAACTGATATTTATCATTCCGCTTTTCTGTATGTTTACTTTATAAAATTCTCTAAACTTTTTTAAAGCTTCATCCATATCTTTTGCTTTTAGAGTCTCAATCAAACCAAATTTTTCTATTACAGGGGACAATATTCCACTTTCCTCTGAAAGTGAGGCTAAAATATCGGAAGGAGTTATATAAACCCCGTAACTTATTGGAATAAGTTGAAGTAAAGTTAAATATTCTGAAGGTAAAGTTTCACTATGTATTGGTTCAGCCTTATAGGGCATAATTATTGTTGATATTATATATTTTTGCGGTATTAAAAAGGTTAAAAGAAGAACTAAAAAAGTAGAAAATATAAAGAATTTATAAAATAGTTTTCTCCATTTTAAAAAAATTTCAAAAATTATTTTGAATTCCATGGTATTATTATTACATCACCGTCTAAAAGGAATGGGTTTTGTGTAAGATCTCCATTTTTGAAATATTGCTCTATTTGTATAGTATCAATTTGATTTTCCCTTTTTAAAATAACCTTTTCTACATTTTTTGAGAGTGCCTCTTTTAAAAATTCAGATAGTCTTTTTAAACCATCAGTGTAATAAATACCTGGTTTTTCTAAGTTTCCCACTACATGAACTTCAATTGGGGCTGTTTCTGTAACAAACACTCTAATTTCTGTTCCTTCGAATTTTTTCTTTATTATCTCATTTATCTCTTTTTCTACTTCTTTTATTTTTTTACCACTTACTTTAAAAAAACCAAGATTTGGACCACTTATTTCTGAAATTGGGATATTTGAAAATTTTAAAGAAGTAGGTGTTGTTATTATCCATATTTCACCAGTGTGTGTGACCTGTTGCATATAAACTTGGTTATAGGTTCCAAAAAAAACTATTGTTAAAATATCACCCCTTTTGATCTTGTAATCTTCGCTAACAAGATATGCTTTTGAGTTTGAAATATAGGGAATAAATTTAGATGGAACTTCGTAATAAATGATCCTCTCAGAGTTTGACAAGATTTGTGTAGCAAAAATTACAAAAAGCATTATTGATTTTAAAATAAAAAACAATATATAATCAAATGAAGTAACCTTATGAAAAGTATTCCAGAACCTTTAATTTTTAGAAAAAATAAACTTTACATTTTAGATCAAAGAAAAATACCGTTTAAGGAAAAATACTTTGTTGCAAGTAGTTTCTGTGATGTAAAAGTTGCTATTAAGAATATGATATTAAGAGGAGCCCCCTTAATTGGTATAGCAGGAGCCTATGGAATTTTATTAGGTTTAAGAAAAAAATTTAATTTAGATAATTTTTATAAGATGAAAGAAAGTCTACTTCTACTCAGAAAGACCCCCTATAATCTAAACTATACACTTTCAATATTAGAAAGACTAATAAAAAACGGAGCTGGTTATAAAGATCTTGAAAAAGAAGTAGAAAATATCTTTGAACAAGAAAAGATAAGGTGTGAGAGAATAGGTAAAAATGGATTCAAAATTTTCAAGGAAAAACAATATAAAAAAATTTTAACTCATTGTAATACAGGGAAATTGGCAACTGGTGGTATAGGTACTGCTCTTGGGGTTATTTATAAATCAAAAAAGATAATTGAAATGGTTTATGTGACCGAGACAAGACCTTACTTTCAAGGTGCAAGATTAACATCATATGAATTGTTTAAGCTAAATATACCGTTTAAAATCATTCTTGACGGAGAAGCATCCTTTTTGATGCAAAAAGGTGAGGTCGATGCTATCATAGTAGGTGCTGATAGAATAACTCAGGATGGTTATTTAGCAAACAAAGTTGGAACTTTGTCTCTTGCAATTTCAGCAAAAGAGTTTGGTATACCATTTTATGTAGCTTCACCGGTCTCAACAATTGATTTTAACACAAAGGGAATTGAAAATATTCAGATAGAGGAAAGAAGAGGTGATGAGGTTAAAGGATGGGGTAAGACAAAATGGGTGCTAGAGAACTTTGACGTAATTTACTATTCGTTTGACTTAACACCACCATATCTTATAAAAAATATAATAACTGATTATGGTAATTTTAATCCTAATGAGCTAAAAATGGTTCAATTCCATGAGGAAAGAAAGGAGTTTACTAATGCCTAACAGACACTACGCTTTTGTTCTAATAAAAGTTCAAGTTGGGAAAGTGCCTTCAGTTGCTCAAAGACTTTATAATATAAATGAAGTTAGGGAAATATTTATGGTTACAGGACCTTTTGATGTTCTTGCTATCATTGAGACAGAAAGTTATGAAAGATTAGGAGACATACTTGCAGAAGAAATTCAAAAAATACCTGGAATAGTTGAAACACAAACATTAATGGCCTTTAGAACCTATAAATACTTAGAAAAATGAGAAAATTTTTTTTAATTTTAGTTCTTTTTAATTTTTATCTTTTTGCAACGATCACAAGTTTTACTGTTACCCCATCCAATTTTACAGTTGGGGATTACGTAACTATTTCAATTACAGCTGATAGAGACGGAGCAATTTCGTTTTTTTTAGCTAACAGTACAAACCTGATTTATCCTAACACTGGTAATATAATAGGAGGCGTTTACCAAGGTTTACATAGAATTTTAAAAGCCGGGATAGACTCAATTTATGTAGCCGGAACCCCAGGAAATGCCTATAGCAATCCCTTTACTTCAAACCCAAAACCCCCAAGTAGAGTTATCATTTTATTTAACAATCAGCTTCATCTACCTGGTGATAGTATAAACAAGGGGCGAAGTTCAATTTCCTTACCAATTTTTCCTGTAGGAGAGCGTATAAAATTTAATGTTAAACTAACTGACATTTTTTATAACGAAAGTCCTTATTCTGATACTTTAAATATAAACATCATCACTGATGACCCATACGCCACAATTACTGATTCCGTTTATTTTTTACCAGGAGAAACCACTAAAGATGTAGAAGTTATTTTCAAAAGAGCAACAATTCCTTATCAGTTTTCTCCTAATGATAGAAGAGTTTTATATGGTCTTGTATCTGTGTCAAATTTTAAGGGAGATACTGCAAGGTATAACATAAATTCGCCTTTCTTTCATGTTAAATCCGGTGATTACTCAAAACTTTTGATTCTTGAATACTGGGATTCTTCAGGTGTAATACAAGGAGAAATTTTTGATCCAGGAAATGAAAGTGTTGGAAAGATTTCAAAATTCAAACCCCATCCTTCTGGTTTAAATTTTTGGCTTGAGGCTCTAGCATGTGATCGTTACTTTAACAGGGTTACTGAAAATAACTTAAAGGTATTTTTAAATTTTGATACACCTCTTCCCCAAGGAAGTACTGTTTATCCTGAAACGGTAAACTTGAGAGATGGAAGAGACACATTTACACTTAACATAGTATCCTCTGGGCTTTATTCATGCTACCTTAATGATAAAGTTTTTAATATTAAAAGCAGCGGAGAATTAATTGACATAAGAGGCAACTTCTATAATATAACAGTAGATCCAGATACAATTCTTTCCTGTACCCAACTTTTCAGATTCATTTTAAGGTACTATGATGTTTCAGGAAATCAAACAAATTCAAATCATAAAGTTTTTTTGAGTCCAGTAATAGCATCTAATAGAAATCAAAGATCTAAAGGTTATCTATCTGATACAGCCTTTAATTTAACTCAGGGAATTTTAGATGTATACTTAAGATACTGTACAAGTGCACCTTTTGAGGAAATATCAATAAAAGTTACTGATGAAATAGGGACATATCCTTTCTTTTCTGAGCCTATATTTGTAAATAGTTTTTCGGTAGGGGGTGATACCTTTTCGGTCTATCCAAATCCTTTTGGAAATGTAAAATATACTGGAGTAAAATACGATATGCTTAATATTGAATTTTATCTTCCTGAACCATCTGATGTAGAGATTTCTATTTATGATCTTTTTGGACACCCTGTAAAGAAACATAGAATTCCGTCACTTTCTCCTGGTAAGCATAAGTTAACATGGGATGGAAGAAACGACTTAGGTAAAAAGGTTTCAAGTGGTTCTTACATTTTAATTCTTAATGCTGTAAAGGGGGCAAGAACAGTTTATAAAAAAATAAAAAGTATTTCAGTAATATGGTGATTTTAAATATATTAAAATTTTTATTTTTAGGAGCCTGGGGTATGCCAGGTTCCTTTATGTTATACTCACCCTCTGCAAGATCCTTTGCTTTGGGTTCAGCATACACAGCTTTTGTGGGTGACCCTGCCTCCATATACTTCAATCCAGCAGGAATTGCTGAATCAAATCCTCAAGAAATTCAATTTTCACAGAGTTCTCTACCTCTTGGAGGTAACTATGGATGGGTAGGATATGTAAGGCCGACACAGAAAATTGGTAATTTTGGAGCAGCTCTTTTATTTGTGAATTCAGGTAAGACAAAAGTTACTGATCCTGAAAACAAGTTTGGCGGAAATTTTGTTCATTTTGAATCAGCCTTTTATCTAACTTACGCGAAGGAACTTTCAAATTATGTTGATGCTGGATTGTCTTATAAGTTGCTTTATAAAACAATATCAAGATTTTCCTCTTTAGGTCATGCATTTGATCTTGGTTTTATCTTTTTACCTCAAAATGTTTTTAAGGTTGGCGTTGCCTTTTTAAATCTACTAAATGTTCCTTATAAATTAATAGAGGAATCAGAAAAAATTCCACTAACAATTAGGGCAGGAATTTTATCAAGTTTTTTTGAAGGAAAATTTAATTTGCTTTTTGATTTTTATAATGTAAATGAATGGAATGAGAACTATTATTCTTTTGGAGCAGAGTACTACCCTGTTGATATTCTCTCTCTAAGGGTTGGTATGACAAAGTACAGTTTTACAGCTGGATCAGGAATCTTTCTTAAACTTCCAGGTAAAAGAATAGGTATAGATTTGGGTGGTTCTTATCATTATGAGAGTAACAACTTGTTTCCCTTCACTGGATTTATTACTCTTTATTTTCAATTTGCTGGATTTCGTGTTGAAGTTGCTCCAAATGTTAGAGTTTTTTCTCCCAAATCTCCAGAAAATAACATATTAAGGATTGATCTTTTTACTCAAGCAAGAAAAGAGGTTGAAAGATGGCAATTTGTTATAAAGGACTATAAAGGTGAAATTAAAAGGATTTATAAAGATTTTGGTGAAGCACCTAAAGAAATTTTATGGGACGGAAGAGATGACCTTGGTATACTTGTTCAAGATGGTTCTTACTATTATGAATTTAGAGTTGTTCAAAGGGATGGTAGTGTACTTATAGATACAGGTTTTCTTTCAGCAGTTAGAACTATAGGACCAAAGGGTGAAATTTTTTATAGGGAAAAAGTTGAAGAAGAAATAAAAGAGGAAGAAGTAAAATGATTTTTCTCGTACTTATTACTATTTTATTTTCTCCACAGGAAATTAGATTAATTGAAGATGCAGAACTTGTTTTCCATGAGGGTCTTTATAATGAGGCAATAAATCTTTACGATAAAATCCTTAAGACAAATTTAGGTAAAGAAATGAAAAACGAAATTCTCTTTAGAATAGGAGAATGTTATTTTAATTTGGGAGAATATGGAAAGGCACTAAAAGTTTTTGAAGATTTAGAGTTTAGGACACGTAAAACTTACCTTTATCCGGAAGTTCTCTATGCATTAGGTATTGTTCATTTAGCACTTGATCATTATGATAAAGCGAAGTTTTATCTAGTTGAAAGGATAAAGGAGTTTCCCTCTTATGTAAATGATGTGAGGATAAGTGAAGGGCAGGGGATTTATTATTTTACACAGACAATATATGAAAGTGGTTATGAAAAATTAAAAAATGCAATTTCAGGAGTGGGTATTTTTTATAAAGCTTTAACGCTTGCAAGATTAAAAAGACCTGTTGAAGCTTTGAAAGAGTTCAAAAAAGTTCAGTTGCTTTACCCTCTTACACCACTTTCAGAATACGCATCTTATGAATCAGCTGAAGCTATGTTTATCAACAATGACTTTACCGGGGCTTTAAATTTATATCAAAAATTTATTGAACAATTTGGTATTTCTCCTCTTGTTGACTATGCAAAATACAAAATAGGAGTTTGTTATCTTCACCTTGGTTTACCATCTCAAGCGTTAACCTATTTTAATGCTCTACTTGGACATCCCGATGAAATTCTAGTTTCCCACTCCTATCTGATGGGTGGGATAGCTTTAAGGGAGATGAAGGACTATGAAAAATCAATTAAATATCTTTTAAAATCTGCTTTTGACTTTCCTCAGGTAGGCTCTGCTCCTTTAGCTCATATGGAACTTGGAAAAACATACCTTTTAACTGGGAATCATGAACAGGCGCTTATAGCCTTTAAACAACTTGCAAACACTTATGTAACAGGAGAATTTGCAGGTTTAGGAGACTACCTTGCTGCAAGTATTCTCTATCAAAATAAAAGAATTTTGGAAGCTCAGTTTCAACTCGAAAACCTTATAAAATATTATCCTAAATCTCATATAATTCCTGCTGCATACGTTCTACTTTTAAAATGTATGATTGATACAAGACAAACAAAAGAAGCGATTTTAAGAGGTGAAGAATTTTTTAAGAGTGAAGTTTATAAACTTGATGGATTAAATGAAAATTATAGGGAGAAGTGGTTCAATAGAATAAAATTAATGTTAGCAGAGGCTTATTATCAGGAGAGAGATTTACAGAATGCAATAAAATACTATGAAGAATTGGTTGAGAGTGGAGATCCTGATATCATGCCTGAGGTATTCAATGGCCTTGGTTGGTGCTATCTTGAGAGCGAAAGATACGAAGGTGCAATTCAAAAATTTGATGTAGTAATCAGTTCATATCAAAGGGATACTCTTGCCCTTGTATCTTCTATTTTTGGTAAAGCAGTCACAATATATAATTCTTGTGCATTTTTACAAGATCAGTCCCAGAAAGAAGAAAGGTTCAAAAATGCTGCCTTTACTTTTAAGGAAGTTGTAAGACTTTATCCTTATTCTGAGCTTGCTCCTGCCTCTTTATTTTATGCAGGAGACGCTTTTGCAAAAGCAAACCTTTATGGTAACGCTGTCCAGGAATGGGATGCAGTTTTATCGGAATATCCTAACACAGAGTATGCGGGTTATGCAGCCTATTGGTTAGGCGACACCTATTTTAGGGCTGGAGAATTAGAAAAGGCTGTTTCTTATTTTAAAATCTTACTTGAACAGTATCCGGAGAACAAATTTGTAAAAGAGGGATATTTGAGATTAGCATCAACTTACTATACCATGAAGGATTATGACAATGCCAGGGATATTATAAAGAAATTTCTTTCTTTATTTCCTGAGGATTCACTTGTAAGGGATGCCAAATCTCTTTTAGAACAGGTTTATTATTTTAAACTTGAGGAAGAGCCGGAAAGGTTAGAGGAATATGCAAAAGAGTTTCCAGAAAGTGAACTACTTGCGCAACAACTCTATAGGGAAGCGGTAAAGCTCTATAATGAAAAGAAGTTTGAAGAAGCAATTGAAAAAGCAAAGAGAGTTATACTTCTTTTCCCTTCTTCCACGAATGCAGCAGAAGCACAAAAGGTTGTTGTAGCTTCCTATGGTGCTTTAAACAATTTCAAAGCAATGGCTGAGGAAGCAGAAAAATTTGTTCAGTATTTCCCCCAACATGAGGAAGTACCTGTGATGCTAAAAGCGGAGGCTCAAGGTTTGATACAAATAGAAGACTATATTAAAGCAAGTGAAGTTCTAGATAAACTGATATCAAATTATCCCTCAAGTCCATTGGCAAAGGAGGGAATAATTCTTAAGGCAGAGGTTTTATTAAATTTAGGTAAGTTGAGAGAGAGTATAAAGATCCTTGAGGAGACTTCACCAACAGAGGAATATGCTACAAGATACTATTATCTTTTAGGAGAGGCTTATAATAAGTTAGGTCAACCAGATAGGGCAATAAACTATTATTTATCTCTTTTAAAATTCGGAGATATGGATGATCCTTACAGGATAAAAGGACTTTATACACTTGCAAATCTTTATCAGTTAAAAGGTGATAATAGAAATGCGGCAGCTATTTATGAAGCTGTTGCTCAGATAACAACTGATCAAAATATAAAAAATGATGCCCTTTCAAGGGCAAGTATTTTAAAAAAGTAAAATGAGTTCTAATCTCTTAAAAAATTTTAAAATTTAAAATGATTTTAGGACAACCAATTTTAAAATTGGCATTAAACCCCTTTATGCTTGTGCTTGAGATCTCCTCGATTTTCGCTTTATGGGCTATTATTGATAGATTTATTGCCTATATGAAATTATCAGAAAAGGAAGAGCAAAAGATGATTGATAGAACAAAACTTTTAATAGAAAAAGGGAGGTTTGAAGAATTAAAGGCTTTTTCTTCTGCATTAAACAGACCATTTGCTAAGATTATTAATTTATTGGCGGAGAATATTCACTATCCAAAGGAAGTTTTAGAATCTGTTTTGGAAAGTGCATTAATGCTGACAAGACTTGAACTTGGTAAAAAATTAAACATTCTTGGAACAATAAGTTATATTGCCCCATTACTTGGACTTTTAGGTACAGTGGTAGGAATTATCCAAGCTTTTTACGCGGTTGCACAGAAAGGTGCAGCAGTAGGTCCTGAAGCAATGATGGAGGGAGTTGCCATTGCTCTTTTGACAACAGCTCTTGGAATAATGATTGCAGTTCCCTGTGCAATAATGTATAATTATTTTAGAAATAAAATAGACCACCTTATGGCAAGAATAGAAGTGTCAGCAGAAGAGATTATGAATTTTATGATCTATGTTAAAGAACAAAAAGAAAAAGTTCTATGATAAGGAAAAAGAAAAGAATAAAAGATACAGATTTTGAGCTTGATTTGACTCCTGCTATAAGTGTTGCCTTGATCCTCGTTTTAATATTTATAACTGGAGCAACACAGATTTTTCAAACTTGGTTAACTGTGACTTCTCCCAGAGTAAGAAAAGCACCTCAAGTAATTGAAAAAGAACAGAAAACAGAATTTAAGGTTAATATCCATCTTTTATCAAGTGGCCAAATTTTATTAAATGAAGAGGTTATCACTCAAAAAAAACTTGATTCACTACTTCCTGAGTTGATGATAAGGAGTGCTACAGGACTTGTTTTAGTAAGTGCAGATTCTGAAGTAGAACATGGAAAAGTTGTTGAAATAATAGATCTTGCAAAACAAAAAGGTGCAAGAGAAGTAGCTTTATTAAAGAGGGTAAAGTAATGGAGAATAACAAAGGTGAGTTTGCAAAAATTAACGTAACACCCTTGACAGATGTCGCTTTTACGTTACTGATTACACTTATGCTTGTTACATCTTATATGGCAGTAAAACAACCGCCTTTCAGAGTAATTTTACCAGATGTAGAAACAGTTGAACCAAGAGGAGCAGATGTTGTTACTCTTGACTTAGATGAAAAAGGTGAAAATCTTGCAATAAACGGGTATATTATAAAATGGGACAATTATATAAAGGTTTTGAAGGAGGAAGCGATGAGAGATCCATATAGGTTGCTTCTTATAAGAGCAGACAAAGGAACACCTCATGGTGTTGTTATGAAGGTTCTTTCTGATATAAAGAAAATGAATTCGGAATTAATTTTAGAGGATAAAGAAAGCTTTTCAAAAATTGCTTTTGGAACAAGAAAGAAAAGATGAAAGTTTCAACTTCTAAAGCATATGGGTATATATATAAAACTCCTAAGTATTCAAATTATACAGGGTTTACAGTATCGTTAATAGTTCATGCACTGATTTTATTACTTTTACTTTTAAGACAAAGTGTTTACAGTGAAGGGACTTCACTATCGGTAACATTATTAGAAGAGGAAATTAAAAAGAGAAAAATAGAGGAAAAGAGAGAAACTGTAAAAAAAGAGGAAGAAAAAAAACCGGGTCCAGAAGTTAGACATAAACCTAATCTTTTTGCAGCTATACAGAGAACAATAGAACCACCACCACCGATAACAAACATAAATATAAAACAAAAAATAGACGTACCAAAAATTGAAATATCAAAGAATTTACCAATTGAACCAGCACCTATTGTTCCTTTAAAGGACATTGAAATTAAGTCTGTTACAGAAGATATAGGTCCTCAAGCGAAGATAGATATAAAATCTTTAAAAATAGAAGAATCGGGTATCGGATCAGATATAGTTGTTGGACAGGGGGCTCCCACATCAGAAATTCTCAAAAGACCAGCTTACAAACCGACTGTTGATATATCCAAGCAAGTTGCAGAAAGTGGTTTGGGTCAAGGTGGAATTGCTCAATGGGGTCCAGGAGGCGGTAGTGGTACTGTTGGGTCTAAAAAAGTTGAATTAAAAGTTAAGATGGAAGAGCCTCCACCTTCTTCTCCTTTACCTTCACCTTCTACTTCTTTTAAGCCTGAGATTAGAAAAAAAGAGAAAAAAATAGAAGTTGAAATCTCGGGTTCTATAGCAGGAAGAAAGATAATTGCAAAATTTCTGCCTTCTTATCCCTCCTGGGCAGCAGAGAGGGGAGTTGAAGCTGCTATTACAGTAAAAGTAGAAGTTGAACCGGACGGCACTGTTAGAAAAAATGTATTAGTTATAGGAACAAGCGGATATCCTAATTGGGACAATATTGTAAAAAATTCTGTCCTGTCTTGGAAATTTGAATCTTTACCAAGTGATATTAAAACAATTCAATCAGGTTATATAACTTTTAGATTTATTCTTGAATGATAATTAGATGAAAAGGTTAATAAATTTTTGTCTTTTTTCATTTCTTTTCTTTTTATATTTGCATGCTCAGGAATCTCAATCACCTCAGCAAGAAGTTGAAATCAAAGCTAAATATAAGGGAAAGATAGAAGAAAGAAAACCGATATGGAAGTTAACCTTTAATCTCTTTGATGCTGCCTACGATCAATTTAAAAATAAGGGTTATATTTTCGATCAAAGATTTGGAAAGGGCAGAATAAAACCACCTTTGCCGTCACTAGCCTCTGAGGAGCTTAGGAAACCTTGGCTTAATAGTATTGTAAGAGGTGAAGTCGGTATATTCTACCCATTTTATGGTCGAGATTTAAAAAAGTGGAAATTAACAATACTGGATGGAAAAGGTAAAGTTTTTAGAGTTTTTTCAGGAGAAGACGAGCCTCCGACGAAAATAGTCTGGGATGGAAGGAATGAAAAGGGAGAAGTTCTTGATGTGAGTTTACTATATTTTTATACTGCAGAAGCAGAGGATGAAGCAGGAAACATTTCAAAAACACCAGAAAGACCCATAAAGCTCTCCGGAATACTCTGGCAAGATGGTGTAAACTTTATAATATCTGTTGACGGAAATGAAATTTTTGAAGAAAATTCAGATAGAATAAAAAGGGTTGAGCTATTAGAGGAATCTTTAAGTATAATAAAAGAAAAAGCTCAAGTTAAAGTAGAAGTAGTTGTTTATGGTCAAAACCCTGAACTAACAAAAAAAAGATATGAAAATGTCTTAAAATACTTAAGAGAAAATTTAAGAATACCAAAGGGAAAAGTAATTTATATGGAAGGGTATTTTAAAAGAACTGGTTACGAAACTTCAAGGATAGATTTTAAAATCTTATAAGTATCTCAAACTTCCTTAAAGTTTAAGATCATTTTCTTCTTAGACATTTTTTAAAATAACAAAACCTCCTATTAGGAGAATCATAAAAACTATTGTTAAAAGGTTAAAATACTTATCAATAAATTTTTTAATTTTTTCTCCAAAGATTTTGATAAGTAGTGCTATAATAAAGAATCTAGAACTTCTTGAAATTAAAGAGGCTAAAAGAAAAATAATCACATTTATTTTGAATACACCTGCAGAGATTGTGAAAACTTTATATGGAATAGGAGTAAAACCTGCTGTAAAAATTGCAAAAAATGAATTTTTATGATAAAGATCTGAAACTCTTTCAAAAGCGCTAACAGAAAAAACATAAGCAAAGAAAAAGTCCTTTGTAAGTTCCCAAAAATAGAATCCTATTATGTAGCCGATTAATCCGCCAAGTACCGAGCAAACAGAGCATAGCAAGGCAAAATATAAGGATCTTTCTCTATTACCAAGACTTAAAGCCATAAGTAACGGATCAGGTGGTACTGGAAAAAAAATAGATTCAATAGATGAAAAAAAACATAGTGCAAGAGCTCCTTCCTTTTTATAAGCCCAACTTAAAACCCAATCATACAATCTTTTTGATAATTTGAACATGAAAAAAGTATTATAAGTTATATAATGAATTTTTTTAAAATAAAAAGTATAATATTTTTCTATGAATCAATATATAAGGGTTTACGGTGCGAGGGAGCATAATCTAAAAAATATAAATGTCTTTATACCCAAAAATAAACTTGTTGTAATCACAGGTATTTCAGGTTCAGGCAAATCTTCTCTTGCTTTTGATACACTTTATGCTGAAGGACAGAGAAGATACTTAGAATCTCTTTCATCTTATGTAAGACAATTTATAGGCAAAATTGAAAAACCAGATGTTGAACTCATAGAAGGACTTTCTCCAGCAATAGCAATTGAGCAAAGAAAGATTCAAAAAAATCCAAGATCAACCGTAGCAACAGTTACAGAAATTTATGATTACCTTAGACTTCTTTTTGCAAGGATAGGGCTTCCTTATTGTCCAAATTGTGAAATTAAACTTACAAAAAGTACTGTTGATGAAATTGTAGATTTATTACTCAAAAGGGAAAACGAAAAAGCAATGATTTTAGCTCCCTTAGTTAAAGGAAGAAAGGGAGAATATAAGAGTTTGTTCGAAAGGCTAAAAAAACAGGGCTGGTCAAGAGTGAGAATTAATGGGTTAGTTTATGAAATTGAGGATCTACCAATTTTAGATAAAAACAAAAAACATAACATAGAGCTTGTTGTTGACAGAGTGGTAATTAAGAAAGATTCAAAATCCCGAATAGCTGAGTCTATAGAAGTAGCTTTGAAATACGGAGAGGGTAACGTTTTGGTTTTTTATTTAAAAGATGAGAAAGAAGAAATATTTTCAGAATCCTTGAAATGTCCTAAATGTGATTTTTCACTACCAGAACTTGAACCACGTCTTTTTTCTTTCAATTCTCCTTATGGTGCATGTAAGGAATGTCATGGTCTTGGTTTCAAAAATGAAATTGATCCTGAACTTTTAGTAAACCCGCATCTTTCAATTCTTGAAGGCGCAATAAGACCAATTGGCGAGCCTTACGGGTCACTTTATTATAAAATTTCAAAGTTATCAAGAAAATTCAATGTGACACTTGATAAACCCTGGAAAGAATTACCGTCTGAATTTAAAGAAGTTGTTCTTTATGGTGATAAAAATAATGAATACTTTTACGATTTTGACGGAATTATTCCTTTTTTGCTAAGAAAATACGAAGAAAGTGAATCTGATTATGTTATTCAAGAAATTGAAAAATATGTTGTAAAAAAAAGTTGTCCAGAATGCAAAGGTGCAAGGTTAAACAAAAGTGCCCTCGCTGTAAAGATAGAAGATAAAAACATTTATGACTTAACTAAACTTGATGTTTTCTCAGCAAAAAAATTTTTTGAAAATCTTAGATTGAAAGATAGAGAAAAAACTATCGCTGAAAGGATAATAAAGGAAATATACGATAGACTTAATTTTCTTGATAATGTCGGACTTTATTATTTAACCCTCGATAGAACTATGGAAACTTTGTCAAGTGGAGAAGAGCAGAGAGTAAGGCTTGCAACACAAATTGGAAGTGGATTAACAGGTGTTCTTTATGTTTTAGATGAACCCTCAATCGGTTTACATCCAAGAGATAATGAGAAACTCATAAGTACACTTATTAAATTGAGAGATCTTGGAAACACAGTACTTGTAGTTGAGCATGATGAATCTACAATAAGAAGTGCTGATTATATTATAGATCTTGGACCAGGAGCAGGAGAGGAAGGTGGATTCGTCGTAGCTCAAGGCACAACTCAAGATATTATGAATTCTCCTAATTCAATAACTGGTAAATATTTAAAGGGTGAACTAAAAATAGAGGTTCCAAAAAAAAGAAGAATACCGTCAGATAAGTGGCTAATTCTGAAAAATGCAAGAGGATATAACTTAAAAAATGTCACACTTAGGATTCCTCTTGGACTTTTTGTTTGCATCACTGGAGTGTCAGGTTCAGGAAAGAGTACATTAATTATCGAAACTTTGTACAGGGCTTTAAAGAGGATTCTTTATAATTCTTCTGAATTTCCTGCTCCTTACGATGAAATTGTAGGTATTGAGAATATAGATAAAGTTATTAATATAGATCAATCACCAATAGGAAGAACACCAAGATCAAACCCTGCAACCTATACAGGAGTTTTTTCACCTATAAGGGATCTTTTTGCTTCCCTTCCTGAAAGCAAAATGAGGGGGTATAAACCTGGGAGATTCTCCTTTAACGTTAAAGGAGGTAGATGCGAAGCTTGTGAAGGTCAGGGCTATAATGTTATTGATATGCTTTTTTTACCAAGTGTTCATGTTCCTTGTGAAGTTTGTAAAGGAAATAGGTACAATAGAGAAACATTAGAAATTAAATTTAAAGGTAAAAGTATAGCCGATGTTTTAGACATGTCTGTAAAAGAAGCTTACGAGTTTTTTGAAAATGTTCCAGTAATTAAAAGGAAGTTAGATCTTTTAATAAGCGTTGGTCTTTCTTATATAAAACTTGGACAACCTGCAACAACACTCTCTGGTGGTGAGGCACAAAGAATAAAACTTTCAAAAGAACTTTCTAAGGTTGCTACAGGTAAAACTCTTTATATTCTTGATGAGCCAACAACAGGACTTCATTTAGACGATATAAAAAAGCTTTTAAATGTCTTACAGCTACTAGTTGATAAAGGTAACACCGTTATAGTAATTGAACATCAGCTTGATGTAATAAAATCTGCTGATTGGGTTATAGATTTGGGTCCTGAAGGGGGAGATAAAGGCGGTTTTATTGTTGAAGAAGGTCCACCAGAAAAAATTGCAAGTTGCCCAAAGTCTTACACAGGTAAATTTTTAAAAAGAATATTGAAATTGGAGGAAAAAATAAAAGTATGAAAAATATTTACGATTTTATTGAAAAAGAAGAACTTATTAAAATTGTGAAAAGGGCTCTTAAAGAAGATATTGGCAAAAAGGATTTAACTAGCGATTTGATTTTTAAAGATTACGAAAAAGCAAGATTTTCATTAATTTCAAAAAAAGAAGGAATATTATGTGGCACAGAAGTTTTTAATTTAGTTTTTAAAGTTTTAGATGAAAATACCTTTATAAAATGGAATAAAAATGAGGGAGAAATTTTTAATAAAAATGAAAAAGTTGCTGTTTTAGAAGGAAAAATTAAACAAATTTTAAAGGGTGAAAGGGTAGCTTTAAACTTTCTTTCGCATCTTTCAGGTATTTCAACTCAAGTTTTCAAATTGAAAAACAAAGCTGGAGATTTGATAATAAAAGATACAAGGAAAACAATACCGTTAATAAGGAGATTACAAAAATACGCTCATTTTGTAGGTGGAGGAGAAAATCACAGAATGACTCTTTCAGAGGCTGTTATGATAAAAGACAACCATAAAAAATTAAAAGGTTTGGAAGAAATATTAAATATAATAAAAAGAAAAAAGTTAGAGAAAAAAGTTATTTTAGAAGTGGAAAATTTGGAAGAATTCAAACTAGCCCTTAAATACAATATAAAATATGTAATATTGGACAACATGAATATTGAAGATATAAAAAAAGCTGTAGAAATAGGTAAAAATAACGTATTTATAGAAGCAAGCGGCAACATAAACTTTGAAAATATTGAAATGTATAAAGATACTGGAATAAACGCTGTTTCGTGTGGTTTTTTAACTCATTCTGTCAAAATCATTGATTTTTCTCTTGAGGCGGAGGAGGTTATATATGAATGAAAAAAATAAAATAATTGAGAAAATTCTTTATCTTAAAGAAAAAAAAGATGTTTTAATTTTGGCTCATAATTATCAAATTCCTGAAATACAAGATTTAGCTGACTTTGTTGGTGATTCTCTTGCCTTATCGCAAAAAGCTAAAGAAACTAATAGATCCATTATAGTTCTATGTGGAGTTCTTTTTATGGCTGAAACAGCAAAGATTTTAAATCCAGAAAAAAAAGTTCTTATTCCTGATCCTGAAGCAGGTTGTTCTTTAGTAAACAGTATAACATTACAAGATTTAATAAAGTGGAAAGAAAAACACCCAAAAGCAGTTGTTGTTGGTTACATAAATACCTCTGCTGAAATTAAGGCTGAATGTGATTATATATGTACCTCAAGCAATGCTGTAAAAGTCGTTGAATCAATACCGGAAGATGTAGAGATTCTCTTTCTACCTGATATGTTTCTTGGTTTATATGTAAAAGCGAAAACAAATAGAAAGAATATACATATATGGCCAGGTGAATGCCATGTCCATGCTGCGATAAGGATTGAAGACATAAAAAAAGCACACAAAGAACATCAAGAAGCAGAACTTCTAATCCACCCAGAATGCGGTTGTTCCTCTTCATGTATGTATCTCGTTCAGGATGGATTGTTAAAAGGAGAAATACTCTCCACTAGTGGAATGATCTCCTATGCTAAAAAGTCTAATTCTCATGAATTCATTATTGCGACTGAAACAGGTATTTTACATCCTCTAAGAAAAACTCTTCCAAACAAAAAATTTTATCCTGTAAATGAAAATGCTGTTTGTGAGTATATGAAAAAAATAACGCCTCATAAATTACTAAAGAGTATTGAAGAAGAAATTTACGAAATAAACCTTGATGAGAAAATTTTAAAAAAAGCTCAAAATGCTATTGAGAAGATGCTTTCTATTACCTAAAGTAAGAAATCTATAGAACTACTTCTTCTCTTCTATCAGAGTGACATTGAATATTAACTGATACAGGTAAAGATGTTATGTGGCAAGGATAAACTTCAATATGAACATCTAAGGCTGTTATTCTGCCACCCAAACCCATAGGGCCTATTCCTAATTTATTAATTTCTTCAAGAAGCTCTTCCTCAAACTCTGCATAGAAAGGATCAGGATGTCTCTGTCCCAAAGGTCTTACAGTTGCTTTCTTTGCTAAAAAAGCTGAATATTCAAAGGTTCCACCTATGCCGACTCCAACTATAATAGGTGGACAGGGATTTGCCCCAGCATTTTTTACGGTCTCTATTACAAATTTCTTTATACCCTCTTTTCCCTCTCCAGGAAGTAGCATCTTAAATGCACTCATGTTCTCACTTCCACCACCTTTTGGCTCTAAAATTATTCTTAACTTATCTCCTTTTACCATATCGAAATGAATTACCGGTGGAGTATTGTTTCCAGTATTTTTTCTCCTAATAGGATCAGCGACTATAGACTTTCTTAAATAACCCTCAGTGTAACCTCTTCTTATTCCTTCAATCAAGGCATCTTTCAACGAACCACCTTCAATCTTTACATCTTCTCCTATTTCCACAAATAATACTGCAAATCCAGTATCTTGGCAAAGAGGAATTGAGTCTCTCTTTGCTATCTCAATATTCTCTAATATTTGTGATAAAATTGCTTTACCAAAATCTGATTCTTCATTTTCGTACGCCCTTTTCAAAGCTTCTACCACATCAGGTTTTAATTCATGAGTTGCTTTCATACACATATTTTTTACTTCTTCAACAATCTTTTCATACTTTATTATCTTCATTTAATACCTCCTTTATAATATTATAATTATAATCTGAACTTTCAATCTTTAATAAATACTCGTTATCATTTTGATTTCTAATCTGTATTCTACTAATTCTTCTACACATAAAATTATCCTTTTTTAATTCTATTAAGCAACCATCAAGTCCCAACTTTGAGTTAGAAGGGCTAAAGGGATAAGGTATACCACTCAAAAATCTGTTTATAATAGATTCTTTCTCTCCCCCAATCACAGAATCAAAACCACCTGTCATTCCAACGTCTGTTATATATCCGGTACCTTTAGGTAAAATTATATTATCTGAAGTTTGTATGTGAGTATGTGTACCAACAATTGCAGAAACTTTTCCATCTGCATAAAAAGCAAAAGCAACCTTTTCTGAAGTGGCTTCAGCATGGAAATCAACAATAATAGGGAGTTTTATCTTTCTCAAAGTTTCATCAAATTTTTTAAAAGGACACTCTAATGGATTAATGAACACTCTTCCCATTAAATTTATAACATAAAGCTCTATACCTTGGACATTAAACTTTGCATATCCTCTCCCAGGGGCTAAATCTGGATAATTTAAAGGTCTCAATATATTTTCCTTTGTATCAATCCATTTTAAAATATCTTTTTTATCCCAAATATGATTTCCACTTGTTAAACAGTTCACACCACAGTTTACAATCTCGTTAAAAATTTTCTCTGTTATTCCACTTCCATGAGCAGCATTTTCAACATTTGTAATAATAAAATTGATCTCCAAATATTTTTTTAGTAGGGGAATAAATTTCTTAAGAGCGATCCTTCCAGGTTTACCAACTACATCACCTATAAAGAGAATATTAAGGGTGTCCACTTATGTATATTTTCTTTGCTAAAACAAGGTCATTAAATAAATTTTCTTCCTCCTCAGGGTTTTTCAAAACTCTTGATGGATGTATTGTTATAATCACCTTACTTTTTCCATACTCATAGATAACACCTCTTTCCCTTTTTACCGAAATTTTCTTTCCAGTTAAAATATATGATGCGTATCTTCCGAGAGCAACTATAACTTTTGGTTTCAAAATTTCAATTTGTTTTTCTAAGTAAGGAAAACACATTTTTAGTTCATTTTCCTCAGGATCTCTGTTCATTGGCGGTCTACATTTTATGGTATTTGTAACATAAACTCCTTCTCTTCTTATACCTGCCCTTCGCATAATATCATTCAATTTTTTTCCTGCTTTTCCAACAAAAGGTAAACTTCTTTTATCTTCTTCCTGTCCAGGTGCCTCCCCCACCATTAAAAAACCTGTCAGAGGATTACCATGACCAAAAACAACATTAGTTCTTGTTTTACTGAGAGGGCATTTTTTACACTTCAAAACAAATTTCTCTAATCTTTCTAATGCTTCAGTAACTTTTAAAGTGTTTTTCTCTAAAATTAAATTCTTTTCCCCTATTAAATCCCTAAGGTAAAAAATAGTGTCATAGGTACTTAAACTCATTGAGATAGAAGTTCGGAAATTTTCTTTACAATTCTGAAGGCAGCTTTCATTTTAGATAATTCTCCCTCATCTATTACTTCTTTATTTTTATTTATAATTTTAAAATCTATGTTGTCTGAAGAAATGGTTTTTATTGTATTTAATATTATAACATCAAGATTTTTCTCCCTGAGTTTTTTGTAGGCAACTTCAACATCAGGTTTCTCTTCAAGCGCAAATCCTATTAATTTTGTTTTCTTTTTCAAACTCGATAAACTTTTTAAAACATCTGGGTTTTCCTCAAGTTCTATCTTTAATTTCCTTCTGTTCTTTTTTATCTTTCCTTCAAATTTTTTCTTTGGTCTAAAATCAGATAAAGCAGCACACATGATTAGAGCATCGTATTCACCTTTAATTAGCTCACCCTTTAAGTTTTCTAAAAACTCTAAAGTAGAATTTAATCTGATTACATCTGGAGGAATTTCGAAATCTGTTTTTCCGGCAAATACCTTCAAGTTAGCACCGGCAATCTTTAAAACTTTATAAAGCGATAAACCCATCTTTCCAGAAGACCTATTAGTAATCACTCTTACATCATCTATCTCTTCTTCGGTTCTACCAAAGGTTAACAAAATTTTTTTACCTTTTAGTCTATTAATTAGTTCAATATAAGATTCGATTTCTTTTAAAAGTTCTACTGGCTCTTTAAGTCTTCCTTTACCCACAGTAAGATCTGACATTTCTCCTTCCACAGGTTCTATTATGAAAACTCCCATTCTTTCAAGATTTAACAGATGATTCTGTAATATTTCATTTTGATAAAGAGTTGGATGCATACAAGGAGCTACTATTTTGGGAAGGTTAGCTGAATGAAATACAAGAGAAAGTAAGTCATCAGCAAGTCCAACTGAAGCTTTTGTTATAAAATTAAAGGTAGCAGGAATTATAGCAACTAAATCACATTCTCTTGCTAATCTAATGTGTATAGGTGTCTTATTTTCGTTTTCTTCAAACATATCATAGTACACTTTTTCGTTTAGAAGAGATGTAAGGGATAAAGGGGTGACAAATTTAAGGGCACTTTGAGTTAAAACTGGAATAACTCTATGTCCTCTCTTAAGTAAAAGCCTAGATAATTCAATAGCTTTAAAGGCAGCAATACTTCCTGTTATACCCATCAGTATATTCAAGGTCCAACCTTCCTTGTCTCAACTTCACCTTTTTCAAAGTTTGAAAGAGCTTCACTAATTGCCTTCTTGCCGGGAGATTCTACCCCAATTTCAAAAATTTCTTTTAGTATTCTTCTTGTTTCTCTCATAATTATAACAAGGGATCTAAATTTATTTTTGTCATTTTTTAAAATTTCTTCAATAGAGAATTCTTTTAAGTTCTTTTTCTCCATCTAATTTTTTGATGGGCCGTCCGGGATTCGAACCCGGGACCCCTGGATTAAAAATCCAGTGCTCTTCCTCCTGAGCTAACGGCCCTGGTTTTTTATTATAATATTTATAATGAAAAAAATTCAAGCAGAGTTTCTTGAAATTTACAAATTAGCCCTTAAAGCAAAAAAGAGAGCTTATGCGCCGTACTCAAATTTTAAAGTTGGTGCTGCACTGAAAACAAAGTCAGGTAAAATTTACACCGCTTCTAATGTAGAAAATTCTTCTTTTGGTTTAACTGTATGTGCAGAAAGAATAGCTATTTTTAAAGCAGTTAATGATGGTTATAAGGATTTTAAAATTATAGCTGTTTGTGCTGATAAAGAAGTATTTCCATGTGGTGCCTGTTTACAAGTTATGAATGAATTTTCACCTGAGTTAAAAATTCTTCTTAAAATTGAGGGAAATTTAAAAGTTTTTAAATTAAAAGAGCTCTTGCCTTTTGGTTTTGAAAAAGATTTTTCCTTATAATAAAGCATGGCAATAATAAGGTTAATATTTGGCCTTGTAGTTTTTTTCTTTCTGCTTTTTGTTTTTCTTCAAAATGCTGAAGAGCGTGTAAACCTTCATTTTCTGCAATACTCTTTCACCAATTTACCACTTTTCTGGGTTATTTTCTTTTCCTTTCTTGCTGGATCCCTATTTGTAGTTATTCTTGCAATTTATCAAGAAATAAGATTTCGATTCAAAATTTTTAAAAAAAATATTGAAATAAAAAACTTAAGAAGAGAAGTAAACGAGCTTAGAAAAATGTTAACCGAAGAAACAAGTTTTGAAACTCAAAGCCATTTGGAAACCCAAAATCAAGAGAAAAAAGAAAAGGAAGAGGAATGAATTATGAAATTTTTTAATATTTTTAAAAAAAATTATGCCATTGATAGACTAATAAGGAGATTTAAAAGGGGTAAGGATTTAGACTTTGAGGAATATCTCAAACTAGGTGATTATTACAGAGAAAACGGTTTTTATGCTAAAGCCCTGAGAGTTCATCTTAGTTTAGATATAAAAAAAGATCTTACGGATTTGCAGAGAGCAAGACTAAATAAATCACTAGGATTAGATTACTTAAACTTATATCAATATAAAGAGGCAATTGATCGTTTTATAAAGGCTGATAATTACTACAAGGGAGAGGATGAAGAAACAAGAAATGGTCTCCTTAAGGCTTACGAATTTTCAGGTGACTGGGACTCCGCTTGTGAGCTAAAAAAAGAAATTTTAATTTCAAACAAGATTTATTCTGAGGAAAAAATGGCAAGATACTACCTTTATGCAGCTGAGGATCTGATAAAAAGAGAAAATCATAAAAAGGCTAAAAAATTTTTAAGGGAAGCGTTAAAGTTAATGGAAAACATAAATGAAACTTACTATTTTTTGGCTGAAGTTGAAGAAAATCTGATAAAGAAACTTGAATATTATGAGAAAATTTCTGATAAATTTCCATACTTAGTTTACCGGAAATTAGTAAAATTAAAAGAAAAGTTCTTTGAGCAGGGAAAAATGTTAGAACTTTTCAACTTTGTTAAAAAAAGTGAAAATACCTATTTAAAGGCTTTTTTAGTTTCTCTTTTAATTCAAAAGGGGGAGTATGAGGAGGCAAAAAGTATTATAAAAAACTTAATTTCAGAAAATGATGAAATCTTTCTAAACATCTATCTTTTGATTCAATCAGTTGAACTTAATTTAGAAGAGGAAACCCTTAAATTAGTTAGAAGAATAGAAAGGGATCTAAAAGAATTAACTTTTATATGTACATCATGTAAAAAAGAATTCAAAGAATATAGATTTAGATGTGAAAACTGTGGTAAGACAAAGAAACTAGTTTTAAAAATAAATATTTAATGGAATTAACTCCACTACTAAAGCAGTATCAAAAAATTAAAAGGGATTATTCTAAAGAGCTTTTATTTTTCAGGATGGGAGACTTTTATGAACTTTTTTACGAAGATGCAAAAATAGCAGCAAAAGAACTTGGAATTGCTCTCACCTCTAAACCTTTTGGTAAAAACCTAAGGGTACCACTTGCAGGAGTTCCTGTCAAAGCAGCTGAAGGCTATATTAAAGAATTGCTTAAAAAGGGCTATACGATTGCAATTTGTGAACAAGTAGAAGAAGGAAAAGATTTAATGTTAAGAGAAGTAGTTGAGGTAATCACACCAGGGACAATAACATTACCTTCTCTTTTGTCTCCGGATCAAAATATTTACATTTTATCTTTATATCCATCAAATAAAAAAACCTTTGGTATTGCATATACTGACATAACCACCTTTGAACTAAGGTCAGGAATTTTAGAGGGAGAAAGTTTACATAATTTTCTCCTTAGCTTAAAACCTAAAGAGATTCTCGCACCACATGAATTCAGTTTAGATGGTTTTTTTTTAAGCAACTTTGATGAAACCCTTTACAGTGTTGAAAGTGCGGAAGAAAGAATAAAAAATTTTTTTGGTATTAAAAGTTTAGATGGTTTTGGAATAAAAAAAGATGTTAACCTTATTGCACTTTCCCATTTACTTGATTACCTTACATTAAAAAAGAAAACTGGACTTGAAAATTTAAGATTAAAGCCTCTTGAAGAAAGTGAATTTTTAATTTTAGATGCTACAACAGTTAAAAATCTTGAACTTGTAGATAAAATTCACCCTGAAAGTCAATCTCTTTATGAAACTTTAAACTTTACAAAGACAGCTTTAGGATCAAGATTTTTTAAAAAAAATTTACTTTTTCCTTTAAAAGACAAAGAAAAAATAAAAGAAAGACATCAAGCAGTAGAGGAAATAATTGAAAAACCTTATTTAAGAAAAACTATCTCAGAAATCTTAGAAGATTTTGTAGATTTTGAAAGGGTACTTTCAAGAGTCGCAAGACTTAAAGCTTCTCCCTCTGAAGTCTATAAGTTATCACAAAATTTTATAGATCTTTTTAAACTAAAGGAAGCTCTGAATACTGCAAACAGTAAAATTCTTAGAGAAATATCCGGAAATTTACATGACTTAAGAGATCTTGCACAGTTGATCTTTAGTTATTTAAAGGAGAATCCTTCATATCCTGGTGATGGAAACTGTATAAAAAGAGGAGTTTCTGCAGAACTTGATGAGCTAATAGAGATAAAAATTAATTCTTCACAGAAATTGAAAGAATTAGAGGAAAAAGAAAAAAGAGCCACAGGAATTCCAAATCTAAGGATAAAATACAATCAAGTTTTTGGCTTCTTCATCGAAATTACTAAGTCCTATATAGATCGTGTTCCAGAATATTATGAAAGAAAGCAAACTCTAACAAATTCTGAGAGATTTATCACAGAGGAACTTAAAAGTTTAGAAGTTAAGATCCTTTCAGCAGAAGATAGGATAAAAGAGATAGAAACTTTCCTTTATGAGGAGCTACTAAAAAAAATTATGGAAGAAAAAGAAAAAATTTTAGATATCTCAGAAAATATTGCACTTTTAGATCTTCTTTTAAGTTTTTCAGAATCGGCTATAAAGTTTAAATATGTAAAGCCAGAAATCTCAGAAGAAAAGGAGATTGTTTTAAAAAATTCAAGACACCCTGTGGTTGAGCAGAGAGTCAAGGAGTTTATCCCAAACGATGTACTTATAACTCCTGATAACTTTTTTCAAATAATAACTGGTCCAAATATGGGAGGAAAATCGACCTATATAAGACAGGTTGCTCTATGCACCATACTTGCCCAAATTGGTTCTTTTATTCCAGCGGAGGAGGGAAAAATTGGAATTGTAGATAGGATATTTACAAGAATAGGATCATCAGATGATTTGGCAAGAGGTATATCTACATTTTATTCTGAAATGCTTGAAGTATCCCAGATATTAAATAATGCAACAGAAAGGAGTTTGATTTTACTTGATGAGATTGGACGTGGAACTTCAACATATGACGGTTTATCTATAGCTTGGGCTGTTTCTGAAGATATAATAAAAAGAATCAAAGCAAGAACCTTATTTGCAACACACTATCATGAGCTTACAAGTCTTAAAGACAATTATCAAGTTGTAAAGAATTTATATACTTTAGTTAAAGAATGGAAGGGAGAAGTTATTTTTCTAAGGAAAATAATTGAAGGGTCTATGGATAGGAGTTATGGGATATATGTTGCCAAACTTGCAGGAATCCCAAAACATGTTATAGAAAGAGCAAGAGAAATTTTAATAAATTTTGAGAATAAAAGAAAAGTGTTAAAGTTTAACAAAAAACAGCTTGAACTTTTTGAAAAACCTGATCCTTTAAGAGATTTTATTGAAAAGGTAAATCCTGATGAATTATCACCAAGAGATGCTCTTGAATTAATATATAAATTAAAGAAATTACAATAAGGTTCAATTCCAACATTTTTTAAGATTTTATGAAAATAAAAGATTTAGCAAAAATTTTAAATGGTGAAGTTTTAGGAACCGAAGAATTAGAAATTATTGGTGTATCACCACCTGATGAAAATACTGAAGGGTACATATCTGTTTTGTTTGAAAAAAAATATGAAAATAGAAATTATTTTGCTGTTTTAACGTCAAAGGAATTTTTAAAGAATATAAACTTTAAAAGTGCTATTGTTGTTGAAAAACCCAGAGAAAAAATGTTAGAGCTTTTAAGTTTATTTGAAGAAAAAGAAGAAAAGAGAGAAAAGATACACGAAACTGCAATCATTTCAAGAGGAGCTGAAATTGAAAGTGGAGTTTATATCGGACCTTACTGCATAATAGAAAATAATGTCAAAATAAAAAAAGGAGTTAAACTTTTAGCTTTCGTTTATGTGGGTAAAAACTCTTTTATAGATGAAGATACTTTAATATTTCCATTCGTCTCTATTGAAAAAAATGTTAAGATTGGAAAAAGATGTATTATCCATTCAGGAACTGTAATAGGCTCAGATGGATTTGGTTATGAAAAAAGAGATGGTAAAGTTGTGAAAATTCCACAAATTGGATGGGTTAATATAAAAGATGATGTTGAAATAGGGGCAAATGTTTGCATTGATAGAGCAGTAATTGGAGAGACAACTCTTGAAAATGAAGTAAAGATTGATAATTTAGTTCAGATTGCCCATAACGTTAAAATTGGGGAAAGAACTCTTATTGCATCTCAGACAGGTATAGCCGGAAGCTCAAAAATAGGAAAAGATTGTTTAATTGCTGGACAGGTAGGGATAAAAGATCATGTGAGAGTTGGAGATAGAGTAATTTTAACAGCCCAAACAGGAGTTTCAAAAGATGTTCCCGAAGGAAAAATTTATTCAGGATATTTTGCAAGAGACCATAGCATTGTTTTAAAAGCAATGAACATTCTTTATGAGCTTCCTTTTTATTGGGAAAAAATAAAAAAGTTACTTAAAAATAATATTAAGTCTTGAAAGAAAAAGTTTATAAATTTTATAATTTTAACAATGGATGAAGTACAAATATTATTAAGACTTTTTTTATCCTTTGTTTTAGCAGGAATAATAGGAATAGAAAGGGAGCTTTCTGGTAAGGTTGCTGGTTTGCGGACACACATGCTTGTTGGCTTAGGTTCTACAGTTTATGCAATAGTATCAATTATGGTTCACTCTGAAAGAGGTATAGTTGATCCCTCAAGAGTAGCAGCTCAAGTTGTATCAGGTATAGGATTTATAGGAGCAGGAGCGATTTTTAGAGATGAGGATAGAGTAAGGGGTCTAACTACAGCATCAGATATATGGGTTATGGGTGCAATAGGTCTTTCAGTAGGATTAGGTTATTTTTTGCTTGCCGCACTTTCCACATTTCTTGTGCTTATAGTTTTAATAGGCGGTGCTTGGATTGAAAAAAAAGCTCTGAAGACAAAGTGATAGAGATCATATTAAAAGGGACAATTTATTTAGTTTTTCTAATTGGAATTGCAGCTTATCTTACATATTTTGAAAGAAAGTTTCTTGCTTGGTTCCAAAATAGAATAGGTCCAAACAGAGCAGGACCAGCAGGAATCTTTCAGCCTCTTGCTGACGCAATAAAGTTATTCTTAAAAGAAGATATAACCCCTTCAAAAATTACTTCAAAATTTTTATATTTTATAGCTCCACTTTTAGTGAGCTCTTTTGCAGTTTCTCAGTTCTTTTTAATACCACTTTTTCCAGAAGGTCCTTTTCCCGATATAAACTTTGGTATCTTACTTTTATTAGTTTTATCTTCAATTAGCCTCTATGGTATAATCTTTGGTGGATTTTCTTCAACAAGTAAATATTCTGTAATAGGTGGAATAAGAGGAGTGTTGATGTTAATTTCTTATGAAACAGCTCTTCTTTTAACTCTTATAAGTATTTCTTATCAAGCAGGTAGTTTCTCTTTAAGAGAAATAGTGGAAGCACAAAAAATTCCCTTTATTTTCCCTCAGATAATAGGTTTTTTTGTTTTTTTAATTACAGGATTCATGGAGACAAAAAGACTACCTTTTGATATACCTGAAGCAGAATCAGAATTAACAGGAGGTTTCCACACAGAATACAGTTCCATTAAATTTGCTTTTTTCTTTCTCGGTGAGTATCTTCACATATTACTTATTTCTTCATTAATTGTTACTTTTTATCTTGCTGGATGGAAATTTCCCTTTTTACCTCCTTTTTTTGCTTTTATTTTAAAAGTGACTCCTTTTATTTTCTTTTTTATTTGGGTGAGAGCTTCATTACCAAGGTTTAGATTCACCGATTCTTTAGAAATTGGGTGGAAAATTTTGCTCCCACTTTCTTTCTTAAATCTTTTAATAACAACTTTTTGGGTTTCTATAAAAGGTTAACGAAAATGTTAGAAAACAAAGTTTCTATTGTAACAGGTGCAAGTGACGGTATTGGGAGAAGTATAGCAATCACCCTTTGCAAATATGGCGCAAAGGTAATTGGTTTAGGGAGAAATGAGGAGAAATTGAAAGAAACTTTCAGTCATATAGATAGAGGTTTTTTTTATAAATGTGATCTTTCAAAGAAAGAGGACATTGAAAATTTCATAAATGAAATAGTAAAAAAAGAAGAAAAAGTTGACATATTAGTAAATAATGCTGGAATAACAAGGGATAATTTAATTATAAGATTAAAGGAAGAGGACTTTACCCAGGTAGTTGAGGTGAATTTAAAAGCTATTTTTATACTTTCAAGAGAAATTGCAAGGATTATGTTAAAACAGAAAAGTGGAGTTATCATAAACATATCTTCTGTTGTTGGGTTAATGGGTAATGCTGGGCAAGTAGTGTATTCTCTTACAAAAGGTGGAATTGTATCATTCACAAAGTCATTAGCAAAAGAGCTTGGAGGAAGGAATATAAGGGTCGTAGCAGTTGCTCCTGGTTACATAGAGACAAAAATGACAGAGATGTTGCCAGATGAAATAAAAAAAAGATATATAGAGAGTATACCTTTAAAGAGAGCTGGTAAACCGGAAGAGGTGGCAGAGTTAGTTGCTTTTCTTGCATCTGATAAGGCAAGCTATATTACCGGAACAACTGTTGTAATTGACGGTGGAATGTCTGGTTTTTAATATGCTTTTAAAATTTTTTTTATTTTTTCAATATATCTTGATACCAATGGACGGGGTTCAAACTGACCATTTAAAGGCGTATGGTATTGTATATAGATGTTTACAAAGAGGAATAAATTTTGACTGGCTTTTGAATTACAGGGGTGGTTCATTTATAGCTGAGTATTCAAGTGAGATTGAGGAAGAGTGTGTAAATAGCTCTGTTTTTTATGAATTGATAACAAATACTGTAGCTTCGAATATTTACACCTATGTGGAAGAGCACAACATGAATGCTTTGCGTCTTGAGGTTGCACCAAAACTTGCTGTTTATGCTCCTCCCTATACAGAACCTTGGGATGACGCGGTTGAGTTAGTTTTGAAATATACAAATGTACCCTATGACAGGATTTGGGACAATGAAATACTTGAGGGAAAGCTAGAAAAATACGATTGGCTTCATTTACATCATGAAGATTTTGCTGGTATGTATGGAAAATTTGAAATGGCTTATGGTCATACTCCTTGGTATATAAGAATGAAAGAAACTGACAATGAAGTTGCCAAGAGATACGGATTTAAAAATGGACCACTAATGAAACAGGCAGTTGCTTTAAAAATTAAACAGTATGTAGAAAACGGTGGTTTTTTATTTTCAATGTGCTCAGGACCAATAACTCTTGATGTAGCTCTTGCTTCTGTAGGAATTGATATATGGGATATACCTTACGATGGAACCCCCTTTGATCCTAATGCAAATAAAAAATTAAATTTTAAAAACACGATGGCATTTCATAATTTTGAAATTTACATGAGCTACTTAAATGATGAAGTATCTGATATTGATGTTACAAGAGAAGCTGATATAAGGGGGCAAAATGTTTGCTTTAAATTATTTGAATTTTCTGCAAAGTATGATCCTATTCCTTCTCTTTTAACACAGAACCATGTAAATTGTGTGAGAGAATTTTTAGGTAGAGATACGGGTTTTAAAAGAGATAAATTAAAACCATACATAATTATTCTTGGAGAGGTAGAGAAAACCGAAGAAGTTAAGTACATTTATTCGAGTTTTGGAAAGGGCTTTTTTACTTTTTATGGAGGTCATGATCCAGAAGATTTTAAACATTTTGTTGGTGACCCTCCAACTGACCTTTCGAAGCATAAAAACTCACCTGGTTATAGATTAATTTTAAATAATATACTTTTCCCAGCGGCACAACCTCAAAAATTAAAGACATAAATAAGGGAACTTTTGACTCCGAGGAATGGAGAAACTGCTTTAACTTTTTAAAAAATAGAAAATGGATTTGGATAGGTAGTGAAAATGAAGGTTTTTATGCTCTTGAAACAAAAAAGTTATTTTTTAAAGTCTATGAGTCTGGATGGAAAGGCACATTTATTTCAGGAAAAAATTTAAAGGATAAAAGACCAGAAGACTTTTTACCTTATTTTAAAAAATTTACTCTCAAAATTGTTATTAATGATTATTATAAATTACTCAAGGAAAGTAAAACTTTTAAGATTTACTGGCAAACAGCATATGTTATAGATAAAAAGACAGAAGAAGAACTTTTTAGAAATTACAAAAAGTCTTTAAGAGAGGATATCAAAAGAGGAGAAAAGTATGGACTTTTTTTTAAAGAATTAGAGATTCATCATCTTTTGGAATTTTATAAAATTTATAGATTTACGACAAAAAAACATAAAGCAGAAGTTATTCCTTTTTCTTTAATAGAAAACATTTATAAATATTTGAAAAATAAAGGTCTTTCAAATTTTTATGGAGTTTTTCTAAGTGAAGAACTCCTTTCGGGAGTAATAGTAGTATATCCAGAAGAAAAAACAGTTTTAGCTTTAATACAGGGCACATCAGAGAAAGGTTATAAACTTGAAGCCTCTTCTTTTATCTTTCACAACATAATAAAAAGAGAGTTTGAAAGAGGAAAAGAAATATTTTCATTTGGTTCAAACCCAAAAGATAAAAAAGATTTAATTTTTTTTAAAAAAAAATTTGGAGTAAGAGATTACATTTATCCAGTTTATATTTGGTATAATCCCTGGTATACTGAAATTTGATCTCTAATAAAAAGAGTTAAAAATTTCACTCTCAAGTTCTCTTTTTGTCTCATCAACAATTTTAATCTTAATAGTTATAGGAAAAGGGAAGTTTATGTTCTTTACTTTTTCAGGCCATTCAACTAAAAAAATTGCATTTTCTTCAATTAGTTCGGATAAATTCAACTTTTCCTCTAAGTCTTTAATCTCAGTCCTATATAAATCAATATGATATATTTTTCCTCCAGGAATGTTATATTCATAGACATATAAAAATGAGGGACTTCTAACTGTATTATAACCAAAGTAAGATAAAATACCTCTAATTAAAGTAGTTTTTCCTGAACCTAAAGAACCTTCAATTAAAATACTTGAAGGCATTTTGATTTTTTTTGCTATTTTATAACCTAGATCGAAAGTTTCTTCAGGTGAGTTTGTTCTGATTTTCATTTTTTAAATATCTAATGTATAAAGCATATAAAGTCAGATAGGGAAAAAGTTTAGAATTTTTAAAAAATTTTTTAAAATATAAACTTCCACCTCCTGTTAGTATTACCTTAAAATCCCTTAGTTTATATTTATTTTTAACCTTGTTCAATATTGACTCAATTCCTAATATAAGAACATTTTTTATTCCATAATTTACGCATTCGTCAGTACTTTTACCGATTAATTTTATATCTTTATATATTTTATTTACCTTTAAAAGAGCAGTTTTTTCATTCAATGTGTCAATCTGTGTTTCAAAAGATGGTATTATAAGTCCTCCTTTAAAATCACCATTTTTAAAAGCTACATCTAAAGTTATAGCAGTTCCAAAGTCAATAACTATCACATCTTTTTTGAATAAATTTATTGCACCGAATATGTTAACTAATCTATCTATACCCAGTTTCTCTTTATTTTTATAAGGATTTTTTATTTCCCTAAAATTATCATGTGTTAAAAATTTTATATTAAATCTTTCTCTTATTTTCTTTTCTATAAACGGTACAACAGAGATAGCGTATATAGGTGAGCTCTTATATTTTTTTAAAAATTTTTCAATTAATTTTAAAGAATTTTCTTTTTTATCAATCTCAATCTGTGGTTTTTCTTTTAAAGATTTAAAATATCCTATTTTTATATTTCTATTACCAATATCAACACATAGAAGTTGGTTCATCAACAAATCTTAAATTAAAAATCTCAAAAAGTGAAAAAGAAAAAGATCCCTCATTTAAATCAACTTTAATTTTAAAATCTTTGTCTAGTTCTCTAAGAAAGCCTTTATAAATTTCATTATTGTACAGGAATTGAACCCATTTTTTTACTATTAAATTTTTAGAATATTTTTCATAAAGTAAATCAAAGTCCCAATTTGCCACATCTAAAACTGTGTTGACAATCCTTCTTTTCAAATAGCTAAGATCAAATTTCTTCCCTGTCAACAGGTAGAGTGAGGAGGCTTCGTTGAGATTTTCAGGGAATTTTTGAGTATTTACATTTATTCCTATGCCACATATAAAATTATCTTCTGTTTTTTCAATCAATATACCACATACTTTTTTATCTTTTACCAGTATATCATTTGGAATTCTTATAAATGGTTTTAAGTAAAATTCTTTTAACACTTCTTCTATAAGATTAAAAGCAGATATAGAGGTTATTAAAAAAATTTTTTTTTCATCCTTCACATTCGGTAAGTAAAAGGAAACATACAAACCTCCTTTTGGTGAAAAGAAGATATTTTTGCCTCTCCCTTTTCCCTTTATTTGCTTATCTGCAAAAACAAATACTACTTTTTCATTTTTTATATATTTTCTTATAAAATCCTGAGTTGAAAAAATTTCTTCAAGCTCAATTATTTCGATCATTTTTTTCTCTTGGGTGAGTATTTTTATAAATTCTTTTGATTTCTCTGATTGAAAGGTTTGTATAAATCTCTGTTGTTGTAAGGGAAGCGTGCCCAAGAAGTTCTTGAATACTTTTTAAATCTGCTCCATGATCAAGGAGATGTGTAGCAAAGGCATGTCTCAGAAGATGAGGGTGAACTCCAGAAAGATTCGCTCTCTTTAAAAAAATTTCTCTAACCAACTTTCTAAGTCCAAAGTAAGAAAGAGGATTACCCTTTATTGTAGTAAATAGATATTCAGTATTTATACCTAAATTTTTTCTTTTTTCTAAAAATTTTTTCAACAAATCAAAAGTTTTTTCAGGAATGGGGAGCAATCTCATCTTATTTCCTTTACCTTTTATTCTCACCTCTTTCAATCCCATTGAGATATCATTTAACTTAATATTTAAGAGTTCACTTGATCTTATCCCAAGTCCATACAGAAATTCTATCATTAATTTGTTTCTAATCTCCAAAAAATCTTCAGGTTCCCATTTATCAAGTAACTTTTTTATTATTTCTTCAGGAATTGTATCTGGTAATTCTTTTTCAAGTTTGGGAATATGTATTCCATTTACAGGATTTTCAACTATTTTATTTTCTCTTATTAAAAATTTGTAAAAAGTTCTAAGAGAAGATATTTTTCTGGCTATTGACTTTTTTTTGTAACCGTATTTTAAAAGGTCTGCAAAGTATTCTCTTAAATGAATTCTTTCAATTTTTTCGGGTTCTGTAATTTTATACTTTTCTTCTGTATATTCAAAAAATAAAACTATATCTTTCTTATAAGAGTTTATAGTGTTTTCAGAGTAATTTTTTAAATATTTAAGTCTTGACAAAAAAGAATCTAAGTACTTAATCAACCTTTGGTTTTGTTATAAGTCTTTTCGGTTCAACAAGCATAATTATAGAGGGATTGTTAGCCCTTGATCTGTGTCTTGTTCCCTTTTTTACAAGTAGTCCTTCTCCTTCCTTTAAATTATAAGTTCTTTCTTCAGTATCAATATAAATTTCTCCCTTTAAAACTATAAACAGCTCGTCGCCTTCGTTGTGGGTATGAAAAGGGAACTCCCCTTGTATCATTGCCACTCTGACAGCTACATCTTCTATTGTGGCTATTTCAAAGGGAATCCAAAATTCTTCTTTTTTCTCAAAAATTTTAAAAATCTGTATTTTCTCCATTTTCAAATTTAATCTCTAATTTTTCAATTTTAATTGTAACTTTAAGGTTCTTCGTATAAATAAATATATTATAAGGAATTTCTTCTTTCCAATCAACACTTATATTAAAATCTGGAAACCTTAATTCACTCATTTTTATTGCTTCATTAAAGGTAATTTCAATTCCGCCCTCCAGTCTAAAAATGTATTTATCTTTTTTGTAAAGGGCTTCAATAACTTTTGTATTTCTTAGATAATTAAGGGGAGAGTAGAAAATTTTTGTAAGTAAAAGAATTTTTTCGTTTAAGTGACCTTCATATTTTTCTGTTCCAAAGGGAGAATATAAAAAAAGTAAGGCTCTTGTGGAGTCTGCTTCAAACTTGAATTTACCTTTAAAAGTATAATCGTTTGAAAGAGTTAAATCACCCTTAGATCTTAGAAAATTAAATTTTCCCCTGTGGTTTTTTTCAAGGAAATAGTAAAATTTTTCGTAAGGGTTTTCTATCTTTATGGATTTTGCACAGTTCAGTAATAAAAAGATTATAAGATTTAAAAATAATACTTTTATATTAAAATTTTTAATTTAGAGGTTCCTCCTTGAAAGAATTTCTCTATATTCTTTTACCACACTATAGAGACCTGAAAGGATACTATCGGCAACAATAGCAAACCCTATGGAAACTTCCTCTATTTCTTCAATTTCAAGCAGAGGAATAAGGTTTTGTCTTTTCAAGCCGTGACCAGCCTTAACTATAAGTCCTTTTGATTTTGCATATTTAGCTGATTTTTTAAGTCTTTTAAGTTCCTGTTCTTTTTTTTCTCCTTTCGCTATTACATATGAATTTGTATTTAATTCAACAGCATCTGATTCTAATTCTTTTGCAATTTCGATCATTTCTTCATCGGGTTCAATAAAAAGGCTAACTTTAATTCCGGCTTTTTTTAGCTTTTCTATTGATTCTTTGATCTCCAGTTTAACTTTTTTAAGATCAAGTCCGCCTTCAGTTGTAACTTCTCCTTCTCTTTCAGGGACCAAAGTTACCCAGTCTGGTTTAACTTTTAAGGCAAAATCCACATACTGTGAACACATCTCTAAGTTCAATTCACCAGAAATATGTTTTTTAAGTTTTTCCACGTCTTCCTCTTTTATGTGTCTTTTGTCAAGTCTAATATGACAGGTTATTCCGCTTGCACCTGCTTGTTCTGCTATTATAGCAGCAATTAGGGGATCTGGAAAATTTTCTTTTCTTGCTTCCCGTAAAGTAGCTACATGGTCAACATTAACACTTAATCTTATTGGTTTCATTTTAACATTTAATTTTCATTTGGGCTTCCCTGGCAACCACAGCTGTCATGTTTACAATATCTTGAACATCATCTCCTTTTTGGAGCACGCAGGTTGCCATTTTTGTTCCAAGTAAGATAGGTCCTATAACTTGTGCATTTCCTAATCTTTGAAGAATTTTATAAGAAATGTTTGCCGAATCAAGATTTGGGAAAATTAAAACATTTGCCTTTCCTTTTAAAAGGGAGAACGGATAGAATTCTTCAGTAATTTCTGGAACAAGTGCAGTATCTGCTTGCATTTCACCCTCTGCAATTATATGAGGATATTTTTTCTTAAAAATTTTTACAGCTTCGCTAACTTTTTCAGTTTCCTTTACTCTTACACTTCCAAAGTTTGAGAAAGAAAGGAACGCAACTTTAGGTTCAATCTCGAGCTCTTTTGCAAAGTTTGCTGTAAGAGCTGCTATTTCAGCTATTGTCTCAGAATCAGGGTCTATATTTACTGTTGCGTCGGCAAAAAAGAACACTTCATTTTCAACTATCACTACATATAAACCTGCAACAGTTTTAACATTATCTTCTGTTTTTATAATTTGAAGAATTGGTCTTAATGCATTCGCGTAATCAGTCGTTAATCCGGCTATAAGACCATGGGCATCTCCCTCATAAACCATCATAGATCCAAAAACAATTGGGTTAGAAAGGGAAAAGTATGCCCATTGTTTTGTAATGCCCTTCCTTTCTCTTATTTTAAAAAGTTTTTCAGCGTATTGGTCTCTCTTATTTGACAGTGCTGGGTCAATAATCTCATAGTCAAAATTTAGTTTTAAACTTTCAATTTTTTTCTTGATAATTTCTTCTCTACCAAGTAAAATTGGTTTTGCTATTTCATCATTTGAGACTATGTTAGCAGCTCTGATTATTTTTTCATGTTCTCCTTCAGCGTAAACAACTTTAATAGGTCTCTTTTTTGCTTCCTGTATTATTATGCTCATCACTCTCCCACCTTTCATTACTTTTTCTTTTAACCTTTCTCTGTATTCGTCTATATCTATTTTAATTTGAGCAACTTTAGTTTCTATGGCAGCTTTTGCGACTTCAGGTGCTTCCCAATACAAGACTCTTGGGTCAAGAGGTTTAGGAATTATGTAATCCTTTCCAAATTCAAGTCTTTTAACTCCGTAGGCTTTTGCAACAGAATCAGGTACATCTTCCTTTGCAAGTTCAGCAAGAGCTTTGGCTGCTGCTAATTTCATCTCATTATTAATTTTCATTGCTCTAACATCTAGAGCACCTCTAAAAATGAAAGGAAAGCCAAGAACATTATTTATCTGATTTGGATAATCACTTCTTCCTGTAGCAATTATTCCATCAGGTCTTGCTTCTTTTGCATCTTCATAACTTATCTCTGGAATAGGATTTGCCATCGCAAATATTATTGGCTTATCAGCCATTTTTTTAACCATCTCTTTTGTAACAACTTTGCCTATAGAAAGTCCAACGAAAACATCTGCTCCTTCTAACGCTTCAGCCAGTGTTCTTTTATCAGTTTCAATTGCAAATTCCTCCTTGAAAACATTCATTCCATCTTTTCTTCCTTTGTAGATAACACCTTTAGTATCACACATTATTATATTCTCCTTCTTTACGCCTAAAAGTAGGTAAAATTTTGCACAGGCTATAGAAGAGGCTCCAGCACCATTAAAAACTACTTTAATTTGGTCAATCTTTTTACCAACAAGTTCAAGAGCATTCAGAAGAGCCGCTCCGGAAATGATTGCTGTTCCGTGTTGATCGTCATGAAAAACAGGTATATCAAGTTCTGCTTTTAATCTCTCCTCAATTTCAAAACATTCAGGAGCCTTTATATCCTCAAGATTTATTCCTCCAAAAGTAGGAGAAATAAGTTTACAAGTCTTTATAAATTCCTCTATGTCTTCAGTATTAATTTCTATATCAATAGCATCTACATCAGCAAACTTTTTAAATAGTACACATTTTCCTTCCATAACCGGTTTACCCGCAAGAGCTCCTATATTTCCTAGTCCTAAAACTGCTGTTCCGTTCGATATAACAGCAACTAAGTTTCCTTTAGCTGTGTACTCATAAGCAAGGAGAGGATCTTTTTGGATTTCAAGACACGGTTCTGCAACCCCAGGGGTATAAGCAAGAGATAAATCTCTCTGAGTATCACAAGGTTTTGTTAACTTTATTTCAAGTTTACCTTTTTTGCCTCTTGAATGGTATTCAAGTGCTTCTTCTTTTGTTATTTTCATTTTGACTCCTTTTTGAAAATTATACAGGGATTTAAAACCCTAAAGAATTTATTTTTTCTCTGACTTTTCCTTATTATACAAAAAATCAAGATAGTCTTGCAATATATAGGAGGCTGAAATTGCGTGAATATTTTTTCTATGTTTTTTTGCAAGTTTTGAGGTCCTCCATTCGTCCCAAAAAACAGTCTTTATTTTATATTCTTTTTCAATCTTTTCACTTATTTTTTTGATCTTAGTTGCTAATTCTAACTTTTTTCCTGAAATAGAGCGAGGTTCTCCAAAAAGAACCTCTGAGGGCTTATATTTTTCAATCAATTCATCTAGAGCTTTTTTGAAGCTTTTTTTTCTTGTATCAATTTCAAAAAGAGGTGAAGAGATTAACCTATTTTCGTCAGATATTGCAAATCCAATATACCTTTCACCAAAATCAATTGCTAAGATTCTTGTTATTTTTCAAAACTCCATTTTTTTAATTTTAATTTTAAGAATTTTAAAAAATATAACTAAAAGAATAAATGAAAAAAATAAGAAAAGCAAAATATAGAAGGTAAATCCTGTTTCAACACCATAATAAAATTTTTGCATAGGCTGATGAAATAAAATAAACCCTGATAACAGAAGGTAAAGAATTAGTATTGAGGCTGTTAAAAAAGCACCCGGTCCAGATGCAACTCTTGCTGGATTTTTCTCATTAAATTGGGGGAATATGTATCCAATTGATAGTGACAAAAATGTCACGATAAATATAATAAACGGTAGGAGGAAAATGAAAAGTAAGGTCAAATCCTTAAAATATAGAACTTTAAGAGAAAAATGAGTTGAAAAAAATAAAAGATAACCAAGGAAAATGAGGAAAGTAAAGAAAAGAATTAATTGAAAATAAAAAAAATTAAGTGGATTTTCACCAGCAAGAAAAAAAAGTGAAATTCCTCTTTCCTCAATAGATGGAGCAGGGTATATAAACCTTACTGATACAGTTATTAAAAGGTATATTACAAAAATAAAGTTAGCATAAATTATCATCACATGCCATATAGGAAAACTTATTCCTATACCTTTTCCTCTTACTGATATAACATAAAGAAAAAAGAGTAAAATTAGGAATATAAATTGCGAAATTTGTGAATAGTTTCTATAAAAACTTTTAAATTCCTTTTGAAGTAGAATAAATTTTGGGTTCCTTCCTCCTTGTGCTTTTTCTTTTATAAAACTCTTATGGTGAACTTTTTCGAAAGGTAAAACTGTAAGAATCATAAATAGAAAAAGATTAAATGCTAAAAGTAAAAGAAAAACATGCAAAATGTTTCTGTTATCTGTAAACGCAGAGAAAAACCAGTTTGATGGTAAAAAGTATGGCGACATCGTTCCTGCACGTCTGAGAATTTGAATTGCTTCATCTATACTTTTGGCATCAAAAATTTTAAAAACTTCAGGTTTACCAAATTTTAAATATAAATAGATGAATACAAGAAAAATTACCCCAAAAAAAATTGGTAAAAGTTCCCTTTTTAAAATAGGAGAAAACCTAACAAATAGGTAAAAGAGAAATATTCCTATAAGCCCTGCAGAAATAATATAAAGAAAAAAATCAAGAAGAATAAAAATTAGATATGTTTTTTTTATCTCAAATATAGCTATATATGAAAAAAGAAAAGGGATGAGAAAAATTAATGGAACCCAGGAAGAATAAATTATTATTTCAAAAAATTTTATAATAAATATACTTTCTTTTTGAACTGGAAATCTAAATAAAAAAGAAAACTCCTCATCTTCAAAAAAAATAGAGAAACTGCTCACAATATTAGATAATATCAAAAAAGATACTCATTAGAGTAAAATCAACAAACTTCTGTGATACGATAATACCAAGTACTGGTATTTTATTTAAGAAGTAAAAAAATCTGTAAAAAAAGTAATAAATAAGGATAAGTAAAATAGTTGCAAAAATTAATGGTAATGAAACTCTTTTCCAAAATGAAAAAGATTTTAAAAGATTTAATAAGATCCTTGATTTCAGATAAAAAAGTAAATAAATTTCCCTTATCAAATGTAACCCAAATCCTCAAGCCTTTTTTTTATTTCTTCCTCTTCTTCCTCTGTATAGCCCCTTTCTTCCTCAATTTTCTCTATGAATCCATTTTCTTCCAGAAATTTTAAAATCTTATTTACACTCTCACTGACAGTTTCCTTTTCAGTGTCACATATAACCTCAGGATTTAGAGGTTCTTCATAGGGATCATCGATTCCTGTGAAATTCTTTATTATACCTTCTCTTGCTTTTCTATACATACCCTTAACATCTCTCTTTTCACAAGTCTCTAAACTTGCTTTGACATAAACTTCAACAAACTTTGGTAAAAGCTCTCTTGCTTTTTGTCTTCCCTCTCTGTAGGGAGAGACTAGTGCCACTATTACATTTACTCCATGTTTTGTCAAAAGTTCGGAAAGCACAGAAACTCTCCTCATATTTTCGATTCTATCTTCTCTTGTGAAACCAAGATCTTTATTTAAAAAAGTCCTTACAATATCTCCATCAAGGATTTCCACATCTTCGTTTCTCTCTGAGAGTATTTCTGCTAACTTCTTGGCTATAGTGCTTTTACCAGAGCACGGTAAACCGGTAAGCCAAACACAAAAACCCCTTTTTTTCAACTTTATTTGATAAAATTTTTAAGGCTTTGAACCTTTTTAATTCTCTCAGAGCAAAATTTTAACACTTGACAAATTATTATTAATTATATTATATTATAGTATTGAAAAAAGAAAAAATCAAATAAAAACATGGATTGAGGGTTCCAGGCCCTTATTATTTTGAAGTTGGAGGTTTTTTGAATGAAGGTTACTGTAAGTGTAATCAAGGCTGATGTAGGGGGATATGTTGGTCATTCCAGTATGCATCCTGCTTTGATGGCATTAGCTGAGGATGAGCTTGAAGAGGCTAAAAAGAAAGGGATAATTATTGATTATTTCGTTGCTCATGCTGGTGATGATCTTGAGCTTGTTATGACCCACACAAAAGGTATAGACAATTCTGATATTCATGGACTTGCCTTTCAAATTTTTAAAAAATGTACAAAAAAGGCTGAAGAGCTTGGATTATATGGAGCAGGACAAGATATACTTTCTGATGCCTTCTCAGGAAATATAAAGGGCATGGGACCAGGTGTAGCAGAAATGGAATTAGAGGAGAGAAGTTCAGAACCTATAATTATTTTCATGGCTGACAAAACCTCTCCAGGTGCTTGGAACTTACCATTATTTAAAATATTTGCTGATCCATTTAACACAGCTGGTCTTGTAATTGATCCTAAATTACATGACGGGTTTGTTTTTGAAGTACTTCATATGAAAGAAGGTAAGGTTGTTAAATTGAACTGTCCTGAAGAGATGTATTCACTTTTAGCTCTTATTGGTGCTGTTGAAGTCTACGCAATAAAAAATGTATACAGAAAGGACGGTATAATCGCTGCAACTGCCTCAACGCAGAGATTATCTCTGATAGCCGGAAGGTATGTAGGTAAGGATGATCCTGTTATGATAGTTAGAGCTCAAAGTGGTTTTCCTGCTGTTGGTGAGATTCTTGAAGCCTTTTCTCATGCACACCTTGTTGCTGGTTGGATGAGGGGTTCTCATTGGGGTCCACTTATGCCTGTATCAATGAAAGATGCTTCCTGTACAAGGTTTGATGGTCCTCCAAGAGTTGTTGCCCTTGGATTCCAGTTAAAGGATGGAAAACTCATCGGACCAAAGGACTTATTTGACGATCCTGCTTTTGATTTAACAAGAAAAAAGGCACAGGAAATTACAGATTATATAAGGAGGATGGGACCTTTTGAACCTCAAAGGCTTGGTTTAGAAGAAATGGAATATACAACTTTACCATCTGTTATAGAGAAATTAAAAGATAGATTTATAGATCTTGATTGAGAAGGAAGTAATTGTAAAAAATACACTTGGTATACATGCAAGACCTGCAACTCAATTTGTTAAAATAGCATCTAAGTATAATTGTGATGTTTATGTAATAAAGGACGGCGTGGAGGTAAATGGAAAAAGCATAATGAGTTTACTGATTTTAACAGCTACAAAAGGCAGCAAGCTTACTATAAGGTGTTCAGGTGAAGATGAGGAAAAAGCTTTGAAAGAATTAGTTGATTTAGTGGAGGAAGGATTCGGTGAGGACTAAAATTAAGACTAAGATTTTTCAAGGAATCCCAGCTTCAAAGGGTGTAGTAATAGGAAAAGTAAAGAAATTTGATCTTAAAATTTTAAAAATTTCAGATCAAGAGGTCAAAAACAAAAGAGAGGAACTTGAAAAGTTTGAAAGGGCAAAAAGAGAGATAACAAGAGAGTTAGAGCTTGTATTAGAGCACTTTAGAGGAAGTTATAGAAGAATAATTGAAAGTGAAATACTTATTATTAACGATCCTGTTATAGAAGACTACGTAAAAAATTACATCGAAAAAGGTTACAGTGCTCAGATGGCTTTCATTGAATCAATGAAAACCTTTCTTGCAAAGCTTGAACAGAGTGACAGTCTAGTCTTTAAACAACGAGCAAGAGAGATAAATCACCTTATAAGAAAGGTTTTAGAAGTTATCCACGGTAAACCGAGTTTAATTGATGCAGAGCAAGGAACAGTAATAGTTTCAGATGACATATCACCAATAGATGTCTTTTCAATTTCAAGACAAACTGATATAGGAATTGTGATAGAGCATGGTGGTCCCACTTCTCATAGTATCATAGTAGCAAAAAATTTAAAAATACCAACAGTTTGTGCTGTAAAGGATATAACGGAATTTGCTAAAGATGGAGATGAGATTATTTTAGATGGGTGGTCTGGAAAAGTTATTTTAAATCCTGATGAGGAATCAAAAAGAGAATATCAGAGAAAACCGTTACTTTATACTGAAGCATTAGATAAAATTATAAAGGGACCGAAAACAGGAAAAGGAAAAGAAAGAAAAAGAGTTTCAGTTATGGGGAATGCCGCAAGTTTGGATGAAGTTGAGGAAATTGTAAGAAACAAGGGATTCGGAGTTGGTCTTTTTAGAACAGAACTTTTAATGTGGGATCCCACAGTGTGGTACAACGAAGATAAACTGGCAGAAATTTTTGAGAGAGGATCAAAAATGGTTTTTCCTGATCCGCTCATTATAAGATTAATTGATATAGCCGGTGAACCAACAATCCCTGGGTTTGAAGAAAAAAATCCCTTTCTTGGTCTAAGAGGAATAAGATTCCTTTTGTTTGAGAAAGAAATAATGAAAAAGATGATGCGTTCTATTCTTAAAGCCTCTAATCTTGGAAATATAAGGATTCTTCTACCCCTTGTATCCACATTGAAGGAAGTTGAAGAAACAAGGAATGTTTTAGAAAAAGCTAAAAAGGAACTTACAAGAGAAGACATACCTTTTGATAATTATATAAACGTTGGAATCATGGTTGAAACACCAGCTTCTGCCCTAATGGTAAAAGAATTTACTCCTATTGTTGACTTTTTCTCAATAGGAACAAACGATTTAACTCAGTATACTTTAGCAGTTGATAGAACCCATCCACTACTTGCTCCACTTTATAGTGAGTTTCACCCATCTGTTTTAAATTTAGTAAATCATGTTGTAAAGGGAGCACATCCATATAGAAAAAAAGTTGCAGTTTGTGGAGAAATGGCTTCTGATCCTCTTGGTGCAATAATACTAATGGGATTGGGTGTTGATGAGCTTTCAGTCCATCCTGATGCAATACCGCTTCTATACGGTGTATTTCAATGGCTTGAATATAAAAAAGTAAAGGAATTCGCTCGTAAGACATTAGAAATGCCGGACTCAAAAACTGTCAAAGAAAAAACAATTGAATTTATAAGGAAAAATATACCTCCTTTAGGAATATTTTACGAGTAAAAAATTTAAGAGAATCTATTTAAAAAGATAACTTAAAACCTATGTTATTTATCTCCTTAATAACTAACCTTTCAAAATTAAACTTTTTAATATCTTCTTCTGAGTCAATATAAGATTTAACATCTATTTCAGGGGCATCAAATTCGGTGTGTCCAAAGATTCTTTTATCTTTTTTATATTCTGGAATAAATGTTACCTTTTTACCTATCAACTTAACAAGTGAGTTATTATTTTTTTCTAATATAAGCCTTTCCATGATATTAAATCTTTCTTCAGTAATAGTCTTTTTAAGTAATTTATAGTTTTGAAAAGCAAAACTTTCTCTTTCAGGATGAAATTTAAAAAGAGCCCATCTTTTAAATATCTCATTTTTCTTACAAAACTCGTAAAGTTCTTCAAAATCTTTTTCCTCCTCTTCAGGAAAACCCACAATTATTTCAGTTCTGATTGTCAAATCTCTTTGATTACTATACTTTTCAATCAATTCAAGGGCTTTAAAAACTGCCTTTTTACCACCTCTTCTTCTCATTTTCTTTAAAACACTCTCTGAAACATGTTGAATTGGTATATCAAGATAGGGAGCTATTTTTTCATTTTCAACTATTATTTTTAATGTTTCCTCATCTAAGTCAGCAGGATGGAGGTAGAAAACTCTCAAGATTTTGAGCTTTTTAAATTTTAAAAGCTTTTTTAGAAGATCTTTTAAACTTTTCCTTTTATAAAGATCAATTCCATAAAGACCTGTGGATTGAGAGATTAAAATTATCTCGTAGAATTCGGAATCTAAAAGTGATTTTACCTCCTCCATAACCTTTTCCAATGGTTTTGATCGATATTTACCTCTTAAAAGTGGAATAATGCAAAAAGAACACTTTTCATTGCACCCTTCTGATATTTTTAGGTAAGCATAATTTATGGTCGGAATAATTCTTGGTGTTTTTTCTGTATAAAGAAATTTTGGTGTATCAAAGCTTGGATTAACCTTTCTATCAATTATTTTATCTATTTTTTTTATATCATCAAAACCAAATAAAAGATCTATTTCTTTAAATCTTTCTTTTATACTATCTTTAAACCTGTGAACGTAACATCCTCCTACAGCAATATAGTTAATTTTTTTTCTTTTTTTAAGTTCAATAAATTTTCTTATAACCTCTTCAGTCTCCTTTACCGCAGGTTCAATAAAGGCACAGGTCATTACGAAAACTGCTTGCGCATCATCTTGTTTAACTAATTCAAAACCACAATTAAGAAGTTTTCCTGCTAGGTATTCACTGTCTACTTGATTTTTAGGACAGCCCAAGGTAACAATTGATATTTTTTTCATTAAGTTATATTATAATATAATTTGAATAACTTGAGAAATAAAGGACTTATATACGCGGTAGATGATGAATCTGATATTATAGATCTTCTAAGGCACCATCTTGAAAAAGTAGGTTATAGCTTTGAGGGATTTTATGATGCCTTGAGTTTCTTAAATACTCTTAGGAGAAAAAAACCCGATCTTATAATTCTTGATCTTATGCTTCCAGATTATGATGGTATTGAATTGTGTAAGGAGTTAAAAAGAGAGAATGATTATAAAGATATTCCAATAATTGTGCTTACAGCAAGATCAAAGATAGAGGAAAAAATTTTAGGTTTGGAAATAGGAGCGGATGACTATGTTACAAAACCTTTTTCTCCAAGAGAGCTTGTTGCAAGGGTAAATGCTGTTTTGAGGAGATATAAAGAAAAAGAGGAAGAAAAAGATGTTATTAAGGTAAATGACATTTTAAAAGTTGATATTAAAAAATATGAAGTTTATGTTAATAATAAAAAAGTTTATTTAAGACCAGCAGAATTCAAATTATTAAAACTTCTTGTTGAAAAAAAAGGTATCTTATTTACTCGGAGACAGATTCTTGAATACATATCAAAGGGAAAAAAGATTGTTTATGAAAGGACTGTTGATGTTCATGTAAGAAACTTAAGGAAAAAACTTGGTGTAGCGGCAAAATTTATAAAAAACATAAAGGGTTTGGGGTATAAGTTTGAAACATGAATAAAATAAATTTTAAGCTTACTTCAAGTTTTTTTCTTTTAATATTTTTTCTTACCCTTTTCATTTCAATTTTTCTATTTACAATCATAAGGAAAGAGTATTTAAAGGAAACAAAAAGAAATTTAGATAACTTTGTGACAATTTTAAATGAAAAGGTTAAAGTTTACCTTTTAAATAATGATTTAGAGAGTCTCAAAGGTGAAATAAAGATGCTTGGTGAAAAGGTTAATTTTGTTATAAGTGTTTATAATAATTCTGGCGAACTTGTAGCTGATTCAAAAATAGAAAATCTCTTAGACCAGGATAAAAGTAGACCTGAGATAGAAATAGCCTTGCATGGAGAAAAAGGATTCTTTGTAAGAAAAAGTGACACTTATAAAGGTAAATACATATTTCTAACTTTTCCTTTTGTTAAAAGTGAGGACGAAATTTTTGTTATCAGAGTAGGGGTTCCAGCAAGTGTTGTGGATAATTTTATATTAGATTTTATTAAGAGGGTAATATTAATCAGTTCAGTTCTTTTAATTATTTCACTTTTTATTTCCTTAATTCTTTCAAAACATTTTACTGATCCAATTAAAGATCTAATTTTTGCTTTCAAAAAAATCTCACATGGTGACACAAATATAAGGATATTTTTAAAAAGGAATGATGAATTAGGTGATCTCACAAATAGTTTTAATGAGATGGTTATTAGTTTAAATAAAAACTTAAATGAGATAAAAAAGGAGAGAGCAACACTAGATTCTCTATTTAAAGCGTTACCTGACAATGTTTTTGTTTTAAACAAAAAGGGAGAAATACTTTACTATAATGAGAAAGTTAAGGAGTGTTTTAAAAATATAGAAAAATGTAAGTTTTATTATGAATTTTTAAAAGAGCCTGAATTTTCTAAAATTTTTGAGAAGGCAAATGAAAAAGAAGAGGCAGAGGGTCAAATAGGGTTTGAGTCAAAACTCTTTTATACAAAAATAAGAAAAATACCTGATACAGAAAATTTCATTGTAGTTCTAACAGACATAACAGAAGTTAAAAAACTTGAGGAGATAAAAAAAGACTTTACCATCAATATTTCACATGAAATAAGAACTCCTTTAACTCTTATAAAGGGGTATATAGAAACAATTGAGGAAGAGGAAGAAATAAAAAATAAAAATTATATTTCCATAATCAAAAGACATATTAACAGGTTAATAGAGTTAACTGAAAAAATAATTTATCTTTCACAGATAGAAACTGAAAAGTTTCTACAAATTGAAAAAGTTAACATAAAAGAAATAATTGAAAATGTCGTACCAATTTTTGAAAAGAGATTAAAAGAAAAAGAAATATCCCTTAAACTTGAATTGGAAGAGGAATTTAGAGAAATCAAAGCTGACAAAACTAAGTTGGAGCAGGTTTTTATTAATCTTTTTGACAATTCAATAAAGTTTACTACAAAAGGTGAGATAAGGGTTAAGATTCAAAGAAGAGATAATTTTGTGAGAATTGAGTTCATTGATACTGGAGAGGGTATCGAAGAAAAACATTTACCTAGGATATTTGAAAGATTTTATGTTGGCTCAAGGGAAAAAGCTGGTTTTGGACTCGGTTTATCAATAGTTAAACATATAATTAATTTACACAATGGTAAAATTAGTGTAGAAAGTCAAAAAGGTAAGGGAACAAAATTTATAATTGAATTACCTATTTAACAAAAATTTAACAAAAATTTAACAAAAATTTAAAAAAGAGATTTTAAATTTAATTAAATGGGTAAAAGGATTCAAGAAGAGATAATAAAAAGTATCTTTTTTATATTTGCTCTAATTTCTGTATTTACAACTTTTGGTATTATATTTGTTTTACTTTTCGAGACTATACAATTTTTTAAAGAGGTTTCAATTATAAGATTTTTAACTGAAAAGGAATGGACACCACTATTTGCAGTTAAAAAATTTGGTATATGGCCTCTTTTATCTGGTACATTTTTAACGTCTTTAATAGCTATTCTTATTTCTTTTCCAATGGGTCTTTCCATAGCAATCTTTGTAAGTGAGTATATGCCATTTAAATTAAAAGCAATTATTAAACCTATTATTGAGATTCTTGCTAGTATACCCACGGTGGTATATGGTTATTTTGCTCTTTTATTTGTCACACCACTTTTGAAGAAAATAATACCTTCAATTTCTGGGTTTAATGCACTTTCTCCTGGTATTGTGCTTGGAATTATGATAATACCAACAGTTGCATCCATAAGTGAAGACTCACTTTCTTTAATTCCGAGAAGTTTGAGAGAGGCATCCTATGCGCTTGGTGCAACTAAACTTGAGACAGTGTTTAAAGTTGTTTTACCTGCTGCCTCTTCTGGAATTTTATCAGCAGTAATTCTTGGATTTTCCAGAGCAATAGGTGAAACAATGATAGTAACAATAGCAGCAGGACAAAGACCTATACTGACACTTAACCCTCTTATTCCAATTGAAACAATAACTGCTTATATTGTACAGGTTTCTCTTGGAGATACGCCTACAGGATCTTTGGAATATAAAACAATATTTGCAGTTGGTATGGTTTTATTTTCTATAACTTTTACTTTCAACATTATAAGTCATAATTTAAGGATGAAGTTTATAAAATCCTTTAAATTATGAAAGATGTTAAAGAGTTAATTTTTAAGAGAAAAAAAAGGGAGAAATTATTTATTGTTCTGTCACTTTTCTTTATAACCTTTGCATTAATGTCACTTTTGCTTTTAATAGTTAGTATTTTAGTTGATGGTTACTCTGTTATAAGTATTAAGTTTTTGACGAGTTACCCTTCAAGAAAGCCTGAAGAAGCTGGGATATTATCAGCTCTAGTTGGCTCAGTTTACGTTCTTGTTATTATGATTTTATTTATTGTTCCAATTGGAATTGGAGCAGCTATATATTTAGAGGAATTTGCTCCCAAAAATACCCTTACACATTTTATAGAGATAAACATTGTGAACCTTGCAGGTGTTCCCTCCATTATATATGGACTTCTTGGACTTGAGATTTTTGTAAGGTTTTTTGGTCTTGGAAGGTCTATACTTGCTGGATCTTTAACACTTTCTCTTTTGGTATTACCTAGTGTTATAATTGCTACTCGAGAAGCGATAAAACTTGTTCCCTACTCAATAAGAGAAGCTAGTTTGGCTTTAGGTGCTACCAAATGGCAGACAGTGCGACATCAAGTTCTACCAGTTGCTTTACCGGGAATTCTTACTGGTATAATACTTGCTGTTTCAAGAGCTATAGGAGAGACAGCTCCACTTATAACAATTGGAGCTCTTACATATATTGCTTTTTTACCTACAACACCACTTTCACCCTTTACTGTGCTCCCTATTCAAATATTTAACTGGATTTCAAGACCGCAAAAAATGTTTCATAAAAATGCTGCTGGAGCAATAATCATTTTACTTTTTTTAACATTTATGTTAAACTTAACAGCAATAATTTTAAGAAATTATTATAAAAGTAAATATAGACTATAAAAATGGCAGTGATAAAAACAGAAAATTTGAATGTTTATTTTGGTGAAAATCATGTTTTAAAAAACATAAATATAGAAATACCTGAAAAGAAAATAACAGCTATAATGGGACCCTCAGGTTGTGGAAAATCAACCCTTTTGAGATGTTTTAACAGAATGAACGATCTTATTGATAACTTCGTTTTGCAGGGTAAAGTTATATTTAATGGAAAAAATATTTATGAAAATAGTACTGAACCTTCAGAAATAAGAACAAAGATTGGTATGGTTTTTCAGAAACCAAATCCTTTTCCAAAATCAATTTATGAGAATGTTGCCTTTGGACCAAAAATTTTAGGTATAAAGGATAAATCAAAACTTGATTATATAGTAGAGGAGTCTTTGAAAAAAGCTTACCTTTGGGAAGAGGTAAAGGATAAACTTAGAGAAAATGCTTTAAATCTCTCAGGAGGTCAACAGCAGAGATTATGTATAGCAAGAGCATTGGCAGTTGGACCGGAAGTTCTGTTACTTGATGAGCCAACATCTGCACTTGATCCTGTTGCATCAAAGAAAATAGAGGAATTACTTGAGGAATTAAAAAAGAACTTAACTATAGTGATTGTTACTCACAACCCATCTCAAGCATCAAGAATTTCTGATTATACAGCTTTTTTATATTTAGGAGAGCTGATAGAATTTAATACAACAGACAAAATTTTTACTATTCCTAAACATCCAAAAACACAGGAATATTTAAGTGGAAAATTTGGATAAAATAGGAGAAATAGAAAATGTTTGAGGAAAAACTAAATGAATTAAAAAGAGAAATAATAAATTATGCTTTCCTTGTAGAAAGGATGATTGAAAAAAGTATAAACGGACTTCTTGAAAAAAAGGAAGAGCTTTTAAGAGAAGTAATTGAAAGAGATGAAATTGAGGCAAATGATTTTGAAATCAAAATTGATGAGCTTGCTATTACTACTATAGCAAAATACGAACCTAAAGGTAAGGATCTTAGGGAAGTTCTTATGATACTTAAAATAAACAACGACCTTGAAAGAATGGCAGACCATGCTGTGAATATTTGTGAAAGCGCTTTATTTTTAATCGAAAGACCAAAGGTAAAACCCTTTACAGAAATAAATAAAATAGCTAACGAAACAATAAAGATGTTAAAAGACAGTATAGACTCTTTTATAGAAGAAAACACTAAAAAAGCAAAAAGTGTTTGTGAAAGAGATTATATTGTTGACGATTTAAATAGCTCCATATCTAAAGAGTTAATCTCATATATGATGTGTGATCCAGGAGCAATAGAAAGATGTATGCATATAATGAGAATCTCAAATAATATTGAGAGAATAGCAGATCTATCAACTAATATTAGTGAGGATGTAATCTTTATGGTTGAAGGTAAAGTTATAAAACATCATAGGGAAGAATAACTTGAAAATTAAATTATAAAATCTTATAATTAAAATAAAATTTGGGTTCAATTCCCCTTAAAAAAATTATAAAGGAGTAATATTATGAGGAAATTTTTGTTGCTAATCCCAATTTTTGGGATATTCCTTGTTTCCTGTCAGCTTCCACCTGAAATAAAAGAATTACCGGAAAAGATGAACGAGTTTAAAACTAAAGTAGAGGAACTTGAGGGTAAGGTTTCTGATCTTGAGTCTAAAATTGAGGAGCTAAAAACAAAGATAGAAGAGATGGAAAAGGCAAAATCACAACCTGAAGTTAAAAAGGAAAGCAGCGGAACACAAACACCTAAAGTTCCACCCATAAGAAAAAAATAAAGAGGTTTTAAGATGAAAAAAATTTTATTAATTTCAGGTTTGTTTTTAATACTTTTAGTTTTTATAGGTTGTCCTGAAGATGAAGAATTGCCAACACCTAATGCAAGAATTGCAAGCATTTTAGAGCAGGGTGAAGGAATAAGACTCGAATGGGATCCTGTTGAAGGTGCTGATGGTTACAGAGTTAGAGTTGACGACGAATTGAAGTATGAAGGAACAAGTACATATTTTGAGTGGAAAACACCTGCATTAAAAATAGAAGTTTATGCCTATGCTGGGGATAAGGAATCTACCCCAAGAGTTTTTGACTTCACACCTGTTTCAAGAACTTCTCAAGAATTATGGGAAAGAAGCGCAGCTGGTAACAGTGGCTATGGCTGGAATGCAGATGGAACAGGTTCAAGCTACTCTTTGGGAGATGCTGCAAATCATTCAAGAATAGATTTTTATTTGGATGACTTTACTGCTGGGACTGTAGACGTTTCAAATATTTACTTGGTAAGTCCTCATCACGGGGGATTTAACGATACTGAAACAGGTTTTGCTGTTGAAACAGGTGGAACAGGTAATATAGCACCAGCTCCTGGAACCTATGATACTCCCAGACCACAAAGTCCAATAGTATCTGGAGGAACTTACTTTTTATGGATAGATCACAGTAATAACGAGTGGACTAGTGATGATAATTTTGTTAAAATAAAGATAATTTCTATAGGCAATGATGGAAAGGTTGTATTTGACTATTGGTTCCAGAAACAAGGTGGACTTCGCTGGCTAAAGACAAATTAAATTAAATTAAATTAAATTAAATTTCCCCCCCAATATTTGGGGGGGTTTTTTTTATAATAAGTTGAATATAAAATTAAATTTTTCCTAACATAAACTCATGAGAAAAACTTTATCAATTATTTCTTTTTTATTTTTGTTTTGTGTAAAAGAGCCTCACGAAGTAGGATGGTTCTTAACATTTAAAATACCTGGAAAAATGAAAAAGACTACTGTAAAAGAGGAAGTTCAAAAAAGCGATAAGTATAGAGTGATTGCAGATTCAGTTTTTAATGTTCAAAAGAAAATTCATTCAAATTTGAACTATTCTGGTTATGCTATTATAACTAGTGATACATTAAGGAGATTATTACCAAAGTTTATTGATACAACGCAAAGTGAATTTGGATCCTTAATTTTTCTTATTTATGGCGGGGCAAAGTATAAAGGAAATGTAATTACATCACCTTGCACATTAAAAACAAAAATAATTTCCTATTTTTGGAACGATAATATTGATACCTTTGGGATTTTTAAAATTGACAGCATGAAAACTTCTGTTACTGGAAACTTTAAAATAACACACAGAATACCTTTTAACGATTTTCCTGCTGGACCCCATCTTTTTATAATTATTCCACAGATTTTAACAGGTAGTGCAAATTTTGATACAATTGAAACCTTCAAAGAGGGTCTTTTTGGAGCTAAAGTTTTAGGAGATAATATCATAACATTCTTGGACACAATAAAAAATGAAAGTGAAGACTTGAGAGAATTAGCAAGGCAAAATAGAATTGAAAAGATTTTCTTACATGCCGATGTTACACATAGCTTTCCTGTGAGGTTTTTTCTATCTATTATGGTGTTTTCAAACAGCGACACCCTTATGCCTATCAATAATCTTCCTTTTAAAAGCGCACCTAAAAACCAAGAGGGTGTATCAACTGATAGTACTAAATTTTCCATTGAAATAGATCTTTCTAAAGATGTTGTAGATCTATCAAAAGATTCTTTAATATTTTATAAAGCTTTTGCAATTGTAGACAGTCAGGGTAATGCTTATATAAAACCTGAGGATTTCATAAAATTAAAAGGATATCTCGGAGTAAAACTCTATACATTGGAGCGATAAACATGATTAAATTAGTTTTGTTTTTATATCCCCTCTATTTTACTCCTGGGGAAAATTTTTTCCCAAGTTATCCATTTGCGAGTCAGAATATTTACTTTAATCCAGCCCTTATAGGTTCCGAATTTAACCCAAGTTTTACCTTTTCCTTTTTATCAACCAACCTTGCTCTTACAAATAATGGATTATCTATATCACTATACAACGATATTATGTCTGCTCATGGTGATTCTATTACAAAATCTTTAAAAGAGAGCTTCTTTAAAAACATCGGGTCCTCATGGAAAACAAATCACCTTTCATATTTTTCACCCTTTTCATTTTCTTTAGGAAGATTTGCTTTTGGTTTAAGGGCTATCCAGGGTTTAATTTTGATGTTACCCGAACCATGGCTAAGGATTCTACTCTACGGAAATGAGCTCGATAAAACCTATTTTGCAAACAAAGACAATACTGCATTTCAAGTTTTAAACTTAATTGAAACAAGAATAGGTTCCGGTTATGGTATTTTTTTAGATAAAGAGGAAAAGTACAGGTTAATTTATGGTTTAAATTTTGCCTTCTATATATCAGGACCTTACGTTGAGCTAAATGAAGTTAATGTAAGATTAAATTCTTACTATGACGGAATAACTGGGGATGACTATATTAAATTAAAGTTAGACACAACCTTTCTAAACTTTGGATATTCAATAGATTTAGGTTTTGGTTTAGAGTATAAAAAAATCCTAAATTTTTCTCTAGGTTTAAACAATATAATATCAAATATAAACTTTTCAAAAGGTATTACCTATATCCACTATGGAAACCTTGACACTTTTTATTTAGGGGAGGGAATAGATTTTGATACTTTGTATACTGACAAATTAGATACCATACCAGGTGCCTTCAGTGTAAAACTTCCTCTTATTTTGAAATTTTCAACCTTCTATAGACATCCAGATGATAAGTATAGATTATTTTTAATATGGGAGCAGGGATTCAAATATACAGCATTTTCAACAAAAACACCGAGGATATCTCTTGGAGGGGAATATTTTGTTCATCCAAGAATACCATTAAGATTTGGTTTTGTTTTTGGAGGCTACGAGGGGTTAAGTCTATCTTTAGGCGCAGGTATAGTAAGCAGAGAAATTTCCTCAATAAATATTGGAATTTCACAACATAGGGGAATACTATTAGGTTCAAGGGGTATCTCATTCTCATTTTTAACGGAATTTCATTCCACATTTAAAGGAAAATTTAAATTTAAAATAATGGATTCTCTTACAAATAAACCTATAGCTAATGCTATACTTAAACTAACAGATAAAAACAATAAAAAAGTTTTTGAAGGTCAAAGTGATGTAAACGGTGAAATAAGAGGAGAAATTAAAAAAGGCGAATATAAATTTGAAGTCGAAGCTGAGAATTATTACTCTAAGTCAGGATTTGTGGAAATAAAACAAGGTAGAGAAAAAGAAGAAAAAATTTTACTTAAAACAAGATTTGGTTATCTTACATTATATGTTAAAGATAGAGAGACTCTTAAGCCATTAGGTAATGTAGATGTTACTGTTCAGTACAAAGAAAAAACAACAAAAGTAAAAACTGATTCATCAGGTATATTAAAGCTTAGACTGGAAAGAGGAGAGTATAAATTTAAGTTTGAACATCCTGACTATATGGTGAGGACAGAAAGCTACAAGGTTGAATCTGGAGTTCAAAAGGAAGTTGAAGTTTTCTTAGCAACTCGTTTTGGTACTGTTAAGGGTAAAGTTTACAATGCTCAGACACTTGAACCCCTTAAAGGTCAACTGGAAATTTATCCTGAAGGTAAGGACAGTGTTATAGAAAAGTTAGAAACAACTTTAGATGGTAGCTATAATGTAAAACTCTCTGAAGGGATATACAAATTCAAAGTAAAAGTTTCAAATTATATTCCTCAAGAAGCTTATGTTCAAGTAATTGGAGGGAAAGAATCTCTAAAAGACTTTGCTATGCTTAAGGAAAAAATGGTTTTTACTTTTAGAAACATCTATTTTGATTTTAATAAGGCTACAATAAGACCTGAATCTTACCCAGTTTTAGATTCTATTGCCCTTATGTTAAAGGATAACCCAACTATAATTGTTGAAATAGGCGGACATACAGACGAGAGAGGAACAAGATCCTATAACAAAAATTTAAGTCAGCAAAGAGCCGAATCTGTCAGAAATTACCTTTTTGAAAAACATGGTATAGAGCTTTTAAGACTCATTCCTTTAGGATACGGAGAAGATTTACCTATTATAAAGAATGCTAAAACAGAGGAAGAGCATCAATTAAACAGAAGAGTAGAATTTAAAATTTTAGGAGAAAAGAGATGATGGGTTAAAAAGGTTATTATTTTCAAAACCCAAGAGATTTTCCCTTTTTTGGATTCTGCTTTTTATATTTTCAAAAATATTAAGGTATCTTTCAAATAAATATTTAATTACTTCGTAGCTATCTATCTTCTTAAAGATCTTTATAAATTTTCTTATAACAATAAGATGTAAAAAAGGAATGGGATATTTAAAGATCATTTCAAGAAACTTTTCTAATTCTTCAAAAGTTAGCCTTTTATCTTTTCTAACAAGCTTTAAGGATTGAATATATAGATTTTGCAATACCAAGTTTTTAGTTAAATCTTCAATTTCAGTTATACTAAAACTATTTATCAAACTTTCATCCTCTGACCCAAGAATAAGTAAAAAAAAGATGTAAGGGTCTTTTAAATAGGATAAGTTAATATATTTTGTTTCTATTTTATTTCCTTCATATAAAGTTTTAATTGAGTTGAAATAAAAAGAATAAAAAGAGTTATAAAATCTCTGTGAAAAGGAAATCCCAATTTTATTGGACAATTTGAATAAATTTTCATTTTTAAAAATTAAACCTAAAAAACACTTTATCTTTTCAGATTCCATAACATTTTCATGGTTCATTTCCATAAAAGAAGATTTTTCAGCCTCCATTGATGCTTCTAAAGAATCTTCGAAGTTTCCGGTCCAGAATAGAAAGTCTGACAAATTTATTTTAAATTCTGAGTTAAAATAACCCTTTTTCAAAAGATCTCTTTCAGACCTTTTTAAGTATAAAAGAGCATCAAAAAATTTTCCTTCTCTCTTTGCGATTTCAGAATAGAGCAAATTTATTTTAGCTAAAGTTACTTCATTCATAACTTTAACATCCTGAAGAAATTTTCTGGCAGACTCAAAAATTCCCTTTTCAATATAGGATTTAGCTAAACTGAAATTAATTTCGTTCCATCTTGAGTCATTTTTGTCAGTCAAAAGTAAAGCTTTGTGTAAATTCGAAATAGCCTTTTCAAAATCTTTTGATAAATAAGAGTATATACCCTTAAGATAAAGATATTCTCCCATTTCAAGAGGTCTTATCTTGTGATTTTTTAGTACAACTTCTTCAATTTTTTCAAATATGAAAAAAGGGATAAAACCTGTGCCCTCCTTTAGGAATTTGTCTAAAGTCTTTAAGGAATATTCCCAAGCTATGTCATATTTTTTTGCTTTTAGTGATTGTATAAATAAAAAGTATGGATTATTTTCAGCCCAATCTGTATATTTAAGGGTATCTACAATCTCTTCGTGTAATTTGTTTTTAATAGTGTCAGGTATAGAGTTATAAATAACTTCTCTAAGAAGAGGATTAATGAAATGTATAGTATTATTTTCTATTCTTAAAATATCCTTAGAAATAAGACCAACTAAGCTTTTTTCTATTTTTTCTGAAAAATGTTTCGAAAGTGGAGAATCTAAATCTAACTCTACTATCAAGCTCAATATTTCAAGTAAATCTTTTTCATATATTGTTAATTCGTTAACTTGTGAAAGGGCAAAGCTCATTAGAGATAAAGGAAGCTCTTCTTTTCCTTCAAGATCTTTACCTTTCAACTTTAAACTTTTCAAGTACTGTGCTATAAATAGTGGTATACCACCAGTGATTGTTGCAATTTTATAAATTGTTTCAAACTTAACATTCGGATAATATTTAGAAACTAATTCCATTACCTCATCTACATTTAGTGGTTTTAGATCAATCTTATAAATGTTTGTTAAATCTAAATTAACTGGAAGGGTTCTTGCAGTTAAAATTATAAATGTACTATCAAGTTTATTTTTGATAAAGTTAATTAACTCAATCGAAAATGAATCAGCCCTATCTATGTCATCGAAAATTATAATTAACTTTCCTCTTTTTTTTGTTATTATTCTTAAAAAATCTAAAAAAAGATACTTTATTCTTTCACTTATATCTTTTTCTTCAGATGTTGAAGTTAATACATCCAAAAAAAATTCTATATATCTTTTCAGAAATTTAAACTCTTCCTTACTCATTGAATTTACAAGAAAAGTTTTTAATGGATAAAATGGTTCATCTGTATAAACTTCACACCCCCTTAGTTTTATTATGAAATTTTTTTCCTTTAAATTTTTAACATAATTATCAAGAAAAAAGGTTTTCCCAACTCCTGCCTCACCTGTTAAAATAACAGATCTACTCTTTCCGGATTCTAAATCCTTTAAAAATTTATCAAATAACTCCTTTGCATCTTTTCTCTCAACAAAAGGAACATCAAAAATTCCAGGTTCATACATCTTGCTTCCTGAAATCAATGTATAAATTTCCATTTTTTCTGTCTTTCCTTTTAACCTAATATTGCCCAAATATTCAAATTCAAAAAATTCAAGTGAAGCTTCATATATATCAAAAGAAACATATTTTTTATTTCCAAGATTAGTAGAGAGTCTTTGAGCAGTGTTAACACAGTCACCAAGCGCAGTCAAAGACATTCCTTCTCCAGGTTCAACTTCACCAAAAAAAGACCATCCAGAAGATATACCAATTCCGTAATCACACATTTCAGAAAGCTCACTTTTAATTAAATTTTCTATCTTAAAGGAAAAGTTTAAAACTTTAAAAACTAAATCTCTTTCGAATTCGTTATGACCAAAGATAAAAAGACCACCTTCATGAAAATTAAACTTTTCCAAAAAAGCGTCATAGGATCTGGCTAATCTTTCTACTTCGTATAAAAAATTTGTAAATTTGTAAACTAAATTTAAATCTATTTTAACTTTCCATTTTAAAGTTACAAAAAGAGAAATAATATATTTTTTTCTTAAAATAAACGGGATTTTTGTTGGTCTTGTATCTTTAAGTTTTTGTCCACAATTAGTACAAAAATTGTATGAGTTTTTTAAATTTACATTACATCTCTTACACTGAACTATTTCTATAGTACCATGCATGTTTTAAAGTCTACGCATAGCCATAGAGGCAGCAAGTTTAACTTGTCCATCTGGATCATTTAAAAGTTTTTTCAAAAATTCCATAACCTTTTCAGACTTATGCCTTGATAAAATTCTAACAACTTCAACTCTTATCTCAGATGGAAACTTTGGTTTTTTTAAGAAAGTTTTGTCAAAAAGAATTTTTTCAATTATTGGATAAGCTTTATCAGGTATGTGTTTGATCAAAAAATTTATTGAAGGTATGATAAATTCTCTTGATTCATCTTTATCAAGGGTATTTTTAATAAATTGATAAATTAAATCAACACTTTTAAATGTCCCAATTTTTAAAAGAGTTCTCAAACATTCAAGTTTTACATCCTTATTCTGTGTTTCCAAATAGACTTCTAATATATCATCTTCAACAGATGAAACATTATATTTTGTAAAGGTCTTTAGCACCTCTAATTTTGTACTGTCTTCTCCCATTTTCAATATTTTAATTAAAAGAGGTATACCTTCCTCATCTTTAACTTCTCCTAGAATAATTGCTACATCACGAAGATTTACAAATGATTTACTTTCAAGATCTCTATAAAATTCCCTTCTATACTCAGCTGGAAAATGAGACAGAATTTTAGCTATCCTCTTTTTTATTGTAATATTTTCCATTTCAGGAAAAATCTCCTTAAGAGCTACAAATCCCTCTTTTCCCGCAGATAAAAATGCTTCTTCTATTTCCTTCTCTGTCTCATCATCCCATAATTGAGTTAAAAGTACTCTTGTTGAAAATTGAGTACCAATTTTCCCAAGTGCCCTTATAGCAACTTTTTTCTTTGATCCCGAATCTAATAAATCTCTAAATGCCTTCTGTATATCTTCAACAATCAATAAAAGATCTTTTTCTTTAGCAACCATAACAATCTTTTCTAGTCCTTCAATATATGAGAAAATCACAGCAGGATGTTCCTCTTCAAAAACTTTTATTTTCATTAAATTTATTATTTTTTCAACAGATCCTAGCTTTTCGGCTCTTAAAAAAGTAATTGCAAAAGAAATTAAAGCATCAATTGCAGAAATCCTTTCATTTTCATTCTCATTTGTGAGTTTTTCTATAATGGGCTGAAGGAAAGATTCCATCTCTGAAGCAGCTATTCCACCTTCAAGCTCTCTTTCTAAAAACTTCAATTTTTTCTCTCCTGTTATTACAAGCTTTTTTTCTCTTGCTATCCTTTCAAGTAATTCAGTTTCTTTGTCTTCATGTGATTTTTTAGTTGTTGTATAAATTTTTCTTTTTTGGAGTATGTCCTTTAACATATCTGGCAACTCGCTTTCTCCTTCCTTTAATCCCGAAAAAAGCAATACAAGTTCTCTATCATCCATTTCATCAAGAATTTTTCTTATTGACTCCGCTATCTCTCTATACTTTTCAGATTCCTCTATAAACCTTATTTTAAGAGCTGGAGATAAAATTTTTAGTATATGTGTAATAACAAGAGAAAAATTATGTGAACCATCTTCTCCGTATTTTTCTATTAAATAGTGAGCAACAATTTTTAAAGCTGAAATTAAGTCCTTAACCTTTAAACTATCAAATTCTTTTTTTAAATTTAGACCCATCATATCTAAAAAAATATCTTTTACTAACTCCTCCTTTTCAATATCTTGTAACTTATTATATTCTCTTAAAAAACCGTCAAATTTATCTTGAACCTCTTTACTTAATATTTTCTCTTCTTCTTTTTTAATTTCCGAAACAACTTTAGATAAATGATCCTTTTCTTCTAAAGTCAAATCTAATTTTAATTCTCTTTCTGTAGAACTTAATTTGAACTTTACCTCATTTAATCTAATCCTTTCAACATTTCTCTGCAGAAGTAGTTCAGATGGGTCTTTAACCTCTAAGAACTTTTTTAAAGGTAAAGTAAAAATTTCAAAGAAAATTCTTAGATCATCCTGAATTACATCCCTGTCAATCGAAATACTTTCAATTTTAAGTCTAAAGAAATGTTTCGCCATAGATTGAATAGCTGGAATTTTGCTTATATCAATCCTTGTATCTTCAAAAAGTATGATATTTTCAAAGAAATAAACGGATATTGTGTTATACTTTAATGGGAATTTTTTAATTATCTCGAGAACCTGCTCAGCTGCTTTATTGAAAGCAGGGTGCCCTGCTGGGTACATCTTTGAATATGTTAACCCTACTCCTATCTGTTTTAAAAGTTCAATTACTAAGGATTCTATCTGTAACATTTAAAGTTTCCTCCTTTAAAAGATAAAAATCTATATTTTGAACTACTTTTTTCTCATATAAGTTTTTTGGAAAAACTTTCTCAATTTCACCAAGTAAAACTATCTCATCTTTACTTATTAATGATTTTAAATAATTAATCATACTAATCAATTCAGAAGAGATAATTATATAGGATTTTTCTCCTAATCTTAGAGGATAAACAAGGCATCTCTCATATATACCTATCATCTTCATTCTAATATCTTTTCTTATAACATCTGAATTAAAAAATTCTCTAACATCAATCAAAAAATTTATAAATTCATTAATATCGAGACTTTTACCAAGTCCAAATATAATCTCAATTTCATCACCTATGTATTGATTTACATAACCTCCATTTTTTTCAGCTATCATTTTTAAATTTGAAAATAAAAGAGAAAGATTAGATCTTAATTCAAAAAGTTCAATTCTCTCAGTTAAATTGGTAAAACCTATAATATCCATCCTGAAAACAAGAACATCTACTTCTATAGGTCCTTTCTTGATATAAAATCCGCAACTCTGACAAAAATTTCCATTACTATCAATTCGAGAACCACACTTTAGACAAATCTCACTTAGCATTTTTACTATATTTTAAAGATTTTGCTTTAAAAATTCAACTCCTTTTGAAGAAAGGTTCAAAAACAAAATAAAAAATTAAAAAAAGGAAAATAATAATATAGAAGAGTTTCATTTTTCACCTCTTTTTGAAATAATAGCTATTAAACCACCAACAAAAATTAAAAAAGTTCCAATCCAAACAAGTTGAATTAGAGGATTGTAAAAAAATTGAACATAAACAGTTTTATCTTCCTCCCAACCTTGTATTACAGCGTAAATATCACCATATAAAAGAGGTAAAACATCCATCTCTGCTGAGGGTTGTTCCCAGTTATGATAAAACCTTAAAGCAGGATAAAGCTCTCCCTCTAATTTACCTTTATTTTTTATTAAGAATTTACCTTTAACTTCGTCATAATTATGTCCAGAACCGAAAGTAAGTCCCTCATATTCTATTTCAAAATTTTTGAATTTTACTTTTTCACCTGTTTTAAATTTCATTTCTTTTTGTTCCTTAAATCCATAAGAGGATATTATGCCTATTGCTGATATAACTATTCCTAAATGAATTAAAAAGGGACCTGTTTTACTTATTAAAAATTTTACTTTATTTATTTCTTTAAAATAGTAATACAAATTTGATAAAAAGGCGAAGGAGGATAAACCGTAGCCAAGCACAGCTCCAGGATGACGGGAAATTTTAATAAAAACAATAGAAGAAATAATTACGCTTATAAGTAAGGAGAGAAAAAGAAAAATCCTTGATGGATTTTTATAAGTGTAAATGAAAATACCAAGAAGCAAAAGGATTAAAAGAAAAAAAGGACCAGTTGATTTAACAAAAAATAAAGACGAAACAGTTATTTTTTGACCTGTGAAGAGCTCTGAAATTATAGGAAAAAATGTGCCGAATAGTGTTATCAGAGCGATTGCTATAAGAGAAAAAACAAATATCAAAATAAAGCCTTCTAATCCCAAAAAATTAAACCTTTCACTCTCTTTTGAAAATTTATTCTTGAATTTAATAACAGCTAAAATTAGAAAAGAAAGATTTATAAAAACAAAAGCTCCAAAATAAGGTCCTATTTCACTTTCAGCAAAGGCATGAACAGAAGATAAAACTCCGCTCCTTGTGATATAAGTTCCTGTTAAAACAAGCACAAAAGTTATTATAATTAAGGAAAGATTCCATAACTTTAAAGTACTTTTTGTTTCTTGAATAAAAAGAGTATGAACAAAAGCTGTAGATGTTAACCATGGTAAAAAGGAGGCATTTTCTACAGGATCCCATGCCCAGTAACCTCCCCAACCAAGCTCAATATAGGCCCACCTACCTCCAACTACAATTCCAATTGATAAAAATAGCCACGAAATTAACGTCCATTTTCTAATCTCCAAACCCCAATCCTTTCGTTCGCCTTTTATAAAAATAGCAACAGCATAGCCTAAAGGTATTGCAAAACCCACATATCCTAGATAAATTGCAACAGGGTGAACTAACATCCACACATTTTGAAGAAGTGGATTTAAACCCTTACCATCAGGAGGAGAAAAAGGAAGTGTTTTAAAAGGATTGGTAAAAAAGAGAGTTATAAATATAAAGAAAAGGTTTATTATAGAAATTACAGCATAAGAAATAATTCTGTGGAAATTTTCATTTTTGACTGAAAACATGTAAACAAGAAAGTATATAGATAGTATCAAAATCCAAAAGAGCATAGAACCATCCATACCAGCCCAGAAGGCTGAGAATTTATAAATAAAAGGCAAGTTTCTTGATGTATAATTTGCTACATATAAGACTCTAAAATCAGAAGATAAAAGAAGATACCAAAGGATAATAGAGGAGAGAATTACAAATATTGATCCTAAAACAACAGCTCTTTTTCCAGCTTCAACAAATACATTATCCTTTTTTATAAAAAAATAAATAAATAAAAATGAGGATAACAAAAAACAAATAAAAGAACCAGTTAATGCAGAGTATCCAAGATCTGCCATAAATTAATTATAAATTCTTTTTAGAATTAAATTCAATATAAAAAAATATAATTTAAAAATTTTCAGCTATGTAACTTTCTGCCATCATGGCAGCAATTGCTCCATCAGATGATGCTGTTACAGCCTGTCTTAAGGAAGTTGATCTTACATCACCTGCTGCATAGATACCCGGTATATCTGTTTCCATTTTTTGGTTTGTTATCACTCCCTTTCTTTCATCAAGTTTTGTTAAACCTTCTAAAATTTCAGAGTTAGGAGAAAGTCCAATAAAAATAAAAACTGCCTGGCAGGGTAGTTCTCTTACTTCGTTTGTTTTAAGGTTTCGTAAAACTACTCCTTCTACTTTTTTTTCTCCTTTGATTTCTTCTACAACTGTATCTAATATAAAATTAATTTTTGGATTATTTTTTGCCCTTTCAACATAAATTTTTTGAGCCCTAAACTTATCTCTTCTGTGAACTATATAAACTTTTTTTCCAAATCTTGTTAAGAATAAACCTTCGGTAATAGCTGAGTCACCGCCACCAACAACTACTATTTCTTTATCTTTAAAAAATGGACCATCACAAACAGCACAATTTGAAACACCTTTTCCCATCAGTTCATTTTCCCCCTTTACCCCAAGTTTTTTATGATGAGCTCCTGTGGCAACTATAACAGCCTTTGAAATCCATTCTCCTCCATCTGTTATCACCTTTTTAAAACCCTTATCGAGAAGTTCTATTTTTATAGCTCTTTCCCTAACTATTTTAGTACCAAAATTTTCTGCATGTTTTTTTAAAAGGTTTATAAGATCATTTGCTTTTATCCCATCAGGAAAACCGGGATAATCCTCTATATATTCAGTTAGAGAAAGTTGTCCCCCGATCACATCTTTTTCCAAAATTACAGTATCTAATAAAGCTCTTGAAGAATACATACCTGCAGTTAAACCAGCTGGACCTGCTCCTATTATAATGACATCTACTTCCCTCTTTTTAATCTCCTCAAAACTTTCCCCGAACTTTATTTCTATCATCCTTTAACCTCCTTTGATTTGAAAAGGATACTTAGTATAGGGATCAAAGAATTCATTTTTAACTTTTTTGTTTTTAAATAAATAATAAGCTCTCACCCCTATCATAACTGCGTTGTCACCACAAAATTCTTTTTCAGGGAGTAAAACTTCACCAAGGTTTTCCCTCAGAAGCGTTCTTAGCCTATTATTTACTGCTACTCCTCCTACAACTGAAACTCTTAGATCTTTAATATCTAAAAGAATTATCGCTTCCTTCAATTTATCTAAAAGATGTGTAAAGACAGTTTCTTGAAAAGATGCTGCAATATGAGGTTTTAAATTCTCAAATTCATTTTCTCCTATTTTTTCAATAAATCTTATAAGAGAGGTTTTCAAACCACTGAAGCTGAATGTAAAAGGCTTAGTCTGGGGTAGAGGAAATTTAAAAAAGTTTTTATCACCCCTTTCAGCAAGTTCTTCAAGTCTTTTCGCTCCAGGATATTTAAAACCAAAGAGCCTTGCAGCCTTATCAAGACACTCACCACCAGCATCATCAAGTGTTCCCCCAAGATAAACAATTTCATCTATATCCTTTATTAAAAAAAGCTCTGTATGTCCACCTGAAACAAGAAGGGATAGAACGGGAAATTCAAGTTCCTTATTTATGAATATAGAAAATAAGTGACCTTCAAGGTGATCAACTCCATAAAAAGGAATTGATAAAGAATTAGCAATAGACTTTCCAAATACAAACCCTACCAGTAAAGATCCAATTAAACCTGGTCCTTGAGTAGCAGTAACAATATTAACATCCTTTAAGTCTATCTCGGCAACTTCAAGTGCAAGCTTTAATGAAGGCACTATTATTTCCATATGTGTCCTTGATGAAAATTCAGGCATTACACCACCAAAATCTATTCCTGAAATATGAGACGAGAGAATATGGGACTTTACTTTTTTATTTTCTAACACTGCTACAGAGGTTTCATCACAAGAGGTTTCAAAAGAAAGAATAAACATTTATAAATATAAATCTTAAATTTTGAAAAATCAATACTTATAGTATAATTAATTCATGTTAATAAATTATCTTTTTTTAAAGGATTTTAGAAAGTTTGAAAGAAAAGAGCTATACTTTAAAGAAGGAATAAATCTTATAATAGGACCAAATGGAGCAGGCAAAACAACAATTCTTGAAGCAATTCATATGTTAACTTATCCAAAAAACATTAAAGGAGCAAGCAACAGAGATCTTATTAGAAAAAATAAAGATTTCTCAACTGTATATGGAAAGGGCTTATCTAAAAATCAAAAATTTGAAATAAAGGTGATAGTAGAGAAAGATAAGAAAAAAATTTTTCTCTTCAACAAAAAAATAACTTCTTTTTCATATCTTTTTCATAAATTTCCATCAATATTTTTTCACTCAAAAAAAGAGTCTATATTTTGGAACAAACAAGATCTCCATAGGGAAATAAATTTTCTCTTTTCATTAATTGATAAGCAATATTTAAAAATATTACTATATTACAGAAGGATTTTAAATCAAAGAAATAAATTTTTAAAAAAAATTAAAAATCTTTCTGATCCGTTTAAGAAATTACTTCAAGAAAATGGAAAAATTATACAGAACAAGCGTATAATATATATTAAAAAAATTGAAGAATTTATGAAAAAATTTATAAATGTAAAAGTTTACTATAAACCATCAGTGCTTGAAGCAAATTTTGAAGATGAAATAGAGAAGGGTTTTACTTTATTTGGCATTTCAAGAGACAATTTTTACTTTGAAAAAGACGGTTTTGATTTACGATATCAATCATCTGAGGGAGAAAAAAGAATATTTTTATTTTTCCTTTACTTATCAATTGCTGAAATTATGAAAAAGAATGGAGTTTTACCTCTTTTACTTTTTGATGACCCATTTTCAATTCTTGATTATAGCCTTGTTAAAAGTTATATAGAAAACTGGGAGGGACAAGTAATTATCACTTCTTTAAAACCACTTGATATAAAAAACATAATCACAATTTAAAATGGAAAACTTACACAAAATTTTGCTTGAATTTTTTAAAAGTAAAGGACTTGAAGAAAGATTCTATGAATATCAAGTGATAAAAGAATGGCATAAAATAATAGGAGAAGGTTTAGCAAAAGATGTAGAAGCTGTTGATTGCAAGGATGGTATACTTTATCTATTCTCCACTGATTCACTTTTAAGATCAGAAATCTATAGTTTAAAAAGAGAAATAATTAAATCTATAAACAGATATTTTAACAAAAAGATTGTGAAAGACTTAAAATTTATAAGGAGGAAAGAGTAATGACAGAAAGGTACGATGCCTCTCAAATACAAATTCTACCTGGTCTTGAAGGAGTAAGGAGAAGACCTTCTATGTACATAGGTGATGTTGGAAAAAGAGGATTACATCATTTGATTTTTGAAATTCTTGATAATGCGGTAGATGAAGCATTAGCTGGTTACGCAAAAAATATTAAAGTTTCACTAAATGCCGATGGTTCATGTACTGTAAAAGATGATGGTAGAGGTATACCTGTTGATTTACATCCTGTTGAAAAAAAACCTGGAGTTGAAATTGTTTTCACTTATCTACATGCTGGTGGAAAATTTGATCAAAAGGTATATCAGATTTCAGGAGGGCTTCACGGTGTTGGTGCCTCGGTAGTTTGCGCTCTATCTGAGTATCTTGAAGTAAAAGTTAAAAGGGATGGTAAAATCTATTATCAAAAATTTTCAAGGGGTCAAAAGGTTTCTGAGCTAAAAGAAATTGGAAAAACCGATGAAAGTGGGACAGAAGTTAGGTTTAAACCTGATCCAGAAATTTTTAAAAAATTAGAATTTGAATTTGATGTTGTTGAAAAAAGGTTAAGAGAAATTTCCTTTTTGGTAAGAAATTTAAAGCTTATAATTTTTGACGAAAGAACAGGAAAAACAAAAGAATTCTATTCAGAGGTTGGTTTAAAAGACTTTGTTAAATTTCTTGATGAGGAAAGAAAACCTGTTCACGAGCCTTTCTGGATGGAAGCTAAAAGGGAAAATGTTGAAGTTGAAATTGCTCTCGAATATAATTCAGATTATCAATATGAAAACATATTGAGTTTTGTAAATACAATAAATACTCATGAGGGTGGAACACATGTAACAGGTTTTAAGTCTGCTCTCACAAGAGTGATTGTTGACTATATTAAAAAGAATAATATACTTAAATCAAACGATATAGAGATTCAAGGAGAAGATACAAGAGAAGGACTTACAGCCTGTATTCATGTAAAAATTCCCTCACCTCAATTTGAAGGACAAACAAAAACTAAACTTGGAAATTCTAATGTAAAGGGTATAGTTGAATCTTTATTTTACGATAAATTCTACAGATTTCTTGAAGAAAATCCTCAAATAGCAGAAGAGATAGTAAAAATAATTATAGCTACAGCAAGAGCTAGAGAAGCTGCCAAAAAGGCAAGAGAATTAACAAAAAGAAAATCTTTACTCGAATCAGTTTCGCTTCCAGGTAAACTTGCTGACTGCTCTACTAAAGATCCCTCAAAAGCTGAACTTTTTGTAGTAGAAGGGGAGAGTGCAGGAGGTTCAGCAAAACAAGCAAGAGCAAGAGAATTTCAAGCAATTTTACCTCTAAAAGGAAAAATTCTAAATGTGGAAAAAGCTTCAATTGATAAAATTTTAAAAAATGAAGAAATAAAAACAATTTTTCAAGCTATTGGAGTAGGTCTTAATGAGGATGATTTCAAACCTGAAAAAATAAGGTATCATAAAATCATAATAATGACAGATGCAGACGTCGATGGTAGCCACATAAGAACACTCCTTTTAACTTTGTTCTTTAGATACATGAGACCATTAATCGAATTAGGTTATCTTTATATAGCACAACCACCACTTTACCGCCTACAAAAAGGTAAAAAAGTTTACTACGCATATTCAGAAGAAGAAAAAGAAGAAATATTAAAAAAATTAGGAAACGAAGATAGTATAAATATTCAAAGATATAAAGGTTTAGGTGAGATGAATCCTGATCAGTTATGGGAAACTACTATGGATCCTCAAAAAAGAATACTTAAAAAAGTTACTCTTGAAGATGCAGCAGAGGCCGATAAACTATTTTCTATATTAATGGGAGAAAAAACTGAACCCAGAAAGGAATTCATAATTCAAAATGCTAAAAAAGTTCAAAACTTAGATATATAAAATAAAAAGGGGGGATTTTATCCCCCCTTTGTCTCAGCAAGATTTTATAAAATATTACTGACCTGATGTAAGAACTATTGGAATATTTCTCTTAGAACCAAAACCACCGATTGCATAACCTGAAGCTGCTTGTCCTGCTGCAGGTGTCCATTGTGCCGGGTTGTTTGGGTCAAGATCATATGAACCATACTGAATCATTCCAGCATTAGCAGCATTGTAAGCTGGGTCAAAAACACCATTTCTATCGTTATCAACACCTCCAGGACCACTTTGAAAAGCATTTGTAGCAGCTCTAACAGGATTGTGAAAATCTACAGGCAGCAAAATTGGTCCAGTGGTAGTAGGCCTAAGACCAGATGCAGCTCCAGCCACTGATGTATTGTCACCCACTGGAGGGAGTCCTACAGCTTGCCTTGCTTGATCAACAGTAATAGCAAAATTTTGTGGATAAAATCCTTCTGTAGAGGTTGAGAATGCTTCTGCAGCTGTTTGTGAAGTTTTCATATTACTCTGAACAGAAGCATCTTTTGCCTTTCCTACCATAGCAATGAAGTTGGGTATAGCTATAGCAGCAAGAATACCAATGATTACTACTACGATGAGTAGCTCTATTAAGGTAAAGCCTTTCTTCATTTTATTTTACCTCCCTTAATTTACTTTGGGATTTGAACCCTATATTCAACTTTTTTTAATTTTTTATAGCAAAGTTTGTTCCACAATCTTGATAATTGATTTTTAAGGAATTTTAGCTTTTCCATTTTGAAATTTGCAAATTTTATTTGCATTTTGCAATTATTTTTTAGGTATTAAGGATGCTATGCTATCTCCCTTTATAAAGTAAATCCCACCAAAGGGATGGTGAGGTATACTGTTTAAATATCCTTTTTCTAAAAGTTCTTTTAAATTCTTTGGTTTATAATTTTCTCTTTTAATAAACTCTTTGAGAATTTTTGTCAAATCTCTCATATGTATTTTCATTATTGTTCTTTTAATATAGTCCTCAGCGATTCTTTTTTCAACATCACTTTTAGCTTTTTCGTACATATAAATCCAAAGTTTTAAAGCTGTTTCAAGATCTTTTAATTTTTTATAATAAGTAAAGGCGTAGAATCTAAAACATATATCAGGTGGATTATCCTTTAAGGTAGAAATTCTAAAAAAGGTAGCTGCTTTTTTGTAATCTTTGAAAAAAACATAATTTAAAAAACCCATCCAAAAAGGGTATTCCCATCTCTCAGGATTCTTATACATTGCTTTCATTAGGAGAGCTTCTGATTTTTCTCTATCACCTACATCACTTGCAAGATTTACAGACCCAAATGTGTAGGCATGTAAAAATTTTTCATCAAGATCAGTAATTATATCAACAATTGAAAACATATAAGGAAATTTTCTATCAGTTTGGAGATGATGTCCATAATACTGAATAAACTGTAACCAGTAGAAATCAGAAAGGGTGTTTCTATGATCTAAGGCAAGATATTTCAAAATTTCTCCTTTTGGAAGATACAATATCTCTTTTGCCTTTTCTTTTATTTCTCTCAACTCTTCAATTCTATAAGATAAATTTATGATCAAAAGGATTAAAAGAAAGGTATAGGTAAATATTTTCATTTAAATTCTTTTCTTTCAAAAATTATTGTTGAAAGGTAAATTAGGAAAATTATGTAAACTAAACCATAAAAACTTGAGAAAATAAAATATTCCTTTCCTGGAATTCCCTCATAAACTATCTTGTTTTTAATATTGAAATGTTCAAAATTTGGCAAGATATAATAAAAGGTATAACTTAAAAACTTTAAAAGAGGGTACTTTGTAATTTCTGCAAAAAGTTTTAACGATTCAATTAGGTGCCCAATGATATAAAATAAAAAGCCAATAAATGCTGAAAAAAGAACACCTGTAAAAGTTGAAAAGAAAATTAAAAGACTAATGATAACAGAAATCTCATAAATAAATGGATAAAGTGCCACAAACATATTAAAATCGAAACGTTTATCGTTTAGCAATATAAGAAGTTGATGAAAAAATTCCATAAAAAATACATTAACTAAAACAACAGATAAAAGACCAAAGAATTTTCCTATAATTATTTCCCTTCTTCTAACAGGTGTTGTTATGACAAGATAGATTGTTCTTTTATCCATCTCTTTATGGAGTAGAGTAGAGCCAGTTATTATTACAAGAAGAATATTAAAGAAAGTTATAGCAGAAAGACCAAAATCCCTTAATATTTTTGACTGTTCTCCAACTGAAAGAGGATAAAGGAAAAAGGTTACAAATAACATTGTAAATCCAAAAAAAACTATTATAAAAAATATTTTTTGTCTTGTTAATTCTTTAAAAGTGTTTTTTGATATTACAAAAATACCCTTCATTTTTTCTTTAAAGTTTCAACAAACCATTCCTCAAGAGTATAAACTAAAGGGTTTATCCTTATTATTTTAACCTTTTTACCACTATGAAAAATCTTCTTTAAAATATCCTCAATTTCACTTTCATTAACTTTTAAGATATATTCATCGCCTCTTTTTTCTAAATTAAAATCTCCATAATTTTCATCAGTAAAATTTTTCAACACTATCTCATAACTTTTAATCCTTTCTCTTAATATCTCTTCAAGAGTTCCTTCCTTTACTATAGTGCCGTTAAAAATTAGAAAGACCCTATCACAAATTTCCTCAGCATCAGAGAGAATGTGGGAAGAAAAAAATACAGTTCTTCCAAAAAGTTTTTGCTCATAAATTAAATTTTTTATCTCTCTCCTACCAATAGGATCAAGACCAGTTAAAGGCTCATCTAAAATTAAAAGCTCTGGATCCCTTATTAAAACATTAGCTATACCAATCCTCTGAAGCATTCCCCTTGAATAAGTTCTTATACTTTTCTTTCCATGATCCTTTAACCCGACCTTTTCAAGTAGCTTTTCAATATTGCTTTTCAATTTTTTTTTCTCTATTCCGTAAAGTTCCCCTGTAAATTCGAGAAATTCATAACCAGAAAGATGATCATAAAAATAGGGCTGTTCAGGCAAAAAACCCATCCTTCTACGAACTTCCTCTTTGTCTGGAGTTAATCCAAAAATTTTTACAATTCCCTCATCAAAGTTTAAAAGGTTAGTTAAAATTTTAATAGTTGTAGTTTTACCAGCACCGTTTGGACCTAAAAAACCTACTATTTCACCTTTTTTAACATTAAAGGAAAGTGAATTTAAAATTTTTCTTCTTTTAAAACCTGATGAAAAGTATTTTGACAAGTTTTCAACATATATAACATTTCCCATTTTTAGGGTAAAATTAGATCTAAAGGTTTTTTGGCTCCAAAAGCACAAATAGTATACCGTACAGCAACTTCACCCTCTGATGTGGTTGATCCGTCATCTTTGTAACCTGTATAGTAAATACACCCACTTGGAGGAATAGCTGGAGGCCCTACAGGCAAATTGTCAATTGCTTTCACATCAGGTTTAAAAGGATTCCTAAAACTTAAATGGGGCAAAAGTAGAGCCTTTTCAGAGAATGGCGGAATTCTTCTTCCATCTGCAATTGACTTTTCACCTTCCGGATCATCTGATAACTCAGGATTCACGTCTTTTACTTTTGTATCAATACCACCTGGATAGTGGCCTTTGGTAATTGTAGCGTAGATCTCAACTACAGTATGAAGTGTATGCATGTTTAATTTTAATGATGCCTCCTTAGCATTATTAACTACTCTAATATAATTAACAACTCCTATGGCTGAAAGTATACCGATTAGAGTAACAACAATTAAAAGCTCAATCAATGTAAAGGCAAATTTCATAAATTAATTTTATGAATTAGAAAATGTAAATTCAATCATAAATATTTGTAGAAACCATAACAGAATAAAAGGGAACGGGATCATAGTTTTCAAAATAAAAGAAGTTCCCCTTTAACGGATTACTATAAGAAAAAGAAATTAAAAAAGAGGAGTAAAATTTACCCTCCAAGATAATTTTTAAAAGGTAGTTTCTATCAAAAGAGTCAAAGCTTTTAATCAAATACAAAAAATAATTTTTCTCTTTGTTTTTAAAAATAAAAAATTTTAAGGAAATCGAGTAAATTTCTTTGTAAAAATCTCTATTCCTTAACATTTTAAATTTTATAAAAAATCTCAAAAAATCAAAAAAATATAATGTATCACAGGTAAAAATTGAGAAAAAGTTTCCTGAGAGTAATTTAGGCATCTTAAATGGGTAACTTAGATAAAGATGATTTTCAGAATTAAAATATTCAAAAAGTAATAGAAAGCTACTTTTTTTATATTTAAAACTTAGATCAAACTTTAAACCATTTCTTTTCATATTTTTTTTATCATCAAAATAATCTGTTAAAGAATCAAAACAAAAAGGAAATAAAGGCTTTTCAATAAAGTAAGAAAATTTAAAGTGTTTAAATTTTAAACCACTTTCAAAAGTAAATCTTTTATTTTTTGATTCACTACCTATCTCAATATCAGTGAAATTGAAAAAAAGAGAGGTTTCAATCTTTAAATTATTAAAGTTTTTTTTATCCTTTGTTAGAAGAAATTTATAATTTGAAAAAGTTATTGAATAGAAAAAATGATTTAAGTTGTTACGGAAATTTATTCCATATTTTAATTTTCTTCTCTTCGAATTTTCCTGGGAGTAAAAAATAGAAAAAGAGAGGGGGTTAAAAGTAAATTCAAATTTTTCTAACTTTTGAAAATTGTTAAAGGGATTAGCATCAAAAATTGAATATTCAAAATTTAAAGGAAAAGGGGTTAATCTAAAAAAGAAGTAATAATTATGTTTTGCAAAGTTATAATACAATTTATTTTTATGGATAGAAATAAAAATAAGGGATTTTAATTTATTTTCAAAAAGTGGAAAAAAGGAAGATACATTATTTTGTTCGGTATTAAAAGCACTTCTAAAAAGTAAAAATCTAGTAATGACACTTTGAGAATCAATTTCAACAAATTTTTGATGAAGATTTTTGTAATAGTAATTAGGTGAAAAATCATTAATTGAATCGGTATAAAAAAAGGGAACAAAAAGGGGATTTAAAATAAAAAGAGGATTACCAGAAAAGAAGTCAGGTTCTTTAAATTCGAGAAAATACAAAAATATTAAAACATGAATACCCATCTTTTTATTCCATAAAATTTATTTCAAGTTAACATAAGATATCTTATCTTGACTAAATCAGAAGCCCTTTACCAAAACAACAGCATCCTCTCCGTCAATCTCCTTCAACCTTACATCTATTATCTCGTCCCTCGATGTCGGTATCCTCCTACCAACATAATCAGGATGAATTGGCAACTCCCTATGACCCCTGTCTACCATCACCAATAACTCAACTTTCTTCGGCCTACCATAATCCAACAAAACATCTATCGCACACCTTATCGTCCTACCTGTATATATCACATCATCCACTAATATTATCTTTTCATCATCAACTGAAAAAGGTATATTTGTCTCCTTAACCTCTGGCTGCTCATATAACTTCATTAAATCATCCCTATAAAAAGTTATATCAACAGTTCCCATCTCAATAACTTTCTTTGTCCTTAACTCAAGATTCTCCTTTAATCGACCAGCAAGATAAACACCCCTTGTATGAATCCCTATTAACTTAACATCACCCTCTGGATGCCTCTCAAGAATTTCTGAACAAAGCCTCTCTATTATCATTAAAAATTTTTTAGAATCAATCAACTTTTTTTGAATCATCCAAAATCCCCTCCTTTAATTCAATACCCAACTCCTCAAGTTGCTCCCGATAAACTCGAGAAGGACAATTCTCAAGAAGCCCAACCCCTTGCGCTGTCTTTGGAAAAGCTATTACATCCCTTATACTTTTTTCAAATGACAAAATCATTATTATTCTGTCAAAACCAAGAGCTATACCTCCATGAGGAGGCGCACCATAAGAAAGAGACCTCAATAAAAAACCAAACCTATCCTCTACTTCCTCCTCAGTATACCCAAGAAACCTAAAAATTTCCCTCTGCAACTCAGGATCACTTATTCTTATACTACCTGAACCAATCTCAAAACCATTTAAAACAAGATCATACGACCTTGCTCTTGCCTTCATTGGCTCCATATACCAGAAATCATCCTTTGGCATTGTAAATGGATGATGTGCCGATACAAAACATCCGTGCTCGTCCTTCTCAAATAGAGGAAAATCAGTAATCCATAAAAACTTAAATTCTTTTTTTTCATCCTCATTCTTTTTTATCTCTTCTATAACCTTTTCTCTTAACTTTTCACATAAACTTTTTATAATTTCATCCTCTCCACCAATTACAAACCTTGTTCCCTCTCTCTTAAAACTTTCTATACTCAAAAGCTTCTTTAAAGTTCCTCTTATTTCACTTCCCTCTAAAATACCCCACATAAAAACCGATTGTCCCTCTCTTTTAATCTCTTGAGCTAAATTATCTATAAACTTTCTTGAAAATTTAAATGGAAAAAAGATACTTTTAATATTTTTATAATTTTTAAAAACTTCTACCTGTCCAAGAATATCTTTATAATCTTCAAATTTATAATCAAACCTTAAATCAGGTTTATCCGTACCGTATAAATTTAAAACATTTTCATAAGTCATTCTATCAAAGGGTATTTTTAATTCAATTTTAAAAATTTCTTTAAATACTTGATAAAAAATTCTTTCTACACAATTAAATATATCTTCTTCAGTAACAAAAGCCATTTCAATATCGAGTTGAGTAAACTCTGGTTGTCTGTCCTTTCTAAAATCTTCGTCTCTAAAGCATCTTGCAAATTGAAAATATCTATCAAATTGAGAGACCATTAGAATTTGTTTATACATTTGAGGTGATTGAGTCAGTGCATAGAATTTACCTTTATGAATTCTTGAAGGAACAAGAAAATCCCTTGCACCTTCTGGTGTACTCTTGGAAAGATAAGGAGTTTCAACCTCAATAAAACCCATTTCAATTAATGTTTTTGTAATTATGTATTTAACATTACTCCTTAATTTAAAAACTTCTTTCTTTTTTTCACTCCTTAAATCTAAAAACCTATAGAAAAGTTTTGTTTCTTCAAAAACTTCTTTTTCCTCATCTGGTAAAAAGGGGAGTGTTTTGGACTTTGAAAAAACCTCGATCTCCTTTGCTAAAACCTCAATCTCTCCTGTTTTCATTTCTGGATTTTTATCTTTCTCTGGTCTTTCTCTTACCAACCCATTGACTTTTAAAGTTGAATAAAGAGATAAACTTTTTACCTTATTTTTCAGTTCCTCGTTTTCTATCACAACCTGAACTTCCCCCTCCCTATCCTCAAGGACAAAAAATAGAATTTTTCCAATATCTCTCTTTCTTTTAAGCCACCCACAAAGGTTAACCTCTTTGCCTAAATAACCAATATTTAAATCACCACAAAAACAACTTCTCAATTCAGTTCTCATTTCTTCTCCATATCAGGTAAATATCTGATTTAAAAACCTTATAATATTTAAGCTTAAAACCTTCTAAAAAATTATCTAATTTTAAATCCTTAAGTGGTGAAATCCCGTCTCCAGCAATTTTACCAGAGCACGAAATATGTATTTCATCGAAAAGTTTCTCCTTTAAAAAAGAGGATAAGACAGTGCTTCCACCTTCAACTAAAAGAGAAACTACATTCATTTCGTAAAGTTTCTTAACAAAATTACTTAAATTTACTCTATTTTTACCCTTTATTTTAAGAATAAAATCTGAGTAATTACCTTCATAATCTTCTGAGACAACTAAAATACCTTTTTCCTCTTTAAAGAATTCGCTTTCAAAATGTTCAAATTTATCCTTACCCCATATTATAAATCTAAAGGGCTTTCTAAATGAAAATACGTTTCTTGGTGTTAATTTTGGGTTATCCTTTAAGAAAGTTCCTTTTCCTACAAGAATTGCATCGTAATTTCCCCTCAGATAGTGAACAAATTCTCTTTCCTCTTCACTTGATATCCATTTTGAAGTCCCATCCTTTAGGGCAATTTTCCCATCGATTGTCATGGCAAACTTTAGTGTTATATAGGGTCTTTTTTTTATCTTATATGTAAGATAGAACCTATTTATTTCCTCACACTCTTCTTTAAGCACTCCTAATCTAATTTTTATATTATTTTTTTTTAGATATTCAATCCCTTTTCCATTCACTCTCTCATCTGGATCGATACACCCTATAATAACTTCTTTAATTTTTTTTTCAACAATATATGTAGCACAAGGTGGTGTTCTTCCGTAGTGAATACAGGGTTCAAGATTTATATACAAAGTGGCACCGTCAATTTCTGGAGGCATATAATCAAGAGCCATCCTTTCAGCATGTTTAGTTCCAGGACCCATATGGTAACCAATAGATAAAATCCTTTTGTCTTTAACAACAAGAGCCCCCACCATTGGATTAGGTGATACTCTTCCCTCTCCCAACTTAGCCAATTCTAAAACTTTGCTCATATAATATTCATCTTCGTTTAAAAGAAACTTTTCTTGGTTTTTAAAATCAAAAATATTCACATTTTATAAAGCTTAAAACCTAATTGTAAGAGGAACCCAAACAGCCATAGGATTTCCAAACTGGTCTTTAGCAGGTTCAAAAATATAGCCCTTTGCCGCCTCTACTGCTGAGTTATCAAGAAAATCATATCCGCTACTTTTTAAAATCTTAACATCTTTTACCTTGCCATTCTCATCTACCAAAACTCTCAAAAGAACACTGCCTCTTGCTCCTAACTTCCTCGCTATATCTGGATATGTTGGTTTAACCTCCTGCTTTACAACAGGTAAAACAGTAGGAATAGCCTGTTGAGGAGGTGGAGCCTCCTCCGGTTTTTCTTTCTCTTCAATTGGAGCTAAAGGTTCCTCTTCAACTGGTTTTTCAGAAACTGGAGGTTCTTCTTTCTTTACTGCCTCTTCTGCAATCCTTTTCTGTAAAATTTCTTCAGCTGTTATTTCAGGTTTAGGAACTACTTGAGGTTTTGGTTCCTCAGGTTTAATAGCTACTGTCTCAGTTTTTCTTATTTTTTCTTCTTCAAAGGTAATTTCTTCTTTAGTTCCTACTTCCTCTTCTTTTTTAACAATTTCAAAACTTACTCTCTCTACTCTTTCTTGAGTAGGGATCCAAACTATGTCAAGGTTGGAAACAACCAGTTCAAGTGGGAAATTATCTATGTTTTTAACTCTATTAGAGAAAGCAAAAATCTCCTGAGGAACTACTAAGGGTGTAACTGGTAAATCCTCTAATAAAATTTTTTGAACAAGTCTTAACATTTTTTTAGCATTTTTTCTATTTAAGGTCATCATTGATGAATTTAAAAGAGAATCAACTTTCTTGTTACTGTAACCCATAAAATTAAAGATTCCATCCGTGCTGAAAAGTGGGCTTATATCAGCCTTTTCATTTAAAGGGTAAGAGAGAATAAAAATATCAAAATCAAAATTAATCAATTTTGATATGAATGAGAAAGGATCAAGTGGCAAAAGATTAACTTTTATAAGTTCTGTTTTTTCTAGGTCATTTTTTATAATTTCTGTAATTTTTTCATATATTTTTTGAGTATTATCGTAAATCAGATTTATTACAAAAGGTTTTCTTTTTGTGTATCCCATCTGATTCAAAATAGAAACTGTTTCATCCAAGTTAGCTCTTTTTAAATCTATTAGGTTGCTATCATAAGCCCAAATTGAAGGTGGAATTATTGATTTAGCTTTTAACCCATAACCTTTAAAAACACTTTTTATAATATCATCAACATTTATTAAACCTGAAATTTTAGACCTTAATTCAATATTATCAAAGGGTTTTCTTTTTGTATTCCATCCAACAAAAATTACTCTATTTGACTCGTAATTTTTAATTTTGCCATTTTTATAATCTCTTAATCCATCCATAATCACTTCTGGAATAAGTGAAAAACCTACATCCACAATATCCATTTTTAGCGCTTCAGCTACATCAAAAGGTGTGGGATATATTTTAAAAACTATTTTATCTAAGTAGCCTGTTTTTTCAAAATATTCATCAAACTTTTCAAGAGTGAGAAAATCGCCCCTTTTGTATTCGGTGACTCTGTATGGACCGTTACCAACAGGTTTATAAAAAAATTCAGAATTTCTTATATCTTCCACATCCTTAAGTATATGTTCAGGTAAGGGATATATTTCACAGTCAATGAGCTGAGAGGAATATGTATTTGTAAACTCTATTTTTAAAACATGATCAGACAATTTTTCTATTTTTCTAATAAATTGAAAGTTTGCTCTCAAAAGTGAAGTTGAACCTGGAGAAGTTATGACCTTATAGGAAAATATAAAATCTGCTGCAGTAACTGGTTTTCCATCATGCCACTTTGCGTCTTTTCTTAAATAAAAGGTTATAGTTTTTAAATCTTCAGAAAATTCCCATTCACTTGCAATTCCTGGATAAACCCTGTTTTTTTCAACTCTTATTAGTGGACAAAAGATTAGATCGAATATTGAATTATCCTGTCTTGGTGAAGGGAAAATGGGTATTAAGGACTCGAAATCCTGCACAATTCCTATTCCCAAAACTCCTCCTTTTTCCGGATTTTTTGGAATTTCCCTTCCTAATCTAACACAGAAGTTAATATAAAAAATGGTAAAAATTAAAAAAATAAACCTTAACATAATTAACCTCCTTTTTATTATTTTAAAGTAAAAATATTATAATTTGTAAAATTTAAAGGGTCTACAGGAAAACCTCTATCCCATAATTCAAAATGTAAGTGTGGTCCAGTGCTTCTTCCTGTATTTCCTACTTTACCTAAAATTTCTCCTCTTTTAACCCACTCACCTTTTCTAACTGTTATTTCTTTTAAATGTCCATAAAAAGTTTTTATGCCATTTTTATGATCAACCCATAAATAAAGTCCAAAATCTTCATCAATACCTTTTTCTTTAACAATTCCTTCAAGGGGCGATTTCACTGGTGTCCCAAGAGGAGCTACAATATCAACACCTGGATGGATAGGAGAAAAGAAATTACTTATTAGTCCTTTAACAGGAAGATCAAAATAAAAAGTTAACCCTTTAAATTCCCTTTTACTTAAATCATAACTAAATGTATCTTCTAATTTTAAAACCTCTTTTAAAACTTTTTCTGGTTTTAAAAGATTTTCAAGCTGACTCGAAAAGGCAACAAATTTTTGAAGTTTTTTCTCGATTTCTATTATTTTTTTCTCTTGATGTTTTGCCTTTTGTACCTCATACTCAAGTAATTTCATCTTAGTAAAATTACTAAACATCCAAATTGAAAAAATCAATGAAAAAATTAGAAAAGAAAAAATAAAAAATAAAAAACCTCTTAAAAAATTAAGAATTAAAGGAGATAAATAAATTTGTCTTACTTTAGATGATCCCTCAGGTATAATTTTTAAAAATAACCCTTTTTCCCTTTTCCTCAATTTGACGGGGGTTCCTCAATTATTGCGTTTATGAGTTTATATACCTCTTCCAAATCACTTCTTAGAATAAGAGAAGAAGGTGAGTGAGAGTATCTTACCGGTATTGTTATTGTAATTGTAGGAATACCACCTCTTGCGGTTTGTATAGAAAAAGCATCTGTTACACCATAGCTTCCGGCATCTCTCTGAACCTTGATACCTCTTTTTTTTGCAAGATTCTCAAGATAACTGATAAGCTTTAAAGGAAATACAGTCCTTGAATCCATCACCCTGATTCCAGCACCACCTCCTAATTTAAAAGACCTCTCTGGTTCTGTATAGGTATCTCCAGTTGTCGATACATCCACTGTAAAAACAAAATCTGTTTCAATATATTCAGAAAAAACTCTCGCACCTCTCAAACCCAATTCCTCCTGTACATTAAAAACAAAATATAGGTCTCTTTCAAAACTTTCATTTTCTAAGAGTAAATTCACAAGTACACTCACACCTGCTCTATTATCAAGATTTCTCGCAATTATTTTGTTATCTTGAATAACAAAACTTGAATATATAACTGCGGGTTCCCCTATTGAAACAGCTTTAAGAGCCTCCTCTTTTGATTCACATCCTATATCAATAATTATTTCTTCAAAACTATTTACATCCTGTTTTTTCCAGTTTTTTCCGTTAAATACCCCAACAACACCGCTTTTAAATATAACCATATGTCCTGTGTATAGGTGAGGGTAGACAGTTCCTACAGGTGAACACTTTAAAAATCCCCTCTTATCAGCATCAACACAAACTATTCCTATTTCATCAATATGAGCTGAAAAAGTAATAGTAGGTTTCTTTCCTTTATTGTAAATTACCAAATTTCCAAACCTATCCTCTTTTATGTCAAATTTCTTTCCTTTGAGAAACTCTTTAATTTTCTCCTTTACTTCTCCTTCAAAACCCGACGGTCCGAAAACTTCACATAATTCCCTTAAAATCCTCTCCATACATCTCCTCCATAATTTTTAAAAGTAATTTCTTAGTGTTATAGAGATCTTCTTTAAAAATTAAAGAAGCCTTTGAATGAATGTATCTACAGGGAATAGCCATCACCAGAGTCTTTACACCTCTATTTGTCAAAGAAACTGGTCCACCGTCTGTCGAGCCAGTAAAGGGGATTTTCCATTGAAATTTTATGTTATTTTTAAAGGCAGCCCTTTCAACATAATTTATTAAAACTTCATTTACTATTAGAGATTTATCCATTTTGGTTATTACAGGGCCATATCCCAACTTAGGGTAATACTCCTCCTCAGGGTGATAAGGTTCAAAAGCAAAAGTACCCTCGATAATAAAAGCAAGATCAAAATTTCTTCTTGATGATGAAACTCTTGCTCCTAATAAACCTGTCTCCTCTTGAACTGTAAAAACAAAATTTGTATCAAAAGGTATCTCTTCATCAAGAATTAAAGAAAGCACCAGAGCTGTTCCTGCTCGGTTGTCAAAAGATTTTCCTTTATAAACTTCCTTTCCAATCTCCTCGAATTTTGTCATAAAAACACCTTCTTCACCTATGTCAACTCTACTCTTTGCTTCTTCGCTTGAATAGGCTCCTATATCTATTACGAGATTTTTGAAACTGTATTCAATCTGCTTTTTTCTATGAGGAGGAAGACTTATAACTATACCTTTAGTACCATTTAAGAAAATAATTTCATTACCAGGTAAAATCTCCGCATCTAAGCCACCTATTGGTCTAAACTTAAGGTAGCCATCAGAGGTATATCCTGTTACTATAACACCTACTTCATCAATATGAGCCATTACACAAACGTTTAATTTGATTTCCGCTTTTCCTCTTTTAAACACATAGAGGTTCCCAAAAAAATCTTCTTCATAAAAAATTCCTTTTTCTTCGAGTTTTGATTTAATATAGTCCTTTACCTCATCTTCTCTTCCTGAGGGTCCTTTAAGTTCTGATAATTCTTTTAAATATTCTATCATTTTATTCCCATGGAGTTTTTGAGAGAGTCTATTTTATTCTTTACAAAATCAGGCAAATTTTTGATTCTTTCAACAAGTTTAAGAACATTTTTAAAGTTAACAGTATCTTTTTTTAAGTAATAGAGAGTAAGAAGATCCAAAACCAAAAAAGGATCAGCATACCTAAGGCTTAAAGCTTTGTTAAAGTTTTCTTCAGCCTTATCTAACTGTCCCATTCCAAGATAACTTTCACCCATTACTCTAAAGATTTCTGGGAATTGGGCTTCTTTTAAAGCGTCTTGTGCCTTAATTAAAGCCTTTTCAAACATACCAGCACGATTATATAGATCTGCTAATGTTAATTTTACAGCTAACCAAGCCCTTTTTTCGTCTGGTTCATCTCCCTTTATATCTCCCTCAAAAAGCTCAGAAAACTCAAATTCTTTTATTGCCTTTTCTAAATCACCTACAGACTGATAATAAAGTCCAAGAACTATTGCTAAGGATCTATACTGAGCAAGTAGCCTATCGTGTGTTAAATCCTTAAAAACACTTTCATCCTTTTTTCCATTTTTTATTATTCCCCTATATCTAAATTTTTTATGCAAATATTCCTCAGTTTTTTTAACATCCATCCCAGTTCCAAAAGGAGAATTTATTTCCTGTTTTATTGGTGTTACTCTGTATACCATTCCTTCAAGTAAAAGGTAGTCTGTATAGTCTTTGTATGCTTTTCTCTCACAAGTCATCGAAAAAAATAAAGGTGGGGTAGGATTTTTATTTTTACCCTTTTCTAAAACTTCTCTCATAAATTCTTCACCACTTAGAAGAAATATTTCAGGTATTTGGACTCCAGTTGGTAAGGTTTTTGTCTTTGTATCCTTGCCAAATTCATAGCCAAAAACTCCAGCAATTATATCTCTTATCATAATATCTCTTATTAAAACTATCCCTCTTTCTGTCCTAAAAGGAACAAGTTTTTTTATCTCATCATCTGAAAAATGAATTGGAACCCCCCATCTTTTGAGTTGTATGTTATACCAATCTGTATTCAAAAGAGAAAGATTAGCAACGATCACATTTTTTTTGTATCCAAATATATTCTGTAAAGCCCATAGGGGAAAAGTATCATTGTCACCATTTGTAAAAACTATTCCACCATCATCAACACAAGAAAGAAGATTGTAAGAATAATCCTCTGCTATATAATTTGAACTTCTATCGACCTTATGATAAAAGGCGCTAATTTGCCATATGGGTATTAAAAGCGAAAAAATTATAAAAATATACCTAAAATAAGGTAGAAATTTTTCTTTTAAATTTTCAAAGGTTAACCTGATAACTTCAAAGAATCCAAAACCAGCATATAGGCCAAAAATGAAGTAGCCTGGAATAAAAAAATAATCTCTGTCTCTCACTTCTGTAGGAATTGAGCCCAAAAGCTGTAGAAAATTTTGATTATTTGGATCGAAAATTGAAATAACTTCTCTAATTCTTGGAGAAAACAGAATTTTTGGAAACTGTTTAATAAAATCAAGAAAAGTTATGAGGGTAGAAGGATAATTTAAATTAAGTTGAACAATAAGTCCAAAAGTGCCCATTATAAGGGCACCTCCAAATAAAACAAAACTTTTAATATCAGAGTATAGATGAGCTATTATTCCTAAAATTCCTAAAATTACAATAAGAGGTATAAATTGGAAAGAAAAGTAATACAAAAATCCCCAGATCTGGTCTATAAAAGCCCAAAATTGATTATAAACAGGAACTGAGATAAATTCTCCCTCTCTTACATTACTTGTTCTTCGTGGGAAAACATTCATAGGTTCGTACTGCTTTCTAGACAAAACATCCCAAAAAGCTTGCCAGGTTTTAGGCTCTACTTGATTTATTGGAATATCAAACCTAGATCTTATCAGAAGATAAGCCTCAGGAGTGACTCCTAAAAGAATCATTAAAAGTGTGAATCCCCTTGCATCTATGTAAAGTTTTACATAGAGGAAAAATATAATAAATGTTAAAAGTGCTGAAATAAAAATTAATATTTTCCAGTGATTAAATATGGAAATAAAAGAAATAAGTGCTAAAATAAAGTAAATTAGATCAAAAGAGTTAAAAAGAAACTTTCTGTTGTGTTTTTCCCATAAACTTAAATAGGTTAAAGTATAACCTAAAAATAAAAAAACTATTAAAGCTCTAAAACTAAAAGGTTCATAAGTCGCTCTTAATGCACCTATAAAAAGAAAGAGGAAACCTAAGGAAGAAAAAAATTGTACATTTAAAATTTCTTCTTTCTTAACGAAAATTATAAACAAAATCAAAACAGGTACTATAATTAATGACAAAAGATGTATACCTGAACTTAAAGATAGAAAATAAAAGGCAGTAATTATATACCTTAAAGAATCCTTCTTATCCTTTCTTTCCCACCATGTATATAGAAAGTAAACTGAAAGGATTATAAAAAATGTTGAAGGCATGTAAGTTTCTGCTTCAATACTACTCCACCAAGTTGTAAAAGCAAAAGGTGCACATATTGATCCCATGAAGGCTGAAAATTGAATTAAAATATCAGGAACTTTCTTGGAGACTCTGTTTAAAATCTTATATAAAAGCAAATAACCTAATGCAGATGAAAAAGCACCAGAGAGAATAGAGATAAGTGTGATTTTTTGAACTGTATTTAAAAATGGTACAGGAAGTAAAGCAAAAAACCTTCCAACAATAACATAAAGAGGTGTTCCCGGAGGATGAGGAATACCTAAAATATAGGAAGTTGCTAAAAATTCTCCTACATCCCAGAAAACAATTGTGGGAGCTGTTGTTTTAAGGTAAATTAAAAAAGTAATTAAAAAAGAAAAGAAGAAAAATACCTTAGTTAATTTCCTACTTTCCATAATGTTCTTCCATTTCACCTTCTTCTTCAATCTGTGCGTGGGCAGCAGCTATTCTTGCTATAGGTACTCTAAAAGGTGAACAGGAAACATAATCAAGACCTATTTTATGACAGAATTTAATTGACTCGGGGTCACCACCGTGTTCTCCACATATTCCAATTTTTAAGTTAGGGTTAGACTTTCTTCCCTTTTTAACAGCAGTTTTCATTAAATCACCGACTCCTTTTTGATCAATTGTTTTAAAAGGATCATCTTTTAAAATTCCTTTTTCAATGTAGTAGTGAAGGAATTTACCAATATCGTCTCTTGAAAAACCATAGACTGTTTGAGTGAGATCATTTGTTCCAAAAGAGAAGAACTCTGCTACTTTTGCTATCTCACCTGCTGTTACACATGCTCTTGGCAGCTCTATCATCGTTCCAACTTTATAATCAATTTTTATACCCTCCTTTTCCATAACTTCCTTTGCTACCCTATCGACTATCTCCTTCTGTAAATCTAGTTCATCCTTTATTCCCACGAGGGGTATCATAATCTCTGGAATTGCTTTTATTCCCTCTTTTATAGCCTTTGTAGCAGCCTCAAAAATTGCTCTTGCCTGCATTTCTGTGATCTCTGGATATGTAATTCCGAGTCTACATCCTCTATGACCAAGCATCGGGTTCATTTCTTTAAGAGTTTCTGTAATCTTTTTAATCTCCTCTACACTTTTTCCTGTTCTTTGGGATAATTTCTTCATTGATTCCTCATCTTTTGGTAAAAATTCATGAAGGGGTGGATCAAGAGTTCTAATTGTCACAGGATAACCATCCATTTCTTTAAAAATTAAATAAAAATCTTCTCTTTGAAGAGGCAAAAGTTTTTGAAGAGCTTTCCTCCTCTCCTCTTCTGTTTCTGCAAGGATCATTTCTTGCATTATATATATTCTTTCCCCCTCAAAAAACATGTGTTCAGTTCTACATAAACCAATACCTTGAGCTCCAAATTCCCTTGCTTTTCTTGCATCTTGGGGTGTATCGGCGTTGGCTCTAACACCTAACTTCCTCACTCTGTCTGCAAAGTTCAGTAGTTCTGTAAACTCTGGGAATATTTCCGGTTGGATCAATTCAGCTTTCCCAACATAGACCTTACCTGTATTACCATCAATACTTATAAAATCACCTTCATTTAAAATCTTCCCATTAACTTCTAAAATTTTTTTATGCTCATCTATATGAAGCATTTCACAACCAACAACACAAGGTTTTCCCATCCCTCTTGCCACTACAGCAGCATGGGAGGTCATTCCTCCTCTTGCTGTTAAAATACCCTTTGCTTTTACCATACCATGAATATCATCAGGAGAGGTTTCAAGTCTTACAAGTATTACAGGCTCACCCATTTCAGCTCTTTTAAGTGCCTCATCTGCTGTAAAATAAATTTTTCCAACTGCTGCACCAGGAGATGCCGGAAGACCAACTGCTATAGGTGTATTTCTTTTCTCAAAGTCATTAGAAATCTGTGGATGTAAGAGTTTTTCTATATCCTCAGATGAAACCCTTTTGAGTGCGGTTTTCTCATCAATTATTCCCTCCTTTACCATACTTACAGCAATTTTAACAGCTGCCTTTGGAGTCCTCTTTCCAACCCTTGTTTGTAGAAAGTAAACCTTTCCTCTTTCTACTGTAAATTCCATATCCTGGATATCTTTATAGTGTCTTTCAAGTTTTTCAAAAATATTTACTAGTTGCTCATAAATTGTTGGATTCTTTAACTTTAATTCCGAAAGAGGTAAAGGAGTCCTAATTCCAGCTACTACATCCTCACCTTGAGCATTGAATAGAAACTCACCGAAAACTTCCTTTTCTCCTGTTGAAGGGTTCCTTGAAAAGGCAACCCCTGTTCCTGAATCTTCTCCCATGTTCCCAAAAACCATAGCCTGAACATTACAGGCTGTTCCCCAACTGTCTGGAATTTTATAAATTCTTCTATACTCAACTGCTCTTTTGTTATTCCAAGATTCAAACACTGCTATTATAGCCTTCCATAACTGTTCTTTTGGATCTTGAGGAAATTCAATATTTTTCTCATTTCTAACAATATCTTTAAATTTTTCTATAATTTCCTTTAAATCATTCTCATCTAATTCATAATCATATTTAATACCCTTCTCTTTCTTTTTATGCTCAAGCACTTCTTCAAACTTCCTTCTCTCAATACCTAACACAATATCTGAAAACATCATTATGAATCTTCGGTAAGAATCATAGGCAAATCTAAAATTACCTGTTACGTTTCCAAGACCCAAAACAGTTTGGTCATTCAGCCCTAGATTCAAAACCGTATCCATCATTCCAGGCATAGAAGCTCTGGCTCCTGATCTTACAGATACAAGAAGTGGGTTTTTAGGGTCTCCAAACTTTTTGCCGGTTCTTTCTTCAAGTAACTTAAGAGCTTTTTCTACTTCTTTTATAAGTCCTTTAGGTAAAGTTTTCTTTTTAAAATAATATACACAAGCTTCAGTTGAAATAGTAAAACCAGGTGGAACATTTATACCTATTCTTGCCATCTCATGAAGATTTGCCCCCTTCCCTCCTAATAGATCTTTCATGTTTGCATTACCCTCAGCCTTATTTTCCCCAAAAGAGTAAACATATTTTTTCATCTTAAATAAATTTTTATATAAAATTTATGAGGAATTGAACCCTATTACTTAAACTTATTACTCAAAAATTAAAGTTAATTTTAAAATGATTTATTAAATAAATTCAAATCTATTTTTCCCTTTTTTCTTAGCTTTTAAAAGTGCTTTGTCCGCTCTGTTTATAAAGTATTCAAAATTATCTATGTTATCACAAAGTGTGATCCCAATTGACACAGTGATCTTTTTTCCTATTTCCTTTTCTGATTTGTTACTTATTCTAAAAAGCAGATCTTCTGCAATTTTTATAACTTCATTTTTTGTAATATCAGGTAAAACTATAAGGAACTCCTCACCTCCCCACCTCACAACAAATCCCCTGTCCTCTAATTCTCTTAAAATTTTAGAAATAAAAACTATTAACATATCACCTGTTTCGTGTCCGTAGACATCGTTAAACTTTTTAAAATTGTCAATATCCAAAAGGAAAATATAACTTTCCCTTGCCTTTTTAAGTAAATTTTTTATTACTTGGTAAAAGGCTCTTCTGTTGTGAAGTCCAGACAATTCATCCTTTAAAGCAATTTCTTCAAGTTTTAAAATTTTTTCTCTATCATCCTTTGTTAAAAGGGAAAGTCTTTTAGCAATATTCAACAATTCTCTTGTACTTTCATCAACCCCAAAATCTTCAGTGGTCAATATAATATTATAAATTCCTACACTGATCTCATCACCTATATTTAACTTCTCTTTTTTTATTCTATGACCATTTAAAAAAGTACCGTTTTTACTTCCCATATCTTCTATGAAAAGATCATCATCTTCAATAAAAATTTTAAAATGCCTCCTTGAAACAAGATTATCATCAAGGACTAAATCATTTTCAGGGCTTCTTCCTACTAAAATTTCAATCTTTTTTATAGTAAACACTCGTAGGATCTCATTTCCCTTTTTTACGACTAAATTTAAATTTTTTTTATCCTTTAACAACTCCTAAAGGTGTCAATTTTGCTACTTTTTTCGATATCTGTGCTCTATGCACCACATCTACCACAAGATCAAGATTTTTATATGCATCTGGTATCTCTTCTTCCATAGTATCCCTTGAAGCAGCCCTTACTCTTACTCCAACTTTTAAAAGTTCACCTTGTATATCTCTGCCTTTGGCAGCTTTTATCGCAGCTGCTCTTGAGAGAACTCTTCCAGCACCATGACAAGTAGAACCGAAAGACTTCTCCATAGCTTTTTGTGTACCAACAAGTATGTATGAACCTGTTCCCATACTTCCTGGGATCAAAACAGGTTGCCCAACATCTTTATAAACCCCTGGAATTTCTGGATGACCAGGAGGAAATGCTCTTGTAGCTCCCTTCCTATGTACCCAAACCCATCTCTCTTTTCCTTCAACTGTATGTTTTTCCCTTTTTGCAATATTATGGGCAACATCATATATCATATCTATACCAAGTTCAATAGAACTTTTTCCCAAAACTTTCTCAAAACTCTCCCTTACCCAATGAGTAATCATTTGTCTATTACACCATGCAAAATTTGCTGCTGCATTCATAGCTTTAATATAGTCTTGAGCCTCCCTGGAGGTAATCGGTGCACATGCAAGCTGATTATCAGGAAGTTCTATTCTATATTTTTTCATTGCACCCATCATGATTCTAATAAAATCGTCGGCAATTTGATGTCCGAATCCTCTTGAACCACAATGTATCATGATGCAAATTTGACCTAAAAATAAATTCATCTTTTTTGCTGTCTCCTCATCAAAAATTTTATCAACTACCTGTAACTCAAGGAAATGATTACCTGAACCAAGTGTACCCAATTGAGGCATCCCTCTTTCTCTTGCTTTATTAGATACAGGCTCTGTTCCTGCTCCATCTAAAGAACCATAAGACTCTGTTCTTTTCAGATCCTCTTCTGTTCCAAATCCTTTCTTAACAGCCCATTTTGCTCCCTGAATCATCACATCCTCTAAATCTCTTTCACTTATTCTTATTTTCCCTTTTGCTCCTACACCTGATGGAATATTGTAAAATAAAGCATCTAACAATTTGTCAATATACTTTATAACTTCCTCTTTTTTTAAGTTTGTCCTTAAAACTCTTACACCACAGTTTATATCATAGCCTACACCACCTGGTGAGATTACCCCTTCTTTTTCATCCATTGCAGCAACACCACCAATAGGGAATCCGTACCCCCAGTGTATATCTGGCATAGCAAGAGAAGCTTTAATAATACCTGGTAAAAAAGCAACGTTTGCTACCTGTTCAGGTGCTTTATCTTGAATAATACTTTCCATAAGCTCTTTTGTTGCAAAAATTATACCAGGAACCCTCATACCTTTTTTATAAGTTTTTGGTATTTCAAAAGTTACCTCATCAATTTGATTTAAAGGTCCATTCCATACTTCAGACATGTTTTACCTCCTTTGTTAAAAACTTATTATAATCTATAATCTTGAAATTTTTAAAAGATAGTCAACAAATTCTTTTTCAAGTTCTTTATAATATGGAAAAACTTTAATACTAATTTTATTTATTGACTTTACAGGTTTAAGCTCAGTAGATGTACCAGTTAAAAAAACACCGTCTGCTTCAAATAAATCCCAGATCATAACCTTATTTTCAAAAACTAAGTATCCCTTATTTTTCAAAAACTCAATAAATCTTTTCCTTGTAACACCTGGTAAAATTCCATTTAAAGAAGGTGTAAAAAAAACTTTGTCTTTGATATAAAAAATATTTGTAGAGGAACCCTCTTTTACAGATCCATCCTCATCAAAAAATAATGCCTCATCAAAGCCCTTTTGCTTAGCAAAGTATTTCACCATTACGTTTGGCAGTAAATTTGTAGTTTTCAAGTGAGCCCATTTCCATCTTATTTCAGGAAATAAAATTATATTAAAATACTCAGGAATATGAGGAATATCTTGGCAAAAAACAACATAATTTGGTTTGGGTCTCTCTTTTACAAAATGTTCCCTTTCAACAGAACCTCCTGTAACCTGAATGTAAACAATACATTCCCTTTTTCCATATTGATTTGCAACATTCAAACAAATTTTTTTCCATTCATCCTTTTTTAAAGGATTCTCTATTCTTAGTTCACTTAACCCTTTTTCCAATCTATCAATATGATCATCAAAACAGATAAGAATCCTGTCACAAAACCTTATCACTTCATAAACTGATTCACCAAAATTGAAACCCCTATCCTTTAGTAAATTATAGTAAACCTTAGATTTTACAAACCTACCGTTATAGAAAATTAACTTATTATCCATAAGGGATTTATCGGTATTGAGCCTTTACCTAACTCAACAGAGTTCTTTATTGCACCATAAATGAACTCTTTAGCTTTTTTTATTGAGTCTAAAACATCGTAACCTAAAGCAAGATTTGCCGCAATACTTGCAGAAAAACTACAACCAGCTCCATGAAATTTTTTATTAACCATTACCTTTTCACTTTCCATAAGTACAAAGTCTTTACCATCATATACAACATCTATTGCCTTCTCTCCAAAATGTCCACCCTTTATTACAACGTATGATGGACCAAAATCTTTGATGATCTTAGCAGCTTTTTTTGCATCGTCGATACTTTCAACTTTAAAACCAGTAAAATTTTCTGCCTCATAACTGTTTGGAGTTACTACTAAAGCTAGTGGAAAAAGAGAATCAAGAAGTAGCTTTTTTGCTTCCTCTAAAAGCAATCTTTCACCTGAGCCTGCAAACACAACGGGATCTAAAACGTAATTTTTTAGTTTAAAAAAATTTATCCTATCAGCAACAACCTCTATTATTTCTTTTGAATAAAGCATACCAGTTTTAAAAGCACTTATCTTGAAATCTTCACAAACCATATCGATCTGATCCCTTACAACATTTGGGCTAACCATCTGAATTGATTTTACTCCCTTTGTATTCTGGGAAGTAATTGCAGTAATAACTGAAAGACCAAAAGTTCTGTGAACAGCAAAAGTTTTAAGATCAACTTGAATGCCAGCACCACCTCCACTATCACTTCCAGCGATAGTTAGGACACAGGGAAACTTATTCAAAGTTTATTTCCCTTTCTTCAGTTATTATACCTTTATATAGAAAGGAAATTTGTCTCAATAAAACATAATAGTCAAACTCATTTATTGCTGAAATTGCGTCCTTAGGAACAAAAATTTTATAGCCATGTAAAGCTGCTGACCCGGCTGTATGTAGTACACATATATTAGCCACAGTTCCTGTTATAACAAGATTTTTAATGTTATTTATTCTTAAAAGATGATCAAATGGTGTACCAAAAAAAGCATCGTATCTAAGTTTTCTTATTACATAATCACCCTTCTGTGGTTTTAATTCCTCAATTATATCGGATCCCCATGAATCCTTAACAGCGTGTTTTCCCCAAATTGGAAATTCAATATCTTCCTCTTCATGATAATCCTGTGTAAAAAAAATTTTAACATTACTTTTTCTTGCCTTACTTATTAAATTTTTAATGATAGGAACAGTTTTTTTAGCATCTGGCACAAATAGTGCACCTTTTTCATTAACAAAATCATTTTGCATATCCACTATAACTAAGGCACTTTCTTTTGAACTTAAAGTTACCTTTTTTTCGTAAAGGATCTCCGGTATTAAAACTTCTTTTTTATTCATTTTAAAGATAAAATAAAAGGATTTGAACCACTAAAATTATTCTCCCTATAAATATTTTCCTAAATTCTAAAAACTATTTCTTCAATAAGCCTTCTATGGGCTTTAAAAATTGCTCAACTGTAATGTAGGGATTTACCCTAAGAGCTTTTTCTATAATTTTTTTTCTTTCTTCCTCACTTTCAGCTTTTAAATATTTTTCTCTTAATTTTTTAATTTTCCATTTACGATGCCTTTTTCGATTAAGTTCGGTTTCTCTTAGTCTTCCTTTCATAGTATAATTATAAATAGAAAATTATAAAATTTCAACTTTAAAATTAAATTTTCTTTTTTAGAAAGGGGGAATATTTAAGGTGTTTATCACATTCTTTTTTAGGTTCTTTTCCTTCTATATAAATTTCATCTCTTTTTTTTGGACAAAATTTCCCTGCAAGTTTACCAGTTTCTGTGCAAATTGTCCTATAAATAATACCATGTGGTTTCTTAAAGTCAAGAGTGTCAGGTATCATAAAAATTTCATTTGCTTTTTTCATAAAGTTAGCCCATATCGGAAGAGCTAAAACAGCTCCAGTTGCTTTATCAAAAAGTGTCATAACTGTATCAAGTCCAACCCATACTCCACAAAGGATCTTGGGGGTAAAACCAATGAACCAACTGTCCGTATAGTTGTCTGTAGTTCCTGTTTTTCCTGCTGATATACCTCTAAAGCCGTAGTCCCTTGTGTATACGGCAGTTCCATAAGTAAAAGTAGATTTCATCATATCTACCAAAATGTATACTTCCCTCTCATCAAATACTCTCTCCTCTCTATACTCAGAGCTCTCTAATACAAGATCTTCTCCGAGCTTTATTTCTTTAATAATATGCATTTTCTTTCTTTTTCCCAGATTTGCTATTGTCAAGTAGGATTCACACATTTCCCAAAGAGAAAGAGAGGTTGAACCAAGTGCTATTGAGAGAAAGGGTGGAATGTGATCTTTTATTCCCAATCTATGAGCAAATTCAATGACAGATCCAGGACCAATTCTTTCAAGTATATTGACAGTGGCAAGATTTCTCGATAGAGCAAGACCGTCTCTTACTGTTATGAATCCTAAAAATTGATCATCAAAATTTCTTGGTTTCCAAGGTTTACCTGATCCATCATCCTCTATCACGTAGGGTAAATCCTCTATGGGATCTCCAGGAAAGATTCCAGAATGGATAGCTGCTAAATAAATGAAAGGTTTAAAAGCTGATCCAACTTGTCTTTTAGCTTGTATAGCTCTGTTAAATTGTGACTTTAAAAAGTTTCTTCCTCCAACAAGTGCGAGAACATCACCTGTTTCTACATCAACAGCAATTAAAGCAGCTTCAAGTTTTAAAGAATCTGCCTTTTTATATCTTTTTTTATGATAATTTCTTACCCTTTTGTCAAAATCATTTAATAGTGAATCTATTATATTTTCAGCTATTTCTTGAAGTCTTACATCCATAGCAAGTTTCACATTGACACCTTCTTTGTATAGAAAATCCTCACCATAAAGAGAATTTATGTGTTTACGAACCTCTTCGAAGTAGTATCTTCCGATTTGTTTTGATTTTCTGTCCCCTTTAACTTTTTTATCAGGCAAAGGTTCAGAAATTGAATTCAAATATGTTTCTTTGTCAATCACACCGTTTTTATAAAGTATTTCTAAAACAAAATCTCTTCTTTTTTTTGAAAGTTCGGGATTTTTTATAGGTGAGTATACATTTGCGTTTTTAGGTATTGCAGCCAAAAGTGCAGCTTCTGCCCATGTAACATCATTGGGCAATTTACCAAAAAAGTATTTACAGGCAGCTTTAACTCCATATATGCCGTCGCCAAAGTAAATTTGGTTAAGGTATTTCTCTAATATTTCATTTTTTGTGAAATTTTTTTCTAAAATTAAAGCTAAAACTATTTCTTTAATTTTTCTATCTATAGTTTTTTCAAAAGTTAAAAACATATTCCTGGCAAGTTGCTGAGTTATAGTTGAGGCACCTTGAACATAACTTTTTTCTTTTATGTTTATAAAAAAAGCCTTTATTAATCTTATAAAGTCAATTCCAAAATGGCTGTAAAATCTCTTATCTTCAAGAGTTATGAAAGCTTTTTGTATCCTTGGTGAAATTGAATCAAGTGAGGTGGGCTCCCTTTTCTCAGTAAAAAACTCATAAACTAATTTATTTTCCCTATCATAAACATGTGTTACTCTTGCTGGCTTATAAAAGTAAACAAGCTCAAGTGGTGGTAAATCACGTGAAAAGTAGAAAAGAATTGATGCGAAAATTAAGAAAATTAAAATTGAGGAAAGTAAAAGAAAACTAATCCATTTCTTTAAAGATAAAATCATAATAGTATCTCCCCCTTTTTATTGTCCATTTTTTTTCTTTTTTTACAAATTCACAGAGCACCTTTTCTATTTCTTCTATACTTTTTATTTCTACATCTTCAATTTTAACTATGAGGTCCCCTTCTTTTAGACCAATTTTGTCTGCATATTTACCCCTTTTTATATCGTTTATGAAAACACCGTTTTTCCCATTTTTTAAATTTATTCCCATTACACTCAAAAAACTCTCAATTTTTGAACCAAGTTTAATATTTGTAACGTTCTTTTTACCATTTCTCTCATAAACAAGAAGAACATTTTCATCTTTTCGCAAAAGATCCACTTTTTTCCTAAAATCTGAGTAGTTTTTAACAAGGTCTTTACCTATTTTTAAAATGATGTCACCTGGCTCTAAACCAGCTCTGTCTGCAGGACCATCTTGAAGAACTGAAGTAATGACAATACCTTTATCTATGGGTTTCACTTCAAGTCCCAAAAAACCTCTTGGATAATAAGAATACAGCTTCAAGTAGTTTACAACAATTTTTAAAAGATTTGATGGAATTGCAAAACCTATTCCTTCAAAACCTCCTGATTTTGAAACAATAAAGGTATTCATTCCGATAACTTCACCTCTTGCATTAAGGAGTGGGCCACCTGAATTACCAGGATTAATAGAAGCGTCTGTTTGAATCATACCTCTATAAATCCTTTCACCTTCTCCCTTAAAAGTTCTGTTTAAAGCACTTATTACTCCAACAGTAACAGTTGGCTCTACATCTTCCCAGAGATACCCAAAAGGGTTTCCCATAGCTATTGCCCATTCTCCTCTTTCAAGTTTATCAGAATCAGCAAAATTAAGATAAGGTAAATTTTTGCCATTTATCTTTAAAAGAGCAATATCAAGGGAATAATCCTTACCTACAACCTTAGCTATAAAATTTCTTCCGTCTGGTAAGGAAACTACTATACTGTCAGAATTACTAATAACATGCTCGTTTGTTAAAATGTAACCATCCTCTGAGATTATAAATCCTGAGCCTTGCGAGGATATTCGTTCTTTATATTCAGGAAACTCAAAAAATTCAAGGAAATCTCTGAAAAATGGATCATTAAAAATTGATGGTGCAAGAGAAACATACCTTGTAGTGAAACAGGTTATTGAAACAACAGCATTTTGACATTTTTTTACTGCATTTATTATTGCATTTTCTCTATCTAAGGCTATTTCCTTTTGAAGAAGTAGTAAAATCGTAAAAATCATTTTCCTAGTAGGGACTCCCAATCTTCAAGAAATCTCTTTATACCAATATCTGTTAAGGGATGTTTTAGCATTTTTTCTATAACATCTGGAGGTACTGTAACAATATCTGCACCAAGGGTAAAAGCCTCGATAACATGAATAGGATGTCTCACACTAGCAACTAAAAGTTCTGAATCAAAATTATTAAAAGATAAAATTTGGGATAAAATTCTTACAATTTCCATACCCTCATTTGAAATATCATCGAGTCTTCCAATAAATGGAGAAATGAATCTTGCTCCTGCTTTTAATGACAAAAGACCTTGTGATGGAGAAAATATTAAAGTCATATTTACATCTATACCCTCTGATGTAAGTTTCTTTGTTGCTTTTAAACCCTCCTCTCCGAAGGGTATTTTTATCACTATATTTTTATTAATCTTTGCTAGTTCTATACCTTCCCTCACCATTCCCTCTTCATCTAAGGCTATAACCTCAGCAGATACAGGACCTTCGACAATTTCACAAATTTTCTCTAAAATTTCTTTACTTTTTTCAAAAATCTCTCTTTTATCTTTTGGTTTAAAATCAGGATAGAGCCTTTTAATTTCCTTTGATAAAAGAGTAGGATTAGTTGTAGCTCCTTCAATGATACCTAAAGATTTAAACCTTTTAAGTTCATCCAAGTTTGAGGTATCAGCAAAAATCTTCATCCTTAAGTCTCTCCTCTTTAAAAGGGATAGAACCTTTTAGTGAAAAAATTCTAATGAAAAAGACTGTAAAAATTAAAGCATTTATAAATGTGGCAAAGCTATTTAAGGAAAGTAAGAAAATTATTTTATTTTTAAAATCTATTATAAAAAAAGGTAGTGTTAATATTAAAAGCCAAAGGAGTAGATTCTTAAAAACTATTCCTTCCTTTTTTATTGCAAAAAATACTCTTGAGAAAAATCTTGAAAAAAGATAAAAAAGAAGAGATAAAGAAAGAAGCAAAAATTCATCAGTATAAAATTTAAACTTATTCTTTGGAAAAAAAAGATGAAGAAAGGACTTACCGATTGATACTATGAAGATTGTAAAAAATACTAAAGAGATAAAAATAAGAATTGAAGAAAGAACGATTGTTCTAAAAAATTTTTTTCTTTTTCCCTCATAATAGGAACTGGAAATGTGGGGATAAACTGGCACAAAATAGGAATTAAATAGAAGTTTAACAGCCTGAAAGATTGAAATTTCGGCTGTAAAATTACCGATTAAATCATCAGCAACATTTTTTAATTTTAAAAGCAAAATAGGGTAACTAAAGTAACTTTGAATGAGTGTATTTGAAAAACCCATTGAGAAAATTCCCCCTTTTAAAAAATTTAAATTTATCTTAAAGAGAAAACTCCTTTTAAGATAAATTAAATAAAAAAGGAAAAATAAAAAATTAGAAAGTTCAGATAAAATGTAAACTACTATAAATAAATTAATCCTATCTATCCCCTTAATAAAGTAAAAAAAACCAAAAAGTAAGAAAAATAATCCTTTTAAAATGTTAACTAAACTAAAGGCATAAAAAAGCCTTTTTCCTATAAGGAAGCCAATCCCTATTGAGGAAAAAATTGAAAAAAAATGAACTAAGAAAGCACCAAATAAGATGAAAAAATCATTGTTAAAAAATTTCTTTAATAATAAATCTTTTAGAATTAAGAAAAATAAAATAGAGAGAAGAAATACAAGAGATATATACGTAAAAGATTCATCAACTAAATCCTTGATTTTTTCACTTTCACCCTTAGCCTTCAATTCGACAATTTTTCTTGAAAGATAGTCTCTAAATCCAGATCCAAGTAAAAAAGAGGTAAAATTATAAAAGGAATAGAAAACTCCAAGAATCCCAACACCCTCTGAACCAATTACTTTTCCTGAAAATGACAAAAATAGAAAATAAAAGAAGGATTGTGAAAAGTGGCCAAAGGTAGTCCAAATTGTTCCACCTATTAAACCCTTTGTAAATAATAATTTTTTTAAAATAATTTCTAATCCTCCGTACTATATCCCATCGAAATACCAAAAAATATATTAAAACCACTTAATGGGTTTGAAATTATAAAATCTGTTAAATCAGGACTATCAAGAAAATAACCTGAAGTGTATATTCCGTCTACTCCCAAATAAAACGTAAATATACCAGGTCTTTCACGTGTTAAGTTTACATTAAACTCAATACCAGCTTTTATAACTGGATAAATATAGTTACTGTAATTTTTTTTACCTACTTCATCTAAGTTTAATTCTTGAAAACTTCCACCAATACCTACTATGGGATAAAAACCAAAAATTTTTGATTTAAGCAAATTTGCTCCACCATCTAGAATCCAGGTTTGAAAATAAAACTTATTCAAATTGTTCGGTGAAGAAAATCTATTTTGTTGAAAGTTTAATCTTATAAAACCTTTATCCTTTTTATAAAATCCAGCACCAAAAGTATATCCTTGAGAAAAATTTTTTAAAGTTTCACAATTTAAAAGTCTTATTTCATCATTTATGCCCTTTAAATCAAGAAATTGAGAATTCGTGTTTAAATATATAGATATGCAAGAATTTAAAAATATCAAAAATAAAAACAATAGAACTTTCATTATCTTCCTCCCAATATAATAAGTACTCCTCCAAGTAAAATTGCCCAAATACCTTCAGGTGGAAAGAATCCAGAATACCCTAAGGTTATAAATGGTCCCTGTAACCACCTTTCAAAAGAAAATTGGTAACCTGCTGAAAAAATAAATCCAGGAGAAAAATTACTTATTTTTCCCTTTGTTACTTCCTTTATAAATGGGTAGGATATCTGAAGACCCCCTCTTATGAAAGGATAAAGTAACGTAGTAAAACTTGCATCTTTTAAACCAAATGCTTGCGAGTTAAGTATTCCCAAACCTATACCAACTATGGGATAAACATATGGTCTTACCTTTTGAAAGGGTAAAATTCCAAAATTAAAAGAACCTTGAAAATAGGTAAATTTTGTCTCAACAGCTTTATAAGTATCAGGAGGACTGTAAAGTTCAGCTTTGCCTTTCCATGTATATCCTGCTTGAAAGGATGCAGTGATTATGGCATTTTGGTCTCTCGATATAGCATCAAAGGAAAGACCTATCATCGGATCATCAGGATAGGGAGCTTTTATACTTTTTAATTCATCCTCTAACATTGGCATATCCCCCTTATAGAGGGAAACAGCACATGACAGTAGATTTAAAAAGAAAATTAGCTTTAAATTTTTCATTTCTCACCCCCATTAAAAAATTAGCAAATTTCATACCATCTTTATTATAAAAAAATGCACAAATTTTATTCAAAAAATTTAAAAATCTAATCTATTTTAATAACAACAATCTTTTCATCAACAAAGTCTCTTAATGCATATTTTGGTCCCTCTCTTCCAAGACCCGAACCTTTAACTCCTCCGTAGGGCATATGATCTACTCTAAAAGATGGTATGTCATTTATTATCACACCACCAACTTCAATTTTTCTTGAGAGTGTTAATGCTCTTTTAAGATTATTAGTCAAAATTCCACATTGTAGACCATACTCAGAATTGTTAACTTTGAAAACCAGTTCATCCTCTGTTACAAACTCATTACAGACAGCAAGTGGAGCAAAAGCCTCTTTGGCACAAACATCACAGTCTTCCGGAGCATCAACAATTAAAAGAGGATATAAAAAGGAACCTTCTCTCTTTAATTCTGGTAGAACTTTTGCTCCTCTTTCGATTGCTCTTCTTACCATTTCTTCTGCTTTTATAGCAGCATCTTCGGAGATCATGGGTCCCATATCAGTATCTTCTTTCAGTTGATCTCCAACTTTTAAATTTTTTAAAGCCCTTATATAGTCATCGATAAACTTTTCTTTAATTTTTTTTTCAACATAAATTCTTTGAATGGAAATACAGACTTGTCCTGCAATTGAATAAGCTCCTTTTAATATTCTGTCGAGTATTACTTTGTAATCAAAATCTGAAAATACACATAAAGCTGAGTTTGAACCAAGTTCAAAAGTCTTTTTCTTTAATCCAGCAATTTTAGATATTCTCTCTCCAACTTCCTTTGAACCTGTAAAGCTTATATGCCTTATTCTTTGATCTTTGCATAGGTATTCACCTACAGTTCCACCACCTCCTGTTAGGAATGAGAATCCTTCAGGAGGAAAACCTGCTTCTAAAACAATTTCAGTTATAATTTTTCCAGTCATAGGTGTAAAGCTTGACGGTTTAAAGATCACACTACAACCTGCTGCAATGGCTGGAGCAATTTTATGAAGTGCAAGATTAAGTGGAAAATTAAAGGGTGTTATGGCTAGGACAAGTGGGTCAGGTTCCATAATTGTAAAAGCCATCCTCCCTTTTCCAAATTCAGAAGCATCCATAGGAATATACTCTCCATAGATCCTTTTTGCTTCTTCAGCGGAAAATGTAACAGTCTCAATTGCTCTTTTTGTTTCAAATCTTGCTTCATTAATTGTTTTCCCTGATTCAAGCGAAATAACTTTTGAAATTTCTTCAAATTTCTTTTCGATTAAATCTTTGACCTTTAAAAGAATTTTATATCTTTCATAAGATGAAAGTTCTTTTACGAGGCTCCTTTTTTCTACAAGATAAGAGAGTGCCCTTTCAATCTGCTCATTAGTTGTTTCAGGAAATTCGTATAAAATTTCTTTAGTTCCCTTTTTATAAACAGAAAAAAACTTACTTCCCTCTTGCCATTTTCCTTCAAAAAAAATTTTCTCTTTCATATTTACCTCCTTATGCAAAATAGTTTATAATTTTATGAAAATCTATGGGAAATATAAAAATAGTTTCAGCTGAAAATGATAGAGATTTAGAACTTTTTATAAAAACTCAAAGTGAAATTTATAAGAGTTTACCACTTGTTGGATATGTAGAACCTTTAAAAGTTTTAGAGATGAATCATTTAAATCCAAGAGGTCACAATCCTCTTTTCAAGAAAATGTTTGTAAGGTATTTTATTGCTTTAAAGAATGATAAACCTGTAGGAAGGATTAGTGCATATAAGGTTTTTCATAAGGTTTTTGGTATTGACGAAAAGATTACAGGTTTTTTTGGACATTTTGAATCAATTCCTGATAAGGAAGTTGCTTCATTGTTGCTTGAAAGTGCGCAGAGTTTCCTTAAAAGTTTAAATTGTGAAAAAATAATAGGTCCTGCGAGTTTTGCATATGATGGTGTTTACGGTGTTCAAATCAAAGGTTTTGAATATCTTCCGATGGTTATGACTCCCTGGAATCCTGAGTACTATTCTGATCTCATTGAAGAATGTGGATATAAGAAAATGATAGATTTTTTGGGTTGGTTTATCCCTTTATACGTAATCCATCCAAGACTATCTAAAATTGTGAGTGTAGAAGATAGACTCTATAGAGAAAATGGTATAAAAATTAGAAAGGCAAATTTAAAAAATTTTAAAGAGGAACTTAAGAAGGTAAAGGATATATACAATAGTGCTTGGGAAAACAATTTTGGAACAGTTCCTCTTGAAGAGGAGGATATTGAGTACATAGCAGAGAATCTAAAACCTTTAATTGTGAATGATGGGGCATTAATTTCAGAGATAAAAGGTGAACCTGTAGGAGTTGCCATAGGAATTCCTAATTTTCTTGAAGCGATAAGGGATTTTAAGGGTAATTTAAATCCTCTAAACACAGTTAAACTTTTATGGCGTTTAAACAAATTGCCTTTCTCATCTGGTATTCCAAGACTTAAATCGGCAAGACTTTTAATCCTTGGAGTAAAAAAGGAGTATCAAGAGGGTGTAGGTGTTTTGATGGCAGCAAAAATTTTACTTAAGGGTTATGAGTTTGGTTATAAATACGGAGAAGGCTCTTTAACTTTAGAGAATAATTATGATATTAACAATTTAATAAGAAGGTTAGGAGGCTTGCCTTATAAGATTTATAGGGTATTTTATAAAGAAATTTCTTAGTTTTATCTTATAATTATAAGAATGGGAGAAAAAAATTTCTCATTTTTTGAATGTAAAAGTTGTGGAACTCCAGTTGGTACAAGGAAAAATAAAGAACCAAACTTCTGTCCGCTTTGTAGAGGCAAAATGGTAAAAATAGAAACGGAAATAGACTTAAAAATAAAAATTTCTTGTCCTGATTGTAAAAATGAATTTTTAGTTGAGGAAAATTTTGTTCCCTATAAATGTGTATTTTGTAATTTTACTTTTACTGTTTCACCTAACCGTAGATTTGAAGAGAGACTCTAATAAAGTGTACTAAAAATTTGTATTCTTGAATTCATTTGTTCAACAACATAAACTTTATTGTTCCTAACAAAAATACCAGCTGGTAATCTAAATTGACCTGGATCCCAACCGATTCCCTCTATACCAAGATAAACGTTCCCATACTTATCAAAAATCTGAATTCTATGAAGGAAAGCATCTGTTACAAAAATAAAACCTTTATCGTCTACTGCTATTCCCTTCGGTCTAACAAAAAAACCTGGAGCATTACCTGATTTTCCAAAAACACTTATGACTTCTCCCTTAGTGTTTAAAATCTGAACCCTGAAGTTCCCCCACTCGCATACATAAACATTACCATCTCTATCAATGTTAATACCTCTAGGATAAAGAAATTCTCCTGGTTTGTTTCCCTTTTTACCTAATGTGTACAGAAACTGACCATCAAGATTAAAAACTTGAATTGCCATAATGCTATCATCGATGACATATAACCTATTTCTATAATCATCAACTGTAAGATTTACAGGTTTATAAAGACCCTTTTTTATTATTAAAGACCCTTCAAATTCAGGAAACTTGATACCAAAAACAACACCAGCTCCAGGATCAGCTACATAGATCATATTTTTTGCCTCAGAAAAAGCAATCCCTGTTGGTCTTATGAATCTAAAATTACGCGAACCAAGATACCATTTAACAACCTTATTTGTACAGTCAATAAAAACAATAGTAGAAAAACCAGGATCAGCTACCCAAATTCTTTCCTTAGTGTCAACATAAATTCCAAAGGGATACTTAAAAAGTCTTATTTTTTTTACTCCAAGAATTCTATTTAACATTCTCTTTACTATGTTAGTTTCTCCAACTACATCTTCTTTTGTGAATAGAAATTTTTCAAATTTTATTTTTGGGTCTTCAGGTGGTGGTGGCCAAAATATATCGCTTTTTATCTGAATAAAAATAAGAAAAATTAGAAAATTCATCTCTTTTCCTCCGGTTTATGAGGATTGTGACATTCAAAACAATTTTCTTCCTTAAAATGAAAATTATTAAAGTGACATTCCTCACAAAGATCCTCTGATTTTAAAAGTCTATTTACACCTCTGTGAATTTTATGACAATTTAAACAAGATAAGACAAAATGTTTTGAAAATGAAATAAAAGTAGAAATTTTGAAATGACATTCTTTGCAAAAGGTTAATTCCTGGTCTCTTAAAAGAAATTTAGAATCTTTCAGATGGGGATCGTGACAAGTGGTACACTTTATTCCCCTTGTTTTGTCAGTTATAAAACTTTTTCCAACAGGATGATTGTTTTCATAATACTCTATTCCTAAAAATATTTTTGATGTTTCTGATATTTCGTAAAACTTTCCAATATTGGGGAACAGGTATATAAGAAAGGTCTTGTTTGTATGACAATTCATACAGTTAAGGGAAATAAAGTCAAAATCTTTAAAAATCTCTCTTAGCTCCTCATGAGGTTGTATTTTAATTAAAAAAGGTCCTTGGGCATTATGAGAGTTATGACAAACTTCACAGATTCTTTTACCCTCCTCATTCCTGAAGTCATGAACAAATCTTGAAATTATAAAAAAGATAATTAAGGTCATTTCTTGTGACAAACAGTACATACCGGTTTGTTTGGCCATTTTAAGTGATAACCAAATCGTGTTCCATGGGGATCATGGCAGCTATTACAGAAGAGGTTACTTTTCTCAGCAGGATGATTAGCAACTGGATGATGATAACTATAGAGCTCCTTTTCATGACATAATGTGCATAAAATTTGTATTCTATCCTTTAAAAGCTTATTTTCCATTGAAGAGTGTGGATCATGGCATATTCCACATTCAAACATGGCATAAGGACTGTGAAGATAAAAATCATCTTTTAATTCGTGACAGTTTACACATAATTTTTCTTCCTCAGGTTCCTCAAAGATCCTTTTATGACATTCACTACAATTTGGATCATCAAAAGGTGGGTGAAATTTTAGTCCTTTTTCAAATTTTTCTTTGTGACATATAAAACAAGAAAGATCTTCTTTTTTTGATACTCTTTTAAATTCTATATCATGACAAGCTCGACAAATTTTCTCATTTTCACTCCTATGAAACTTATAGGGCTGAAGTGGAGTTTTGAAATTAAAAGAGGGAAAGAAATAAACTGTAATTATCTTAGATTCAGTTTTTTTATTTTTATCATAGTAAAGTATAAATTCATTTTTACCTAATTTAAGTTCTAAGATAAAGTGTTTAATATTATCAGCTGAGAAGGAATCATATAACATTTCAGGTTTTGAAATCCAGGCTTTGTCTGCATCTACTATTATCCTAACAAATCTACTTTTAATGAAAGAAATTTCCGGTGGAATTAAAAGCGAAAATAAAATAGAATTAATCAATATTCTGCTTTTCCGTGACATGCTGGTCCACAAGTTCCCTTTTTTTCAGTTTTTATGAAATCAAAATTTAAGACATAGTTGTAAGGTCCAAATTTTTTACCACCCTCAACAAGTGCAAAATTTTTTGAAAAGTGAGGGTTATGACAAAAGGAACAAACTATTCCTTTTTCTCTCTTTACATGAACTTTATGTAAGTTTTCCTCGCCTCTTTTGAAAGAAGATTTCTCAGAAAAAAGATCTTCCAAATTATGACAATTAAAACATAACTCATACTGAAGATGAGTAAAAAATACATAAGGTTTATTTGGATACATTGAGTTTAATAACATGGTGAAATTAGATTGATGAGGATTATGACATGTTATGCAATTTTCAATAGGTGGATGTTTATACTTTTTTACTCTATACTGTTCTTCCATTTCCTTATGACAATCAAAACATAGTGAATTAGTTTCCCTTAATAAATATGACCTTTTATCATTTCCATGAACATCATGACAACTTTTGCATTTACCATCAACAAAGGGCGCATGAAAACTTAATGCAGTTTTTGATAGTTCCTTATGACAGCTTGAACATAAATATGGTAGTTTTTCTCTTAGCAAAAAGTTCAAAGGTGATGAGTGAGGGTTGTGACAATGCGTGCATTTGTTATCGTTTGGGGGGTGTTTAAATTTTGATTTATTTTCATGACAATTTAGGCAAATACTGTTAATATTTTCAATCTTTTTAAAGGGGTGTTCACCTTCAAGGTTATGGCATAATGAACAATCTTCTTTCACAGGTTGATGTAAAACTCTTTCTTCTATCAAAATATCATGACAACCTCTTTCTGTGCAATCCCTTTCTTGTGAGATTAAAAAAATTATTAACATAATCATTTTATCTTAAAATCTCTTTTTAAAAGAAAGTAAAAAACAAAATTGTGCTCCTCTTTTGGGTAAATCAAATAAATATATTCAAAATTTAATTTTAAATTCAAAACGTTATAATTCCTTTCAAAACCGACAGTCAAACTGTTTTCGAGCTTATTTCTAAAGTATAACCTCTCCTCTAGAGAAAAAATATTAAATAGTTTTAAAGGAATTTTAAGTGTAAATTTGAAAAAACTCCTTGTTAATACCAAAAAATCCGTCCTTATATATTCTTGAAAATAAGATAAATTAAGGGGCATTTGCCTAATTTTAAGATCAATTCTTGTGCGATATTCAGTCCAAATATTCATCTTACTATTTAAAAAAGAAAAATTCCTATCAAAATTAAAGTTGAGTGTAATAATATATCTTGGTGAATCGTAAATTAAAGTTAAATTTGTATTAAAACCAAAAATTTTTTGGTTCCTTACAGGCCATTTATCATTGAAAGCTCTATAGTACAAATTATAGAAAAATTTTAAAAATCTAAAATTCAAGAAAAAATTTTGCTCAAAAAGACCCCTATTTCCAACCAAATAGCCCCACCCTTTTCCTAACGGATCCTGACTGAAAGAAAAGGAAATATAAGGAGAAAATGTAAAAAATCTAGGGTAATTTAAAAATTTAAGGTCATATATCTGAGCTACTCTCTCATAAAACCTTGTTCCTCTTGGTAAAGAACCTGTTTCAAAATCTATAAAGGTACTAGAAATTATTCTATCTGAAAAATACTTCTTAAAACTTGAATTTAAACTTTGAGAGGTGAAAATTTTTGATTTTTTAAAAGAGTAGTAAAAATCAAAAATGTAATCAAAATTTTTTAATTTAATATAATTAAAATTTGAGTTAGTGTAGCCATAGTTCTTTCTGAATAAATATATTATGTTTAACTTGATTTTCCTATCTTTAGTGTTATTGTTGTAATTAAAATTTACATTTTCAAATCCTTGACCATAATCTGGAAGTTCTTTTTTGTAATTGAAATAAAAGGAATGTTTTTTTAAGGAAAAACTTGAATTAAAACCGAGGGATTTTAAAGTCAATAAGACTTCCTTATTATACGAATAGAAAAAATTAAATTTTGGAAAATTACTTAAATTAAGGGACTGCGAGATTGTATAAGTTGATTTTTTTTTAGAAAATAATATTTTATTCTCCCTTTTAAGTTCCTCTGTTTTAAAAGAGAATCTAAAAGGAAAAGAAGTTTTTGAAAAAATACTAACATCAAGAAAAAAGGGGGATTTTAAAAAAATTTTCTCTTTTTCTTTATCTAAATTTTCCTTAAAAACTTGCCAAATAAAGTATGTTCTAAAGTCGAAAGATATAAATTCTCTTTTATACACAAAACCATTTATAATTAAGTTTAAATAATTCTCATAATCTTTGTAAAAGGGTTTTGCTAAAGATCTCTCAAATTTACCAAAAGAAAAATATCTCTCTGAAAAGATGCTTAAGTTAAAATTTGTTATCTCAGAATTTAAATTTTTTAAAAGAAATAAATGGGGGAGAAGAAATATTCTCCCCCATTTTATCCTAAACACAATAAAATTTAGAATTTAATTTACTATTTACTTTATATGACAATCAAGGCAAATTTGACTGTTTGTGGTGTCACCCCTTAAGAAACTATAGGGGGGTTGAGCAACATCTACATTATGGGGATCATGGCAAGTAGAGCAAGTCATCACTGAATCAGCACCAGGTTGTATACCTGAAAAATTATAGAGTGGATAACCCCATGTTGAAGGAGGGTTAAATTTAGTAGGCGGCAATCTTCCCGGTGCCACATCCATATCGACTGGATGAGAGTAAATAAGAGTATCATTTGTTCCACTTGTAACATCAGGAGGATCTTGAACAGCTGCACCAACATTCCTTGGACCAAATGAGTAAAGTGTCCCAAGATCAGCTCTTGTTTGAGTTCCATCATGACAGGAAAGACAAGCATAACTTATCCAAGAGGCTCTTGTCATTGGGTCTGTATAGGTTCCGTTATATAGAGCTGAAATAGTGGGTACATAAACCCTATTCCAAAGATAATAAAAATTTTGACTGGGATTAGCATTGTGCGGTGTATGGCAGTATATGCAAACTTGTCCTGCATTGGGTCTGTTAAAATCATGCCTACTTCCTACAATTGTTGCATGAAGCCAAATATAAAAGGTTGAAAGAACTAGAACTACTATAATCATTTTCTTCATAAACTTTACCTCCTAACATATAAAGGGACTTGAACCCATTTAAACTTAATACCTTATTTTTAATTTTACCTTGATTCATAATTCAAATTCAATTTAAAGAATTATCTTTATAATTGTAACAAAGAGAGAATAAAAAAACCAAAGAAAAAAAGATATGAAAATTCCCTTTTTTCTCTCAATATCACCGATGTGATGAAGGGCAAGACCATAAAGAAAAGTCGCCCATAATGTAAAAAATCCAGCCTGTTCGAGGAAAATTCTAAAAAAATTTTTCTCTGATAGGAACAATAAAAAGATAGAAAAATTAAGTTTCACATTAGGATTCCCGGTCAAAAGAGCTATAGGAAAAGCAACAATTGATCCTAAAAGATTTATTGCATATATATGAATAGCCGAACTGAAAAAAGCAATAAAATCACCTTTTCCTTTAAAAAGTGTAGAGATTAAAAAAAATATAAATCCCAAAGTAAGAGTTTGGATAAAAAAACCAAATATACTCGAAAAGATTGTCAAAATATAGAATAAAGGTGAACCCATAAATTCCATGGCACGTTCAATAGCCTCTTCTGGTAGATTCCTTTCACTTAATATACTCTCTTTGTTTGGTAAAATTACAAATTGGATATAAAGGAGAGTAATAATTAGAAAAGTAATTAATATTGTAGCAGAGGGTAAAAGAAGAGGTTTTTTATCCTTTATAGTTTTCAAGGCTTCATTCGGATTATAAAAGATTTTTAAGATTAGATTCATTTATTCCTCCTTTTTATTTATAAAAATTTTAAAATAAAAGATATAAAAATTAAAGAAAAAGCAAAAGTAAAGAAGCCAAAAATGATAAAAGAGAGCATACTAAAAAAGGTACTTTCGTTCCAAAAATTTCCCATAAAATTCCAAACAAAAAAGATGCGAATAAAAGACCAAAACCTTGTACAAAGTAAAAAAGTCCAAATCCAGTTCCCTTTTTATCTTCTGGTAAAAAACTTGATACCAATGCTCTTTCAACTCCTTCAGTTAAGCCAAAATAGAGTCCATAAAGTATAAAAAAAAATATAAAGGAAGAAAAGGAAATAGAATAGGCAAATCCTAAATAGGATAAAGAGTAAATTAACCAACCTAAAAGGAGTACTCTCTTTTTTCCAAATTTATCAGCAAAATATCCTGCTGGCAAAGAGCTTAGAGCTTTAATTAAATTCAGAACGGACCAAAAAAGTGGAATAGTAATCAAAAGAGCACCCTCATTTTTTGCCTTAAGCAGTATAAAAGTATCAGAAGCATTTGCTATTGTGAAAATGAAAAAAATAAAAAGAAATAAATAAAACTTAAAAGGCAATTTAAAATAAAAGGAAAGTTTTTTATCTTTAGTTTTTTTAAAGTTAATTTCTCTTTCTTTTACAAATATCAGTACAAAAAGAACTGAAAAAAGTCCAGGAATAATTGAAAAATAGAAAATCTCCCTTATTGAAAAGTGCGTCAAAAGTAAAATTGTAAACAGTGGTCCTATAAAGGCGCCCAGATGATCCATAGCTCTTTGAAATGAAAAAGCTTTTCCCGATTCACTTTCAGAGACAGAAAGAGAAATGAGGGCATCTCTTGGAGCACCTCTTATTCCTTTCCCAAGTCTGTCTAAAAATCTTAAAAAAACTACCTGATATAAATTAACAGAAAAACCAACCAGTGGTCTTGTAATAGCTGCTAAAAGGTATCCTAAAACTATAATTTTTTTTCTTTCTTTAATTCTGTCTGAGATGTTACCTGAGATAAGTTTAAATAAACTTGATGTAAGTTCTGAAATTCCTTCAACTACACCTAGCCCCATTGGTCCTTTTTTTAAATTCTCAACAATAAACAAGGGAAGAAGGGGGTGAATAAGTTCAGATGCGATATCATTAAAAAGAGAAGTAAGACCAAGAAAAAAAACATTTTTACTTAGCCACTTTTTCATTTTTAAGAACTTTAGTAACTATTATAAAAGATATAAAACCGGGAATAATGATTATTCCCCACATTAAAACTGGAATTTTAATAAAAAAATCAAGAATAATTCCACCATAAAAAGGAGCACTTGCCCAACCAAGACCTTCAGCGAGACCTAAAAAACCTAGATAAAGATTTTCTTTTCCTTTTTTAGCATAAATTGTTCCAAAGGTTGTTACAATTGGTAAACTTAACATTTCACCGGCAGTAAATATAAAAACACATAATGCAAAAAAATAAAAATTTGAAGCAAAAGAAAATAAAAAGTAGCCCAAAATATAGAGTAAAATTCCAAAAATTAAAGAATTTTTGAAACCTATACTTTCGGATAATTTTGTAAAAAAAATTTGAAGAATAACAACAGAAGCCCCATTTATTGTAAACAAATAACCTATAAGTGTATTTGAGAGCCCTTTTTCCTTTGCATAAACTGATAGGGTTGAAATCATCTGCCCTGCTAATGAAAAAAGGAGAAAAATAGAAATAATATAGTAGAAGAAGATTTTATCATCCAAAATACTTTTTATCTCTAATAAAAAATTTTTATTAGATAAAACTTCCCCTTTGGGACATTTCACCCCAAACTGAATTAAAGGTAAAACAATAAAGGTAAGTAAAGAAGATACAGTAAAAAGTAAAGTATATGAAAAAGAAGCCAAATATCCTCCTATTGCAGGACCAATTGCAAAACCAAGATTAGTCCCTACTCTTATTATTCCATAAGATGAGGGTCTTTCCTTTTCAGGTAAATAAATTCCTACATATGAGTCTGATCCAAGAGCAAAAAGAGAAAAACCTAAAGAATTAAGAACAAATCCAAACAGAAATAAAACAGGAGTAACGTTAAATATAATGAAAATAGTAAAAAATAGAAAAGCAAAAAATCTTGACAGAAGACCAAGAACCATAAGATTTTTACAGCCCAACCTGTCTCCTATGTATCCTGAAGGAACTCTTGAAAAAGCACCTAAAAGAGAACTTAGCCCAACCATAAAACCTATTACTTTCATAGGAATTTCCCTTTCACTATAAAGGTATATATTCAAAAAAGGAATAGATACTGAAAATGAAGCAGCAGTGAATGCTCTAGCAATGGAGATAAAAATCACCTCTCTTTTATTTGACATTTTAAATTTTAGGGGTTATATTAAAATAAGGGAGGTAAAATATGTTAGCCATCCTAATTATAAGTTTACACTATCTTGCAAGTATTGGTTATAAGGGATTAGGAGTTGATTTTTCAATAGTTAATGAGGAAATATGGGTGAGTTTTCCAATAGAGAACAAAGTTTTAAACTATTCTACATTTCAAGAGTTTTCTATAAATGAACCAACAGTAATTCTTTACAAAAAGCCATTTACTTATGTAGTAAGTAATTTGGAAGATAAACTTTATACTTTTGAAAACAATTCTCTTTACTACAGTATAAACATACCAGAAGGTGACTATGTATCAGGCTGTCTACATGAGAATCAAATTTATCTTTTAAGTAGAACTCCAGCAAATATAGTAAAAATAAATGAAAATTTTGTTTTCACAGTTATGCAAGTTCCTTCCTATAAACCAATTGATTTTAAACCCTTTAAGAATGAGTTTTATATTCTTGATAGAAAGGCTTCAGCACCAAGTTTAAGAATTTTAAAAATAAATGAAGAGGGTACCATAGTTGGCACACTACTCGACTTACCGGGAGTCTTAGGGGGAGGTTTTGAAATTGCGGAAATAAATGGAAATAAAATTTTACTTTTAACAAATGCATTGATGGGTAGAATTTATATTTACTTTTTAGATCCATTAATAAAAATAGATTCATTTGGAAGCTATGGTGATTCAATTTTTGAATTTAAGACACCAACAAAAATCAAGTATATAAATCAAAAAATTTATATTTTAAACCAAAGAAATTCAAGAATTGATATATATACTTTTGACAATTTTTATACACCAGAAATAATAGTTTTAAAAGAAAATCCATTTGATAACATAAAGGTATCTAAGGAAGAAATTTTTTTTGATTTAAAGTTACCTGAGGGAAATTATGATCTTAACATATTCTCTATTGATGGAAGAAAAATTTTAGAATTAGACAATTTTATTACAGAAAAGGGTTATTTAAGCTTTAGGATTCCTTTTTCTTTTAAAAGAGGAGTTTATTTTATTATGCTTAAAGAAAAACAAAACAAATTTTTGATAAGAAAGGTTTTTAAAATAAAATGAAAAAAATTGCAATTTTGAGTTCTTTTATCTTTTTAGAGATTTTTGCACTTTCTTATCCTCATAATGACAACTCACCAATAAAAGATTGGGATGTAAAGTGTAAGTCTTGCCATAGTCCCCATAATGCTTTAGGACCTTATCTTGGTTTAGTCAATGGAAATTACAATATGTGTTATACATTATGTCACAATCCAAATGGTGATGCAAAAAACTTTGTAATTGAAGAAAGCAAAAAGGCAATACCCGGAACAACTGGAATTCATCACGCTTTTAATGTTCCTGGAGACAACCAAGGCTATGGAGCATCCACATCCTCAGCAGTTTATAAGAACTATTATCCGGGAACTGGCATCGATGCAAATAAGCTTATCTGTTCAACCTGTCATGAACAGCACAATCACAATACTGGAAAACCTTTTCTTGTTGCTTCTAATCCTGAGATGATGTGCAGAGACTGTCATTCTCAAAGGGTTCAAAGTTCACGCCCCTTTACAACTCATCCAGTAGGTATTCCTATACCCTCATCTAATCCGAATTATGTAATACCACAAAACTTACCACTTGTTTATGAAAACCAAGTGGGTTGTATGACCTGTCACGATGTTCATTTCGTCTATTCAGATACAAGTGTCTATGGAACTGCGACCTATGGCTCTAAAACATCTTTAACTGACAATACCAAAAACTGGCCAACTAATATGTTTGTAGGGTGGGAAATAAAAATTTATCCAGCTGGAAATGATTCAGCAAACTGGTTTCAAATAAGAACAATTATATCGAATACTTTAAATACAGTCACATGGTCAAATCCCCTCTATGGATCAGGGATAGTTCCTGGTAACAGGTATGTCATAAGGAAAAAAGGTTCTGGAAACGGTTATCTTCTTAACCAGGTGATGCATAAATCTCCAACAAGTAATCTTTGTGGTCACTGCCATAGAAATTTTTCAATTACCGCCTCTCATTTTACAAACACAAACGCAAAGTGGCCAGGCGGTGAATATGGAACTGATTACGCTTACGTTGATGCTCTTGGAAATTTAGTACCTCCTGCAAGAAGAAGTAGTGCCAGCATAAAAGCAGCCTTACCGACTTCCTTAAGAAACTCTTGTTTCAACTGTCATTTTCCTCATGGCTGGAGAGATCCTGCAACTGGTTTCTATTATCCAAAACTTTTGGTTGATAGAGAAGAATTTTTATGTTTTACCTGTCATGATGCAACAGGACCTTCTTCTAAAAATGTCAAGTTAAAATTTGACAGAGCAACAAGATGGGTAACTGCTCCGGTAGGACCTAATAACAATTTAAATCTAAACGATAGACACGATATACAAGATTTAGCTCAATCACGTTCAGGTGCTAAAATAGAATGCACTGATTGTCATGATCCTCATAGAGATAGTGGGTCAATGCCTCTAAAAAGGGATCCAGATCCAACAGATAGTAGAATACCAGGAACAGGTCAAATTTTACCTGGTGGAGACTTTCTTACTGAGTGGTGTCTTGATTGTCACGATGGTAGTTTTCCTCCAACCATAACCCCACCTACAAGGTCCCTTGTAAATATTAGAAATACATATATCAATAGTGATGTGCATGGGCTTATTGTTGGCAATCCAAGATTGAAAGCAGGATACGGTTGGGCGAGTAATCAAATAGTACCATGTGTAGCTTGTCACGCAAGGAAACATATGTCTTTTAAAAATGATTTATTCCAACTTAAAGACACAGTCTTTTCAAGAGATGGAACAAGATCTATACCAGATGATGACGGACATAACGGTGATAGATATGATGTTTTAAATAACAACACTCTTGATACAGAAATAAATGGTTATGATTTTTGCAATACATGCCATACAAGAAGCATGGGAAGCAACAGGGAAAATTGTTTTGCATCAGGCTGTCACCATCATGGAGATGATTTTTGAACGAAAGAGTTTATAAATTTCTACTAAAACTTAGGGAAAAATCGATAGATATAGGTATAATGGCATTACCTGAGGATTCTGCAAAGTTTTTATATTTTGTTACGAAAATCTACAATAAAGAAAATATAAAAATTGTTGAATTAGGTTCAGGTATTTTATATTCAGCATTATGGATGCTCTGTGGAATTCTAAATTCAGGTAAAAATGGAAAAATTTACGCTGTAGAAAGAGAGGAAAAATATTCTAAAATGGGCTTTAACATAATTAACGAACTTTCTAAAATTTTAAATTTAAATGTTTTTGATATGTTAGAAATAGTTAATGAAGATGTGGTTAACTTAAGGGGTGACGAATTTGGTAACGATATCGATATAATTTTCTTTGACATAGACAAAAAACTATATCTTAGAGCTCTAAAAAAATTTGAACCCTTTATAAAAAAGGGAGGATTAATAATAGCCCATAATATACTTTCTCACAAAGAAGAGCTCTTAGATTTTATTGAGGAAATAAAAAATGAGGCAAAATATTTTACCTTAATACTTCAAACAGATCCTCAAGGTTTATCAATATCGATTAAATTTTAATCAAAAATTTTAGAAATTTCATCCTGACAAGAGTAAATTTTCTCCTTTTTACCCTCTTTTTTAACTAACCATTTTCCAGAATTTTTCTTTTTAAACTCACCTATTATACTATATTTAATTTTCTTTAAACTTAAAATTTCAACAACCTTTTGAACACCATCTCTTCTTACTGCTACAAGGATAGCTCCTGACGAAATTGTTTTTAAAGGGTCAATCCCAAAATACTTAAATATGTTTTCAGTTTCTTTCACAACTTTTATCTTATCTTCATAAACTATAACGCCAAGATTTAAAAGTTCACAGAACTCGTAAATTCCATTCAAAATTCCGCCCTCGGTGGGATCATGAAGAGCAAGAACATTCTTATTCTCTAAAAGTATTAAAGCTTCATTCATAATTCCTATTCCAGGTTTTCTGTGATAGTTTTTAAATTTGAATAATAGCTTTTCATCAACAAACTTCTTAAGCTCTTTTTCTTTTTCCTTAGCTATTATTGAAATCCCCTCAATAGGAACTTCCTTAACACATAGAAGATAATCTCCATCCTTTACAGGTTTCGGGAAAATTCCCAATTTTTTATCTCTTAAACCTATCATTGTTCCGGATATTAAAAATTTTGTTAACCCTGGTGTTATTTCTGTGTGTCCTCCGATTACAGAAATTTTGTATTTTCTACACGATGAGGAAACTTCTCTAAAAATATTTTTTATTTCTTTAATATCCTTTCCTTTAGGAATAAGTAATGTGAAAAGGTAAAATAGTGGTTTCGCTCCCATACAAAGAACATCATTCATATTAACCATTACAGAATAGTATCCTATCTCCCTTTCGGTAAAAGTGATTGGATCCTGAGTTATAACAGCAAAGTAACTTCCTACATCGACAACAGAAGCATCTGCACCTGGACCTGGTTTTACTTTAACTTTGTTAGAACTGATAGGAATAATTTTAATAAGTTCTTTAAGTAAATCGATCGGTAATTTACCTTCTTTTAATTCCATTAAAAATTATAACTTTTTTAGAACAGAAGAAAACATAAAATCTGAGTCAAAATCAAAGCCCCTGCAGAAAAAATATTTCCCATTTTTAAAAGAATCTGAAAGTTTTGGTTCTATTAATTCAAAATTAAATTTTTTAAGCGCCTTTTCTATTTGATTTTCATTCTCCTCTTTTGTTATAGTGCACGTAATATAAAACAAGTAACCGCCTTTTTTGAGACACCTATAGGCATTTTCAATTAGTTTTTCTTGTAATTTTACAAGATCTTTTATCTTTTCTTGACTCATTCTTATTAAAATCTCTGGTTTTTTTCTTATCGTTCCAAGTCCAGAACAAGGTGCATCAATTATTATAAGATCAAAAAAAATTTTAGGAAAAAACAAAGTTGCATCTGTATTCAAAACATAACCATTTATCTTATATTTTTTAAAATTTTCTTTTAACAAGTTAGCTCTAGCCTTTCTCAGTTCAGTTGCTAAAATTTTTAAGTTATTTTTTAAAATAAAACTGAGATATAAACTTTTTCCACCTGGAGCTGCGGTCATATCCCAAACAGAAATTCCAGTATTAAAATCTTTATAATGCATTACACTCTGAGAGGCAAAATCCTGAACATAATAAAGTTTTTCATCTAATCCCACTTCCCAAGGATGATAAAAACTTTTGTAAGCATAAGGAGGAAAGCTAAGTTTTGCCAAATAAAAACCTTTTTTAAAATATTCCTCCTCAATCTTACTTCTTAAAGCCTCTTCATCCTTTTCAAAATATACTCGAAAATAAAAAGGCGGATCTGAGTGAAACCACTTGCAAAAATCCAAAGCAAAACTATCTCCAAAATCCCTTTTTAATTTCTTATAAATCCATTTCGGTATAGAATAATTAATCCAGTTTTCTTCAAATTGGGAAAAGCCCTTTCTTAAAACATTACGTAAAATTCCATTTACAAGCTTTGAAGCAGGGAAATTAAATCTTTTTGTAATTTCTGTCCAAGAATCACAAACAGCATAGGGTTTTCTTTTTAATATCAAAAGTTCAGTAAGCGAGGCTCTTAAAATTGTTCTGACAGAAGGCTCAAGTTTTGAAAAATTTTTTTTGTAAAATAATTTTATTATATGATCAATAAAAATAAGATTTTTTACAGTTTCAAAACAGATTTTTTGTAGGAATTTTCTTTTTTTTATATCAAGATTTCTCGAATGATAAACCAAAAGCGGAGATAAAAATTTATCCTCCTCTAATACTTTTTCTAAAATTTTATATGCTAAGACTCTTTCTTCAGTTATACTCAAAAACTTCCTTAAATTTATTTATGAATAAAGGGATTATATCCTCTAAATTAATTTCTCTATTGAGTTCTTTAGATAAATCAGTCATCTCTACATCAAGTCCACAAGGTCTTATTAGCTTGAAGAACGAAAGATCCATGTTAATATTAAAGGCTAGACCATGAAAGGTAACACCTTTCTTTACAGCAACTCCAATTGAAGCAATTTTCTTTCCTCTAACAAAAACACCAATGTTTTTATTTAATCGTACTGCTTCAATTCCATACTCTTTTAAAACATTTTTAACAACCTCCTCCAAATTATGGACAAATTTTTTTATACTTTTAAACACTTCGTTAAGCTTTATAATTGGATAAGCTACAAGTTGACCAGGACCGTGAAAGGTTATATCACCCCCTCTTTCTATATGGTAAAGCATAATTCCCTTCATCTTAAGGAAATTTTCATCAACAAGAAGATTTTTCCTACTTCCTCTTGCTCCAATAGTATAAACAGGGAAGTGTTCACAAATTAAAAGTGTATCTCCAACAATGTCTTTGCTTCTTTTATCAACTAACTCTTTTTGAAAATCCCAAATCTCCTTGTAGTTCTTTATTCCTAAGTTAAAAATTTCAATTTTTTTCATAAAAAAGATATTTTAATTGAAATTTACTTTCCCTTCAAAATTAAATTATAATATTATTTGAGGTTGAAATCCCAATTTAAAATACTAAAATAATGATCAACTTTTTTTTATCTTTATTTATTTTTACAGAAAATCTATCCATTTTACAGATATTTGTTACTTCAGAAAATATAATACCAAACCTTTATAGGGAGGGACTTCAGGAAATAAAAAGGTATGACAGGAAAAAGGGAATTTTAGAGGGTGTTTGCGAGAAGAAAATTTTTGAATATCTTGAAAAAAATAAAATTTATTACATCACAAAGATTCCTGATCTTGAAGATGATTTTAAAAATAAGATGCAGAATAAGATAAATTTTGGCCCCTATTATACCTTTCAAGAGGCTGTTAATGAATTAAACAAAATACACAGTAACTTTCCCAACCTCACATCACCACCAATCAGTTACGGTGTCTCATGGGAGGGAAGAAATATTTATGCAATGAAAATTTCAGACAATCCCAACGAGAATGAAAATGAACCTGCAATTTTACTGACTGGTGTTCATCATGCAAGGGAACCTATAAGTTGTTCTATAGTGCTTGAATTCGCAAAATATTTACTTACCAAGTATGGAACTGATCCAGATGTTACATGGCTTGTGAATAACAGAGAGATATGGATTGTTCCTGTTATCAATCCAGACGGATATGTCTATAATGAAACCTATCCATCAGGGATGTGGAGGAAAAATAGAAGAAATAATGGAGGTTCCTTTGGCGTTGATTTAAACAGAAATTATGGATACATGTGGGGTTACGATGACGTTGGTTCATCTCCTGATCCATCTTCGGAGATCTATAGAGGCCCTTCTCCCTTTTCAGAGCCAGAGATAGGAGCAATTAGAACATTGTCCAATCAAGTTAAACCTGTAATTACTTTAAATTACCATTCCTATTCAAATCTTTTAATTTATCCGTGGGGATATGACGACCTATATACACCTGATAACAATCTTTTCAAAGCTATGTGTGTTGAAATGACTTCAAAAAGTGGCTATGCTTACGGAACAGCTTGGGAACTTTTGTATAACGCAAACGGAACCTCAGATGATTGGATGTATGGTGAACAAAACGAAAAACCAAAAATTTTAGCTTTTACTCCTGAGGTTGGAGAAAACTTTTGGCAGCCTGATACGAACATAATAATGGAACAAATAGGTGAAAATCTTCCCATGAACATGTTTGTTCTTAAAGCAGCAGGTCATTATGTGATAATTGATTCTCTACATTTTGTAGATCAGAATGGATCAGCTCATATTGATCCAGGAGATACTTTAAATCTTACTATATGGTTAAAAAATTTAGGAGTTAATGGAAATTTAACAAATGTCAAGTTAATTTTAAAATCGACAGGTTCATGTGCTTACGTTATAGATACTCTTCTGAATTTTCCGGATATTCCTGCTTTTCCTGGTAATTCTGTTCAAAATCTTTCACCTTTTAAAATTGTTACTTACAATTCTTTCCCAGACAGTTCAGCAATTCCTTTTCTCCTTAAAATTCAGGGTAATCCTCTTTTTTTAAAAACCGAAAGTTTTTATATAGAAAACGAGCGACCCCCTTATGTACTCTTTGAAGATGGTTTTGAAACAGGACTTTCAAATTGGGTTCAAGGAGGAACAAGCACACCTTGGCAAAGAACAACCTCTACCCGCTACTCTGGTATCTTCTCGCTCACCGATAGCCCCTCATCAAATTATTCTAATAACCAAAATACCTGGATAAGAACTTTGAATCCTATTAATCTCAATTTAAATTTAGATACATTCAAACTATTATTTTGGGTTAAATATGAGATCGAATCTGGTTGGGATTTTGTACATGTTGAGATTTCTAATGACGGATCAACCTGGCATAAACTAATTTCATTCACAGGTTTGCAGACAAACTGGAAAAGGATAGAACTTGATCTAACTCCTTACAAGGGTAATCAGGTTTACATAAGATTTAGACTGGAAACAGATGTATACTTAACGGAGGATGGAATATATATTGATGATGTGAAAGTTATTGCTTATAGGAAACCATATTTTGCAGTGTGTGAAGCCACCAAAATCGTTGAAAAAGGAAGTGATGTTTTAAGGGAAAGTGTATATCCTGAAATAAAGAACCTAAACAGTTTTCTCCTCAAGTCAAAGATTGACGAAGAGTACGAGATAGAGTTTTATGATGCTTCAGGAAAGAAACTTAGAAAAGAGAGAGTTTTCTTGAGGGAAGGAGAAAAATTTTATTTTAAACCAAAATTAAAAGGTCTTTACTTTTATATTATTGAAACAAAACATTTTCGAAAAACTGGTAAATTTGTGGTTAATTAGTCATATGGAATTTTTATGTAATAGATAATTTCCTCAAATTTTTTAATTTCTAAATTGTATAGGAATTCAACTTTTATACCTCTGAATTTTAAATCTTTTAAATCGATAAAATAAACAATTATAACTTTTTTATTATCTTCTGTAAGAAAGGAAGAATGATAACTTACCTTTATGTCCTTTTTATCTATTGATAGCAATTTGAGAATTTTAATAAAAATATAGGAATTTTTTTCAATTTTTTTAGTTAAATCTTCTATCACTACTGGATTTTCATACTTAACAAGGTTTGTTCTTATATATCCTTCCTTTAAAATGAACTTATCAAAATCGTAATGTTTAAGAAAAGAAAGTAAAAGTATTAAAAACTTAGAGAATTTTTTCATTAGATAAATTATAATAGAAAGATGAAAATAAACAGAATTTATGATGTAATAGTAGTGGGAGCAGGACCAGCTGGAGGTTTTTCTTCTTTTAAACTTGCAGAAAAAGGGCTAAAAATACTTTTAATTGAGAAAAAGAAAATAATAGGTGAACCAGTTCAGTGTGGTGAGGGATTGTCAGAATATGCTTTAGAGGAAAACAAAATAAAAAAAGAAGAAATATACATAAACAGAAAAATAAAAGGATCTAAAACTTTTACTCCATCAGGATTTTATTTTATATTTCCAATTGAGGGCTATCTTATTAAAAGAAACAAATTTGACCAGTACCTTGCTGAAATCTCAAGTGAAAAAGGTACAGAAATAAAAAAAGATGAAATTGTTTTGTGTATCAATAAAATAAATAATTATTTTAAGGTAATTTCTAATAAGGACGAATATTATAGTAGATACGTTATTCTTGCAACTGGAACTCATAAGAAAATTCAGGGAATTAATTATCCTAAATTTAAGGAAATTACTGCTATTGAATTTAGATTCAAAAAAAACAAAATAGATGATGAATACTTTCATTTTCATTTTGGTAATGACTTTAAACCTTTTTATGGATGGGTATTTTTTCATAATGAAGAGACAGGAATTGGATCAGGCTTTTATGGAAGAAAAAATACTATAAAAGCTATAGAAAAACTAACAAGATGCTATGAATTTAAAAAATTAGAAAAGATAAAAGTGGTAGCCGGAAGAATTCCTTTTTCAAAACCAGTTTTCCCAGATGATCCTGAGGGACTTTTAAGGGTTGGGGATTCAATCGGTGCAGTCCATCCTTTTACAGCTGGGGGAATACATGGGGCTCTTACAACAGGCAGAATTGCTGCTGAAACTATTATCAAATTCTTTGAATCAAGAAATTTAAATAACATCTATTATAAAAAGTTAAAAAAAATCCCAATTTTTAAAAATTCTCTTTGGAATAAGCAGAGTAGGCTTTTTTCAAAAAATTCAAAAGAATGGGATGAGATAGGAAGACTGATGAATAAAAGAATTTATAAAGAAATACCCTGGATAAGAGCATTTTTTTATTTGTTTTTTAATCCATTTTCTACATTTAATATTTTATTTTTTTTAAATTTGCAAAAAGCGTTTAAATTTTCAGAAAATTATTCTTATTAAAAAGGAGATCTATTATGATTTTTTATTTTTTAATTTTCTATATTTATAAAATTCCAGCTTTTCCCGACTCTTTATTTGAGTTTGGGAAGAAAACAATTTTAGAGTTTATTGAAAAGGATTACATAAGGGAATACAAAGACAGTATCGAAATTTTTTTTGAGAATTTTGTTATTGACGATGAAAATTTTTGGGTTGAGGGAACTGTTTATATAAAAAAAGATAAAATTAAAAATCTCAAAACATTAACAGGTTTCTCAAAAAAAGATATAAATGAGGCAATAATAAAATTCAGCGAAAATGCAATAACCTATTTGAAATCAATATTTTTTGAGTCACCTGAGGTAATTGAAATAAAAAATAACATAGTTAAGATAAAAAATGGTTTTCTAAAGGGGATAAGAGAAACTGAAACTTTTATGTACGGTGACCTAACAAATCCATCTGGATTTCTGAAGATTAAGGAAGTTTATGAAAATGAGGCAATCTGTAAACTTTTGATTAAAGATAGAAAACCGGAAAAAGGTGAAAAATTAATAAGAATAAGAGGTATACCATACATATACACTCTTTATCTTTCTTCTGGATTTTCTTTAATTGAAACTAAAAAGGGTCTTTATGGAGCAGAGAAAAATATAAAGGATGGATCAATTTTACTTTATGGTCTTGGATTTAGGTTAAAAATTCAAGAACCCTTTTCTGTTTTTTATTTTAATCCAGGGATATTTTTCTACACCTCAAATTATTTAGAATCGCAAAAACTATCTATTACAGGAAATTATATTCTAAACAATCTTTTTAAACTTGGTTTTTCATTTGATTTTCTTTTAATTTGGCAGACAGAGAGAAACGGCAAAGAAGTTAGAGCTTTAGATTACCTTATATCACCCTCCTTAACATATGAAAAAGAATATAAGAATATTAATATATCATTCAAAACTGGATATTCTCTTGGAAGGGTGTTAAGAAATTTCTCATATGAAGTAAAAGGCGGGGATACTTTAGTCTCTGATGTGGATCTTACTTATAAGGAAATTAATCCAAAAGGTATAAACCTTGAATTTTTGATAGGTTTTAACTTAAAGAGACCTTAAACAATTAAGGAGGATAAAATGTTAAAGGAAGGGTTAAATAAAATATATTGGGCAGAGAGAAATATGCCAGTTTTACTCAACATCAGAGAAAGGTTTAAAAAAGAAAAACTTTTAAATGGATTAAAAATTTCAGCTTGTCTCCATGTTACACCTGAAACTGCTTCTTTAGTTATTACATTAAAAGAAGGAGGAGCAACTGTTTTTCTCTGTGCCTCAAATCCTCTATCTACAAAAGATGATGTAGCTTTAGCCTTAAGGGAAGAATACGGAATTCAGGTTTTTGCAAAATATGGGGCTACTACGGAAGAATATTACGAACATATTGAAAAAGCATTAACTGTTATCCCTGACATAACCTTAGATGATGGGGCAGATTTAACTTCCTATCTTCATCAAAACTTTGATAAGTTTGGCAAAAACATTAAAGGTGGAACAGAAGAAACAACAACTGGTGTAGTCAGATTAAAGAGCATGGAGAAAAATAATATTCTAAGATATCCTATAATTGCTGTAAACGATTCTAAAACAAAATATCTTTTTGACAATAGATACGGAACAGGTCAAAGTACATTAGATGGTATATTAAGAGCAACAAATATTTTAATTGCAGGAAAGAATTTTGTAGTATGTGGTTACGGATGGTGTGGTAAAGGTGTAGCAACAAAAGCAAAAGGTTTGGGAGCAAAAGTTATTGTTACGGAAGTTGATCCTATCAAAGCACTTGAGGCAAAAATGGATGGTTTCGATGTTATGAAAATAGAAGAAGCTGCACTAATTGGAGACGTTTTTGTGACAGTGACAGGTAATAAAAATGTAATTGACATAAATCATATTAAAAAAATGAAAAACGGAGCAATTTTAGCAAATTCTGGTCATTTTAATGTTGAAATAAACATCTCAGAATTGAGAAAAATTTCAAAAAAAATTGAAAAGGTAAGAGAAAATGTTGAAAGATTTATCCTTGATGATGGTAAAGAAATATTTCTGATTGCAGAGGGTCGTCTTGCAAACCTTGTTGCAGCTGAAGGTCATCCGCCTGATGTTATGGATATGAGTTTCTCAAATCAAGCTCTTGCGTGTGAATTTATAATTAAAAATTTTCGGAAATTGGAAAAAAGAATTTATACACTGCCAGAAGAGATAGATAGAGAAATCGCAAGAATAAAGCTTAAAACAATGGGAGTTGAAATTGATGAATTAACAGAAGAACAAAAGAAATACCTTGAATCCTGGGAAGAGGGAACTTAAATAAAAAAAGATAGGAAAAAAATTAGGGGGTAAAAGATAAGAACTAAAAGTTTAAAATTAAGAGAACTATAAAGGGTTCAAATCCCTATAAAATCTTTAAATGGAATGGAAAATAAAGTAAAATTACATATAGAGCCTTTTGTTACAGAAAATGCAAGAAAAGTACTTGAAAAGAGGTATCTTTTAAGAAATGAAAAGGGAGAGGTAATAGAAACTCCCAAAGAAATGTTCGAGAGAGTTGCAAAAGCTGTAGCTGAGGTAGATAAAGATTACCCCTACTTTAGGGATAGGGTTAACGAAACAGAAGAAAAATTTTATCTTATGATGTCACAGGGCTTTTTTTTACCAAATTCTCCTACACTTATGAATGCTGGTACAAAAATGGGGCAGCTTTCAGCTTGTTTTGTGCTTCCTGTTGAGGATTCTATGGACGGAATTTTTGAAACTTTAAAACACGCAGCACTGATTCACAAAACTGGCGGAGGAACAGGATTCTCCTTTTCAAGGTTAAGACCAAAAGGAGATGTTGTTAGAACTACAGGACAAATTGCCTCCGGACCTGTTTCATTTATGAAAGTTTTCGATTCAGCAACAGAAGCTGTAAAACAAGGAGGAAGAAGAAGAGGAGCAAATATGGGAATTCTTCGTGTTGATCACCCTGACATAGAAGAGTTTATAACATGTAAGGACGATGTTACAAAAATAACTAATTTCAATATCTCTGTAGCTATAACTGATGAATTTATGGAATCTCTAATGAGAGGAAAAAATGAATTTAATTTAATAAATCCAAGAAATGGCGAGGTAGTAAGAAAAGTAAATCCAAGAGATTTGTGGAAGAAAATAATTTTTCAAGCTTGGAAAAATGGAGAGCCGGGAGTTATTTTCATAGATAGGATCAACAAAACTCATACACTTAGGGAAATGGGGGAAATAGAAGCTACAAACCCTTGCGGAGAAAAACCACTTTTACCTTATGAATCTTGTAATCTTGGTTCAATAAACCTAGCTAAATTTTATTTAGGTACACCATGGTATCTTGAGAATAAAAGACCTGCAAAGTATGAAGAGGTAAGAGGAAGAATTGATTGGCAGAAATTAAAAGAAATTGTTGATCTTTCTGTTCATTTTCTTGACAATGTGATTGATGCTAATACTTATCCACTAGAAGAAATAGAAAGAGTTACAAAACTTACAAGAAAAATTGGTTTAGGAGTAATGGGATTTGCCGATCTTCTCTATTTACTTGGTATACCCTACTCATCTGAAGAAGCGTTAAAGGCTGGAGAAGAAATCATGAAGTTTATACAGGAGAATGCCCATCGAAAATCTGTTGAAATAGGTGAAATAAAAGGTCCTTTTCCTGCAATAGACAAAAGCATTTTTAAGGGAATCAAAAGAAGAAATTCAGTAGTTACAACGATTGCTCCTACAGGGTCAATTTCAATGATTGCAGACACTTCAGCAGGAATTGAACCCAATTTTGCTCTCGTTTATGTAAAAAATGTAATGGGTGGGGAGAGATTGCTTTATGTAAATAAGTATTTTCAGCAGGCAGCAGAAGAAACAGGTTTTTATTCTGAGGAGCTGATGGAAACTTTATCAAAATTTCCAACTATCAAAAAATTTGAGGAGATTCCTCCTTATATAAGAGAAATATTTGAAGTTACTTTTGATATTTCACCTCAGCAGCATGTTAAAATTCAGGCATCTTTTCAAAAATACGTTGAAGATGCTGTATCAAAAACAATTAACCTTCCAGAGGAAGCAAAACCAGAAGATGTAGAGAAGGTATATTTTTTGGCTTATGAATTAGGTTGTAAAGGAATAACAGTTTACAGATGGGGATCACGTCCAGGTCAGGTTTATGATACTGTGAAAAAGGAAGAGGATAGAAAACCTAAGAAGATAAAACCAAGACCAAGACCTAAAGTTGTATCTGGTAAAACCTACAAGATAAAATCCGAATTAGGAACAGTATATATAACGATAAATGAAGATGAGTTTGGTCCCCATGAAGTCTTTATTCAACTTGGAAAGAGTGGTAGCTCAGCAAATGCTTTAACTGAAGCTATAGGTAGATTAATTTCTCTTGCTTTTAGATCAGGCATCGATCCAATTGAGATAGTAGACCAATTAAAAGGTATAAGATCAATTCCCACATGGGATGAAGGAGAAGTTATATTATCTTGTCCTGATGGAATAGGTAAAATACTTGAAAAACATATAAAGGGAGAACAGCTTGGGATTTTTCCTGAGGATAAAAAGCAAAAAAGGATAATTTACGAATTTGATGTAAAGAATATTAACTTTATTACCTCAGGGGAGATCTGTCCAGAATGTGGTAGTGCAATGATACTTGCTGAAAATTGTTTAACATGTCCACACTGTGGTTTTTCTAAGTGCGACTAGTTTGGGGTCTATGAATAAGGAATTTCCTTTTTTAATGGCTTCCGAAAAGTTGATAAAAGAGGGTAAAACTACCGATATATATTTTGTTAGAACGAAAAAGATACTTGAAAAGCGTGAAATTAAAAAAAGGGTATGGGCTGAGTTTACAGTTTCATCTTCTCCTTATCCTTATTTTGCCTTTGCTGGAATAAGGGAAGTATTAGAATTACTTGAAGGCAAGAAAGTAAATTTATGGGCTCTTAGAGAGGGTGAAATTGTACCATCGTGGGATATAAACGGTGTTTTTATTCCTGTAATGGCCATAGAAGGAGAATATATTGAGTTCTGTGAATACGAGACTCCGATATTAGGGTTTATCTGTCATGCTTCTGGTATTTTAACAAAGTCGATGAGAATAAGAATTGCAGCAAAAGATAAAATTGTTCTTTCTTTCGGAATAAGAAGAATGCATCCAGCTTTATCACCTTTTATAGATTTTTATGCTTATATGGGTGGGTGTGACGGAGTTTCTTCTTTAGCAGGTGCTGAAGTAATAGGAGAGAGTCCGAGAGGAACTATGCCTCATTCTCTAATTATTTTAATGGGTGAAGAAGAAGCTTGGAAGGCTTTCGACGAAGATATGCCACAAGAGGTTCCGAGAATTGCACTTATAGATACTTATGGTGATGAGAAAGTTCAAGCTATTAAAGCTTGTGAGAGTATTCAAAATTTAACTGGAGTTAGACTTGATACTCCTTCGTCTCGGAGGGGTGATATTATAAAAATAATAAGGGAAATAAAATGGGAGTTAAAAATAAGGGGTAGAGAAGGTATTAAAATTTTCATCTCTGGCGGGCTTGATGAGTATGAGATAAAAAAGTTAGTAGAGGCAGGTGCTGATGGCTTTGGTGTAGGTACATCTTTATCTAATGCTAAGGTTATAGATTATGCAATGGATATTACAGAAGTTGAAGGAAAACCATGTGCAAAGAAAGGGAAATTTGGTGGAAGGAAAAAACCTTTTATCTGTGAAAAAGATAGAATAGTAATTGTAGAAGAATTTAATAAAGATTCATCATTGTGTCCTAAGTGTAAGAAAGGAATGAGATCTGCTTTTATAAAATATATGGAGGATGGAAATATATTACATGAATTTGAAAATATTAGCAAGGTAAGAAAAAGGGTTATTGAAAATTTAAAAAATTTTACTTTGGAAGATTTTAGTATTTAAGGTTTATCCTTTAAATTAAGAAATAAAAGAGTTAAAATTTGAAGAAAAGGCTTAAAAAATCATAAGTATTGTACATGTTAAAAATTATCAAAAAGGAATTATTCCCCGACTTTTTTAGTCCTAAATTTTTAAAACTTTAAATCTATTTTTTATTCCGTTAACCTCAACATCTATAAAATAAACTCCTCTTTTAAGATTATTTATTTTTAATTTATGGGTACCTAAGTCTAAACTTTTATTTATGCTCTTTATCTTTTTTCCGGAAGCATCATAAATATTTATGTAGATCTCTGATTTTCTATCTAAAATGAATTCAATTTCTATATTTTTAAAAGAAATACTATTTATCTTAATTAGCTCAGTTACCCTTCCTTTTTCTCCTTGGATATTTGATAGAATCTCTTTTCTAGGTACCCAGATTGGCTCAAAATATACTTTTCCTTTTAAAGGATCATCATAAAAATCATAAATTAAAAGTGATATTGAATCTACATTCTGTGTCCCCCACCAGTTTCTCTGTGCCTCTATATCAAACCTTGTGTCATTATAAAGATTATAATTTAAATTATAACATATATAATTATGCCCATTCTTTAATTTCGGCTTTGAATTTTCACTTATATATATTCCTATTTTGTTATTCATTATATAAGATTTATCAATGTTTATTTCAGAAGTTCCCTTATACAAAACACCAATTTCATTCTCTTTTACACTTGTTTCTTTTATATGTCCTTTACCTTTTAAAAGATAAAAACCTATGTTATTTAAAGAAATATTTGAATTCTCAATTTCTAATTCCTTACCATAAAAGTATATTCCGTAATTTGAATTTCTAATTTGTAAATTCTTTAATTTTAAATTTTCATTTTTTAAAAATTCTATACCCTTATAAGAAAAATTAATTCTCAAGTTTTTGTAATTATGGGAAGATTTTTCAAATGTTCTATCTTCTTCATCCATTTCATATTTTTTAAGTTCGTTCTCTTCCCTCATTTTAAATACTATTCCATAGTAATCACATTTTTCTTTTATATACCCATCAGATGTGAATAAAGAGTTTTTTGCAGAAAGTTTTCCATAAACTATAAGCTCAGATAAAGTATCATTCTTTCCAGTTTTTAAAGCATCAAACCTCTTTATAAATCTTATTTTTGTTCCTTCTTTAATTTTAAGATGAACATTTTTAGGAATAATTAGATCTCCACCAATACTTACAATGCCATCCCATGTTGTTTTAATTTTTATTTTTCCCCATATATAAAATTTTTTGAAATCAACATCACCTTTAATTCTTGATTTTATAAATGTTGAATCTTTGCTATTCCAGAAGTTTCCCTGTGCATATATTTTATACTGAGTTAAATTTATAATATCATAATTTCCGTTTCCATAGATCCTATTTGCTCCATCATCAAGAGTATCAGGATTATAAACATTTCCTAATGTTAAAAGTGGGTTATTTTTAACTAAAACACCGGTGCTTTCATTTTCAAATATATGATTCCAACTTAAAATGGCAAACCCGCTATCAATTTCAGCTTTTATTCCTATTTTATTTAAATTTATTTTATTTGCAAATATAAAGGAGTTCCCTCTAAAAATTTCTATTCCTTCTTGGTTTTCACTTATCTCATTTTGAACAATGTAAACGCTTTCAGCTTTTAAGGATAAACCCTTTATAGCATCTTTTATAATAGAATATTCAATCTTACCTTTACTTTTTGGAAGATACCTTATTCCAAACCATCTTCCTGTATCTTGTATTTCAAATTTTATTCTTTTTTCCTTTTTGCCATTGGCATAAAATTCTCCGTAAATTATTATTTCTATATGGTTTGGATCAATTCCAAGGTTAAAAATATCTTTATTTGAAATTATAAATCTTGTTCCCTCTTTAACATCAACTCTTACACTTTCTGGAATTACAATATCTCCTATTAAAAGAATTTCACCTTGTAAAGTGGTATCACGAGGTATAACTCCAAATTCTCCTTCTTTTATATAAATAAACCCTGTATCAGGAAACCTTTTTAAATTATTTTTTAAATCCCATGCTTTTAAATAAAATTTTATATTTTGAGAAAACTTGGGAATTGTAAAGAAGAAAGTATCCAAATGAGTGCTATCATGAGTTGCTTTATATAAAAACTTGGGAACATAAATAGAATCATTTTCTACTTTTAATCCATCATAAATCCTTGTTTTAAATATGTATCTATCTGGAAGTTTTATAATGTTTGTATCAGAAAATCTTGGTGGAAGATAATCAAATATGATAGTATAGGGATTTCCAATAAATTCCCTTTTCGGTTCTCTTAACAAAGTTCCGATGAAATATGTGTAAATATTTTCGTTAATTGCTAAGCTATCTATAAAAGATGTATCTTTTACACTTTTTATTAAAAAAGATGCACCACCACCTTCTCTGTAAACATTATATTTTAAAACTGGAGAAAGAGAATCTGATAGATATTTAATTTTTGGTCTTATAAGTATATTACCGTATATAAATTTTTTCCATTCACCAAACTTTTTATAATATGAATAAACCGGGTTTTCCCCGTCTGCATAAAATATAATTTCTGACGGAAATATAGTTATACTTAATGTATCTTGTATCTCTTTATTTATTGAAAATTCAAACCAACCAGAGGTATCCCCAGGCACTTCAAATGTATAGTTTTCATTTTGAATTTTTACATAAAGATAGGAAGGAAGAGTTAAAGGATTTTTCAAATAAACTTTAATTTTTGAAAGGAGACCTTTGCCCCTTAAAGAAGGCATTTCAAATTTCAGTGTATCATAGAAGCTTTCAAAAATAGGAATTCCTTTATCTTTAATAAATTCTTCTGCTACATTTTGCCAATATATTCTTGGTAAAGAATTATAAATTTCATAAGAAGATATATTTGCTTGAAGTCCTTTAAGGACAAATATTTTATTTTCACCATAAACAGGCTCCCTTCTTTTATTCCCTTTTATATCTCTATAAACCCCATAAAATTCAATTTCATTATTTCCATTAAATTTTCCTAATTCATAAATAAGTAATGTATCATTTATTTTCTTACTATTTATTTTACTCCATGAGATTTCACCTTTTATCCTATAAAAGAGTGTATCAAGTATTTTGTTATCATCTTTTATTTTTGCCTTTATAAAAATTGAGTCATCCTCATAGATTCTCTTTGGGTAAATAAAAGATACTTCCGGTGGAAATGTGTCAATCAATCCAACATTTATCCATTTACCAGAATAAAAAACAAGTACAGAGTCTGCATTAAGTTTATATCTTAAAAACGCGTTTCCTTTTGAAATATTCGGAAATTCAAAAGAAAACCTTAAAAGGTTTATTCCTTTTTTCAAAAATAGTGTGTCCTTTAAGACCCTTATCGTATCATCTTTTAAAATATCAAAACATATATAAGTTGTTTCAGGTGGAATATCAAAAACATGTGCCTGCATGCTCACTCTTAAAGTATCGTAAGGATAGATTGTATCAGGTGATGTAGTTAAATTTCTTATTCTAACATCTATCCCTTTTAATTTTATTTCAAATTTTCTCTGTCTTATAATCGTATCCGAAGAAAAATTATAATTAATTTCGTAAAAATCAGTTAAACCCTTTTTAGGAAGCATTTTATAAAAGAAAGTATCTTTTTCTATATAAGAGGTGATTGAATCATTATCCCAGAATTTAATCTTTACATTTCCGCCTATTTTTGTTGAAACATTTAATTTCATTATTTCACCGAAGAAATATTCAGGCTTTTCAGGGTAAACTGCGATTACACTATCACCTTCATATAAGGGATATTCTCTTAGAAGTATTCCGTTCATTGATGGCCATAAATAAATCCCATAAAATATGTTAACGGGCAAGGAATCTAATGCGAATTTGAACTTAACTATTTCTTCAGGTGGAGGAAACTTTTTAATAGTTGTATCATCTCCTTTTATTATCTTTAAAGAATCAACTTTTATTGTATCATTTTGAGGTATCAAAATTTTAAACTGGTAATATTTTATAGGTGGATAAAGTTTTTCTTCCCATCCAGTTTCTGCTTTCCCATAAATATTACATTTTCTGAATTTTAAGATCTTTTGTGAAGGAGGATAGAGCACACCACTTATTGTATCTTTTTGATTCGCTGAAAATAGTGGTGAAACATAAATTCCTTGTGAATCAGGATTTAAAATTTTTAATCCAGTAGAATCAATCGTTATATTTTTAATAAATCCTGTGACAAATAAAAGTGTATCCTTTTCATAAAAGGGTAGAGAAATCTTTGAAAGTATCTTCGGGTTAAGCTCGTTTAAATTTTTAATCTTTAAATAAAATCTTGCAGTATCGTTCTTTGAATAAAACTTTTTATCAGTATAAGGAAGCACAGAAATACGATAACTTCTATATTTTACTATTTTCCATAATGTTTCACCATTTAAATTGAATTCCATTGTATAAGTCCCCTCAGGAATATATAATGGGTTTCTTAAATAGAAAGTGTCAGAATAATGAGTGTTTACCGGAAGATAAAATTCCGTGAAATTGAAATCTTCAAACCATTTTGCTTCCAAAAAACCTTTTCCTTTACTTGTCCCTTTATTTTTAATTATAAAAGGAACTGAAATTAAAGAGTCAATAGCATTTGTATAAAATGTATCCTGTGTAATAAGATAAAACTGGGGCTTAAACTTTTTCCTCCATACCTTTGAAATTAAAACATTATCACTTAAATTTAAAATATCAAGTTTTACATTATACTCGCCTTTTTCCCATTGAGGATAGATAGAAAAAATAATTGTGTCATTTTTAGAGAAATATTTTTTAATTGTATCTTTCCCTGCTGGATGCGTAAGTATTGCTTTTAGAAATTGTGAAGTTGCATAAGGAAGATAAATAGGAAAAATAAATTTCATAAGTCCTTCTTCATTCGCCCCTTTTAAAATAATTGTATCAATTTCTACATAGTTTACAAGACCTACATAAAGTGTGCTCTTTGAGGAATCAAGGAGCATTTCTGAGCTTTTTTCCTTTAAAATTCCGGAAAGCGTATAAACCGCAGAATAAGGTACATTGCAAGTAAGAATAAATTCCTTTTCAGAGTTTGCTTCAACTTCATCTTCTTTTGAATAAGACTTTATTATCTCCCCATCTTTTTTTATGTAAAAATATGTTTTATATAAAGTATTTTTACTTGAAGGATTTATAATTCTATATCCAATTGTAAAGGAAGTATCTTCATAGATTAAGCTTGTATCAATTTTTAAAATACCTCCACCTTTAAAATAAAGTCTTTTAAGATTATATAACTTATTCTGTGTATATGTTGAAAGCATAAGATAGACTGTATCGTCTTTTGCAAATTTAGGGATTAAATGGTAGCTCTTGTTAATCTTTTCACCAATTTTTATATAAAATGTATCTATTATTGTATCTTTCTGGAATATAAGTTTTGAAAATATTTTTCCTTCGGATGCAAAAGGGTTTAAAGTTAGCCTAAAAAATATTGGGTCATAATAGAATATATCCTGTGAAAATGCTTCAGGAATTATATCTATATTCTGGGGTAATATTTTTAATGAATCTTTTAAATAGATTATGTTATTTTCATTTTGGATTAAATAGTTTTTATTTCCTTTAAAATATGCAAAGAGTTTTATAATCTCTTTATCATTAAATATTTTAAATTCATAATTTTCAATTTCATTTGTATCAATCAAAGTCTCTTTCTTTAAAAGTGTATCGTTATCACAGATAAATCCTATTTCACCCAAGGAAGGTACTTGGGATAGATTCCATATCTTTAAATTTATTAGTGATGAGTCACCCATAAAAGGATGTCCTTGAAAAGCTGGTGAAATTTTGATTCCTAGTTCTTGTGGTACAACATCAAAGAAATAATAAGAATTTATATTTAATGGGAAATCATCTTTACCAAGTAAAGAAAGCTTTGCTATATATTTACCGGGCGGGAAATAGTAGGAAGACGGAATAGAGAATGTTGTATCCCATGAACTATTTGGTTTAAAATTATATTTAAATATTTCTTTTATATAAATTTCATCAATTTTAATAGAAGTATACTCTGCATTGAATTTATAAATCTCGGGTGAAATATCTAAAATTTCGTTCCTCTTTAAATAGAAATGAAATAAAACTCCGTTATAACCATATGGAAATTTAAAAATATATTGAAGAAGAGAGTCAAGTGGATACCACTTATAAAGCTGTGCATATCCTTTTCTCTTCCATCCTTCAGAAAACCCCATAAAGTATGAATTTATTTCCCCTTGATTTTCTTTGTAGTTAAATTCATAATCTATAAATTTTATTTCATTTTCCTCAGAACTTACATTTCCGTGTAATATTATTCTACCGGATAAACCACCTGCAAAGAAAAGCTTATCAACCCTAACATAAAGGTATGAAGTATCTACGAGGGTTAAGGAGTAAAGAACGGGAATCTCAAGTCCCTCTATATTAAACTCTATTGCCTCACCTATAAAATACTCTTTAACTTCTATCTTATTTCCATTTTTTGTGTATCTCTCAAATCTTCCGTCAGAGGTTCGTGTCCATATTGAATTAAACGGGTCAATAAATATAAGTTCGTAATTATTTTCACCAAACTCAAGAACTTTATTCCCAGTTTGAGTTAATTTAATTATTTTATTTTTACCTTTATCACTTACCCATATGTAATTTTCTTTATCGATTTTTATATCAACTGGCTCAATAAGAGCTGTATCAATTATAACATTTAAAATATTGAAATCTTTGTCAAGCTTAATAACTCTTGATTTACCCGATTCTATAAGGTATAAAGCACCACCCTTTGAAGTTATTCCCTTTGGGCTACTAAAATTTTGACAGACACTTTCGATATTCCCGAGTTTCCCTGTTCTATTAGGGTTTGAATTTGTAGGTTCATATTTTATTTTAAAAATCTTGTTTCCGTCAGTTGTGATGTAAATATAATTATCCATAAATGTTAGCCCGTAAATTGAAGAAACACCTGGAATTGATAAAGTGTCCAAAAAACGTGATGTCCATCTAAATTTTTTGCCAAGAGCTATTCTTAAAGTATCTTTTAAAATAAAAGCATAAATAAGGCTATCTTTTCCAAGGAGATAGGTGCGTGAATTTTTAAAGTTAATAATAAATTTATTTTTATTTTTATCTTTTTTGCCCCTTGGATACCAGAGATAATAATAATCTTCTGGAAAGAAAGAAGTTGTATCATCCAAAACAAATTTGTCATTATCATTTCTAACACCTTGAAGTTCAATCCTGTAATAATAAACTGTATCCTTTGCATCAAAATGAATTGAATCAATATAAGATATATAGTTACCAACTTTTAAAAGGAATTTTCTTTCATAAGTTGGATATATTGAAGAATTATTAAAATATTTTATATTTATAATTTTTTCTTGCTGAGGAAGATAAACCTTTCTATTCATTTTTAAATTTAAGTTATCGCAAGGACCATCCTTGTAAAAAACTTCACCAAAAATACTATCTTTCCTTCCTGTCAATTGTTGCTCATACTTTAATTTAAAAGGAATTAAAGAATTCTTAGGGAAATGTAGACCTTTAAATGAAAAAGTTTTAATTTCAAGTGGGTCAATATGCTCTGTTGTCTCTCCATAATGAGTATTACCATGGGTAAAAGAGTATTCAATATCTTCTGGAAAACTACCATAATTTAAAATAGGAATATGTATTGAATCATGCGGATTTTTAATCTCTATGATAAAAGGAACACCAAATGGCATTATTACAGGAAAAATTACTTCCCATGTATAAGTATCGTATCTGCTTTTAAACGGAAATTTACCTTCTCCATAATATTTACCCGTGTTAGCATTAAGGGGTACATAAAAGGAATCAGGGATGATAATTTTTTTTCTTGGTTCAATTACAAAGCTCCATTCCCTTCTTTCTGCAAAAGGTGGTTTAAAATATCCCCAGCTTTTAAACTTTAAATCTGTTTCACCATAAATCTTATAGTGAAATTTATGGAATTTTCCAGGAATTAAAACTCTACATGGACCATAAGGACCAGGTTTATCATAAGGACCAGACTCACATCCTATAATCCTTGTATACCCAAGTGGCATAAAATGAGTATATATTTCAGTAAAACATTTTTTAAAAATTGATTTAAATTTGCCAATCCAATAACCACCATAACAGTATCCCATATAAATTGGTGGAATTACAAGATCATACTCCACTACTTTAAAAATAACTGTGTCTCTATGACCAACACTATCAACCCAACCTTTTGCTAAGATAAATTTCCTTTGAAGTAAACCATATTCACCTCCACGAAGCTCTATCCATACGAAGAGTGAGTCATTCCTTATTTTTTTCTGTGTAGGGTTT
>JBCNUW010000010.1:0-65383 GCA_039630575.1 Caldifarciminales bacterium
AAACTGAATAGCCAAACAAAGCACCATCTTGGTCAGTTGGGTCAGCTGTCCAGTTAGGAGTTTGGGATAAATCTTTTTCGTTTAGAACTTCGTATCTTATTTCCTTTTTATTAAAGGCACTTATTTTAATTAAGCCATTTTCAAAATTAAACTTTAGGAGTTTTTCATTATCAAAATTAAATATAATCTCTTTTTCTTTTACCTCTTTAGTTAGGTTTTCATATTCTATTTTTAAATCAGAAGGGGAGAAATTTATTCCTTTAGAATATATGATTAAACCTTCTTCACTATTTTCAATTTCTAAGTTTTTGTATTTTATTTTATCATCTTTTAATTCTGGTTTATTTTCGTTTGAGAGGATAATTTTTATATTCCAAGGGTAAGTTTTATTTTCAGATATTTTTCTTGGGAGTATTTCTATTTTATCGTTATCAAAAAAAGCGTGAAAATCATTTTCTCTATTCCAGACATGTAGTCTCTTTTCTTTGAAAGTGATACCATTACACATATCAAGATAGCGTGGTCTATATTCATCTTTTTTTATGTATAAAATAGCTTTGGCTAGCCAGTCAGAGTCTATTCCTGATTTAGAGGTAGAGTTTTTAATTTTTATGCTTTCATGGGTACTGAATAGAACCCATAATAGGGATACAAAATAATAGTGCCTCATAATTGAACTTTTTTTGATTTAGGATTTGAACCTATTTAATTTACATTTCTTAAAAGCCAAAGTAAATAGTTGTTTTTCTCAGTTTCTTTAATTTCTTTTAATTTTTTTTCAATTTTTTCATTTTTGAATCTATTTAAACCTTTTATTGCTTCAGCCTTTAATCTTATACTTTTACTGTCAGAAAAATTTAAAAAGATCTCAATTATATCCGAAGTTGTATCCTTAACTTCCTGTAGTATTCTTAAATAATGAAAAAGCGTCCTTTCATCGGATTCTTTTTTAGAATTATTAATTACAAGTTCCTTAATAGAATCTGCGTTACTTGATAAAACTTTTTCCACAGCAAATCTTACTAAAGAATTTTCATCTTTTAAAAGAGGCACTAACTCTATTAAAAATTTTTTCTTTTTTATTTCACCACAGGCTCTTATTGTTGAAATCCTTACATCTAAATCTTTTTCCTTTAAATACTTAAAAAGATTTTCATAACTTTCAGTTTTAAGTTTTGATAGTGAATAGATAATGCTTGCCTTTATATAATCTTTTTTTTCTCTTTTCAAAATTTCCCATAAAATTTGCTCCATTTCCCTTAATTCAGCCTCACCTATAAGATATATTACATTTTGCTTTAAAGTGTCATTTTCCTTTTTTAATGCATCCTTAAGATAAGACAAACTTAATTCCTTATTGTTTTTAATAACTTCCCTAATAGCTCTCAGCTCGAGACCCTTTAAAGTTTTTATTTTCCTTTTAAAAATGTAATCTAAGGCTTCTTTTTTTCTCTCAGAAAGCCTTTTTCTTGCTTCAGGAACAATTTTTTTATAAGAACCAACCTCCCACTCCGAAGCAATTTTAAAAAGCGAATCAATCTCTAAATTCTCTTGTATCTCTAAAAGGGCTCCTTCTTCCTCTTTATAAACTGTAGCTACTGTATCAATATCAAAACCAAATCCCAATTCTCCTTTTGTCCATAAAAATGGCTCATTTTTAATATATTCCCCCCTATAGTTATCCTTTCCCTTTAAATCAACAAAAATTCCTATTCCTATCTTTCCTCTTGACATTTTTCCTCCTCCCTGCCCAAGCTCCTCAGTTGTAACATAAAGATCATTCCCCTCTACATCTACAAAAATTCCTACTGAAGTATTTAAACCTATTCCTTGCCCACCTGAAACTTTATAAGTATCATGTCCCCTTTTATCAATTAAAATACCAACAGAATAGTCATGCCCTTCACCCTGAGCAGGTCCGAACCTTGAAATGTAATCATCATCTCCATCTAAATCAAATAATCCACCTACAGCTAAATGAATACCAGCTCCTTGACCATACTCCGTAAGATGATAAAGATCATTACCCTTTTCATCTATTAAAACCCCTGATCCATAAAAATAACCACATCCTTGACCGTAAACTTCACTGTAATAAACATCGTTTCCCTCTCTGTCAATTAAGAAAGAAACTCCACCTCCAAGATAAGGTCTTATACCTAAAGAAAAACCCTGAGCAAACGAATTGGTCTCATCTGGCAATAAAGGTATAAAGAAGTTCTTCCCATATGCTATATAGGAATCGTTACCACTTTTATCAAAAAGTATTGAAAAACCTTCTGTGCTTGAAAAACTCTGACCCATCTCAGTTAATTTGTATAAATCGTCACCATCAAGATCAAAGAGTAAAGACTTACCAAAAAATGAAGAAGCTTGAGAAAAAAAGTCTGATTCATAAATATCTTTTCCCTTTTTATCCATAAGAAAAGCTATACCAAACATTGAAGAAGAAATTGAAAACATTCTACCCTTTCTGATATCCTCTCCCTGTAAATCAAAACTTATTGAAACTCCAAAAAAAGACGAAGAAATTGAAAAAATCTTATCAGAAAAATAAAAATCATTACCCTCTTTGTCAATAATTATAGAAAATGGAACAGAATAAAAAATAGAAGAAAAACCCACTCTACCTATGTACCTATCTTCACCTTTAAGATCAAAAATAATAAAGAAACTATCACCACTATAAATGTTATTCTCATCTTTTAAATTTATTACTATACATCCCATTTCAGTTTTTATGGATGTATCTTTTAGATTATGTGATATTAAAAGGGATAACGTCAAATTAAAAAGGTTAATAAAGGCAAGATTAAGCCCATCAAAAAGCTTCCTTTTATCAATCTTCAAAAGATACTCTGAAATCTTTTTTTCATCCCATATAATTTCTTCTATTTTTCTTCCCTTTTCTTTTTCAAAAACAGCATATAGATCCTTTTTTTCAATACTTTTTCTCTCAGCAAAAAAACTTGTTAAATTAAAAATTAAAGTATCCAATTTTTCCCTTTTTATTTTTGAAGTTGATTCTTTAATTAAAATCTTTGCTTTCTTTAAACTCCTTAATGACTTTGGAAGTATTTCATAGAAATTTTTCTCTTCAATTTTGAAATTAAAAATTTTTTCTAAAATCCTTTTTTCTTCATCCATAAAGTTTTTATAAAATTTCTCTGAATATAAGGCAAGATTCAAAGGGTCTTTAAGAAAACTTAAAGTTAAAGTATCCTTAAGATTTGTATATAAACTCTTATCTTTTTCAAAACCAAGATCTTTAATTTCAAGAAATTGATATGAAAGTAAATCCTTTAAAATCTCAATTTCATTTTCTGAAATAAATAAGAATAAGAGAAAAACTATCATATTTAAATTCTAAAGTATTTGACTTTAAAATATCTTATATGAAATTAAAAGAAGTTCCAATTGGATCTGATTATTATTTTGAATTTCCCTTTCTCTTTAAGAAAAAAAATAAAATTTTTAGCTTTTGGAAGGACTATCTTAAAAACTTGAAACTTTTTTTTTCAGGAAGGGATGCCCTTCGTTTTCTTTTGAATCACATTGGAAATAAATACTTTTTCCTTTTACCAAGTTATACTTGTTATGAAGTCATAAGACCCTTTGAAGAGTTAAATTTAAACTTTAACTTTTATAAAATAAGATTCATGCCAGAACCACAAATTGATCTTGATGATTTGAAAAAATTAATATTCAAATATAAAAATCCTATAGTTTTAATAATTGAATACTTCGGTTTTCCCCAAAATTATGAACTTGAAATTCCCTTTATCCTTGATATTAGCCATTCTCTTTTGACTTTTAAAAAAAGGGAATTCAAAGTGAATCCAACTTATATTTTTGGATCACTGAGGAAGATATTGCCACTAACAGATGGTGGTATCCTTTTCCATGATGGGGAAATACCAAATAACTTAAAAAGTTACAGTAAAATTCTTTTAACTTTAAAATTAACTTCAAGTCTATTTAAAAATATACATTATGTAATACCAGAAAAAACCAAATTTCTATTTTCCTTTTCGTATTTTCAACTTGATAAAAGTTTCGAAAACTACCTCTCATACAAAAGAGAACCAAAAGATATTTCATTTATCTCAAAATTTATGTTAAAAAGAATTCCTTATAGCTTTATAATTAAAAGAAGGAGAGAAAACTTTTTATACCTTTTAAAAAGTATAAATTTTGAAAAAATAAAACCGCTTTACAGTTATTTACCTTCCTCAGTTTGCCCATTAAACTTTCCCTTTTTTAGTGATTCTAAGAAAAAAATTAAGGAAACTTTAATTAAAAAGAGAATATTTCCCCCAACAATTTGGGATTATGTCCCACCTGTAATTGATAAAGAAAAATTTCCTGAAATATACACAATCCCTGAAAGGATTTTATCTTTACCGATTGATCATCGTTATAATATTAAACATATGGATAAAATTAAAAAAGCCTTGGAAGAATGTTTGGGATAATTTTGTTTATTTATATATTTAAATTTAACAACTTCACACACTCCGATACTTTTTTCTTTTTTTCTGTAAAAAACGAAAGTTTATTCATAGCAGCTGACCACGGACTTTACATTGTCAATATGAAGAAAGATTCTGTTATATACAAATTTACAAACTCTGACTCAATCCCACTTTATCCATACTATTCAGTATGCATTTTTAATAATTTTTTAATCTTTACAAGCCCTTTAAACCTTGTTTACATTGATTTAGAAAACAAAGAAAAATATTTCTATCCTTCCCTTTTTTTAGAAAAAGATATTTACAGAACAATCATAGTAGAAAAAGATACTATTTTTCTCGGTGGAAATAAAGGGCTAAAAGGCATTAAAAGAAATAATACAGTTACTACCCATGATGATATCATTTTTTTTGAAAGAAAGAATTATTTACCAAATGATACAATTTATTCTCTTTTATCTAAGGGAGATTCTATCTTTATTGGAACAAAGAAGGGATTATATAAGGTAAAAAGAAACTCGTTAGGTTTTGTTTCTCCAATTCTACATACTGGTGTAATAAATGGGAAAATTAAAGTTTTAAAAGAATCTGATAAAAAGATATTTGTTTCAGCAGACAGTTTCCTCTATGTTTATCCTGACTCACTTATAACAGTTTTTCCATCTGTGATAAATTCCATCTTTGTAAAATCTGATACATTGTTTGTTGGAACGGAAGACGGTGCTTTTATTTTCTATAACAATCAAAGAACAAAATTTACAGATTTTTATGTTAATTCTTTAATTAAATTTGAAAACAAAATCTATATGGGAGGTTTTGGAGTCATTGTATACGATTATAAAAGAGATAATTTCTTAAATTTTAAAAATCTCTATAAAGAACTATCTTCAAATAATGTCTCATCTGTTAAAAAATTTGGTAAATACTATGTAGTAGCAACTGACAAAGGTATAGATATTTTCAATGAGAAATACGAAAGGGTGAATAATTTACTAACAGGATGGGCTAGAACCTTTGATGAAAATTCAAATACTATGATAGCCTCAGTATGGTGTGGATTTCTTTTTAAGATTGACTCTTTTTTTAAGGTTTATGATACTCAACAACTTTTCTACTGTATTCAGCTTTTGAAATTTATTGATGATTCAACTTTTTTTGTTTTAAAACCTGCTCAAGGCTCTATAGAAATTAGAAATTTAAAGGATGAGAAATTGCATGAAATCTTTAACCTTAATTATTCCACAGATATAGAAAGCTTCAACGGAAATTATTATGTTTCAAATACAGATGGAAATATCTTTAGTATTGATAAAAATTTAAGAGTAAACTTTTTATTTAATGTAGGTTATCCTGTATATGACCTTTTTATAAATAAAGATAAAATTTACTTAGCAACAAATTCAGGTCTTTTAAAATATAGTTTTCCTGATTTTAAATTTGAGAAAATATATCAAACACAAAATCCCTACACTACATCGGTTATAAGTGACAAATCGGGAAATATATATGCTTTAACAAGAGGAGGACTTTTGTTTATATCAAGTAGTGATGATAAAGAAAGGACTCTTGAATACGGTACGAAAAGTATTGTCAAAACAGAAAACATTGATTTTAATTCACAATGTTCTGCCTCCCTTTTATACTATGAAATTTTTGAAAATGAGATTTTAATTGGTACAAATGATGGATTCTCAATATTAACCGTAGAGGATTCTGATATTTTTCCATCTGAAGAAACTATAATCTTCCCAAATCCGATTAAAAAAGAAAATGGATACTTTTTCTTAAAAACAAGCAAAGACATAAAAGAGATCTATATTTATTCACCTTCAGGACTCTATAAAAAATTAGACTTTTTAAAATTAAATAAAGAGAGTTATTCGATAAGTACCTCTGGGATTGAAAGAGGATTTTATATACTTTATATTAAAACTTTTGATAATGTAAAACCCTATAAAATAATATGTGAGTAATGAAGTTTAAAATTTATCCTGAAGATTTTTTTGTGGAAGAAATTTTAAAGGAAGGAGTTTTAAAAGACAAGGGTATTTTCAAGCTTTATAAAGCTAAAAAAGCCTCTTTGGAGAGTCTTTATCTAAAAAAATTAATAGAAAGAACCTTCAATACAAAAATTAGTTTTGCAGGTTTAAAGGATAAAAAATCTGTTAGCATCTTTTATTTTACAGCAAAGGGAAATATTCCAAACTTTATTAGATTTAAAAATTTTTCTGCAGAATTTGTTGGTTATTCAGATAAGGACTTGACTGGTAGTGATTTAGAAAAGAATAATTTCAAAGTTACTCTGAGAGAAATAAAGGAAAAAGAAATTGAGAAAATAAGTAAAATTCTTGAGGACTTAAAAGTAAAGGGATTCCCTAACTACTTTGATATTCAGAGATTATCCTATGACCCAGCCAGTCTTTTTTTTCCCTATATCTTAAAGAGAGATTATAAAGAAGCAATAAGAGTTCACCTTCTGTCTCTTTCACCAGATTCAAGAAGAAATTTAAGAAGATTTAAAAAACTTTTAAAAAAGTATTTTTATGAACCAAGTAAACTGCTTTACTTTGCTCCTTCACAAAAAGAAAAAGAAATAATAAATAAATTAATAAAAGGTAAATACGTTGAAATTTTAAAAAACATAGAACCTGATATTCTAAAAATTTATTTTGAAAAATTTTCTTCCTACCTTTGGAATAAATGTGCAAGTAAATTTCTAACAAAAAATAAAATAAGTAATAAAAGGGGTTTTAAAGTCAAAATAAAAAATGTTTATCTTTTTATACCAGAAAAGATCAATGAAAGAGCAAAAGAAATTGTTGAAAATTCTTTTTTCCCAGTTCTTGGTACAGATGAACTAGTCTCCCAACCTGAATTTGAAGAAATTCTTATAAAAGAGCTAAAAAAGGAAAACATAGATTATCCATTAAAAATTCCAGATTTTTTTAAAGATTTTTTTTATAAAAGTTATCAAAGAAAATTATGGATATACCCTGAAAATTTAAGTTACCAATACCTAGATAAAAAGTTAATACTCAACTTTTCACTTGATCCTGGTGCCTATGCTACACTTTTTATAAAAATACTGATGAGAAGACTTAAATTAGGTATCCTTTGAAAGAATAAAAATAGCAATAATTGCAAGGATTATTCCCAAATATTTCTTTAAAGTTAACTCTTCTTTCAAGAAAAATTTAGCAAGGATAACTGTAAAGGCAGGATATAAGGAAGTAAGAGGAACAATTATTGAAGCTTTTCCTTTTGTAAGTGCCAGGTAAAAGGTAATTGTTCCTATGGAACCAGCAAAAAAAGCAAGAAATAAATATAAAATTCCACTTGTTTTAAAACTTATTTCGTTTTTAAAAGTTAAAAAGAGCAAGGTAGAAAAAAATAAAGAAATTAATGTGGAGAAGATATAGTACTCGTACCACTTAAAAAATTTAGTTGATATCTTTGAAAAAAATCCCCACAATCCCCATGTCAGGAGGGTAACAAAGGGTAAAATTAAACTCTCCATAAATAAATTTTAAAATAACTTATCTTATAATAACAAAAAAGGAGGTAAACATGGGAACTGAAAGACTTAATAATGCCCTAAAAAGGGAATATGAAAAACTTCAAAATGAGGGAAGACTAAAAGGAAAAGAATTTATCATTACTGATATAAAAAAACCAGAGAATAGTAGAGGTCCAAGGTATTTTATCAAAGGTTTTGAAAATAAGGAATTTATCAGAATGAATTCCAACTCCTATCTTGGTATGTCTCTTGATGAAGAAATAATAAAAACTGATGAGGAATATGTAAGGAAATTTGGTGTTGGACCAGGAGCAGTAAGATTTATAAGTGGAACCTTTGAGCCTCACAGATCACTTGAAAAAAAACTGGCAGAATTTCATAAAAGACAGGACTGTATGATCTATAGTGCTGCCTATGTAACGGTAATTGGTGTACTTGCTGCTCTTATAACCAGTGAAACAATAGTTTTAAGCGATGAACTAAATCACAACTGTATTATTAATGCAATAAGATTATCAAGACCAAAGGATAAATTAATTTACAAACATCTTGATATGGTGGATCTTGAGGAAAAGGTCAAAAGCTCAATAGGTAAAGCAAAGAGACTCATCATTGTTACAGATGGTGTATTCAGTATGAGAGGAGATTTTGCTCCTTTGAAGGAAATTGAAGAGATTTCAAAGGAGTATGATAGATATTTTGATGAAAATGTAGTTGTAGTAGTTGATGATTCTCACGGTGTGGGTGCTTTTGGTGAGACAGGAAGAGGAACTGAAGAGTATACAGGCTCAAGATGTGATATATTGATTGGCACTCTTGGAAAAGCTTTTGGAGTAAATGGTGGATATGTAGTTTCTGATGAGATAATAATAAACTATCTAAAAGAAACAGCAATTACCTATGTCTATTCAAATCCGATTACACCAGCTGAAGCTGCCTGTTGTCTGAAAGTTCTAAATTTTCTCGACAGTGAGAATGGAAGGAAGAGATTAAAGTATTTAAGAGAAATAACTAGATACTTTAAAGAAGGACTCATCAAACTCGGATACGAAACTATTCTAACCGATCATCCAATTGTGCCTCTTTTAATTCGTGATACATGGAAGACAAGAGAACTTGTTGATTATTTAATTCAAAACGGTATTTTAGCTACAGGACTTACCTATCCTGTAGTTCCAAGGGGAGATGAGACAATAAGATTTCAAATAAATGCTGATCATACATATTATGATATTGACTATGTTTTAAGTGTTTTAAAGAATTTCAAAGAAGAAAGAATGTAATATGGAATGGAAAGTTTGGCTTCTTATTGAAAATAAATTAAGAGGCTTACTTGTTTCTCTACTAGTTCTATTTATATCCTTTTTAATTTTTGTTTCATATGGGGAATTTTTTTCACTTTTATCACTTCTCATTCTTGTTTTTTCACTTAGTAACTTTTTCTTTCCAATAAAATATAAAATAGATAATGACAAAATAACAGTTGAGAAACCCTTTTGGAGAAGAGAAATAAGTATTAGAGAAATAAAAAGGATAGAGAAGATAAAGGCCGGTATTTTTATTTCTCCTTATAAAAAAAGCGGGATCTTAGATAGTTTCAGAGGAATTGTTGTAATTACAAAAGAAAGGGATACTTTATATGAATTTATTGAAAAAGCTAGAAACTTTCACAATACCTGATAGAATAAATATTATAAGAGAAATTATTGAAAAAGAATCTGAATACCCTGATAAAGTTAAAATACTTGGAGCAACAAAAGGAATTGATATCGAGAGAATAAAGATTGCTTTTGAACATGGCATAAAAATTTTTGGAGAAAACAGAGTTAAAGAGGCTGAAATAAAGATCAAAAGTTTTAAAGAGCCAGAGTGGCATATGATAGGTCATTTACAGTCAAATAAAGTTAAAAAAGCTTTAGAATTATTTGAAGTTATTGAAAGTGTAGATTCTTTTAAACTCTTAGAAGAAATAGAAAAAAGGGCTTTAATTATTAAAAAAGAAATAAAGATTTTAATTGAAGTAAATACTTCCAAAGAAATAACGAAATTTGGTTTTGAAAAAGATGATCTTTTTAGAAACTTTCATAAGTTCTTTAACTACAAAAACATAGTCATAAGGGGTCTTTTTACTGTTGGTCCCTATCCGGTGAGTGAAAAGATTTCAAGGAAAAGTTTTTCAGAGTTAAGAGAGTTGAGAGATAAATTAAACAGGGAGTATAATTTAAACTTGGAAGAGTTATCTATGGGTATGAGTGAAGATTTTGTTTTTGCATTAAAGGAGGGTGCAACAATAATAAGACTTGGAAGAGTTTTATTTGGAGAGAGAAAATAGGGTTCAAATCCCAAATTAATAATAATTTATATGAAAATTGCACCAATTGAAATAAGGAATGCTGAATTTCCGAGAACCTTAAGGGGTTATGATCCTGAGAAGGTAAGGGAATTTTTAAAGACCGTAGCAGAACAGATGGAAGAACTTGTAAGGGAAAACCTAACATTGAATGAAAGAATAAGAGACCTTGACAGTAAGGTTGAGGACTATAGGAGGATGGAAAACATCATGAAAGAAGCATTGCTTACGACTCAAAGAACTACAGAAGAACTTAAAAAGAATGCTCAGAAAGAAGCAGAACTTTTGATATCAAATGCTAAAATTGAATCTGAGAAGATTTTAGAAAATACAAGGAAGGAGTTAAAAAAGTTGAGGGAAGAGATTGAATTTTTAAAATCAAAAAAAGAAGGTTTTCTATGGGAACTTAAATCACTTCTTGACACCCAAACTGAATGGTTAAATGCTCAGTTTAGACTACTCGAGGAACAAAAAAAGAAAATTTAATTTATGAAAGATTTAATTGAATTTTTAAAGAATGAAGGGATTTTAGAAACTGAGATTGGAATTATAGCTGGTTCTGGTTGGTCTAAGATAGAGGATTTTATAGCTATCAAGAAGCGTTTAAAATATTCTGAAATTAAGGGCTTTCCTATAAGTAAAGTAAAGGGTCATAAAGGAGAGCTTGTTTATGGAACAATAAGTAAAAGGAATGTAATTTTGTTTTCAGGAAGATTCCATTACTACGAAGGTTACAGTATGAAGGAAATTACTTTACCTGTGAAAATTTTGAAAGAACTTCAAGGAAAAATACTTGTGGTAACAAATGCTGCAGGGGGCTTAAACCCTTCTTTTGATATCGGAGATTTGATGATAATAACTGATCATATTAATTTATTTCCTGAAAATCCCTTAAGAGGAGACCCCACATTCCCATCTATGCTCGATGCCTATGACATTAAAATAATAGAGGAGATTGAGAGGATAGCAACTAAAAAAAATATAAGTATTAAAAAAGGTGTATATGTAGGTTGGCAAGGACCATCACTTGAAACAAAGGCAGAGTATAGGTTTTTAAGAATAATAGGAGCAGATGCTGTTGGACTTTCTACTGTTCCTGAAGTTATTATGGCTAAAGCTTTAGGTTTAAAAGTTATAGGTTTTTCAGCTATAACAAATATGGGTCTTGGGGAAAAAATAAAAGATGTAACACACGATGAGGTTTTAAAGGTAGCAGAAGAATGCGCTAAAAAAGCTGGAGAAATTTTAAAAGAATGGTTAGAGGAGTACTTCTTTTAATTTTTCTTATTCCTTTAAGTTGCTACGATCCGATAAAAAGAAGCGAAAAACTCTTAAAAGAGGGAAGATACGATGAAGCTGAGAGTGTTCTTCTTTATTCCTTAAAGAAAGGTAAATCTTCTCAAGAAATTTTTCTTTTACTTGGCGAAGTTTATGTTAAAAAGAAATTTTACCTATCAGCTATTAATTATTTTGAAAAAATTCTTGATAAGAAAAAATATAAAAGTAGGTTGTTAAAAAATTTAAGGGAAATTTATAATGAAACAAGGACAAAAGGTTCTGAAATTGCAAAAAGGGCAATTTTTCTTAGCTTTTTAATTTATCCTGAAAGTTTAACTTTTGATGAGAAAAAATTTGTTGCCTATTTACTTCTTGAGAGGGAACAGTCAGAGCTTTATAGTTTCTTTGAAAATCTCTTAAATGAAAAATTTGACGATGAACTATATTTGACTTATATAAAATTTTTATATAACAAAGGAAAAAATGAAAAGATCTTTTATATCTTTGATAAGTTTAAAAATGAAGTTTTAAATTCAAAATTAAGTTTAAATATCCTATTTTATATAGGAACAGCCTATTACGAATCGGGTAAAAGATGTTTTGATGAGAAAAAAGTTGATTCTGCAAACTATTATCTCTCAAAATATATAGAAATGGAAATTCCACAAATTTATCTACCTAAAGCTTATTTCCTAAGAGGTAAACTAAATTTGATAAAAGGAGATACAATTTTGGCTTTTTATGATCTGAGAAAAGTAATTGAGATTTTACCTTTTAAAAATTCTGATATAGCTCAAGAAGCAAGAGAAACAATTAAAGAACTAAGATTAAAGGGTTTTTAATATGGAATTTATTGATATAGTAGAAGCTGGTAAGTACTTAGGAAAAAAAGTGCGTATTAAAGGGTGGCTATATAATAAAAGATCTAAGGGAAAAATTCACTTTCTCATAATAAGAGACGGAACAGGTTTTATCCAGGGTATTGTTGTAAAGGATGAGGTTGATGATAGGGTATTCAAAATCTACGATGACCTCTCACAAGAGTCCTCAATAATAGTAAGCGGTATTATCAGGGAAGATAAAAGGTCACCCTATCTGTATGAAATCTCAATAAGAGATATAGAATTAGTTCAAAAATCCTTTGAATATCCTATACAAAAAAAAGAACACGGTGTGGGATTTTTGTTACCTTATAGGCACTTATGGCTAAGATCAAGAAAACAATGGGCTATAATGAGAATAAGACATGAGATAATTAGAGCAATAAGAGATTTTCTCGATAACGAAGGTTTTATACTTATAGATGCTCCTATTTTAACACCCTCTGCCTGTGAGGGAACTACAACTCTTTTTGAAACCGACTATTTTGGAGAAAAGGCTTATCTTTCACAGTCAGGACAACTTTACATGGAGGCGGCTTGTATGGCTCATAAAAAAGTCTATTGTTTTGGTCCTACTTTTAGAGCAGAAAAAAGTAAAACAAAAAGACATTTAATGGAATTCTGGATGGTTGAACCTGAAATCGCTTTTGCTGAACTCGATGATATAATCGAACTTTCTGAAAGATTTGTAAGTTATATTGTTGAGAGAGTTTTAGATAAAAATAAGGAAGAACTTAAAATACTTGAAAGGAATACTTTAATCCTTGAGAAGATCTCACCTCCTTTTCCCAAAATAACCTATACAGAAGCAGTTACTAAGTTGAGAGAAAAATTTCCTGAATTTGAATGGGGACAAGATTTTGGTGCTCCTCATGAACACTTTATTTCAACACTTTATGAAAAACCTTTGGTTATAACTAGATACCCCAAAAAAGTTAAAGCTTTTTATATGAAACCTGATCCACAGAACAGTGAAACAGTTTTATGTATGGATGTTTTGGCGCCCGAGGGCTATGGTGAAATCATAGGTGGTAGTCAAAGAGAAGATGATTATGACGCACTTTTAAAAAGAATGGAAGAGGAAAAGATGCCAATTGAGTACTATAACTGGTATTTAGATTTAAGAAGGTACGGTTCTGTTCCCCATTCCGGGTTTGGTCTTGGACTTGAAAGGACAGTTTGTTGGATTTGTGGACTTGAACATATAAGAGAATCAATACCTTTCCCCCGTTTACTTGAGAGAATCTATCCATGAATCTCCTTTTTATACTTTTTATTTCGACCTTAATAAAACCTGGAAATTTTGATAAGAAAATCCTGAATTTTCAAAAAAAATTTGAAATAGTTGAAAGGAAATTTTTAAAGTTTTCTCCCTATCCGGCGGTTAAAGATGCTCAACCTCTTTTTAAAAATAAAAAAATAAAATCAAATGTGAAGAAAATATCAGACACTATTAAATTTAATATTCTTGCAATAAGAGTTGGTTTTCAAAAAGAAGATCCAGATGACCCATACACAACCGGCAACGGTTGGTTTGATTTTTCTAAAAAAGGTAATCCTGATTCAATTCCTTTTTTCTCTGAACCTCCACATGATAAAAAGTATTTTGAAACTTACCTTGAATCACTTAGAGCTTATTTATCTTCAATTGGATATGGAAAAATTAAACTTGAGAATTTCGTAGTTAAACCAGATAAAAATGATTCCTTTTACATTTTACCACATCCCATGAGATATTACGGTGACCCACTTTATTTTGAAGAGGGTCTTGTTAGACTTCTTATTGATGCCTTACACCTTGCAGATTTGGATGAGAGTATAAGTTTTATGGATGTTGATAAGAATGGGATTAAGGATTATAAAGAGGGGAAGAAAAATGTATATATAATCTTTCATGCGGGTTCAACTTGGCAAAGTGATTTAGGTGATACTCCCTATGATATTGCAACTGTAACTATACCACAAGGTGCAATTCATTATTATACTGGAGAAAATTATGTTATTCTTAATGGAGGTAAAGATACCGTTGTTTCAGGAATAATTCTTCCAGAACAACCTTCTCAGGATGGTTTAGAGGTGGAACTTCAGGGACTTCTTTTTCACGAGTTTTTTCACGATGCTTTTTATGCCACAGATCTATACGGTGTTAACGGATTATCCTCTGGAGTAGGTTCTTTCTGTGTTATGGGGACAGGTGGATGGAATGAGGTTCTATCGAAGGATTTAAACGGTGAGTATCGGTCAGTTTTTGGAGCTATTCCGTCTTTTCCCTCAGCTTGGATGAGGATGTGGATTGATTATATTGTACAAGTAATTCCGGAAAAATTCTTTATTCCAGAAGAATGGTCTAAAGATTCTATTTTGCCCCTTTGGGGTTTTTCAATTTATAACGGAATGGTTGATACTTTTATACCTTATGTTGAGCAAAAAAATTTTTATACTTATGAAGCAACGGAATTCTCAACTGATACGATAAATTTTTTACCTGACTCAATAAGATTTCCAAAGATAATCTTTATACCCATTGATGATTATGAGTATTATCTTATAGAATACAGAAATGATTTTTTAGTTTCAAATAATCAGGTTAAAGGTTTTTTCAAAAACGGAACTTTAATTTCTCCTTACGGATATTGGGACTTTCTTTTACCAGGATCAGGACTTCTTATTTGGCATATTGATGAAAAAACTGTTATTGAGCACTACTTCGAAGTAAATTCATTTCCACCTTATAAAGGAGTTGATGTTGTAGAAGCAGATGGTATAGGAGATTTTGATAAGTGGACTGAATCTCCTGAGACTTTTTACGGAAGCGAGTTTGATCTTTTCTTTAAAGGGTATAAAAATGAATTTTCCTACAAGACTTTCCCTTCGTCAAAGGCAAGATCAGGTGGAAATACTTTTATTAAAGTAAGTAACATTTCTGAAAGAAGGAGACATAAAATGGAATTCAATTTAGAAAATAGTTTTTTGAAGTTACATATAAGAAATTATTTACCTAAATACACAATTCCTTTGAACGGCTTTTTAGCAAGAAAGGGAAATTTTGTAATTTCTTTAATAGGAGGTTTTTTAAACTTAAATGGAGATACCGTGTATTTTACTGATGGTTTAAATAAATACTTTTCAGCCTTTTTCATATTTGATACTCTCTCTAATCTTTTAAATGAAATTTATCTAAAACCAATAATTGAAAAACCTTTTGCTCTTGCTGATATTGATAATGATTCAATTGATGAAATACTTTATTTAAAAAATAAGAGATTGAGTCTTATAAAACTTAATAGCAATTTTGATACTTTAACCTATAAAAATTTGCCTTTTTTTTCTTCTGTTCCAGGAGTTTATGATATAGATAAAGATGGTATAAAGGAAATTTTTCTAGTAGGTGAAGATTATTTTTTATACTCATTAAGTGGAAAAAGATTAGATAGTATAATAAGTAAAACATATGCTGGTTCAAAATCTTTATACGGTGTCTCATTTTCTGAGAATCCAGAGATTATTTATTTTACAGGAATTGACGGTATTCTAAGAGTTTTTGATTCCAGTTTGAATAAATTAGCTGAAATTTTTAGCCCACTTCATGAAATAACAAGTCTACCTTCAATAACTGCTGATTATGATGGTGATGGGTACCAAGAGATTATGGGTATTAGAGGAAAAGATATTATTTATTTTTATGACCATTTAGAAAATAAATTTTATGAAAGAAAAGTGGAAGAGGAAATTAGAAGTTTACCATGTGTCTTTGATTCTGATGGTAATGGACTTCCTGATTTCATCTTTAAAACCGTTAATAATGTATACTCTTTCAACTATTTACTCGCTCTAAATAGTGGATTTCCTCTGAAAGTATTAAGTAATTTAGAGGATTACTATTATAGTCCTATCTTATCAACAGAAAGTGACTTTATCTATTTAGAGAAAAACCGTTTAAATTCATTTAATAAAAATGAAGAACTAAATATAACTGTTTCAAATTTTGGCCTTAAGGATATGTTATTTGATAAAAATGGAAACTTATGTCTTTTATTAGGAACTGGTGAAATAAAAGTCTTTAGTTATGATGTGGTTCCTTTTTATCTTACCTATGGTGTGAATTTGGAAAGAAACTTTTTATTTGATAGAAGGTTTGAGTATAAAAGTTTTGATGATAAAATTTATCTTATTATTTATCCTTCAATAATAAAAAATAAAAGTGGTTTTATAAGAATTTTTACTAAAGAAAGTGGGCAATTAAACTTGAGCTTCTATACTTTTTCAGGTCACAAGATTAAGGATGCAAAAATTTATATAAGCGATGTTAAGGTAGAAAGAGATATTCCCTATGATTTTTCCTTTCTCACTCCTGGTCCTTATATTTTAAAATGGAGTCTCGGAAAAAGGAGTGGCACCTTTAAATTTTTTGTTGAAAAGTGAGGACTCTTGTAATTATTCCAACATTTAATGAAAGAGAAAATATAAGTGATTTAATAGAAAAAATTCTTTCTCTTGGGATTAACCTTGATATTTTAGTTGTTGATGATAATTCTCCTGACAGAACATGGGAGTTGGTTGAGAATTTGAGTAAAAAAAATAGTAAAGTTAACTTACTTTTAAGAAAAAGGAAAGAAGGTCTTGGTTATGCTTATCGAGATGGTTTTAAGTGGGCAATTGAAAGAAATTACGATGTTATAATTCATCTTGATGCTGACTTTTCCCATGATCCATCTGAGATACCCAATTTTATTAAGAAAATTAATGAAGGCTATGATGTGGTTGTTGGTTCAAGATATATAAATGGTGTTACAGTTGTAAATTGGCCTTTAAAGAGATTGCTTTTATCATACTTTGCCAATCTCTATGCAAGAGTTCTTACAGGTGTTAAAATAAAAGATCTAACTTCAGGTTACAAGGCTTTTAAGAAAGATGTGGTTGTAAATATTCCTTGGGAAGAGGTTTCAGCTGGTGGATATGGTTTTCAAATTGAAACTGTATACTATCCTAATTTGTTAGGATATAGAATATACGAGATGCCAATAATTTTTGTGGAAAGGAGAAAAGGAAAATCCAAGATGTCAAAGAGAATTATATTAGAAGCTTTTTTTCTTGTTATTAAACTTTTTTTGAAAAGACTTTTTAAAAGGAGGTATAATAAAAAATAATGATTTTTTTAATTTTTTTTGCACAGACTATTTCAGGACCTTCACCCTATGTTCCAGAATATTACGTTTTTCCTACTGAGGATAAAGTATTAATAGAAGTACAGTTATGGGGACACATTTCAAAACCAGGTCTTTATCAGGTGCCTCTGAGAACAGATTTGGTTAAACTCATATCACTTGCTGGAGGACCTCTTCCCAGTGCTGATCTAAGAAATGTTGTAATAATAAGAGATGGTGAAAATAGAAGTGTAAATGTAGAGAAAATTTTAAAAACTGAGAAGGTTTATCTTGAACCAGGTGATGTTATTATTGTGCCGGCTAACACATCTACAAGGTTCAAAGATATGATAAATTTTTTACAAAATGCAGTAACATTTTTAACACAGGTGATACTTATATATACTTTTTTTAAGGCACAGAAGTGACACCTGAAACGTACACTCCTATAGATGTTAGAAAATATCTCGATGCTCTGTGGAAGAGGAAGTGGGTTTTTCTTTTGTTTTTTTTGGGAGTTCCAGCAGTTACAATGGTTTTTACTTTTGCGACAAAACCTGTTTATGAAGCAAGAGCCGTTTTAATTGCAAGGACTTCTGAAGTAAATCCCTTCAATTTAGGATCTTATCAGAATCCAATAAAAAATCAAATTTATATTTTAAATACAGTTAACTTTGCTGAAAAAGTTTGGAATAGAATAAATGAAGATGAGGTTTTAAGTAAGAACTTCGCCTTATTCTTGAAAGATGGAGATCCTGTTTTTAACATAAAATCAAAAATATCCTATACTTTTGATGAGCAGAATAATCTACTATACATCAAGGTAAGAGGTAATACTCCTAAAGAGACAGCTATGTTATGTAATACTGTTGCAGAGGTTTTTATAAAGACTTCTGAAGAGATTGCTAAATCATCTGCACAAGAGGTTGTAAAGTTTCTTGAGGAGCAGATACCTAAAGTTGAAGCAAATCTACAAAAAATTCAAGATTCATTAAAAAATTTTAAAATCAAAGAAAAGATAACAGATATTAAATCTCAGGGAGAATATTTGAGTGGTAAATTAAAGCTGATTGATGAAATGTTCGCTAAGGTAGAAGTAGATATTAGAGAAAGGGAAGGGATTCTGAAGGCTTGGGAAAAAAGAAGAGAGGATTTAGTAAAAAAAATTTCAGAGGGTGAAGGTAGTGGTACAAAGGAGATAATAAATGCCCTTTATGAAAAAATTATAAAGCTTGAAACACAGAAAACCTCTCTATTACTTGAGGGTTTTAGTGAAGATAGTAAGGAAATTAGAGAACTTGAAGAGGGAATAAAACAGGTTAAAAGGGAGCTCAAGGAGAAACTTGAAGAAAGTGCTTTTAAGGAAATTAGTATTACTGAACCTATCAATGAGATTTCAGAAGCTATTAAAAATATTGTTTCCTTGAGTGCTGAATTAAAGGCCCTTCAGGCAAAGAGAGAGGCGCTCTTTTTGAATAGGGAAACTTTAATGAAGGAGTTTTCAAGATTTCCTGAAAAAGAAATAACTTTTTTAACTTTACAGAGAGATTTTAACATAAATGAAGAGATTTTGATGATGCTTAAGAAAAGGTACGAAGAAGCTAAACTTCAAGAAGTAGGTCAAATTTCAAGCTTTGTTATCGTAGAGCCATCTGTAACTCCAAGATTTCCTGTTTACCCTAAAAAAAGACAGAATTTACTTTTTGCAATTGTTATTGGTTTTGGTCTTGCCCTCTCTCTTGTTTTCTTGCTTGAGTATCTTGATACAAGGATAAGAGATGTAGATGAGATCAAAACAAGTTATCCAGATTTCCCTCTCCTTGCTACAATTCCCATGATAAAAATAAACGATACAGAAAAAGCATTAATAACCGCACATAAAAAGGGTTCACTTTATATGGAAAGTTTCAGAACTTTAAGAAGTAATTTAAAATTTTTAAAAGTAGGTGAAGAAGTAAAATCGATTTTAGTAACAAGTAGTCAACCTAACGAAGGCAAGACCACAGTTTCTATTAATTTAGCAATAATTTTTCAGATGACAAATATGAAAGCTGTGATTATGGAAGGTGATTTGAGAAAGCCTGGTCTTCCTAAGATATTTGGGGAAAAAGAACATGGACTAACTGAGTATCTTCTGGGAGAAACAAAAATTAACGATATTATTTATGATACTTATCTTGAAAACCTTCATTACATTCCACCAGGTAAAATACCTCCAAATCCTACAGAACTTATCTCTTCTGAGAGATTTAAAAATTTAATTAGTGAATTAAAAAAAGAATTTGATATTATATTGGTTGATTCACCTCCCCTAACACTTTTTGTTGATGCAGCTGTAATTGCCTCACATGTTGATGGATCTTTAGTAGTTTTGCAATTTGAGTATACAAGGAGAGAGACTCTTGATTATGCAATTTCTTCCCTTTTAAGATCTGGTGGAAAAATTTTGGGCTTTGTTGCAAATAAGGTAACTCCATCACCCTTTAAAACAAGAGCTTATTACTATTACCCCTATTACAGAAGCTACAAAGAATACGGATATAATATTGAATATTAATTTATAGTAAAATTTAGAAAGGATTTCAATAATTAAATTTATATGTTCTAATTTTAGTTGCAGAATTGAGAAATTTAAGTATGATTGAAATTATTTTTCTTGGAACAGGTGGAGGAAGAGTTGTTGTTTTTCAGGGTTTAAGGTTAAGTGGGGGTTTATTGATAAATAGTAGAGAATTTTTAATTCATATAGATCCTGGACCAGGAGCATTAAATGCCCTTTTAAAAAATGGATTTTACCCAAATAAAATAGATTATGTTTGGATTACTCATAAAGATTTAGATCATACGGGAGAATTAAATATTATAGTGGAAGGAATGACAGAGAGTGGTTTCAAGAAGAGGGGTACTTTATACGCTCCTGAAGAGGTTTTAAAAGAGCATATACTCCTTGAATATTTGAGAGAATATCTAAATGAAATTGTTATTATAAAAAATGAAAGTGTTTACTTTATAAAAGATCTTAAATTTATTACATCACCTCCTCATAATCATAGAGGGGTGGAATGTTATGGCTTTGTTATTGAAAATTACTCTTTTGGCTACCTTGTGGATACAAGACCAGATGAGAAAATTTTAAACTTTTATAAAAATTTAGATTATTTGGTTATAAATTGTGTACTTTTAGAACCAAAAGAGGATGTTTATCACATCAGTTTAAAAGATGTTCCTTTTATTTATGAGATAACAAAACCTAAAAAGTTAATTCTAAATCACTTTGGAATGAAACTTTTAAAGTATGGGTTTAGAAATATCTCAGATTATCTTAAAAATTATAATATTCCCTTTTTAATAGCCTATGATAACATGAAGATAGAACTATAGTTATTTTGATTTTAGAATTTTGATCTTATTTATACGAGATTCAGAAGCATCAATTATTTCAAAGATATATTTTCCAATTTTTATTTTTTCTCCCTTAGTAGGAATTCTTTTAATTTTTTCAATAATGTAGCCTGCTGCTGTTATGATTTCGTTTTCTTCATTTATTTCTAACTCAATTAAATTAGAAAGTTCATCTATTGAAATTCTCCCTGAGACTATGTAACCATCTTTAACTTTTTGAGGTTTTTCAATCAGTTCTCTGTCAAATTCATCGACTATTTCACCGACTATTTCCTCAACAAGATCTTCTAAAGTGACAAATCCTGTTACATTTCCAAATTCGTCAACAATTAGGGCAAAATGAATTTTCTTGTTTCTCATTTCCTTCAACGCCTCAAGTGCATTTTTGTTTTCTGTAAAGTAAAATGGAGCTTTCATAATTTCAGTAACTTTTTTGCTTTCATATTCTCTAAAATCGATCAATAAAAGTTCTTTAAAAAAAAGAATACCTATCACTTCATCTTTATCCTCCTTTATTACAGGAATTCTTGAGAAGGGGTTTTCTCTAAATATTTCGAGTGCTTCTTTAATTGTTGCAGTATGCTTTATACATACCATATCTATTCTAGGAATCATTATCTCCTCTAATCTTCTCTCAGAAAGTTTTTTTATTCCCTCAATAAAGTCCTCTATTTTTTCCTTCTCCAGTGTTTTTGTTTTTTTATTTCTTTTGAATATTTTGAACATACTCTTTAATTAGGTTAAAAAGATTTTTATTTTCAGGTAAAACAATTCCTGCAGAAACTATAGCCTTTAAGGCTTCCTCAACAGAGAGGTCAAGATAAATAATTTTATCTTCAGGAACAATTAAATACCAACCACTTGTTGGATTAGGTGCTGTTGGAATAAATATATTTAAATAATTTTTCCCATCAATTTGCCATTTGTTTTCAGAAGTAACAAAAGCAAAAGTATAATTGCCCTCTTTAGGAAACTCAACAAGTATAACCTTTTTAAAAGCCGTTTTCTCTGAAAATATAGCATCAGTTAATTTTTTAGCTGCTGAATAAAAACTTCTAATAAAAGGAAGTTTTGCTAAAAAACGCTCACCATAACTTAGGATTTTTTTACCAACTAAAGTTGTTACGAAGAAACCTACACCGTAAATGAAAAATAAAGAAAGTATAAGTCCTATTAAGGTTGTGATTAAAACATTTTTTGTTTTAATTAATCCAACGTTAACTAAGAGTTCTCCTATGTTTGTGCCTAATATCTTTATTAAGAATAAGATTACATAAAGGGTTATAAAGAAAGGAAAAATTGCAACAATCCCGGTTATTAAATATTTCTTAATTTTAAAAACTACCTCCCCCTATTCACCAACGAAAACTCTTACAAATTTATCAGATTCTGAAAAAGTTATTTTTATATTTTTTTTAAATGTTTTAGCAATACTTTTTCCAATTTTTTCAGCAAGGTGTTCTGTAGTTGTTTCGATTGTAATCTTGTCTCCTTCATCTTTTACACTAATTATTCTTTCAAGTGGATTATGGATATATTCATCTGCCGCGATGTGTTTTACTCGCGAATGGATTTCCTCATTTTTTTTACTTACAAATTCACCTTTTATTTCAACTATACCGAGAGGATATTTATCTTTAATTTTTCTACAGGCTGGACAATCTTTTTGTTCTATCCTTTTTTCGTTTTCTTTTATATTTTTCAATAGTTCCGAGTTATTAATCCATCTTTTTTTATGGTAAATAAGACCACAGCTTGGACATTGGGTAGGGTCTGAATACAAACTTTTATCCATGTATGGATCTTTCAATTTAAAAACAAATCTCTTATCAGAACCTCTCATTTTTACTCTCCCTTTTTAAATAAATAAAATTAATTTTATAAAATTTTCAAGTATTTTTACCATGACATTTTTTGTATTTTTTTCCACTGCCACACGGGCAGGGATCATTTCTTCCAACCTTTGGGATTTCTCTTTTATAAGTTAAATTTTGTGACACAGTTTTTATATCTTTATCGTTATTTTCCTTTAAAACACTTAAAGATCTCACAAGTTCTGGTCTTAACTCCCTTAATTTACTTACATCCAATCTTCTTTCTGCCTCCACAATTCTGCTATGAAAAATTCTGTGAATTGTTTCATTTCTGATTCTTCTTAAAAGTTCATCAAACATTTTGTAGGCTTCCTGTTTATATTCCAATAATGGATCTCTCTGTCCGTATGCTCTTAGATATATACCTTCCCTTAAGTTATCAAGAGAATAGAGATGCTCTCTCCAAGCAGTGTCTAAGGTAAAAAGTAAAGCAGCTCTCTCAAGCTCTCTCATCCTTTCCTTACCAAAAATTTGCTCTCTTGCTTCATATAGCTCTTTAATCCTTTTCAAAATAAACTCTTTAATTTTCTCTTTTTCCTCTAAATTTTCTATTTCTGAGAAATCTGATAGAAAATGATAATAAAGTTCAGATAAAAATTCATTTGTATTCCATTCTTCTTTATGTTCATCTTTTAAATACTTTTCAGTTAGCTCCTCAATTAGATCAGTGACATACTCGTTTAAAATAAGCTCCTTCATATCCTCTCCCTCGAGAATTTCATTTCTCAGTCCATAAATAACTTCCCTCTGCTTATTCATAACATCATCATATTCTAAAAGTCTTTTTCTTATTTCAAAGTTTTGCATTTCCACTCTCTTTTGAGCAGTTTCAAGAGCTTTAGTAACCAGTTTGCTCTCAATAGGTCCTTCATCTTTTTTTCCAAATCTTTCCATTAGTTCTTTTACCTTATCCGAGCCAAAAAGTCTTAAAAGATCATCTTCAAGTGAAAGGAAAAATTTTGTTGTTCCAGGATCTCCTTGTCTTCCTGATCTACCTCTTAATTGTCTATCTATTCTTCTTGCCTCGTGTTTTTCAGTTCCAATAATATAAAGACCTCCAAGTTCTCTTACCCCCTCTCCAAGTTTTATATCTGTTCCTCTTCCAGCCATATTTGTAGCAATTGTTACAGCATATTTTTGACCTGCTCTTGAAACGATCTCGGCTTCCTGCTGATGATATTTGGCATTTAAAACATGATGTGGAATTCCCTCTCTTTTTAACATTCTTGAAAGTAGCTCGGATACTTCTACTGAGGTTGTACCTACAAGAACAGGTCTTCCTATTTTAAAGTTTTTCTTAATTTCATCTATAACTGCTTGATACTTTTCTTTTTTAGTTTTGAAAATTATATCTGGAAGGTCTACCCTTATTACAGGTTTATTTGTAGGTATTGAAATGACATCAAGCTTATAAATTTCCCAGAACTCTTGAGCTTCAGTTATGGCAGTTCCTGTCATTCCAGCAAGTTTCTCATACATTCTGAAATAATTTTGGATAGTGATAGTTGCAAGAGTTTGCGTTTCTCTTTGTATTTCAACGCCCTCTTTGGCTTCTATTGCTTCATGCAACCCGTCTGACCATCGCCTTCCTGGCATGAGCCTACCAGTAAATTCATCAACTATGATAACTTTACCGTCCATGACAACATACTCATCGTCTTTTTCAAAAAGAGAATAAGCCTTAAGAAGTTGTTTGATTGCGTGAATTTTTTCTGATTTTTCTGAGTATTCTCTTATAATTTTTTCCTTTTCATAAAACTTTTCCCTTGACGAAAGTGTATTGTCTCTATCGATTTTTGAAAGCTCAACAGAAAGATCAGGTAAAAGAAATAATTCTCTATCAATACCTAAAAATTCTCTTCTTCCCTTTTCAGTTAGATCAACATTATTTGATTTTTCATCTATTACATAAAAGAGCTCACTTTCAAATTCGCGTAACTTTTTCTCTTTTAAAAGTTCAAGTTCAATTTTTTCAGTAATTTTAAGTATATCTGGTTCCTGCAAAAGTTTAAAAAGTTTCCTTGATTTAGGAGCACCTTTTTTAGCTAGGAGTATTTTCTTAGCAGCTTCTTCTATATTGTTATTTTTTAAACTTATCTCTGCTTCATGTAAAATGTTGTTTATCAATAAAGTCTGTTTTTTTACGATTCTTTCTACATAGGGTTTCATCTGTTTATACAAGTAGTTACTTGTTCTATCTACAGGTCCAGAAATTATAAGTGGTGTTCTTGCTTCATCTATAAGTATAGAATCTATTTCATCAACTATCGCATATATGTGTCCTCTCTGAACTTTATCATCTTTTCTGAAAACCATGTTATCCCTTAAATAATCAAAGCCAAACTCATTATTTGTTCCATAGGTTATATCTCTATTATATTCAGGTTTCCTTTCCTGTGGCTCCATACCGCTTTGAATCACTCCCACTTCAAGTCCGAGCATTTCATAGACAGGTCCCATCCATTCTCTATCTCTTTTTGCTAAATAATCGTTCACTGTAACGAGGTGGTTTATTCCTCTAGGAGAGCCATTTACCAAAAATCTTTTATCACCCTTTAATCCTCTTGCTCTTCCTATTATCGAGTTAAGATAAAGTGGCATTGTTGCAACGAGTGTTTTTCCCTCTCCTGTTGCCATTTCAGCAATTTTACCTTGATGTAAAACCACTGCTCCTATGATCTGAACATCAAAAGGAATCATATCCCATTCGTAATCTATTCCTGTTATTTTCCATCTTTTTCCAACAAGTCTTCTACAAGCCTCTTTAACTAAAGCAAAGGCTTCAGGAAGAATATCGATGTCAGGTTCGCCCTCTTTAATTCTATTTGTAAACTCTTCAGTTTTTTTAATTAGATCTTCTGATTTAAGATTATGGTAAGTTTTGTAAATCTCATTTACTTTTTTGACAGTTGGCCAAATTTTCCTTATTACTCTTTCATTCCTGGAAATAAATATTTTTTTAAAAATTTTTTCAATCATTTTCTTTTTGACCTCCCAAAAATACCTGTTTTTTTAACTTATTATGGTAAGGTGTCCACCTTTCACCCTCCTGGCTGCTCTTTATTGCTTCTTCAAATTTATAGATCTCAGCATCAAGTAAGTCTGCTATGTGTAAGATATAGGCTTCTCTTGTCATTGGTTCTGTAAGTGATCCCTGGTTTTTTGAACCATGATGAGATGCTAAAAGATGTAAAAGATTTAGTCTTAGGTCTTCGGGAAATTTTGTAGGAAACAGTTCATTTGATGAAAGTTCCCTGTTTAATTTTTCTATTTCCTCATCAACTTTTTTCAACCCCAAGTAAATATGGTCAAGGAGTTTACCTTCGTCTGTAATTTTTAATTTAAAGTCTACTTTATAAGACAAAACTTTACCAATATCATGCAAAATTGCTCCGGCTATTAATAAATCATTATTTAATTGATTATAACAACTTGATATTGCTTTAACTAATTTCAGAACATTTAAGGTATGTTCTGCTAATCCACCTAAATAGGCATGATGATATTTAAAGGCAGCAGGTGATTCAACGAAACTTTCTATAAACTTTTCATTAAAAATTCTTAAAAGAAGTTCTCTTAAAAATTCATTTTTAACATTATTTATTTCTTCAAGAATTTCCTCTTTTAATACTTCTTTAGGTATTTCTGAACTTGGAATAAATTCTTTTTTTATAGTACCATAATCCTCCAATTTCTCTGCTTCCTTTATAATAACTCTTCTTTCATCATTAAATTTACCTGCCTCCCCTTTAATTTTATAAATACCTTCCTCTAAAATTATATCCATATTAAACAGAAAAGCTTTTAATTCTCCTGTTTTGTCAGATATTAAAAGTTCTATATATTCACCCCTTTTTCCTGATTGACTTTTTAAGGTATGAAGGTAAAAATAATCCTCAAAAGTTCCATCCAACCTTAATAAGTCACTAACATATATTTTTTTCATTAGATCTTCTATTAAAGATAAAGAATTTTTTTATAAATTTCAAGTTGACAAAGTAAATATTTTACTTTATAATAAAATAGTTGAAGAATGGTTCAAATCCTCTTGTAAAAAAGGAGGATAATTTGAAAATAATTTATGCTCTTTTGGTTATGGTTCTTATATTTTTTTCTTGTAGAGAAAGAGAGGGAACTTTTGTTTTGAGAGTATCTCTTCAGAATTATAGAATGGGAATTGATGTTGTAAAAAGAGTTAACTCTTCTTATGTTTTTACTTATGATACAATTTCTGCGAATTTTACTTTTAATGCCGTAAATACCTCTTTGGAGGGGCATGAACCTGTTTTGATAGTGGATAGCTTTAAGATTGAGTTCTTTGATCTTTCTAAGACTCCTGCACAAAAAATTTCTTTTGATGTTGCTCCCCCTTACAGAGATAGTGTCTCTGTTATTTCATATCCATATTTAATTTACAAACTACCTTTTGAGGTGTTACTAGACGAAACATTTACCTTAACAATACCTGTTTTACCCTCTTATATCAAGCATATGTATGAGCCATTTTATAATTTATGGCGTAATCAAGATCCTAAGGTACTATATTTAAAAGCTGTTTACACTTTTTATTCTCATGAACACTATACAGGTAAAAGGCTTGACCCTGTAAATTTGGAGTTAACCCTTGAAGTAGCTGATTTTGCCGATGAAGAATAAAAAGGAGGTTTTTATGTATAAATTAATAATTATGAGTTTTTTTCTTTTATCTTTCCTTTATGGACAGTTATTTGACATTACACTTTCTGGCGAAGAGTCGAATTCTATCGTAACTATCTCAGTATCAGAGGAAATTTCCTATACTGTTTTCAGACCAACCTCTGATGTTATAGCTGTTGATATCCATACAAATAAAATTATGGTTGCACCTGGTTCATATGAAGTCAAAAGAGGTGGAGTTGAGAGAATTACTCTTGAGACCTTTCAGCGTGTTCCTCTGACAAGAATTTTTATTTATATGAGTTCATCTTTTGAAAATTACGATGTAAGGACAAAAGACGGCATTTCTTTTTACCTTCTAAATACAGGCGGTGTTAAGGAGATCTATTCACTAAAAGGTGGAAAACCAGAATTTATTACTGAAAAAGAAGAAGAAAGAATTCTTGAAAGACAGGTTGCTCCAAGAGCTGAACCAAAAGAACAAAAAATTTCACTTAATCTTGAAAATGCAGATGTCGTTACTGTTATAAATGGTATAGCTGAATATGTTGGATTGAATGTGATATATACAACTGATGTGAAGGGAAAAGTTACAGTGATGGTTAGTGATATACCCTGGAGGACAGCTCTTGATCTTGTTTTGAAAACTGTAGGTCTTTCTTATATAGAGGAAAATGGGGTTTTGAGAATTGCTCCTCCTGACAAACTTAAAAGAGAAGAAATAGAGAGAAGAAAAGCTGAACAGGAGGCTTTGTTACTAAAACCTTTAATTACAAAACTGTATAAACTTGAGTTTACAAAACCAGAAGAAGTTTCCATATCAATTCAAAAGCTTTTAACTGAAAGAGGTAGAGTAGAAAAGGATGCACATACAAATTCAATCGTAGTAACAGATGTAGAGGATATTCATCAGAAGATTGAGCAGTTAATTAGACATCTTGATGTAAGAACCCCACAGGTTGCTATTGAGGCTAAAATTGTTGAGATTAATACAAGAAAATTAAGGGAACTTGGAATTAAATGGGGTGCTAAGTATACAGGTATAATTCAAGGAATTCCCTCCCAAAAAGTTTATGTAGGAGGAAATCCAAGTGACAATCCTGCAGCACCACCTCCACATGGATCAGATTACGGACAAGCTGGTACTGTTGTTTTACCAGCTGCGCCTTCCTTGAAATTCACAGTTGGTTATCTTGGTCCACAGACAGACCTTTACTCAACCTTAGCAGCACTTGAGTCTGACGAATATGCAAGAGTTATATCATCTCCTAAAATAACAGTTACAGATAACAAACAAGCAAAAATTATAGGTGGTGTTAAAATACCTTTTATTACAACAGATATAGGTGGCAATCCCATAACAAGGCTTGTCGATGTAGGTATAAAACTTGAGGTTACTCCTCATGTTAATTCTCAAAATCAGGTTACTCTTGATTTAAAAACTGAAGTTTCTCAAGCTGGTGAACCAACTCCAACAGGTCAGCTTACAATTCTTACAAATGAAGCAGAAACTAGAATCTTGCTTGGTAACGGAGAAACTGCAGTTATTGGGGGGCTTGTAAGCGCTAAAAGGTCAAGGGCTTCAGCTGGTATACCAATACTCAGGCATATACCAATAATTGGAACACTTCTTGGTGGTAGATCGGCAACAGTAGAAGAAAGAGAAATTGTTATTTTTATAACACCAAATATCATAGCAGAGTAATCAATCGTCTTTTTATCTTTAGCCACTCATCCTTACACAGAAGAAATCGCGAGTTTTTTTACTATTTAAAAAAGTACATAAAAGAGATAAAAATTTTTGTCCCTTTTGAGTGGAAGGGTTCTCTTGGTGAAAAATGCAGAATAAATTCGAAGTTTGTTGAAAATGGCATTGAGGTAATACCTTTAAGTTGGTGTTATTTTAAAAACATTCAACTTCAACACATATCTTTAAATTCTATGAGATTAATAAAGAAGCAAAAACCTGACTTGGTAATTTTTTTCGAAGAAAGCTATTCAACCTCAGCTTTTGAATTTGCAATCATTTTCAGAGATGTTCCCTTTGTTTTCTTTTCTTTACAAAACATAAATAAGAAATTTCCTTTACCAATAAAACTTTTACAGAGTTATGTATTTAAGAAGTCTAAAGGTGCACTTATTTCATCCCAAGAAGGTGAGCAAGTTCTAAGAGAATGGGGTTATGATAAAGAAATTTTTAAATTTTATTTAGGAGTCGATCCAAAAAATTTTGAAAAAGCAGAAAAATTTCCTATTATTGAAGAGTTAGAAAGACCTATATTCTCATATATAGGTAGATTAACTAAAAAAAAGGGCATATATATCTTGGTCTCAGCTTTTGAAAAATTTTACGAAAAATTTAGAAAAGGAACTTTACTCTTTGTTGGGGAAGGTGAAGAAAAAGAAAATTTAATAAAGGAGTTAAAATTAAAAAGATTAAATTTTTATATTTTACCATATGTTTCTCATGAAAAAATTTATTCAGTATATAAAAGTATTGATTTTCTTGTTTTACCTTCCATTACAACAAGGAATTGGAAAGAACAGTTTGGAAGGGTACTTGTTGAAGCAATGTGTGCAAAAGTTCCAGTAATAGGCTCAGATTCTGGAGCAATACCCGAAGTAATAGGTGATGCAGGGCTTATATTTAAAGAATCTGATTCGGTGGATCTTTTTAAATCTATGGAAAGATTGTATCTTGATGAAAATTTGAGAAAACATTTTGTGGAAAAGGGTTTTAAAAGGGTTAAAGAAAATTTTACTTATGAGGTAATTGCTGAACGACTGTATAATTTCTTAAAATCCTTGATTTAAAATGAAGTTAAAATTCAAAGTTAAAAAATTTATCATTGATAACGGATTAAAAGTTATCCTTATACCATTTGATAGGAAGATCACAAGTTTTTATTTAGTATATAAGGTAGGTTCTAAATATGAATATGATGGAAAAAGGGGTATTTCGCATTTTCTTGAACATATGATGTTTAAGGGTACTAAAAGATTAAAACCAGAGGAATTTTCAAGAATTATTCAACGTATGGGAGGTATTGATAATGCTTTCACTACCGAAGATTTCACATTTTATTATGTAACAGTTCCAAAAGATGAAATATATAAGGTTGTAAAGTTAGAGGCTGATAGGATGGAATATGTTACTTTCAAAGAATTTGAATCAGAGAAAAAAGTTATAATTGAAGAAAGAAAAGAAAGTGTTGAAAATTCACCTTATGGTAAGTTTTGGGAAAATTTTTCACTTCTTTCTTATACTGTACATCCTTATAGATACCCTGTTATAGGTTTTGAGTCGGATATTTTAAACATTACTAAAAATGACTTGAGAAATTGGTATAATAAATTTTATACCCCTTCAAATGCTTTTATAGTTATTTCTGGTGGGATGGAAGAAAAAGTTCTTTTAAAATTTATAGAGAAAATTTTTTCAAAGATAGAGAAAAAAGATAAAATAGAGAAAAGAGAATTTTATGAACCTGAGCAGAATTTTGAAAGGAAGATGATTTTAAAACTTAATAGTTCTCTAAAGATATTGGGAATAAGTTTTCATTCAGTACCTTTTAGCCATCCTGATTTTATAAAATTGAGTTTATTTTCAGCTTTACTTGGTGGATTTGAGAGTTCGAGACTATATAGAGCTCTTGTGCTTGAGAAAAGTCTTTGTAATGAAGTCTCTACTTTCTGCGAGGAAAAAATTGATAAGGGTCTTTTCATATTTTATACTATCTTAAATAAAGATACTGAATTTGACGAGGTTATAGAAATATTTTGGAGAGAAGTTGATAGTATTTTTCAAAATTATATAGAGGAAATGGAGCTTCAAAAGGTTAAAAATATGATATCATCTGAATTCCTTTACAAAATGCAAAGCACATCAGGAAGAGGTAGAATTGTTTCTCTATTTGAACTTAACGGAATTTTTGATAAGATCTTTACTTATTTAGATGAGATTGAAAATATAAAAATAGAAGAAATAGTTGAGACTGCAAAGAAATATATAAAAAGGGAGCGTTCTAACTATTTAATGCTATGTTAAAAAGAATCTATAAAGCTGAACTGGAAAATAAAATTAAAATTCTATATGTTAAAAATAAAGAACTTCCAATAATCTCCTTTGCTATTGGATTTGATACAGGGAGTTATTTAGATCCAAAGGGTAAAGAGGGTCTTTTTTACCTAACCTCAAATCTTATTGATAAAGGCAATAGCCTTCATTCATCATATAAAATAAGGGATTTTTTCGATGGTATTGGTGCTAAGTTTAATATAGTTACTTCAAAAAATTTACTTATAGTTAAATTACTTTGCAGAGTGGAGTATTTTAGCAAAATAGCCGATTTTTTAGAGCATATTCTTTACTATCCCTCCTTTGATGAAAGGGAAATTGAAAAGGAAAAAAGGACTGTTATTTCAGAAATTTTACAGGAAGAGGAAGAACCTGACTATCTTGTTTCAAAGAAATTTTATGAAGTTTTATACAAAGATACCCCTTTATCTCATCCAATTGATGGGTATATACATACTATAAAGGAAATAGAGAAAAAGGATATAGAGAATTTTTATAAAGAAAAAATTTTGGGAAGAAAAATATTTATTGCAGGTTCTGGTTATTTAGATTTTGATGAGTTTTTAAATAAATTTGAAAAACTTTTTAGAAATTACAAAATTCTCTCAAATTTTTATCCAGAATTTAGAAAGGAAAGAACTGATAGAAGGATTTTGGTGATAAAAAAGAAAGTAAATCAGGTTTTTGTGAGAGTTGGTCATTTCTCATTAAAAAGGAAAGATAAAAATTTTCATTATTTAATACTTTCAAATTATATTCTTGGGGGAGGTGCTTTTGCCTCTAGATTATTTAAGAAAATAAGAAATGAACTTGGTTTTGTTTACTCCATTTATTCAAAGTTCAATACCATTGAGCCTTTTGTTGGTTCATACTCCTATTTATTTCAAACTAGTGAAGAGAATTTTGAAAAGGCTTTTAAAAAAATAATTCATGAAATTAAAAAATTTAAAGTAAAAGGAGCAACAATGAAGGAATTGAAAGATGCAAAGGGTTTTTATAAAGGTTCTATTCTAAGAGAATTTGAAACCTATTCACAAATTACAAACCTTTTAATTTCTTCCTTACAGTATGGGCTTAGGTACTCTTATGTTTTTGAAACATTAAAAAAAATTTTAAGTACAAAAATCGAAGATTTAAATACTTTTATAAAAAATTTTTATGATTATGAAAATTTAAGTGGCGTCATTTTAGTTCCAGATAGGTATGATTTTAGCTTTTTAAAAGAAATTTTACCACAGCATAGTTTTGAGGTATTGTAACAAATTTTAAATTAATATCGTTTATATATTATATGAAATGTAAATATATAAAAAACCTTATTCTGAAGGAAAAACTTGAAGAAAAAGATCTTTTACATTTAAGAAGTTGTGAAAGTTGTTACTCCTATTATGAAATTTTAGATTTTCTTTCATTTAACTTTAAAAATATTAAAAAATTAGAACCACCTGAAAAAGTCTTTGATATAATTAAAAGAAAGATCAAAACTGAAAAAATTTTTACAATATTTTTAAGTTTCTATATTGTATTTTTTTCTTTGATATCTTCTTTTTTATTTTTAGTTTACAAAGGCATTTACTTTGAAAGCTTTCTTAGTAGTATTATTATAATTTTTATTAAACTTTTGTTTTTTAACCCTGTAATCTCAAAAGTTTTGAAATTTGTAACTATTTTCTTATTCTTAAATCTACACATTTTTTTGATAGCACTTTCTATTTTTATATTTATTTTCTTTAAAAGGGTTTTAACCCCTTTAAAAGTTACGGAGGTTTAAAATGTTTTTATTTTATATGTTTTTAATCATTAATGTTAGTACAGAATATAAAGAATACAAAAACAAAGTTATTGTTGACAAAAAAGATACTTTGATTGGGGACGTTTCAGTGATTGGTAAAGATGTGGAGGTTTTAGGAGGGATTAAAGGGGATCTTGTAGTTATAAGTGGAGATCTTAAATTAGAAGGTTTTGTTAAGGGTGATGTGGCAGTTATAGGAGGAAATTGTAAAGTTTATAAAGGGAGTTTGGTTCTTGGGGATATTGTTGGAATTGGTGATAAGATTCATATAGAGAAAAATGCTAAAGTTGAAGGTGAGAGGGTAACACTTAGCCCAGGATTTTTACTTTCTCTTTTTAAAATTTTGAAATTTTTTGGAAAAGGAGTTTTTATTACAAAAGGAGAACCTAAGAAAGAGGAGGTTTATTTGGATACTTTAGAATATAAAGAAGAAAGTGATACCTTAGAAAAAGTGATAGAAGAAAAAGAAGAATTCATAGAAGTTGAAAAAGAGGAAACACCGAAGAAAAATTTCCTTAAGGTTTTCTTAATCATGTTTTTTGTTGTTTTTTATTCTTTTTTAGTTTCTTTAGTAAGGTTTGTCTTTCCTGGATCTGTTGAAAATATGAGAAGGGAACTCGAGTTAAAACCATTTATTTCCTTAGCTGTTGGTTTTTTAGTACAACTTCTTTACCCTTCCTTTTTAGTTATCTTAGCTGTATCTATTCTCGGTATACCCCTTGCTCTTGCACTCATTTTCTCAACTCCTTTCTTTTTAATTTATGGTTCTTCACCTTTATTTATAGTTTTTGGTAAATTTATTCTTGATAAGTTTAAATACTCAAAAATTAGTGACTTTAAGTGTATATTGGCAACTTCTCTATATCTTTTTTTAGTCTCATTGATTACAAGTTTATTTCTATATTTTGATTATGAAGGTTTCTTTTATAAACTTATAAAATTCTTTTTCTTTTCTTTTTCTTTTTTGAATTTTTATGTAGTTTTTACTTTTGCTACTGGTATTATTTTCACTGCCAAACTTGGTATAAAAAGATAACACTTTGAATAAGGAGAAAGAGTTTGAAGAAATTTACAAAAAATACAGCAAAGGTGTTTATAACTATTTGATTTTCCTTACTTTTTCCAAGGATGAGGCAGAAGATATTTTACAAGATGTTTTTTTAAAACTTTGGAAAATTTTTGATAGATTAAAAAATACTCAAAATTTAAGAACTTATTTATTTAAAATAGCAAGGAGTAGGTTTATAGATTTAAAAAGAAAAGAAATGGGAAAAAAGTTTATAGAATTAAATGAGGAACTTCTAATTTTTAATGATAACTGTTTCGATTTACAAATAAAAAAGAAAGAATTTATAAGAAAAATTCTTCAGAGTCTTGATGAAGAAGAGAGAGAAATAATAATTCTAAGGTTTTATGAGAACTTGAAATTTAGGGAGATTTCTGAAATTTTATCGATAAATGAAAATACCTTGAGGGTAAAATACTTAAGGATTCTTGAAAAACTTAAAAGGATCATTTATAATAAAAACTATGAGAGATAAAAATATAAAAATTGCGATTATAAGTATACTTTTTATCCTCGGAATTACATATTTAATTTTGAGTGGATTGAAAAAGACATGGGTTTATTACTATACAATTGATGAGTTTTTTCTAAAAAAACCTCAGATTGATGGAAAGGTAATTAGACTTCAAGGAAAGGTTATAGAAGGAACAATAAAAAAAGTGGGAAATCAGGTTGAGTTTGGAATAGGGACAAAGGAGAAAGGAATTAAAGTTATTTATAAAGGAACAGTTCCTGATATGCTATTTCAGCCTGAAGCACAAGTTGTTGTAGAGGGAGTTTATCTTAAAGATGAGAATTTATTTAAGGCTCATTTCCTTTTAACTCAATGTCCTTCTAAGTATCAAGCTGAGAAAATGAACAAACAAGATAAATAGGATAATTGAAATTTAGTGGAATATTAAAATATTATGCGTTTTTATAAATTTATTTTTTTAATATTCTTTTTATCCACATTTATCTTAATTTTATCCTTTTTTTTGAAGTTCAGAGAAGAATCAGAGATTAAAAAGGAAGCAGGAGAGTTGATTGATTTATTTGATCCATCTTTTGAATCAATTCTGAATGCTTCCTATTACATTGATGATCTTTATTTTAAAAATCTTGAGGGAATATCTAAACTTATAGGGCCTAACCTCAGAAACGATTCGCTTATGAAAATTGCTTTTTTAGCTGGTTTTTATGAAATAACGGTTTTGAATAAAAATTTGAAAGTGATTAGATCGACAACTAGAAAAATTGGTGAATTTTTAGAAAGTGAGATTATAAGAAAGGCAAAGGATGAAATGATAAATAACGATTCATTATTTTATTTAACAGAGGAAGAAAATTATTATATTTTGATGATAAAAGATATAAAAGATCTAAAAGAAAAAAAGAGAGAGTCTGGATTAAAAAAGGTATTAGAGAAATTAAGTCAGGAGAAAAAAATTGAGTATGTTGCTCTTGAATCAGAGGGTGGAACGGTATTTTCCTCAAAAAAAATTGAACCAATAGAGGACAAAAAAATTTTTTCCGATATAATTAATCAAAACAAAATAGTTGTTAAAAAGATAAAAATTAATGAAGAAGAAGTGATAGAGGTTTTAAAACCATTTTTTTTTAAGAATAATCCAGTTGGGATACTGCGATTAGGTATCTCTATGGATAGTCTAAAAAAGAGGTTTTTTTTAATAAATTGGATTTTAATACTAAATATTTTTATTTTTCTAATTTCATTTTTTTTGACACTTTATTACTTTTACGGAGGTAGAAGGTATATCCTGGGTGATATTTTTGGTGATTTTTCTATATATAAAATTCACAACTCTCAAACAAAAAGGATTTATGGAAAAAATCTTTCAATTTTAGGTTTTAACTTTAAGGACAAAGAGCAGTTTTTATACCGATTTGACAATGATTATTATCTTGCAAATAGGAGTGGAAATTTAATAGTTTTTTTAAAGATAAACGAGTTTATGAAAATATTTATTGAAAAGGAAAAGAAAAAGGAAGAAGAAAGTATTTTAAGAATTCTATCTTCTTTTGCCCATGAGTTAAAAAATCCCTTGAATTCTCTGAAACTAATAGTCTATAGGCTAAAAGGAAAACTTAAGGATGAGTATCCTGAACTTGAAACTGCCTTGAATTCTTTAACGGATTCAATAGAAGAATTTATGAACTTACTAAGACCCTTTTATTTAAGCAGGGAAAGAATAAAAATAAAGGAATTTTTAGAAAGAATAATTAAAAAGATGGAATTAGAGTTAAAGGATAATAAAATTGAAGTTATTTTAAAAGGCTCAGATAAAGAGTTATTTTTGGATCCAGTTCAAATGGAAAAAGTTTTTGTGAACTTAATTAAAAATGCAATGGAAGCTCAACCAGATGGTGGTAAAATAGATATAGAAATTTATGAGGAGAAGGGCTCCCTTTTTATAAAAATAAGGGATTATGGTATGGGAATAAAAAAAGAATATTTAGAAAAGATTTTTGAACCTTACTTTACAACTAAAAAGAAAGGAACAGGTCTTGGTCTTTTTGTTGTGAAAAGAATAGTTGAAAGCCATGGTTTTGAGATTTTTGTAAATTCAGAAGAAGGTAAGGGATCGGAGTTTGTTATTAAAACTTGAAATTTTTTTTAATTTTTATTATAATTTTCATTTAAAAAAGGAGCAAGTATGTGGGCTGTAATTGAATTTAAAAATTCCCAATATTATGTAACAGAAGGAAAAAAAATTGATTTGCCACTTTTAAGTGGTGTAAAGGAAGGTGAAGAAGTTCTAATTGATAAGGTTTTATTACTTAAGGAAAATGGAAATCTTAAAATTGGTTTTCCCTATTTAGATAATGTAAGGGTTAGGGCTAGGGTAGTAAATCCAATAAAAAAATTAAAGAAAATAATAGTTTTTAAAATGAAACCTAAAAAAAACTACAGAAGAAAAAAAGGACACCGGCAAAAGGTTACTGAAGTTTTTATAGAAAAAATAGAAATTATATAGAAGGGGGGATTAAATATGGCACATAAAAAAGGAATGGGATCCTCTAAAAATGGAAGGGACTCTAATGCTAAGTACCTTGGAATAAAAAGATGGGAAAATATGTATGTTAAATGTGGTGAGGTTCTTGTTAGACAGAGAGGAACAAAATTTTGGCCTGGTTGGAATGTAAAAAGAGGTGGTGATGATACACTTTACGCCATAAAAGATGGTTATGTTAAATTTGAAAGAAGAAAAAATAGAGTTTATGTTTCTGTTTACGAAAAGAGTGAACTTTCTCATTGAGAATAACCAAAGTTTTTACTGGAAAAGGAGACGAGGGTTTTTCTTCATACTGGAAAGGTAAACTAAAAAGAAAAGACGATAGGATTTTTCATGCACTTGGTGATCTTGACGAGTTAAATACTATTTTAGGCTTCTGTTATTTTTATTGTAAGGATAGTGATTTAAGAGAGGAAGTTGAAAAAATACAAAAATTAATTTTTATTGCTACTGCTCAACTCATAGTACCGAGGGAAGAAGGGGGGCCAGTTCTTGATGAGAAAATTTTTGATGAATTTGAAAAAAAAATTGCAAAGTTAAGTAAAAGTTTAGGACCACTTAAGGAATTTATACTTCCCTCTGGAACTGTATCTTCTCTTTTTTTTCAACTTGCCAGGTCTGTTTCAAGGAGAGCAGAAAGGAGTGTAGCTTCCCTTTTAGATGAGTATGAGTCTTCAAAAGCTGTTCTTAAGTTTTTAAATAGACTTTCAGATTATCTATTTTTACTTGGTAGGGAGGTAAACAAAAGGGAGGGTGGGATTGAAAGAAGTTTACAAGCTTTTAAACCCTAAAAGTGTAGTACTTATTGGTGCTTCAAGGAAAGAGGGAAGTGTTGGATATGTTACTCTGAAAAATTTGATACTATCGGGTTATAAAGGTACTATCTATGTTGTAAATCCATCAGCTGAAAGTATTCTTGGAAATAGGTGTTATAAGAGAATAGCAGATTTAGAAGATATCCCTGATGTTGCATGTATACTTGTACCAGCTGTGCATGTTCCTATAGTTTTAAGAGAAAGTGCTATTAAAGGAATTAAGGTTTCAATTATAATAAGTGCTGGTTTTAAAGAATCAGGACCTGAAGGAGAAAGGCTTGAGAGGGAAGTTGAAAGGATATCAAAAGAATACGGTATAAGAGTTTTAGGTCCTAATTGTATAGGTGTTATAAATACTGATTCAAATGTAAGATTTACTACGAATTTTGCAAGTGATATGCCAAGGGAGGGTGATATTTCACTTATATCTCAAAGTGGTGCAATCTGTGTTGCTATTCTTGATTTTGCAAAGTCAAGGGGAGTAGGATTTTCAAAAGTTATCAGTATGGGTAACCGTGTTGATATAGATGAAGTTGAACTCCTTGAATATCTTGGTGAGGATGAAAAGACAAAGGTGATTTTAATGTATATAGAGGAGCTAAAACAGGGAAGGAAATTTATTGAAGTAGCACGGAATGTTTCGAAAAAAAAGCCAATCTTAGCTTTAAAGGCAGGTATGAGCCCTGAAGGTGCAAGAGCTGTTTCCTCTCATACAGGTTCTCTTGCTGGTGAACCGGTTGTTTACAGAGCTGTTTTTAGACAGGCGGGAGTTATAGAGGTTCACTCACCCCTTGAACTTTTTGAATATGCTTCACTTTTTGCTTCACAACCCTATCCTAGGGGTAATAGAGTAGGTATAATTACAAATGCTGGGGGTCCTGGAATTGTTGCTACCGATGCTTTAATTGAAAGTGGTTTAAAAGTAAATGAACTTTCCGATTCTACAAAAAATAGTATAAGACCTTTTGTTTCGCCACATGCCTCCTTAAAAAATCCTGTTGATCTTTTAGCCGAAGCCGACGCAGAAAAGTTTGAAGTTGCTATTAAAGCTCTCTATCATGACAAAAATATTGATGCAATTTATTTTCTAATGGCACCACAAAGAATGATAGATATAGAGAAAGTGGCAAGAGTAATCTCAAAATACGCAAATAAGAAAAAAAAGACTTTTGTTACTGTTTTGATGGGTGTTGTTGATGTTGAAAAGGGAGCCGAAATTTTAAGAAAAGAAGGTGTGCCTTTCTATAGGTTCCCAGATGTTGCAGCAAAATCTCTTTCTGTTATGCTAAAATATTCTAATTTTATAAAAACAAGAAGAGAGACTTATAAAAATTTCAATTTTGATACTAAAGTTAAAAAATTTTTAAAGTCTGATTTAGAAACAGGTTTTATTGATCTTGATGAATGTTTTATGGTTCTTGAAAAATCAGGGTTTAAAGTAGTTCCATGGATGAAAGTAGAAAGTAAAGACGACCTTTTAAAGGGTATTGAAAAATTAGGTTTTCCATTAGTTCTTAAAATAGCATCTGGAGAGGTTGTTCATAAAATGGATGAGGGTGGAGTTATTCTTAATATTAAAAATGAGGATGAGCTTTTTAAAGCCTATGAAGATTTAAAAAGGCGATTTGAAGGTAAAATTAAAAAATTTGAAAAAGCTGTTTTACAGAAAATGGTTAAAGAAAATTGTAAGGAGATAATAATAGGTTTAAAAAAAGATGATAGGTTTGGTTATCTTTTACTTTTTGGTTTAGGTGGTATTTTTGTAGAAATTTTTAAGGATGTTACTTTTAGATTAGCTCCTGTTTCAGTTGAAGAAACTGAAGAGATGTTGGAGGAGATAAAGTTTTATCCTCTTCTTAAGGGTTTTAGAGGTGAAAAAGAGTCAGATTTGGGGAAGATAAAGGAATTTATATTGAGACTATCTTCTTTTGCAGAATTTGTTGGTGAGATCAAAGAGATGGATTTAAATCCGATTTTTGTTTTTGAAAAGGGTAAGGGTGCACTTGTTGCTGATGCGAGGATAAGGGTATAATATAGAAAATATTTGGTGGGCGTAGCTCAAGTAGGTTAGAGCACTGGACTGTGGCTCCAGAGGTTGGGGGTTCAAGTCCCCTCGCCCACCCTCTAAGTTTTTGCCCCCGTAGCTCAATGGAAGAAGAGCGCCTGGCTTCGGACCAGGAGGTTGCGGGTTCAAATCCCGCTGGGGGCTTTTAAAAAATTTTAAAATGGAAGTTTATTATTATGATCTCATAATCATCGGATCTGGGCTTGCAGGTTTAAGAGCAGCTCTTGAGGCTTCGAGAAAGTCTGATGGTAAAGTTAAAATAGCTTTAATATCAAAGGTACATCTTATGCGGTCTCATAGTGTTTGCGCTGAAGGAGGAACAGGAGCTGCTATTAATCATGCTGACGGAGATTCCACTCTACTTCATGCTTGGGACACTGTAAAAGGTTCTGATTTCCTTGCTGATCAAGATGTTGTATTTAGATTTGTTGAAAAAATTATTGAAGAAATTTATTTACTTGAACATTGGGGTATCCCTTGGTCAAGAAAAGACGACGGAAGGATTGACCAAAGACCATTTGGAGGTCATTCCTATCCAAGAGCTGTATTTGCAGAAGATAAAACAGGGTTTTTTGAAATGCATACACTTTATAACAGGCTACAAAAATATGATAATTGGGATAGATTTGATGAGTTTTTTGTTACAAAACTTTTAATAAGAGATAACAGATTTCATGGTTGTGTAGTTTACGACATGAAAAGTGGAGAAATGGCTGTTTTTTATGGAAAAACTTGCATAATAGCAACAGGTGGAGCAGGTAGAATATATTCTTTTACAACCTTTTCTCATACAGTCACAGGTGATGGGCAAGCCCTTGCTTTCAGAGAAGGAATACCACTTAAAGATATGGAATTTATGCAATTTCATCCAACCGGTCTTGTTCCATCTGGTATTCTCATTACAGAGGGAGCAAGAGGTGAAGGTGGTCACTTAAAAAATTTGAAGGGAGAAAGATTTATGGAAAATTATGCTCCCAAAATGATGGAACTTGCCCCAAGAGATATCGTTTCAAGAGCAATGATGACAGAAATAAGAGAGGGTAGGGGTTTTGAGAGAGCTGATGGATTAAATCATTTACATCTTGATCTTACCCACCTTGGTAGAGAAAAAATTTTAGAAAGATTACCTCTTGTAAGAGAAGTAGGAATTAAATACCTTGGTGTAGATATAATTGATAAACCGCTACCTGTAAGACCTGTTCAGCATTACAGTATGGGTGGTATTCATTGCGACATAGATGGCAAAGTTTTTGGAATAGATAATATGTGGGCTGCTGGTGAGGTTGCATGTACTTCTCTTCACGGAGCGAATAGGTTAGGAACAAATTCAACAGCTGAATGTCTTGTGTGGGGTGCGATCACTGCGCAGAAAGCTTTAGAATTTCTAAAATCTTATGGAGAAGAGCCAAAAAAGATGGATGAGGTTGTAAAAGATGAAATTGACAGGGTATTTAATAGATTGATTAATAAAAATGGTAAAGAAAACTTATACGATATAAGAAGGGAATTAAGAAAAACAATGGATGTAAATGTAGGAGTTTTTAGAGAGAAAAGAGGACTTGAAGAGGCTATTAAGAAAATTAGAGAATTAAAAGAAAGATTTAAAGATATAAAAATACATGACAAAAGTAAAATATATAACACTGAGCTAGTAAATGCACTTGAACTTGAAAATATGTTAGATGTTTCAGAGGTTGTAGCAATTTCAGCCTTAAAGAGAGAGGAATCAAGGGGAGCACATTCAAGACTTGATTTTCCAGAAAGAAATGATAAGGATTTTTTGAAGCATACAATTGCTTTAAAAGATGAGAAAGGAGAAATAAAAATAGAATATATTCCAGTAAATATTACTTATTGGAAACCAGAGGAAAGAAAGTATTAAAAGGAGGTGTGATTATGATGAAAAAAAATTATAAAGGAATAAGGGCATGGTTTTTCCCAGGTTTTAGGGCAAATATTGAAAGGTGGCTTTTTTCTCTTCATAGGTTAACAGGAATTTTGCTTGTTTTTTATCTGTCTCTTCATATTATTGTGGTAGGGTCAAGGGCTTATGGAAAGGATGCATGGATAAGAACTATGAAAATTGTAGGAGCAACTGGTGAAGGTTTTTATCGTGATCTTTTTATTTTTTTTGAATACTTGCTTGTTCTTGCTGTGGGCTTTCATGCAATAAATGGATTAAGATTATTGATAACAGAGTTTGGATTTCTGCTTGGAAAGCCTAAAAGACCTGAATATCCTTATGTTGCTCTTTCCCTAAAAGGACCTAAGGTTTTTCTTTATTTCTTAATGATTTGTTTTTTCATTTACTTACTTTTAGGTTTCAAGGAATTTTTTATTTTTAAATAAGGGGGTTTTAATGAAGGAAAAATATTGGATTTTCCATTATATATCGGCAGCTTTCCTATTCTTTTTACTTTTAAGTCATATATTCATAATGCATTTTTATAAGATTTTAGAAAAAATAGGATTTTATCAAAAACCTCTTGAATGGGAGACAGTAGTTCAAAGGGCAAAAAGTGTAACATTTACCTCTGTTTATATTCTTTTTTTAATTTTTGCTCTATTTCATGGGTTTTACGGTTTAAAAAATATACTTACTGAAACGATTTTTGGAAAAAAATATAAAAAACATATTACTATCTTTTTGTGGTTTTTAGGGTTATTTTTATTCTTTTACGGAACTTTTACAACAATTAAAGCAGGAGGGGTAAAGTGAAAATCAAACTGGTGATAAGAAGGTATGTTCCAGAGATTTTTAAAGTAGGATTTGAAACTTTTGAAATAGATTATGAAGAGGGAATGACTGTTCTTGATGCTCTTCTTAAGGTTAAGGAGAGCCTTGATCCCACACTTTCGATTCGTTACTCTTGTAGGATGGGTGTGTGTGGATCTTGTGGTATGATTATAAACGGTAAACCAGATCTAGCGTGCCATACACAAGTTAAAGAAGTAGCTAAAAAAGGTGTTATAAAGGTTGAGCCTATTCCAAATTTATCATTAATTAGAGATCTTGTACCTGATTTTAGTCGAGTTTTTGAAAATTACAAAAAAATTAAACCTTATTTGATAAGGAAAGATGAAAGAGAACAAGAGAGTCCCATAAGAGAATATATTCAGACTCCTAATGAGCTTCTTGAGTATTTACAGTTTAGCTACTGTATACAGTGTGGTCTTTGTATATCATCGTGCCCTGTATCTTCTTCTGACGAGTTTTTCTTTCAACCTTTTGTTTTAGCACAGGCTTATAGATATTGTGCAGATAAAAGGGATGAGGGAGTTATTGAAAGGTTAAATGTTGTAACTCAGGATCATGGCGTTTTTAATTGTCATTTTGCTGGTGGTTGTTCAATGGCATGTCCTAAAGGTGTTGATCCTGCTCTTGCAATTCAAATGCTAAAAAGACTTATTTTAAAGAGATCTTTTGGACTTTTGAAAGAAAGAAAAGGCAAGGGGCTTGTTCCAACCTATCCGGAAGGACCTAACAAAGATAAGATTCCAAAGGCTCCTCCGAAAACTGTTTTGTAACATTTCTATGCTTTTATTTTTTCTTATTAGTCTTGCTTTTTCTGAAGGTGAGGAGCTCGTATTTCACGTTTTTTATGGTTTTGTAGGCGCAGGTATTGCTTATCTGAGGGTTTTAGAACAGGACTCTTTTTATCATTTTCAAGCTCAAGGGCGCACTAATAAGTTTTTTTCTGTTATTTTTTATGTAAATGATAGAATAGACACTTATTCTGACAAAAACTTTTTACCTTTAAAGCAGGAAAAAGACTTGCATGAAGGAACATGGAAGAAAAAGATGTGGTATAAATTTGATTATGACAGTTTAAAAGTCTATGATTCAGATGGAAAGGTAAGCCCCATTGAAAAAGGTGCGTTTGATGTTTTGTCAATTTTTTATAAATTAAGAAATGAGGAATTTAAAGTAGGAGATACTCTTGAACTTTTACTCTTTGCAGATAGGAAGATTTATAAAATTTATACATTTGTTGAAAGAAAGGATACAATAAATACATCTTTTGGAAAAAAAGAAGCTTATAAAATAGTTTTAATAATGGAAAAATCCGGTGAATATAAAGGAAAATCTGGATTAGAGGCAATTTTCGGAGGAAAAGGAGGCTTAGAGATTTGGATTTCAAGTGACGAAAAGAAAGTTCCATTTTATATTTCTACAAGAGTATGGTTTGGCTCTATAAGAGCAATTTTGAAGGAAATAAGGACTATAAGATGATAAAGGGTGATTTTTATGTTGAATCCTTTTTAAACAAGCTTTTATTTTATTACAAAATAGATGAAATTATATACTCTGGGTTTACTAAATATCAGAAGGTGGATATTGTTAAGCTTTCGATTTTTGGTAAAACTGTTTTTCTTGATGAAAAGATTCAAAGTTCAGAGTGTGATGAGTTTATATTCCATGAAGCGTTGGTACACCCAGCATTACTCTTACATGATAATCCTGAATATGTCTATTTAGCAGGGGGAGGAGAGGGCGCGACTTTAAGAGAAATTTTAAAACATGAAAAAGTGAAAAAGGTTAGGATGTGTGATGTAGATGAAGAGTTTGTTAATCTATGTAAAATTTATCTTCCTGAATGGCATAGGAATTCCTTTTATGATAGCAAAGTAGAGCTTGTATTTTCTGATGCAAGAAAGGATATTGAAGCGATTGAAGATGATCTAATTGATGTTTATGTTTCTGATCTTACTGAACCAATTGAGGGTGGTCCTTCAGCACTTTTATTTACGAAAGAGTTTTTTGAAATTTTATATTGTAAATTAAGGGAAAAGGGTTTGTGTGTTTTTCAAGCTGGTTCTACTGTTATTTATTACAATAGCTTTATTATTTCTCTTTTTAAAACGCTAAAAGTTGTTTTTCCTTCTGTTTTTATTTATGAAATTTTTGTGCCATCCTTTAATATGTCTTGGGGGTTTGCTATTTCCTCAAAAGAAATTTTAAACTTAAATGAAATTTTTAAAAGATTCAATAATAAAAAAGAAGATAAAATTTTTAAGTCTTTTAGATTTTTAAATCCCGAGTATATTAAAAAGATGTTTAATTTACCAAGTTATTTAGAATCTTCTTTAAGGGAAAGTGGTAGGGTTTTGACAGATAAAGATCCATTTGTCTGGGAAAAGAGTGTTTAGATATTATTTTTTAACAAAAGGTTTTGGTGTTGCTAATAGAGAGCTTTTATCATTTGATAGAGCTTTAAGAAGTGCAAAAATAGATAATTTTAATCTTGTTAAAATATCAAGCATATTACCACCTGGTGTGAAGAAGTCAAAAAAAATCAATTTACCTAACGCTTCAATCCTTCATGTTGCCTATGGTTATGTAATTTCAAACAGAGAGAGAGAAGTTATTTCAGCTGTATGTGGTATAGCTATTCCTCAGAAAGAATGTGAAATAGGTGTAATAATGGAGTGGAGCTCTTATGGAAGTAAACTCAAAGGTGTGGAGGAGGTAAGGAATATGCTTGAAAAGTCTATGTCAGATAGGAATATTAAGATAAAAAAAATCGAAATTGTATCAATTGAAAAGATAGTTAAAGAATATACTTGTGTTTTTGCGGGTTGTGCTATATTCTAGTTTAATTCTTTGATTTTTTAAAACTTGTTGATTATAATAAATTATTTTATAAAAAGGGTTCAACTTCCCTTTTAAAAAGTGATGGAGTTAAAAAGTTGAGAAAAATTAAAGGGATTTCATATTTTACATCAGAATCTGTGACAGAAGGCCACCCAGATAAACTTTGTGATCAAGTTTCAGATGCTATTCTTGATGCTATAATTGAAAAAGACCCTGATGCAAGAGTAGCTTGTGAAGCCCTGACAACAAGAGGGATATTTATTATCGCTGGAGAGATTACTACTGAATGTTATGTAGAAATACCAGATATTGTAAGGGATACAATAAGGGAAGCAGGGTATACTAATCCTGCTTATGGACTTGATTATGAGACTGTGGCTGTTTTAACTGCGATTCAATCCCAGGCTCCAGATATTGCGATGGGTGTAGATATAGGAGGAGCAGGTGATCAGGGTATGATGTTTGGATTTGCTATAAAAGAGACTGAAGAACTTATGCCTCTTCCAATAATGTTTTCTCACAAGCTTGTTAAAAGACTTGCAGATGTTAGAAAAAATGGAACTTTACCTTACTTAAGACCTGACGGAAAATCCCAGGTGACTGTTAGGTACGTTGATGGTAAACCTGATAAGGTTACTGCGATAGTACTCTCTGCTCAACATGATCCTGATATCTCAATAAAAGAGTTAAGAGAGGATCTGATAGAAGTGGTTATAGAAAAGGTCATTCCAAGAGAAATAATGGATGATAATGTTAAAATTTTTATAAATCCAACAGGGAGATTTGTAACGGGAGGACCGCAAGCTGATACTGGATTAACTGGGAGAAAAATAATGGTTGATACTTACGGTGGTTACGCAAGACATGGTGGGGGTTGTTTTTCTGGAAAAGATCCTACAAAAGTTGATAGGTCAGCTACATATATGGCAAGATATCTTGCTAAAAACATAGTTGCTTCTGGTATAGCTGAAACCTGTGAAATACAACTTGCCTATGCGATCGGAGTTCCAGAACCTGTTGCTGTTTATGTTAATACGTATGATACTGGCAAAGTTCCTGAAGAAAGGATAGTCAAGTTTATTAAGGAAAGGTTTGATCTTACACCAAGGGGCATAATAAATTTCCTTAATCTCAGGAGACCAATCTTTAAGAGAACGGCATGTTACGGACATTTTGGGAGAGAGGAAGAGGGTTTTACTTGGGAAAGGTTGGATAGCAAAGAAGAGTTTAAGGAGTTATTGTAAAATTATGAATTAACTCAATAAAATATTATAAAAGGAGATAAAATATGTGGTATTTATTTTTAATGATTAGCATAAATGGGTTTGTAAAGTCAGTTTTAAAAGATTAACTCAAGAGTATGAGATCGACACATTCATAACAAGGAGAATCCCCCACACAGCTTATCAGAGATTTATTGACATCACTTACAATCACCTTGATCGAGAGTTTTTAATTGTGTGGGCAGATGCAAGATCTGGTAACTATGAAATTTACGGAACCATAATAAATGAAAGAGGAAAGGAAAAAGTAAGAGGAGGCTTCAAGATATCACCTGGAAGAGGAGATTTTCCTTCGTGTGCTTTTGATGGCGAAAATTACATAGTTGTTTATATAGATTATAGATTTGATGGTAATGGTGATGTATATGCTGTTAGAGTTAGAAGAGATGGTCGTATTATTGATAATAATGGTATGTTAATAAATTACGGTATTTCAGGAGATCCCCGTAGAACTGATGTTGCCTTTACAAACGGATACTATCTTGCAGTTTGGGATGAGGGGGATGCATTAATTAGAGGTGCAAGAGTTCTTCCTAATGGAAATGTATTAGATCCGGGTTCTATCTTGATAATTGATGCAGCAAATGCCCAATATGGAGCAAGTGTTGATGGAGATGGAACTCGATTTTTAGTTGCTTGGCATGATTATAGAAATGGAGCAAACTGGGATTTATATGCTACTTTCTTAGATCCAGTAACAGGTTCTTTATCTCATCCTTCAGGACTTCCTATTATGACCACAGGTTCACATTCTTTATGGCCAAAGGTTACTTTTCATCCAGTTTTGAATAGATACGGGGTTGCTTTTATGGATAATACTCCAGGTTTTTATCAGATTTATGGATGTATAATTAGAAAAGATGCTACTTTTGCTGTATCTCCAAAGAGGATAACTACATCTACTACCCATGATCAATATGGTTTTCTAATTCCTTTGCATAATAAAAACTTTGTAATTACTGTTACTCAAGCTTACAGTGTTAGCTCATCTGGTGAAGTTTATGTGGGAACCACTGATTCTCTTTTGAATATGTTTCCGACTACTCATGTTCTAACTTCAACTACATATAATGAGGGTTATGAAAACTACACCTTACCATTTGCTACAACTCTTGATTCTGTGATAATTATAGGTTACAATGTTTATCATTCAGGTAATTATCAAGAAGTTGGCATTGCCAAAATTCTACCAACTTTAACACTTCGTTTTTCTGATTTTTACATGGGTTGGCAGGCACCAAGCCAATCTGGGCCAAGAGCTGCAAAAGCAGGAGATAGGTTTATAGTTGTTTACTCCCAAATGGGTTTAGCTGGAAATTTAGATATATATGGGCGTATCTATACTTTTTCAGGATTACCTTTGACAGAACCTTTTGTTATTACAAGTGCTGCACATGATCAAAGAAATCCAGTTGTTACTTACAATCCAATTACTGATAACTTTATTTGTGTTTGGGAGGATTTTAGAAACGGTAATTGGGATATATACGGTACCAGAATCTCTCTCTCTGGTGTTGTGATAGATCCGGCAGGCTTTTCTGTTGTTGCTTTTACACAAGATCAGTTAAGACCATCAATAGCTGTAAGTTCCTTGAATGGTAATTTCTTCGTTTCATGGTCTGATTTTAGAGCTAGTGCATGGGATATCTATGGGAAGCTTTTTACCTCAACAGGTTCTCCTCTGACCGGTGATCTGGTATTGTCAAATGCAGGTGGAACTCAAGATTACTCAACAGTTACATTTATTCCATCCTATAACAGATACTTTATAGTGTATGAAACTGATCAAAACGGTAGATGGGATCTTTACTTTAATGCTGTAAGTGGAGCTGGTTCTGTACTACATGGTTCTGGCGGTTCAGCTCTTTTCACATTGTATTCTCATAAAAGATTTCCTTCATCTGTTTTTAATGGTATAAATATAGTTTTGACATGGAGTGATTATAGAAGCGGTTCTCAATGGGATGTTTATGCATCAAGAGTCTCACCCTTTGGTGCTTTACTTGATGGAGATGGAATTCCAGTCTCAAGGGGTTCTTGGCAGGAAGCTGTTTCAAATATTGCTAATTTAGGTGACCATTTACTTATTATTTGGCAGGACTCAAGGAATGGTAGAATGGATATTTTTGGAAAAATTCTTGATTTTACCTTAAACCAGCTACCTGAAGAGTATTTACTTTCAAATCTGAGAGTTAATGGTTTTCTATTTTCACCTAACGATTATCCCTTACAGATTGCTAATTTGGTGCCTTTAACTGATTCAACCTTTGCACTTTTATATGAGAGATTTAAAACTTCACCCTACAATAATAAAAGATCCCATACTATTCTTTTTAGGGATAATTCACCTTCCTTCACAATTTTGCCATTTTCTGACACTTTCTTATACACGAATCAAGTTGCAAACATAAGATGGACAACAAGAGGTTTGATAGAGAGAGTTTCTCTTGCCTATTCTTCTGATAATTGTCAAAATTTCTTCTATTTAAAAAGTGATACCTTAAATACTGGAAACTTTAATTATACTGTCCCTCAAACTCCGACAAGATATTTTTATCTTAAGCTTGAAAGTAGAGGAATGTGGAATATCTTTAAGATATCAAGAAGATTGTATGTCTCAGATAAGATAGATATCACTTATCCTAATTCTCCTTCTGATACTTTACAAATTGGAAACTCTTATATCATACAGTGGAGGAAAAGTGGTATAGGAGGCTTTGTAAAAATAGAAATTTCCTATGACGGAGGATCAACATTTTCAATAATTGAAAGTGCTTGTCCAGATACAGGTAGGTACCTTTGGAACTGTCAAGGAGTTGTAACCACTAACGCCGTCTTAAGGATCACTCATAATGAGTTTATGCAGAATAGAGATTTGTCAGGTAATTTTGTAATAAGAGGGGTTCAACCTCCTTCTCCTTCCATACAAGTTTTAAATCCAAATACGAGAATAACAAAATATGTTGGTGATACTCTTAACATCAGGTGGATTTATTCAAATGTAAATAATTTTAGAATACTTTTAACACCTGATAGTTCATTGAGTTATGTAGTGATTAATCCTGCAATATCATACACTGGTACTTACCTATGGACTGTTTCTGACTATGAAACTCCGTTTGCTAAAATTAGAGTCGAAAATCTAAACAATCCTTTAATTTATGATGAGAGTGATGATTACTTTATAATAAAACAACCAATTTTGATCACTTCTCCTTCATCAGGTGATACCTTCAGGGGTGGAAGTTATCTAAATGTTTCTTGGAATATTTTAGAACCCAGACTTGTCGATACTGTGGATATTTTCATTTCTTATGATGGGGGTAAGAATTTCTTGTTAATTGGTGATGATATTGAAGCTGCCCAATCCTCTTTTAATTTCCTTTTACCTAACCAAGACTATGACTCCTGCAAGATTAAAATAGTTCATCATAAAAGAGAATGGTTAATCAAAAAGGAAAGTGAGGGTTACTTTACAATAACTGCTGTAACAAATTTAGATGAAAAAGACTTTGATGGAGTTAAATTAAGTTGTTCTTATTGTAGAGATTTTATATTCCTCTATATCGATTCTGATAAAAGACTTTCTTTTGAAATATATGATACAGGTGGAAGAAAAGTTTTAAAGGGTAAAAGATTATTTAAAAAAGGTGAAAACAAAATAGATCTAAGGCATATGAGGCAGGGTCTATATATCTTAAAGATTTTTTATGAAAATAGTAAAATTTATGAGACTAAGTTCATTGTGGTAAAATAAAGTAAAATTAAAAATTTTATTAATAGAATTTAGGGTAAGGGAAATAAAATTACAAGGTAAAGAAAATAAAAGTAAATAGAAAATAGAAGTGAATCTATTCTATCAAGAAAACCACCATGACCTGGTAAAAGGTTTGAGGAATCTTTAACTCCCATTTCTCTTTTAAACATTGATTCCCATAGATCACCAGCAAGTGCTGATAAAGAGAGAAAAGTTGCAATAATTATTCTTCTAAGAATACTCTCTCTAAGTAAGAGAGCAAAAATTATAGAAAAAATTAAAGTTGAGATAAAACCTCCTATTAAACCTTCTAAAGTTTTACCTTGAGACACTCTCTCCCATAGTTTCCTTTTTCCAAAATATATACCCGTAAAGTAGGATAAAGAATCGAAAACCCATACAGATCCAAAAAGAAAGAGAATTTCTTTAACTCCATATAGGACTTTTAACTGAAAAAGTAGGTAAGATGGTATTAATAAGTAAAAAACTGAAACTAAAGCTGCTGATAGGAAATTAAAGCCTTTTCTTTTTTCTGCATAGATTAGGGAAATCAAAAAGAATATAAAAATTAAGAAAAAAGTTAAAAGAATTCTTATATTAGAAAATAAAATTAATAAAGGAAAAAAGATTAAATTAAGTATAAAAATAATGTAGGGTCTAATTATAAATCCAGCTCTATAAAGAATCTTTAAAAACTCAAAGAGAGAGAAAAAAAGGAAAATATATATAAGAACAAAGAAAGAAAAGTTGCCCAAAAGTGTTAAAACAAGAACTAAAAAGATTGAAATTAAACCTGTTAATACTCTAAGCGGTAATTTTCCCAAATCTTCTCACTCGTTTTGAATATTCTTTAATCGCATTAACAAAATCTTCCCTTCTAAATTCAGGCCAATATTTTTCGGTAAAATAAAGTTCAGTATAAGAAAGTTGAAAAAGAAAAAAGTTAGAAATTCTCATTTCTCCACTTGTTCTTATTAAAAGATCAGGATCAGGAATATTAGGTACATAAAGATATTTTCTAAATTCATCCTCACTTATTTCCTTTTTCCCATTTTTTAAAATTCTATTAACTGCGTCAATTATCTCCCTTTTCCCTCCGTAATTTATTGCAAGAATAAGGATCATGTCCTTGTTTTCTTTAGTTCTATCTATTACCTCCTCTATAATTTTTCTTGTACTTTTAGGTAATTCCTCAATTTTCCCCATTACTATTACCTTTATTCCATTTTCAACCAAATTCTTAAGCTCTTTTTTTGCAACAGATTCAAGGAGACTAAAAAGTCCCTTAACCTCTTCTTCTGACCTCTTCCAATTTTCTGTAGAAAAAGTAAAGAGTGTAAGGTATTTTATCTTAAGTTCTCTTGCTACCTTTATTATTTCTCTTACTGATTCCACTCCTTCTCTGTGTCCTAAGAGTCGTGGTAAATTTCTTTCTTTTGCCCATCTTCCGTTTCCATCCATCACAATTGCCACATGTTCAGGTATTTTCATTCTTCCATTATTTCTTTCTCTTTAAGTTTAATTATTTCCTCTATTTCTCCTATTTTTTTCTCTGTTAAATTCTCGACTCTTTTTTTCATAATCTCTGCTTCATCTTCTGATACTTCTCCATTTTCTTTTTTTTCTTTTATTTTGTCCATCAAATCTCTTCTTATATTTCTTAGAGCAATTTTTGAGTCCTCACCAAATTTTCTTACAAGTTTAGCAAGCTCTTTTCTTCTTTCTTCTGATAAAGGAGGAATCGGGATTTTTATTATACCTCCCTCAACTTTAGGAGTAAGCCCTATTCCACTTTTTAATATTGCCTTTTCAATCTCTGCTAGTATATTTTTATCGTAAGGTTTTATCACAATTAACTTAGGTTCTGGAATACCTATTCCTGCAATCTGAATAATCGGTATCTCCTGGCCGTAGTAATTTACCTTGATGTTTTCTAATATATGAGGTGAAGCCCTTCCTGTTCTTAACCTTTTTAATTCGTCCTTCAAGGCATTAATACTTTTTTGCATCCGACTTTCACCGTCCTTTATTATTTCTTCCATTTTTTTTAAACTTTAAAAGGATTTGAACCATCTATTCATTTTATCAAAAATACCTCCTCATTTCAACTAAAATTTACTTCAAAAACAGGGTCACATGATACTGTGTTTTTTAAATTATCTATCCCTTCCCTGCATAAACCTATCTTTTCTGTGTAGTTTCTTGCTTCCTCAACAAATTCTTCTAAAAGCTCTCTCCTATAATCGTAACTTAAATACCTATAACCCCTTAATACTTTTTTTTCCCATGGAAGATTTTCAATGTATGGGAAAGTTTTCTTAATTCTTAGAAAATTGTCAGGTTTTGCCTTATAAGTTGAAAAAACTACCATAAAGATACCCTCCAAATTTTTTAAAATATTTCTAATTACCTCCCTTTTGTCATTATAAAGAGGTATAATAGGATCAATTCTTACGCATACTTTAACTTTCTCCTTTAAAAGTTTCTTTGCTGCTTCTATTCTCTCTCTTACTGGAGGAGCGTTTATCTCAACTTTACTTGCAATTTCGTCTGAATAATGAGTTATTGTGAAAGAAACAGTAGCATTTACTTCTTTTATTATATCTATATCTCTTAATACTAACGGAGATTTAGTTATTATTGAAATTTTAAAATTATTTTCTTTCAAAAGTAAAAGTGTTCTTCTGGTTAAAAACATAAAACTTTCTATTTTAGGATAAGGGTCAGATGATGAAGATAAATTTACTGGATATTTTTCTTTTATCTTTTCAATATCTTTTTTTAATTTTTCAATAAAATTTTTCTTAAATCTTATTTGAAATCCATCCTTTATGTAGCTTGTTATATAACAGTAGGAACATTTATGACTACAACCTGTATAGGGATTTATTGTATACTTTCTCTCACAGGTACAAAAAGTTTTACTTTTGAAAGGATCAAAAAAATTTAGATATTTCATTAATCAGTTTTGAAAATTTTATAATACCTTTTAAGTTTTGAAATTACTTTTTGATGAACTATCTCTGGTTTTTTATTGAAAGCAACCCTTATAGCTTCGTCAATATTTTTTATTGTAATAAGTTTTAAAACTCTTTTTTTCGTTAAATCAAAAACTTCATCTTGAAGACATAAATTTTTTAAATTAGATTCGGGAAATAGAACTTTAAAGGTTCCTTTATAGTCAATGTACTTTAAAGTTTTTGCGATTCCTTCTATTTTTTCATTTATTCCACCTACTGCTTGTATTTCTCCAAATTGATTAATTGAACCTGTTATTGCACAATTTTGATATACAGGTATTTCAGAAAGGGAAGATATTACTGCAACAAGTTCTGCTGCTTGTGCACTGTCTCCTTCAACTCCCACGTAGGTTTGTTCAAAGACAATTCTTGCGGTCATGTATATTGGTATTTTTTGCCCATATTTATAACCTAAATAACCGCAAAGTATCTGTGTTCCTTTTGTATGTATTGGTCCTGACAGTTCTGCTTCTCTTTCAATATCTATAACACCCTCTTTACCTGCGAAGCAGGTAGCTGTAATTTTGACTGGTCTACCAAAACTTATCTCCCCATAGGTTAGGACTGTAAGTCCGTTAACGGTGCCTATTTTTTTCCCCTCAAAATTAATTGATATTGTTCCTTTTTTAATCCATTCATAATAAGTTTGTTCTATTTCGCTTTCTTTAAATCTGTTTTTTAAAATTTCTATTATATGGTGATTTTTAATTTCCCTTGTGTTTTCTTTTTTCGCAATAAAATCTGCTTCTCTCAGGAGATCACATATTGCACCGAAATTTGTTGAAAGTTTCTCTTGATCACCTGCTAATCTTGATGAATACCATATTATTTTTCCCAAAGCTTTTCTATCAGGATAAAGAAGTTTTTCTTTATCACAAAATGTTTTTATAAATCTCATATAATCATTTATATTTTCCTCATTGATATCCATAGAAGATTTGAATTCTACATGAACCTTAAATAATTCGTTGAAATCAGGATCGTTTTCTTTTAGACTGAAGAATGTAGAGGGTGATCCAATAAGGATTACTTTTCCGTTGAATGGTATTGATTCTGGTTTTATTGTTTTTGTTGTATGAATATTTTCCTCTTCAGAAACATTTTCTATAAGGATTTTACCTGATTTTAAAGTCCACTTTAAAAAGGTATAAGCAGGTTCAATTTTTAATATTTCCTCTGCAGGTATTATTAAAAATCCTCCATTTGCCTTATGGAATGCTCCAGGTATTATACCTGAAAAGTCTAATGTAGGATTTTCGAGAGTTCTTTCAATTCTTCCTATTAATCTTGAGAGTGTTGGGTGAGTTTCAAGAATGATTGGTGCTCCTTTTAAATTTGAGTTATCTATAAAAAGGTGTATTTTATATTTTTCTTTAAAATATAGGTAAGCTTCATCTGGTTTTGAGGTGATATAGTCAATATTTTCTAATATATCTTGAACTGAATTTAGGACAAATTTTATAATCTCCTTGTTATTAAGATATTTTCCAATAAGAGGGGGGAAAATTGTCGATAGTGTTTTTGCACCGAAATTTGAAAGTAAATCTCTAATTTTAATTTTAAAATTTGAATTTAATTTTTCTATTTCATTTAAAACTTTATTCAACTCTTTCCTTATTTCGTTAATTTTTTTGTCAAATTCTTCCTTTTCATTTTTAGAAAGATCAAAGTATTCCTCAGGTGTTAATATTTTCCCTCGAGTTAATGGCAAAAAGTCAAATCCATTTTCTTTTTGTTTTATAAAAATTCCGAGTTCCGTGGCTTTTCTTCTTACATTATTTAAAAGTCTCTCTCGCTGAGCAATAAAATTTTCTAAAATTTTTTCCTTTGCTTCGTTGAATTCTTTAATCTTTGTTATTGCTTTAACTTCCTCAAGACTTTCTCTAATTGTATCTTCCATATCTTTTTTAAACTTTTTACCCTGTCCAGCTTCAAGGAATATTGCCTTTGGTGAGAAAGGATTTTCATGAGAGTATACATAAATTACATCAGGTGGGGGAGGCAATTTTTCAGCTATTTTTGAAACATATTCAAGAACCATACTTGTTCTTCCACTTCCCGGTTTACCTGATACAAATATATGATGTGTTTTTGAGCTTATCCTTAAACCAAATTCCATGCTCCTTAATGCTTCTTTTTGACCTATGAACCCTTCAAGTGGCATAAGTTTATTAAGATTTCTTCTTGGTATTTTAATAAATTCTATGAAACTTAGATCTTTAATTTTAAGAGTTTTCATATAATTTTATTTTATAATAATTTTATATGGGATTAAAAGGACACCCTTCTGAAAAATTTATCCTCATTTTACTCGATGTTATATCCCTTTTTCTTGGTTTTAAAACAGCCTATTGGTTTAGGTTTGAAAGTTCAATAATACCTCTTTGGCGGCAATCTGTACCCTATGAAATTTATTTTAAGTCTTTTCTTGTGGTTTTTATCTTAGGACTTCTTCTTTATCTCTCAAAGGGTATTTATGAAAAGGAAAAAAATCTTACAACCTTTGATTCATTTTTTGAACTTATAAAAATAAATTTTTTATATCTTCTTTTTGTAACTTTAATATCATTTTATTATAGACAAATTGTTTATTCCCGTCTTACAGTTCTTTTTTATTTTATATTTGTTACTTTCTATCAGTTTATCTTCAGGATTCTATATAGAAATTTTTTCAAAATTTTATTTAAAAGGGGAATTTGGAAAAAGGAAGCGATTGTTATCGGTGAGGGTGATATTCTAAGGGCTTTAAGGTCAAGAATTGAAGAAAGACCGGATCTTGGATTAAACATTTCAAGAGTTTATACCGTCAACGAATTTTTTGAGAATAGTATCGAGTCTAAAGATGATACCATATTAATTTTAGCTCTTCCCTTTGAAAAGCAAATTTTAATACCTCAGATTATAAGAAAGTTTGAAGGAAAAAAGCTTGAGATCTATTTTGCCCCTGATATTTATGAACTTATGCTTATGGGAGCCGAAACTTTTTATCTGAATGGTATTCCTCTCCTAAAATTAAAGGAAAAAGGGTTAGCTCCTTTTCAAAGTTTTGTTAAAAGATCTTTTGACATTATTTTTTCATTGCTTTTCCTAATTATTTTTTCTCCCTTGTTTATCTTATCAGCTATTCTTATAAAGCTTACTTCTAAAGGTCCTGTATTTTACAAGCAGGATAGAGTTGGAAAAGATGGGAAGATCTTCAAATTATATAAATTTAGAACTATGTATGAAGGGGCAGATAAAGAAAAGGAACCAAAGTTTACAACTCCCTCTGACCCAAGAGTAACAAAAGTTGGGAGAATTTTAAGAAAATTTAGCATTGATGAATTTCCTCAATTTATAAATGTTTTAAAAGGTGAAATGAGTATAGTGGGACCGAGACCTGAAAGACCTTATTTTGTTGAAAAGTTTAAAAAAGAAATACCAAGGTATGATGAAAGACACAGAGTCAAGGGAGGAATAACTGGTTGGGCTCAAGTTCATGGTTGGAGAGGGGATACCTCAATAGAGGAAAGATTAAGATATGATTTATACTATATTGATAATTATTCCTTTCTTTTAGATTTAAAAATAATTCTAAAAACTGTAGCCATATTTTTTTCTCAGAAAAACGCTTATTAGAAAAATTTTTCGAATATTAAAAAATGGAAAAAAGAAACTGTCAAAAAAATAAGGAGGCTCTTTAGTAATTTAAATTTTATGAATCTGTAAGATATGAAAATTGTTATTAGTGTAAAAAGAGTTTGTGATATAAGAAAAGAAATTCCAGCTCCTTTAATACCAAAAATGGGTATTAAAATTGAATTTAAGATTATTGAAAGAGGAAGGAGTATAATCTGATAAGGGATAATAAAAAGATGCTTATTCTCTGCAATTAAGAAAGAATAGAAAAAATAGCTCAATGTTGAAAAAGGAATAAATTCAAGCAAAAGTTTTAAAAGTGGTAGTGCTGGTTTGTACTTATATAGAAAGTTATTTATTATGAAACATATAATCGGGTTTATGGATATAATTAAAACTGATATAAATAAAAGATAGGCAAAAATCAGAAAATCTTTTTCAATAAACCTTTCCAACGAACCTTCTAATGCTTTTTTTCTTGTTAGAAAGGGAAGCAAGACAACAGCAAAGGCTACAGGAACTTGAGAGATTAAATTTAAGAAATTTAAAGCCATCACATATATACCAAAACTTTCTCTGCCATAAGTTCCGAGTATGAATAATCTATCAATTGAAAATAAAAAGATGTTGAGAACTCCAATAAAAAAAATTGGAAATCCTACTTTAAAAAGTGATTTTATATCTTCAAAATTTAATTTTATTCCTAAGAAAATTTTTTTAGTTATAAAAAGGGCTAAAAAAAACAAAACAAGGTGTGAGAGGGCAAAACCCAAAACTGCTCCCTCTGCCTTGAAAAAAATTGAAAATATTATAGCAAAAAAAATAACAGTAACAGAATCAAAAATATTCAAAATAGAAAGTCCTATAAAATTTTCTAAGCCTTTTAAGGAAAATTTGAATAATTCCTTAAAGAAATAAAGTGGAACAAATGGAAGTGTTAAAATGAAAATTTTTTTAAAAAAAGGAGAAGAGTTTAATGAAAATATCAAAATAATAAAAATACTTATAATAGAAACGTAAATTGTAAAAGAAAAAACCGAGTTTAAAAGTGATTGAAGTTTTTTGTATTCTCCTAAGGCTTTAACATAAGGAATTTCCCTTTGAAGACCCTGAAAAACTCCAAGTTGAAGATTTATTATATAAGAGATAATTAATTTATAGGCTGAATATCCTCCGTATCCATCTGGTTCAAGAATTTTTGCTACAAAAAGGGTTCCTAAAGCTGTTAAAACGATTGAGAACACATTTGAAGCAGCTAAAAGTAAAGTATCCTTGATAATTTTTCTCATTTTTTGTATATTTAATAGTGAGAAGATTTCCTCTATTATACGGTATATGGGATGCAGAAGATAATAATTTTCTTTATAAAATTGAAAGGTCCTTTCTTGGTGGTGTTGGTATTTTTCAGTTAAGAATTAAAGGTAAAGATAAGAGTTATCTTTTTAATCTGGCGAAAGAAATAAAAAAAATAGCTGAATTTTATGGTGTTATGTTTATTATAAACGATCACCCTGATATTTGTATTGAGGTTGATGCGGACGGTGTCCATATAGGTAAAGAGGATGAGGAAATATCTTATGTGAGGAAAAAAATTGGCAATAAAGTTTTGGGAGTTTCATGCTATGATAGTATAGAAAGAGCTAAAGAGGCCCAAGCTAAAGGTGCTGATTATGTTTCTTTCTCTTCACCTTATCCCTCTCCGACTAAAGTGGATAAAAAAATTGTTCCCCTTGCTTTATTAAAAAAGGCAAAAGAAATTTTGAATATTCCGATGTATGTAATAGGAGGTATAAACGCGGAAAATGTCTCTAATTTACTTAAGGAGGTTAAATGTGGGGTATGTTCAATATCTGGAATTTATAAAAGTGAGGATCCCTTTTTTAATGCATATAAAATTAGGGAGAAACTGCTTTTTTATCATGAAGGTTCTCTCACCTTCTAAAGTTAATTTTGGTTTATGGGTTTTATATAAAAGGAGTGATGGTTTTCACGAGATAAGGTCTGTTTTTTTACCTGTAGATTTGTATGATGAGATTGAGATAAATCATTCTGAGTTAATAAGAATAATTGCAACTGAAGGGCCGGAAGGAGATGAGAATATAGTGTTTAAGGTATTAAAGGTAATGAGTGAGGAATTAAATAAATTTTTAAGTGCTGATATTTTTATAAAAAAGAGTATACCGATAGGTGGTGGGTTAGGTGGTGGAAGTTCAAATGCAGCAGCTATTATAAAAGCAGTAAATGAAATTTATGGACTTAATCTTGAATCTGAAAAACTTTTAAATATAGCTTTAAAGATTGGTTCGGATGTCCCCTTTTTTATTTTACAAGAACCTGCAATTGTAAGAGGAAGAGGAGATGAGATAGAGAGGCTAGATATTAAATTTCCTTATTATTTTTTAATTCATTATCCTGGTTTTAAAATTGATACAAGTTGGGCTTATAGTGTGATTTCAAAATTTCTTTCTAATGATTACAAAGTTAAGGAGAGGAGTTTTGAAAGTTTGGTTTCTTTATTAAGGGATGGTAAATTTAAGGAGGCACTTTTAGTTTTGGAAAATGATTTTGAAAGAGTTGTTTTTAAAAAATTCCCTGATTATTTGGATTTAATTAGTTTTTATAAAAAAAAGGGTGCAATAAAGAGTTTTTTAACAGGAAGTGGTTCTTGCCTTGTTTCTGTTTTTGAGGATAAAATTAATATAGAGGTTAAAGAGGGGAAGTTATTTTGGTGCAAACAATGGGGCGTCGTCTAATTGGCAGGACATGGGATTTTGGATCCCAGTGTGGTGGTTCGAGTCCACCCGCCCCAGCTTTTAAAAAAGTAAAATGAAATTATTTTTTATATTTCTTCTGTTTAAAAGTTTAGATTCACCCCTTAAGGAACTTTTACCACCTGATTCCTTTGATTTTGCGGTTGCACTTATTTCTGATGTCGGTAACAATTTCGAACCCTGTGGATGTGGAAATCCACCATTTAAAGGTGGTGAACTTTCTAAAAGGGTTTATTTAGCAAAAAAGCTTCATGAAAAGTACAATAAAAAGATTTTGATTTTTGATACAGGAAATTATGTAAGTCCATCGTCAAATAAGGAATTCTTGAAAATTTTCAAAAAAATATTAAAACTTATGAGAGTAAAGGCTATGGCTCTTGGACAAAGAGAAGCTTTTTCAAATAAAGAAGAACTTGAATATTTAATTAAAAATCTTAAATATCCATACATAAATATGAATTCTGATTTTAAAGACCTTTTAAAGCCCTATGAGATTTTTCATATAGGTAAAACGAAAATTTACTTTACATCCTACAATCCAAAAAACATATCTAATGAAATTTCTGACTATGAATCATCTGTATTCGAAAAATTTAAAAAGGAGCTAAAGAATAAAAACTCAATCTTATTTATTGTGACACCCTTTTATACTGAATTACCAATTGATACAAATCTCTGTGTTTTTAATATTATAGGAAACTCCGCTAAATTTGAAGTAAGTCTAAAGAGGGAAAAGGGCACATACATCCTAACAGTATCAAGGTATGGTATATATTTACCTGTTATATTTTTCTCAGTTAAAAACGATGTAATAAATGTTAAAAAGGTTGTTAATATTCCATTAGACGAGAAAGTAGAAAAGGATTCTGAGGTGGAAAAATTGAGAGAAAGTTGGGAAGATAAAAGGAAAAGAGAAATTGAGGAGATGAGAAAAAAATTTTTAAAGAGTAGCTAATTTTTATTTTTTTTGGATTGTATCGATTGTTTGAGTATCTTTTATAATACCAAAAATTTCAAAGACTTTTGAATTACCTAAGTTTTCCCACCTATCAAGGGCTTGAAAAGTGATTTCCCACTTATTGTGAGGAGGAGGTAGGAGAAATTCATAAGGTGGGATTGTATCGATTTGGAATTCTTTTCCGTTCAGTAATAATTTTACCCATACTATTTTAGATTTGTCTTCTACGGATAAAATTATTTTAAAAGTGTCTCTTATAGTATCTTTTTCTTTTAAATTTAAAATAGTGATTGATGGTGCTTCAATATCTGGTTTACCAGGAGGTGGAGCTTTGTATCCACAGCAAAAAAGAACTAAAGCTAAAAGTTTTATTTTGGAAAAATTCATTTTATTTAGTATATAATAAAAAAATGGAGAATGTCACACCAACAAGGATGGTTATGCTTTTAAAAAAGAGGCAGATAAAAGTTGCAGAAAGTGGAGTGTCTCTTTTAAAGAACAAAAGAGATGCCCTCCTTTCTGAATTCCTAAATTTAATAAAACCACTTCTTAAGGAGTATAAGGAATTAGATAGAACTATTAAGAAAGCGGTAAACACCCTTATTTTTGCTCTTGGAAAGGATGGCTCAGAAGAATTAAGATCTGCTGCCCTTTTATCTGCAAAAGAGTTAGTACTAAAAATGAGAGAAAAGAAACTTTGGGGTGTTTCTGTTCCTGAAGTTGAAAAAAAGGATGGTAAAAAGGGGATCTCTTCAAAACTTTTCAGTCCTTTTTCAGTTACTACAAGAATAGATGAAACTACGTTAGTTTTTGAGAATTTAATAGATAAAATTCTTAAAATAGTTCCACTTGAGATCAAGTTTAAGAGAATAGGGGAGGAGATAAAAAAAACAACAAGAAGAGTAAATGCTCTTGAGCAAAAAATAATACCAAGACTTAAAGAAGAGGTGACCTATATAAGAAGAACTCTCGAAGATAGAGAAAGAGAGGACAAATTTAGAATGAAGCTTTTAAAAAGAAAGAGGGTGTAAAATGCCACTGATGCAATCAATAAGAAAGAACGCGAGGTTTGTGTTAATTTTAATGGCTATTACATTTATTTTGTGGATTTTTCTTGAACTTGGAATGAATATTGCAGGTTATGAAGTTACAAAACCTTATCAGAGAGGAATAATAGCTGAGATTGACAAGGTTCAGGTAAGTTATGATTCTTATCAAGATTTATTAAATGAGCTTATTGAGAGGGAAAGGAATTTAAGGGGTGATTTAACTGATAGAGATATTGCAGTAATTGAATCGAGGGCTTTTGATGAGCTTTTATTTAGGATAAGATTTTCTGAAATAAAAAAGAAGAGGAAATTGATAGTTGATGATAATCTTTTAAATACAATAATTATGAATGCACCACCACCTGAGGTTTTGCAAGATAGTTCTTTCTGGATAAAGGATAGTTTTGATGTTAACAGGTACAGAGAATTTTTAGAAGATCCAGCAAATAGAGAACTTGTTTTAAGATATGCAAAAAATATAATAGAATCTTACCCTATTGAACTAATGAATCTTGATATTACCTCTATGTTACATATATCTAAAGATGAGTTAGAGAAGGAACTTTTTAAAAGATTGACAGATTTTTCTTTTAAATATTATCAAGTTTTTTATTTGCAAATTCCTGATACTCAAATTAAATTTAATGACGACAGTTTAAAGAATTATTATGAGAAAAATAAAAAAGATTTTAAAAAAGAAGGTTTTTACAAAATAGGTTATGTAAAGTTTGAGTTAAAGCCTTCAAAGTCTGATAGTGATTTCGTTTTAGAGGATTTAAGAGAAATAAGAGATCTTTTAATAAATAAAAAAATTGATATATTTGAGGCAAATAGAACTTATAATAGAATATTGAGATATAAAAAAGACACGACATATAGTTGTGTAGAGGGTTCAAGAAAGTATGAGACTTTAGGTAATTATAAAGAAAAGGATATAACCGAGCCTGTAATTATAGGTGATACTGCTTTTATTTTCTTTGTAGAAAGTAAAGGAAAAAAAGAGATAAAGTATAGAGTTTTAGTTGCAGTTGCAGTAACAACAAGTTATGAGACAAGGATGAATTTAAAAGACAGGGTGATTAACTTATTTAGGGAAGCAAAAAGTAGAGGTTTAAAGGTGGTGGCAGAATCTCATAAAGTTGAATATGTAGAAAGTGGAGAGATTCCTTATAACTTACCTTTCATTCCAGGTGTTGGGGAAAATGATGCAATAATAGAGTGGATCAAAAAATCAAAGAAAGGTTCTATTCAAAAATTTTGGACCCCTGATGGTTTTTATATTATAGAGATTCTCGATAAAAAGCAACCTAGATTTGAAGATTTTGAAGAGGTGAAAAGTAGAGTGAAGTTTATGTATTTAAGATCAAAAAAAGAGAAATTAGGTCTTAAAATATCTGAGAAAATATTAAAAGGAGAAGTTTATGATACAAGCTTTGTGGTAAAAAAAGATTTTAAGGATGTGAATTTTTATGATCGAGTATTTGGCTTACAGTATCCTGATAGGGTTTATGGAGTTCTTATAAACATGAATGTGGGTGAAAAGAGGAGAATTTCTGTTCCTGGTTCTATTATTATAGTTGAGCTTTTAGATAAAAGTGAGCCTTCTACGGAAAAGGTTTCTGCAAAGGCTAACGAGTATTATGAGCGTTATCTTTCAAGTTTACAGAACAAGGTATTTAGTTCCTTTTATCAGGAGCTAAAAAGTAGGGAAGGTGTAAGAGATTATAGGTCTAATTTTTTGGAGTAAGTTATCTTTTATACTTATCAGTGAGTTGACATCTTATACTTTTAGGGATATTTATTTTATAAATTCTTATAGCTTCAGTAATAAAACCTTAATAAAAGTATCGGGTATTCCAATTGGAAAGGAGACAAAAAGTCTTGCTCTTTTAAGTGGGTTGCAAAAGGTTATTGCTTTTTATAGGTCAATGGGTTATCTTGATTTCAAAATAATCGATTATAAGGTTACAAAAAGAGGAAGTTTTCATTATCTTTACGTATATGTTTATGAAGGAACAAGAAAGATAATAAAGGAATTTTTTATAGAGCCTGATACTTTCAATTTTTTATTAAAATTTTTAAGAAAAAAGTTTCCTACTTATTATTCAGAAGATTTCTTACTTGATTTTGAGGAAAAAATTTATAGTTATTTTACAGAAAATGGTTTTTATTTCTTTAATTATGATAGATTAGTTGAGAGAAACTTTGATACATTAAAGATTGTTTATAAACTAAAACCCGGGAAAAAAGTAAGGGTAAGTGAAATAAAAATAGATGGTTTATCACCGAAGACAAGAAAGAAAATAGTATTGGATGCAATTGAATTGAAGGAGGGTGATTACCTTTTGCTTGATAAACTTTACCTATCAATTAAAAATTTATATTCAATGGGAATAATAAGGAGTTTAGACTATAGAGTAGTTCCAAATTTTGATTCTACGGAAGTAGAAATTCATTTTAATTTAAAGGAGGAGAAAATAAGAGCTTTAAGGTCAGGGTATGGCTATTCAAGTGATGGATTTTCACAGCTTAAGTTAGAACTTGAACATTTAAATATCTTTAATAATGCTCAGAAGCTTGCTCTTTTAACAAGGTCACACTTTAATTCTAAGATATTTTTACGTTGGGAGCTTTCTTTGAGGTATCAGGATCCGAATTTTGTCATTAAGAAGAACATCCTTGAGTTGCTACCCTTTTATTATTTTGATAAATTTGAGGATGTAATTAGGTTTGGATTTGAATCAAGGTATATGATAAAAAGAGGTGCATGGATTTTTGAGACAAATTTAATTTGGCAAAATGTTAGGTATATTTTAAAATTAAGGGAACTTTTTTATTTAAATGGTATAGGATTTTCTTATACTCAGGATAAAAGGGATAACATATTAGATACAAAAGAAGGTTATCGTATATATCAGTAC
>JBCNUW010000011.1:0-60363 GCA_039630575.1 Caldifarciminales bacterium
AACGAAGAAACTCCTATTTTTACATTAGGAACCTGGGATATAAGAAATAAAAAGAAGATGATTGAAACAATTAGATACGCGTTGGAAATCGGATTAAATCACATAGATACTGCTGAAATGTACGGTATTGCTGAAGAGGTTATAGGAGAAGCAATAAAGGGGATCGATAGAAAAAAAATTTTTATAACAACTAAGGTTTTGCCTCATAATGCTAACTTCAATGGAACAATTGCTGCATGCGAAAAAAGTCTTAAAAAACTTAAATCAGATTATATTGACCTTTATTTACTCCATTGGTATGAACCTTACATTGATCTCTCTGAAACTTTTTCTGCCTTTGCAAAATTAATTGAAATGGGGAAAATAAGATACGCAGGTGTCAGCAACTTTGAGATACCTCAGATTAATAAAGTAATTGAAATATTCAAACCATTTAAAATAGTTAACAATCAAGTTGAGTATAATCTTTTTAATTTTAAATATGTTGAAGAAAAACTTTTACCCTTTTGTGAGAAAAATGATATAACTCTTTCTGGCTATTCACCTTTATGGCAAGGAAAAATACCAAAAGAAACAAAGGGTTGGAAAATAATTGAAAATGTTGCAAAAAAATACAACGCAAAACCACTTCAAATCGTTTTGAGTTTCCTTTCAAGAAAAAGGAAAATATTTTTAATATTCAAAACAGAAAATATTGAACATTTAAAAGAAAACATAACTTCAATAGAATTAAAACTTGAAGAGGAAGATATAGAAGAAATAGAAAAAGCCTTTTCTAACCTCTAAAATTTTTTTAAAAATAAAAAAAAACTCAATAATATGAAATTAGGAATTTCAACGACTACCAAAAATTGAAGGCTCAGAACGGTGACAACTCATACAAGAAGGAGCCTCTTTTAGGGGAGATTCACCCTCAACTGAATGACACCTTAGACACGGGACATAAGTTCCCATATTTTCTATTTTTTCGTCATGAAATCTATACCACCAATTAGGATGGTAATTAACCATTTTTTTTGGATTTTTCTTAGCACAAAAAGAGATTGTAAAAAACAAAACCAAAAAGTATTTTAAAAATTTCATCTTTCCAATCAATGACAGGTTAAACAAACGTTATCTTTTTCTTCGTGACATACTATACACCTTTCGGGATTTGAGATTGCTTCAGTTTTATGGATACCACCATCTTTTTTTACCCAATCAATTGAGTTATGATCTATTGGATAAATTTTTTCCTTCTTATGGCACCCAACACAATCATTGAAATTAATATGACAGGACACACAGTTACTCTCCTTTGAGTAATAAGAAAAAGAGTGGATAAATTTATAATTTTCTGGATGATTTTTAAATTTAATATTTTCCTTTGCATGACATGTGTTACAAGCTGGTATTTCAACTTTGCCAATAAAACTTTCAAAATTATTATCATGACAAAATGCACAATTTTTCTCCATTAATCTTGCCTCACGAGAATGTAAATTTGTGTATCCCTTTGGATGGTAAATATAAAGTTTTTCCTCTCTATCTGTGTGACAGGTTTCACATGTAGATTTAATCTTTTTATCTTTATGACACTCAATACAAAATTCCATTTTAGGGTAGGAAGCAAGTCCCATAGAGAGAAAAAATTCTTCTTCCTTTATTTTTTTATGACATAAAAGACAGTTTATACTACTATGTTTTTTATGCGAAAATTTAGAAATATATAGTGTTATTCTCCTTATTTTTTTTGGCTCTCTTATATGACAGTTAGAACAACTTTCATCTACATTATGACAACTTGAACATTCCTTGTGACCTGGTAAAAGATCATCACTCTGTAGTTCAGATTGACTTGCTTTTTCGTGACAAGTTATACAATCTATATATCTCTCCAGATGCTTTTTATGGGAGAACTCAAAGTTTTTCTGGTTTAAAAGAAAAATTAAAATTAGACCTTTCATGAGTTATTTTTGTAATTTAATTCAACTCCAAAAAATCCCCTTATATCTCTCTCATAAAAAGGATTACTAAAAAATCTTAACTCTGAGATAAATTTTATAAGTCTTACTTTATAGGAAAAACCAAATATTAAAGAGTTTAAGTAGTATTCAAAATTCGAATCATCATAAGTTTTGAAAGAAAAATTGAAGAGGAAATTTTTATAGGGATATAGAACATCTAGGTGATAAATAAATAGAGTTCTAACTTCGTCACCTCCATAACCAAATCTAAAAGAGAAAAATCCCTTTCTTAAATTTAGTAGGATAAAATCACTACTTTTTTCTAAATTTTTTGAAAAAGACAATCTATAATAGAATGTGGGAGTAAATATTTTAAAATTCTTAAAATTAAAAGAAAAAATAAATTTGTGAAAGACTTTTGATTCCAAAATTTCATTTAAATTTTTAAGGTAACTTAAAAGTGAATTTTCGTAGAAATACCTGAGATTCACTAAAATTAACCTACTTTTAAAACTTAAACTAAAATCCATATTTTTAATATTTTTAAAATTTATGTCATAGCATAAAGAGAAATGAGGATTAAAGAGTTTATTAAATCTAAACAAAAGAAAAGTCTCTTTGTTATCTAAAAAGAATGATAAAGAAAAGTTTTTATATGAAATTTTATAAAAAAGTCCATAAATAATCTGATTCTCTCTAAAGAACAAATTTTTAGCTTTAAAAGGTAAAAAGGCTCTCTTACCTAAATAAAAGGATGGCTCCATGTTTAAAAAACTAAAATTAATAGAAATTCCATCTAAAAAGGAACCAACACCTTCATATAAAAACTGTCTTCCCAATTTGATACAAAACTTTTTATACTTGTAACCTAAATGAGAACAAAAAATCTTATACTCAGAATTCTCCCTTTGTTGAAAGTAATTTGCTGAAAAATTAAAGAAAAGGCCCTTTAAATACACATTTTCTAAACTAAAATCTAGATAGCTATAAAGGGGATAATACCTTACCCCTTCATCCAATGCATATGGATAAAAATAAGAATTTAAATTTATTTTAAAATACGAGAAAAAAATTAAAATAAATAAATTCATTTTCTAATAAAATCTGTCGCATTCAATCCATCAAAAATGTACTTCATATTTTGAAACATTTATTAGACTAGCTCTTTAAAATTCCTTAACACCTAAAATTTTCCCTTTTTCAGAATATATTTTCATCATTACATCTCTCACAATCTTGGAAGCTTCCAAAATTTCAGGATATTTCAGTTTGTAGTAAACCTCATTACCCTTCCTTAATTTCTCAAGTATTCCCTTTTCATAAAGAGTCTTCACATGCTGAGAGACATTTGGTTGTGAAAAATAAAGCTCTAAAGATAGTTGTGAAATAGTTTTGGCCTCTTTACTTAAACTTTCTAATATCATCAGCCTCTTTGGTTGTGCTATAGTCTTACAAAACTCTGCCTGTAAAAAATAAATTTCAGGTATCTTTTTCCTATTCTTCAAATCTTAAAATTAAATTAAGAAAAGGGACTTGAACCCTATTAAACTTTAAATTTAAAACTGTGGTGGGAGTTTATCAAGAGGTTCACAGAAAAGTATCTGTTTCAAATCTGCTTCATCCTTTAAATGCACCCATTTACCTTCCTCATCCTTTGTTACATAGGAAAGTTTTAAAGCATCTCTCCAATTACCAGGAACTGGAATAGTCCCTTTGCTATACTTCAACTTAAGTGAATCAGCTAACCATCTAACTAAAGTCATTGTTCCAGATGAATTATACTCCTGAACAAAGGAATTTCTATGGCATTCATCACATATTGTTGAAGGATCTGGTTTATAAACTGTATGTCCATAAAAAGGTGCAACCACCACAAATGCCTTTCCTTGATAAGTTATGGTCATAATATTCCCAGCTGAAACTTTTCCGTTCCTCTTAACAAGAAACTTCCAATTGTGAAACCTTCCATAAGCTACTTTTTGTCCAAGATTTACCTCTGATTCAAAGTGGCAATTATAACAGGTAACTACACTTTTAACATGACAGGCTGAACAATCAAGTTCATCATCATTTCTATCAGTAAGACTTTTGAGATGAGTATTATGGGCAGTGGTTGAAGGTAGTGTTGTATGACAGTCATAACAATTTACATGTATTGCACCCTCAAACATTGAGTTATAAGATTTCCCGTCTCCGTGAACATCTTCCTCATCATGGCATTTAGCACAAACAAATCCCTGGCTTTTGTGAACATCAGTATATCCTAAGGCAATTTCAGCCTTTTGTCTTCCATGGCAGTTAAGACAGGAATTATCAGTAGGAACATCACCTTCCTTTGAATGACATGTACCACAATTATTAGGATCAACATGACAATTTTTGCAGGCAAGGTTCTCGTAAGGAATCCCAGTTAAATTTTCGAAACCTCCATTCTGTGCTGAATAAAAATAAGCCATCCCAGCAGTTGTATAATGAAGAGAAGTAGAAAGCAACTCCGCTGGAGAAGGAGGAGATGGAAGAGTAGGACAAACCTCTTTCTTCTTACAACCTACTGACACTATTAAAAATATAATACCAAAACTTATTATCCTCCCTAACACCTTTTACGCTCCTTTTTTATTTTGGACTTGAACCAATATTAATAAATTTTTTAAAAAATTATTTTCTTAATTTATTATAAACAAAAAAAATTTTCCTGTCAAGTGGATGTTTGATTTGATAACATTTTTAAATTTTGAAATTCACCGTAATACCCCTTTAATATAAGCAAAAAAGAAGTTCTCTTATTACTCTGCCTTTAATAGTCCATGAAAATATGAAAAATTAGAACTACTTAAACTTCCTATAAAAGTTTCACAAATTCTTTTTTACTACAATGCCTAAACTATTTTAATTTTTTTATTTTTCCAAAAATTTTATACACCTATATAATTACCGAGAATAGAAAAAATGCCAATTATCATAAGTATCCAAGGCCAGTCTCTTTTCAAGCTCCAGAATGACAAAAAACCAAGCTCAAAAAACCATATAAAAAGCCCTAAAATTATTAAAAACATTCCTGTATTCCTTTTATCTACCTCCTTCAATTATGTTTTAGTCAATCAATATCTTAACATTAGAACCATCTTGTGTTTCAAAGTTTCAATTTCTCCTTGTGTTCTTTTATGGCAATTAATTTACCCCTTTTATCTTTGGTTATAAATATCAACAAATCTATAAAAACCATCGGTATGGTTACATTTATCCTTTTAACCTTTCAACATCTCAAATTTTACTTTTAAAAACTTTTTTTAAATTTTTATTCTGAATAGCAAAAACTTCTTAAAAAGCTCCTTAGCTTCTTTTAGCCCTTAATTTCCTATCCGCTTTGACAAATTTTTTTTAGAAAATAATTTCTAAATTTTTTCTTTAACTATGAAAGGTTTTCTGTTTTGTGATTCAAAGTAATTCCTTATTAAAATTTCCATCAAAAGTCCTGTGAGTATAAGTTGAATAGAAGGAATTAAAAAAATAATGGCAATTATAGTTTTAAAATTTTTAAAAATTTCTAACTTTAAAAAAAAGAAATCGTAAAAAGCCCAAAATAAAAAAATAATACCTAAAAAAATAAAAATTAACCCAAAAATACCAAAAAAATGCATTGGCTTTAAAAAATAATCTCCCATAAATTTAACAGTCAATAGATCCAACAAAACTTTAAAAGTCCTTTTAAGTCCATACTTACTTTTTCCCTTGAACCTTTTATTATGTTTAACCTCCACTTCTTTTAACTTTGCTCCCTGATAAACACAGAGAGCTGGTAAAAAACGATGCATTTCCCCATAAAGCCTTAAACTCTTTATAACTTCACTTTTATACGCTCTTAAAGTGCATCCGTAATCTTTTAATTTTATACCAGTAATAAAGGATATCAAAAAATTCGCAATTCTTGAAGGCAAAACCTTAGTCAAAAATGGATCTTTCCTCTTTTTTCTTAAACCACTTACAACATCATAACCCTTTTCAAGTTCCTTCAATAAAACCTCAATATCTTCGGGATCATTCTGTAAATCTGCATCTAATGTTATAACAATATCTCCAGTCGCTTCCTCAAAACCAGCATATAATGCCAGTGTTTGTCCAAAATTTCTTGCAAACCTTATTCCCTTTACTTTACTATCTTTCAACTTTAACTTTTTTATAATTTCCCAAGAACTATCTTTACTTCCATCATCTACAAATATTATCTCATAATTTTCTATAGATTTTTTTTCCAAAAAATCTTTCAATCTAAAATAAAGGGTTTCAAGATTTTCTTCCTCATTAAATACAGGAATGACAATTGATATAAAACTTTTAAAACCCATTGCAACATTTACAGTTTTTCTCGTGCCACTTTAAAAAACTTTCTATACCTTCTTCAAGAGAAGTTAGAGGTTTATAATTTAAAATCTTTTTTGCTTTCTCTATATTAGCATAGGTCTTTTTAACATCACCTATAGGAAGAGGCTCAAGTAAAACTTTTGCCTTTTTTCCTAATAACTTTTCAATTATACCTATAACTTTTAAAATTGATACAGGCTTAGAACTCCCCAAATTAATTATATCAAAATCAAAATCTTTTAATTGAAATGAATTTATTATTCCATTAACAACATCATCAACATAAGTGTAATCTCTTTTTGTCCTTCCCTCTCCAAAAACTTCTATTTCTTCACCTCTTAAAATTTTCTTTGTAAAACTATGAATAGCCATATCGGGTCTCTGAGAAGGACCATAAACTGTGAAAAGTCTAAGTATCAAAACTTTTATTCCATAGAGTCTATTATAGGTTTCACAAAGAATTTCTGCAGCTCTCTTTGAAAAACCATAAGGAGAAACCGGAACAATATCCTTATCACTCTCAGAAAACTTACCCCTTTTATTTCCATAAACAGAAGAGGAGGAAGCAAAAATTAACCTTATTTTGCTATTCCTTATATTTTCAAGCAAAGTTAAAGTTCCTTTAACGTTAATTTCAAGATACTCAAAGGGAGTCACAATTGAAGCCCTCACTCCAGGTCTTGCTGCAAGATGCACTATAACTTCCGGATCTTCTTCTAAAATTATCTTTTTCATATTCTCTCTACCAAGAATGTTAGCTTCATAAAATTTAAAATTTTTAAAATTAAATAAACTCTCAAGATTTCTCTTTTTTAAAGAAATATCATAGTAGGGATCAAAATTATCAACACCTACTACCTCATAACCAAGTTCAAGAGTTTTTAAAGATAAATTACTACCAATAAAACCGGCAACTCCTGTAATTAAAATTTTCAAACTTAAGAATTATACTTTATTTTTAACCTTAATTTAAAATATATTAACTTTTATGAACATTTTTAGACCTATTAAAAATATTTTCTTTTTTAGATGGGAAGGACTTGGTGATCTTATTCTTGATACTCCACTTTTTAGAATAATTAAAGAAAACATAAAGAATGCAAGGTTAACTGTTATAACCTCACCTAAAAATAGAGAAATCCTTTTTTATAATCCCTTTGTAGACTTCATTTTACCAAAGAAAATTCTCTTAGAAGTATTTTTTAAAAAATGTGATCTTTTTATTGATATGATGGGTAACGCAAGGACCCTTTTTTTATTTTTAATTTTAAAACCTCCCCTTAGATTGGGATTTCAAAAAAAATTGCCTTTTTTAAATCTAAAAGTTCCTTTTGAGGCAACTTTGGATTACACTATAAAACATAGACTTAGACTTTTAAAAATACTAAATATAAAAAACATTCCTGAAAACCCTCTCCCTGAAACTTACTTAAGCGAAAAGGAAGAGAAAAAATTCAAAGAAAAATTTAAAAACATAATTAAATATGATTATGTAACAATTTTTCCATATGCTAAGGGAAAAGTAAGAAACTTCAAAGAAAACCTTTACTCATATTTAAACGATAAACTAATAGAAAAAAGTAAAAAGGTAATTTTTATCTTTACAAAAGAAGGCTTAAAAAAATTTGAAAAAATAAAAAAACTCTGTAGAAAAGAGCCTCAATATATACTTTCACCAAACTTAAGGGAGCTTATCTTTCTTTTAAAATATTCCAAACTATACATAGGACCTGATACAGGACCAAAACATATAGCCGTTTCACAAAACACTAAAACTTTAACATTTTTTACCCATACAAATCCCATAAACTGGACTCCCAGCAATTATGAAACTCATAAATACATTACACCCGAAATAGATTGCCATCCATGTGAAACAAAAAATTTAAACTTTTGTAAAAGAAGAGATTTTAAGTGCCTTTCACTCTTTGATCATGAAAAAATTTTTGAAATTTCATTAGAATTATTAAAAAAATAAAGATTAAAAAGTAAAGTATATCAATTAAATTTCCATACCTTGTATAGAAGGTTTTGTAATCAAAAATTTTTACATCTGAGACCAAAACGCCTCTTTTAAAGAGAGGAATCTCCTTTAAAACTTTTCCCTTCTCATCAACAATACAACTTATTCCACTCCTTGCTGATCTTACAATATACCTTCTGGTCTCAACTGCCCTAAAAATCGCAAGATCTCTATGTACCCTTGGACCAAGTGATTTTCCAAACCAGCCGTCACTTGTTATGTTTATAAGTAAATTTGCTCCCTTTTTAACAGCCTCTCTTGAAATCTCTGTAAAAATTGATTCAAAACAAATTGGAACAAAAACAAAAAAATCCTCGATCTTAAAAATCCTCAATTCTTTTCCTCTGAAAAAGTTACCCTGACCAAAATCAAGTTTTCTAAGTATTGGAAAAATCTCATCAAAAGGTAAAGCTTCACCAAAAGGTGTAAGATGAGTTTTATGATAAAAGTCAACAAGATTTCCTTCCTTGTCAACTAAAAAGGCTGTATTAAATGACCTATATTTTCCCTTTACAAGTTGGGCATCGGCATTTCCAAAAATTAAATAAGAACCCGTTTTTTTTACGAACTTGCTTACTATTTGAATAACATTAGTATCAAACCTTGCAAAAGATGGTATTGAAGATTCAGGAAATACAGATAGTAAAGTGCCCCTTACAGCAAGAGAATCATAGATTTTTTCAGATATTTTAAACTCTTCGTCTCTGTTATAACTCAAAGGTATATTGGGCTGATAAACTGAAACAGAAACTACTTTAATAGGTCTCAAATCTTTTTTTAGAAGAAAATACCCAAAAATCAAAGATGAAAGAATAAGAAAAAAAGAAAGGAAAATATATTTTTTCTTTGCTTTATAAATTAAAAAATTAATTAAAACAATAAAAAAGGTAATAAAAAATGGGCCAAAAAATTCAGTTAATTGAATTAAAGGTAAATTGTTCTTTTGAGTTAAAAAAAGAACAATCCAAGGAAACCCTATATCTGTCTTTGACCTTATTATTTCAAGAATAGTATAAATCAACGGAATCAAAACATAAGAGAATTTTTCTTTAATAAATTTTTTGAAAAAAAAAGTAAATAAACCAAAATAAATTCCATGACCAATAAAAATTAAAAATACACCAACTGTTATCCAGAAATAAGCTTCTTTTTCTATCTCTCTTAAATTAAAGATCCAGTTTAACTGAAAGAAAGAAAAAATTGTTCCAAAGATAAAACCTGTTAAAAAAGCTTTTTTTATATTTTCAGTTAATATAAAAATAGGGACAAAAGCAATGAAGGCAAAGGGGAAAAAATAAAAGGGAGGAAAGGAAATAAGTAATAAAAAAAGAGAGAGAAAAAAAAGAAAAAAATTTTTAAACTTTAATTTTTTCAATAATTTCAAGAATCTTTATTCCATCATCAATTTTAAACCTTGGATTTTCAACTTTGTTTATTGAATTAACAAAATTCTCAAGTAATAAATCAAAGGAAAGCCTATAGAAACTTTTTTCTTCAGTAATCCTAGGTGTTATATCTATCAGATGACCAAAGTGTTTCTGAACAATTCTGAAAGGTGTAAGATAGGCATTCCCCTTTTCACAATAAATCTCAATCTGGAATCTGTCACTATCTATAAAGGGATCCCACAAAACTTCTATAAAAACACTTAAATTATTCTTAAGATCCAAGTAAAGGGTACCCTCCCATTCAATTCCTGTGCTTTCATTTTTTCTAAAAAATTTAAGGAAATTTGTTGGTTCTGTCTTAAAATAAAAATAATATATTTCAAAAATATGAATAAGCACAGAATGATAAATTGAGCCAGCATAATTTGGATCCTGTAACCAGTAAGGTCCTGAGAATTCAATTCTTTTTCTTCTTCTTATAAACTTTGTATGTATTATATCTCCAAGAACTTTCTTCTCAAAGACAATCTCTTTAATTTTTAATATATCTGGCCTAAAAGAATAATTCATAGCAGGCATATATATCCTGTTTGTATCACTAATTTTTTTCTTTAACTCCAAAGCCTCCTCAAGTTTCAATGAAACTGGAAGTTCACAGAGAGTATGTTTTCCATAAGTGATGGACGCAAGTGACATAGGATAGTGAAGATGGTTAGGTGTAGTTATTATAACTGCATCTACATTCTTATCTGACAGTAAATCTTCAAAATCAGTATAAATTACCTCTGCACCATGAATTTCTTTCGCCTTATATAATTTTGCTTCATCTAAATCACATAAAGCATAGAGATTTATCCTCTCTTTTAATCTCTTTATTGAAGGTATATAACCTGTCTGTGCTATATGACCAACACCAATTATCCCAACGTTTATCCTTTTACCCTCTTCCACCCCTTATCTCCTCCTCGATCATTTTAATTTTATCAGAAATAACTCTGCACTCGTTGATTCCACTCTCTATCTTTTTAATATAGGAATTGATCTCTTTAAGATCCTCAATAAGTTCCTTCATTCTCTGTGTGCCCGATTCAGCCTCCTGTAACTCCTCACCAATCAACCTTATAACCTCTGAAAGTTTTGTTACTGAACTTTCAAAAAAAAGCGGCATATTCTCAATCTTGGGTAAAAGCTCAACAGTATTAGTAAGTACTTCTCTTTCTCTTTTTTCAGATTCTAAAAATCTTTCAAAACTTTTTTCAAGTAAACTTTCATACTCACCTATATAACTCCTTGTATTTTCAAGTATTTCACTAAATGAAACAAATTCCTGAGTTAGTCTACTTATAACATTTTCAACAGATTGCGCAAGACTACCTATCTCTCCGGCAATGATTGAAAAACCTCTTGCTTCTTCTCCTAATCTAGTTGCTTCAATGGACGCATTAAGTGAAAGAAGTCTTGTTTTACTTGCATAATCCTTCATAAATTCAACAAAACCGTGAATCTTTTCTATAAGGGAAATTGAAGATAGAATATTTTCTTTTAATTTCCTGAACTCTCCTTTTAACCTATCCATACTTTCCTCTACGTTTTTCAGGGAAAAAAGAATAGTTTGAATCTGAGGTCTTTTTCCTCTGAAAAAAGAAGCAAAAAAAGAAATTTCATCTTTTGCTTTCTCAAATTCCTGTGCTATAAGCTCAAGAATATCAAAATTTTTCCTTATTTTTTCAGAAATATCACTGAAGGATCCTTCAGTTTGAGAAAGAGAAAAATTAAATTTTGTAACATGAGAAGTGAACTTGTTAAGAATCTCACACACTGTTTTTGTTTTACTTACAATATCTTCGGAAAGATGGGGAAGTTCCTGAATATAAAGATAAATCAAAATTATCCTTGCTACCAAGTTAGAAACCATAATGAATCTTTCTCTATCATCTTCTGAAAAATTGTCTTCAATCTTTGATTCAAAAGAAAGTAAACCACTCAATTTTTTATCCTTGTAAAAAGAAATCAAAAATACAGATAAAGTATTAGGGGAAAAAAACTCATACTTTTTTTCAATTTTCTTTATGTAGACTTTTTCGTTTACACCAACCATATCAAGAATACCTGTTGAGAAAGTCTTCTCCAAATACTCCTTCTCATCTGCATAGGCACATTTAATTTTTCCATCTTCTTTTACAAAAATTTTCATGTGATCAAAATCAATATATTCCTTCAAGAGATTAAACATATTACTGAAAAATTTTTCCATTGAAAAATCTTGTGTAACAAGTGCCTCTGTGCGATATAGAATTGAGAGTTTATCTAAATTAAGATAATCTCTGAGAACCAATATACTCATAAATATAAGCGGCAAAAGAAATATTATCCCCCAAAAATTTTTATTTTTTATAAGATCATAAAACAAAAAAATAAAAACCATGTAAAAAAATATAAGTCCCACCTCTTTTGCTAAAGTATATAAATGAATTTTTAAATTTACTTTTTTTCTAATAAAAATAGGTAAATAGAAAAAGATAGGATATAAAAGTGGAGAAACAACTAAAAAAATTAAAATATTTACCCTTTCTGTAGGAAGTTCTATATACCTTATTAAACTTAAAAAAAGGGCACCTGAAAGGTAAGAAAGAGAGGTGTGAACGATATTTAAAAATCTATCTTTAAGAATAAAAAGACCAAATAGAAAAACTCCAAAAAAGGAAGCTAATGATCCTGAAATAGGGGAGATATAAGAAGAAAAAGCAGCAGCCACAGGACAAAATGTAAAGAAATAAAAATGCCTCAATGGAAATCTAAAAAACCTCAATAAAAATACTGCAAAAAAAGTAATTAAGAAAATAGGTAAAGAAAAAACACTCTCTCCCTTAATACTTAAAAGATAAGAGTGTAAAATTAAAAGAAAAATTGTAAGTCCAAAATAAAGGTAAATATAAAAAACCATAGTTTATTTTAAAACATTTACATTAAAGTTTTCTATAAATAAACTTATTCTGTAAGTTTAAGTAAGGTGCTGTACTCTTCTTCATTCTTAACAAAAAGACCTATGTTTCCAAGTCTTACGTTCCTTAATCCGACCTCCTTCACAGTTCTGTAAGCTTTAAGCATTTCATCTAAATTAGGGCTTCTTAGATTTTTTAATCTATACGCTCCGAAAAAAGCTAAAATGGTAAAAGGAATATTTGGCTCTAACTTTACAAGATGTTCGGCAATTTTTTTTATCTCATCAACTTCAACCCATCCAGGTATATACAAAGTTAAAACTTCAAGAGTAAAGCCTCTTTTTAAAATTTCTTCTGGAAGTTTCAATATTAAATCATTATCACAACCTGTAAGTTTTCTGTGTATTTCATTTTTAAAAGCTTTAATATCAAGCCAAAATGAATCAATTCCAGAATCTTTATATAAATCCAAATTTCTTGGTGTTAAACCATAACCATTTGTTTCGAATAAAACCCATAGATTTAAATTTAATTCTTTTATCTTACTTGCTGTTTGTAAATACCATTCAGGATTACAAGCAATGTCTCCTCCAGTAAAAGCTACAATGTTCCTCGCAGGTCCAAAACCTTGAGGAGATAAAAGAATCTGTTCTTTTCTTAACTTCCCTGGACAAATGGAAGACCTTTTTCCCTCTAATACACACAACCCACAATTTCTACAAAGGTCATCAGAATGAAAAGCCGTTGCCCTCTCCTTTGGCTCATTCACAGTTACTATCTTTGCATAATCTTTAACAATTTCAACAATATCTATAGGTGACATCCATTCACCGTTTTTAAATTGAGTAAATTCCCAGGAATGGCATTTTAAGCAAGAAAAGTTACAACCTGATTGATAAATTGAAAGATAATCCTCAGGACGAGAAAGCTGAATAGATTTTAAAAGACGATAGGGTTTATCATTCTCCCATTTCAAAGTTACTTTACAGGCTGTGTCTTGAAGATAACCTGGAGTGTAAAGGGTATCAGGTTTATAAAAGGTTAAGCAACTTCCCCTTTTATACCCTTGTTCAATCATTTTGCAATTAGTAATTTCAATTTTTTCACTTTTCATTAAGATTTACTTAAAAGACTTTCCGCAGGAAGGACATCTGTAAAAAGGTTTTCTCTTTTTTGTAATTTTAAAAGAATAAGAAAATGAACAGTGAGGACATATTCTCTCCTCAGGCTTGTGTGGTGAAGCAAAATCACAATCTGGATATCTTGAGCAACCATAAAAAAATTTTTTTCCTTTTCTTTTTACTAAGTAACCTTCTTTACACTTTGGGCATAAAAATTCTTCTTGAACTAAATCTTTCTTATAATCGCATTTTGGAAAATTAGAACAAGACATAAACTTACCGTATTTTCCCCATTTTATAAAAATTTTACTACCACACTTAGGACAGATTTCTTCTGTTTCTTCCTGGAGATAAGTTTTCTTTAAAGTTAAAAAATCACCTTCAATCTTATTTATTATCTTACTAAACTCATCCCAGAATATCTCAAGAAACTTATTTCTTTCTAAGTTACCCTCTTCAATTTCATCAAGGAAATCTTCCATTTTCTTTGTAAACTCAACGTTGAATATCTCTGGAAACTCAGCTACAAGAATATCACAAACTTTTTTACCCAATTCAGTGGGGAAGAGCAATTTCCCAATTTTCTCTACATAATTTCTCTGATATAAAATTTCAATTATAGGAGCATAGGTAGAGGGTCTTCCAATACCCAATTTTTCAAGGGTTTTAACAAGGTCTGCTTCAGTATACCTTGGAGGTGGTTGGGTTTGCTTTTCAACTATTTCGACATCTTTTAATTTAAGTATCTCACCTTCTAAAATATCTGGAATTTCAATTTCCTCTAATTCCTTTCCAAGAATTCTCATGAAACCATCAAAAATTAACTTTTTACCTTGTATCTCTCCCTCTATATCCTCGGTACTGAAAATTACTTTTTTATCTTCAATTTTCGCATTTTCAGAAAAAGCTGAAAGTGTTCTAAAATAAATCATTTCATATAGTTTAAGTTCATCCTCTTTTAAATAATCTTTAAGATCTTCTGGTATTAAACTTATCTTTGTAGGTCTAATACATTCGTGAGCACCTTGAATTCTTTTACTTTCTTTAAACTTTCTTTCTTTACTCCTTACATATTCTTCACCAAAGAGTTCCTTTATCTTTGATTTAATTTCAGGTATTACCTTTTCACTTATCCTTACAGAATCTGTTCTATGGTAGGTTATAAGACCCATTCTTCCCTCAGGTGTTTCTAAACCTTCAAAGAGCATCTGGGCAATTCTCATGGTTTTTCCTGGTGAGAAAGAAAGGATCTTAGAGGCTGACTCCTGTAAAGTAGAGGTCTTAAAGGGTTCTGGTGGTGTTTTTTCTCTGATTTTTGTTTTAATTTCTAAAACTTTAATTAAAGAGTTAAATATTTTTTCTTTTATTTCTTCAGCAAGAGTTTTATCTTCTATTTTAGTTACATCTTGACCTTTATATTTTTTAACTTCACCCTTAAACTCTTTTCCATCCTTTATAAAAATAACTGATACAGTAAAATACTTTTGAGGTATAAAATTTTGTATTTCCATTTCTCTTTCTACTATGATTCTTAATGCAACAGTTTGAACTCTTCCGGCTGATAATCCTCTTTTTATCAATTTCCAGAGAATAGGAGAAACTTTATAACCTACTATTCTGTCCAGAATTCTTCGTGAAAATTGTGATTCAACTTTATTTAAATTTATTTCGGTAGGGTTTTCAATAGCTTTTCTTATCTCATCCTCAGTTATCTCATAGAATAAAACTCTTTTGGCATCGTCTCTTTTTACCTCCTCTTTAATATGAAAGCATATAGCTTCGCCTTCCCTATCAGGATCACAGCCAAGTAAAATTCTTTCTGCATTTTCTGTTTCTTTCTTTAGTTTTTCAATTATTTTTTTCTTTTCCTCTATTATTACAAATTTAGGTTCAAAACCCTTTTCTATATTAACACCAAAATCATCTTCTGGTAAATCTTTAATATGACCATATGAGGCAAGGACTTTAAATTCACCTTTAAGATATTTTTCTATGGTTTTAGCTTTTGAGGGAGACTCTACTATAAGAACCTTTTTACCCTTCATTTAGTTTTTAAAAGAAAAAATAAAGTCATTAAAAGTAAAATTAAACCGTTAACGAATATTATTTTGGAAACGTAAATATACTCAGCAAGTATACCAAAAATATAGGACAAAATAAGAAATAAACTGTTTACAAGTAATTCTTTGCTTGCAAAAATTCTGCCCCTTAATTCTTTAGGCACATTTTCATGCAAAAGTGTATCTTGAAAAATTGTAACAGATGAAAGTATAAATCCACCGAAAAAGGAAAAAATCCCGATATAAAGAAATCTTTTCAAAAAAGAGAAAAAGATTAACAAAAAGGAAAGTAAAATAAAAGAGTATTTAATAACAGCTTTTCTATCCCATTTATCACCAAAGGAACCTAACAAAAAAGCACCTGAAACCATACCAAGAGCTGTTAATGCTCCAAGTTTTCCAACACCTGTAGTTCCATATCCGAGGAATTGTTGAACCAAGATTACAATTAATACATAGACATTAGCTCCAATAAAAACAAGGAAAAAGAGGGAAAAAAGTACAAATGAAACATTTTTATCCTTTAAAATTAAATGTAGGGCATCTTTTAGATCAGCTATAGCCTTTTGGAAATAATTCTTTTCTTCCTCAATTATTAATTTTTTAAGATCCTCTTTTTTTATTTTTCTTTCATCAGGTATTGTGATAAAAATTAAAAGTAAACCTGAAATTATAAAAGTTAGGGCGTCTAAGTAAAAACCAGCTTGCCAACCCTCAATACCAAAATTTTTCCATATTTCCCAATCAACTATTAACCCTCCCACAAAAAGACCTAAAACAGTAGCAAGCCTTCCCGCTAAAGTTGCAAGAGAATTTGCTGCCAAAATTTCATCCTTAGACTTAAGCAAACTGGGAACGATTGCCATTTTTGTAGCATTGTAAAGAACACCTATTAAAAAAACAAAAAAAACAATTATATACATTGGAAATATATGTCTAAAAAATAAAACAGTTAAAGGGATCATAAAAACAAGAAAACCTCTTAAAAAATCACCTAACACAAGAATGACTTTTCTATTCATCCTATCGGCTATTATTCCTGCAATCGGACCAAATATTACCCCGGGTATTGTGAAAAAGAAGGCAAGATGAGAAAAGGCAACTGAATGTCCAAAAGCTCTAGCCTTCAAAAGAGCTATCAAAGAGATATGATCTAGTTTGTCCCCAATAAGGGAAATTGTCTGTGCGAAAGAGTATAAAAGGAAGTTTCTATTTCTTATAACCTTTGTTATTCCTTTATTTTTCAATTTTTACACTTTCCTTAACTTCAAAATAGTAAGACTCAACTTCATCAACAATTTTATTCCATGAAAATTTTTCAACCGCTTTTTTTCTTCCATTTTCTCCCATTTTTACTCTTAAATTTTCATTTTTTAAAAGATAAATAATTTTATCAGCTAACATTTCTGGACTTTCAGGCTTAACAAGAAAACCTTCTTTACCATCTTCAAGCACAAACCTATAACCCTCTATATCTGAAGCTACAACAGGAACTGAAGAAGCCATAGCCTCAAGAAGAACAATACCGAAAGATTCGTACCCTATGGCAGGGGAGCAAAAAACATGGGAGCTAGCATAAATTTTTGGCAGCTCTTCAAAAGAAATTCTTCCCAAAAAAGTAACATTATCCTTCAAATAAAACTTAGATTTTTGCTTTTCTATACCGAAGAGAGGGCCTGTTCCAACTGCTACAAGATGAGCATCCTTTACTTCTTTTATTACCTTACAAAAGGCTTTTCTTAAGTATTTAAACCCCTTTCTTTTTTCAAATCTACCAACAAAGAGAACAATTTTTTTACCTTTTGGTATTAGAGAAGAAGAATCCTTTTTTGAAGGGTTAAATCTATCAACATCAACACCATTAGGAATTATTCTGTATTCACCACCAAAATGCCTTTTGATTGAATCTCTTGCACTTGGAGAAACAGCTATTTTACCATGGATTTTATCAAAAACTTTTACCAAATATCCCTTAAATAATTCATATAACCTTGAGGGATCATGTGTTGCATGGAATGTAGAAAAGTTATGAGTGTTTGAATATTTAAGTGAGTAATAGGGCATAAATGGAGCAATTGGACCATGTGTATGGATAATATCAAAATTACCATTAAGGATTATATCTTTTACTTTTTTACTTCCTCTTGCGGTAAGGGTTATTCTGCCAACTGATTTATTAAAAAAAATAGGAATTGCTCTTCCTATTCTGATTACATTTTCTTCATCTTTATAGTCAGGAAAATTATTTTTACTGTAACCACTTGTTATGATATAAACTTCATGTCCTCTTCTTTCAAGTTCTCTTCTTAAGTGGTATATATGTTCTGATATGCCTCCTAAATAGGGATAGTATATATCGGAGGCAATTAGAATTTTAAGTTTTTTCATACTTTACTTCTCTAAACTTCTTTATTCCTTCTAAGAAGATGTTTAATGCGAGTTCCAATTTAGATGAATTTAAAACAAAAGCAATTCTCACTTCTGTTTCACCTTTACCTTTTGTCACATAGAAACCGTTTCCTGGTGCTACCATGGTTGTTTTTTTATTGATTTCAAATTCGCTTAATAGAAAACAGGTAAACTGGTCACTGTTTATACTTTTGAGGTCAACCATAGTATAAAAGGCTCCTTGAGGCTCAAAGGTAAAAATTAGATCAGAATTTAAAAGGATTTTCATAGATTTTTCTATTCTTCTCTCATACTCCTCTTTAGCTTCTTCAATAAATCTATCCTCCTTATTTATTACTTCAGCACAGGCATACTGTTCAATAATTGGGGCGGATAATCTGGCTTGCAATAGTTTTAAAATATTTTCTCTTAAAGTTTTATTTCTTGTCACAATACATCCAATCCTTGCGCCACATAAGGAATATCTCTTTGATACCGAATCAGCTACGATTCCAAAATCAGAAGCTTCTTCAAATTCTAAAATAGAATAATGTTTATGACCGCGGTAAACAAACTCTCTGTAGACCTCATCGGCTATTATAAAGAGTTTATGTTTTTTTGCAAGTCTTATAAGCATTTCAATTTCTTCCCTTGAATAAACTTTACCGGTAGGATTGTTGGGATTTGCATAAACGATGGCTCTTGTTCTTGAATTTATATATTTCTTTATCTCTTTTTCTGAAGGAAGTCTGAAATTATCTTTTATAAAGGTAGGTACAGGAACAAGTTTAACACCTGCGATTCTTGCAAAGGTATTGTAATTTGTGTAAAATGGTTCAAAAACAATTATTTCTTTTCCTTCATCAGCAACACTAAAAAAGGAAAAAATTAAAGCTTCGCTCCCCGCAGTTGTTATCATCACATCATCAGGAGAAATATTATATCCTTTTCTTTTATAATAATTATACCATGCTTCTTTTAGCTCAGGTATGCCATCTGAAGGTCCATAACCGATTATTTCCTTATCAAACTCTCTTATTGCCTTAAAAAAAGTCTCAGGAGCTTTTATATCAGGCTCACCAATGTTCAAATGAAAAACTTCAATCCCTCTTTTTTTTGCTTCAATTGCGTAGGGATAAAATTTTCTTATTGGAGAATATTGAGCTAATCGAACTCTCTTTGATATTCTCATTGCAATAATTTAAAAAGATAGGAATCGAACCATTATAGGGATTTTAAATGCTTTTTAAGTGATTCTATTTTATCAGTAGGCTTTACATCCTTATCTCTTCTTTCATCAATTTTAATGATGGTTGAAACCCTTTTTGCTCCCATCTTAAACATCTCTTCTTGCATTTCAATAATTGCTTCAAATATTTTTTGTTTATCACCATAAAGAATAGTAAACATAGGATCTGTATCATGCTCTATATCTTTATACTTTTCAAGAACCTTTAAAGCTTGTGCAACAAACTCAGACAGGGAAGTTGATCCAGTGCCAATAGGGGTAATACTTATAGCCGCAATTACTTTTTTCATATAAAGATTATAATTCTAAAAGATTAATAAAGCAAATTACTATTTTTCTTCCTTTTCTCCTTCTATAGGTAAAAGAGGAGAAGTTTCCTCTTTGGGAGCTTCTTCAGAGAAAAGGGGGACTAATTCAAAAACATTACCTCTATTTAAAACTTCCCTTTTTTCAGGAAAGCTTGCTTTTGATGTTAATGCTATTAGTATTGCAAGTAGCCCAATGAAAGCTCCAAGACCCCATGTTAATTTCTGAAAAAAAGTCGGAGCACCTCTTACTCCAAGAAAATCCTGAGCACTTCCACCCAAAAAGGCCCCAATACCTCTTCCTCTGGGTTGCTGAACAAGTATTACAGCTATAAGAATTATTACCAAAAGAACATGTAAAAAAATCAAAAAGCCAATCATTTTGTATATTTTAAGGCTATTTTGACAAGTTTTGCAAAAGTATCACCACTTAAAGAGGATCCTCCTACAAGACCACCTGAGATTTCCTCAAAGCAAACAAGAGAATCAAAATTTTCAGGTGTAATACTCCCGCCATAAAGAACTTTTATTTCAGAATCAAATTTTTCTTTAATTAATTTTATAATAAACCTGTGAGCAGAAAGAGCTTGATCACTTGTTGCAACTCTACCAGTTCCGATTGCCCAAACTGGTTCATAGGCAACTTTTATTTTGTTTAACTTCTTTTTTTCGAGAAATTTAAAACCACTTAATATTTGATTTTCAATAACTTTTTCAGTTTCACCTTTTTCCCTTTCCTCAAGTGTTTCTCCAACACAGAAAACAACTTCAAAATCTTGTTCTAATGCCTTTTTTAATTTTCTTTGAAGAATTTCTTCATCCTCCTTAAATATTTTCCTTCTTTCTGAGTGTCCTATAATTACAGATTTTATTTCCAAATCTTTTAGATGTAGTGGAGAAATTTCTCCTGTAAAGGCTCCTTTTTCTTCATAAAACACATTTTGAGCACCAATTTCAATTTCAGTTCCTGAAAACACTTTTTTTGCGTAAAAAAGATGGGTAAAGGGTACAAAGATCTTAATTTCAACATTCTCTTTATTCTCTACACTTTCTTTATAAACTTTAAAAAATTCCCTTTTCCATTTTCTTATGTCCTCTTTAAGCATATTCATCTTCCAATTAGCAAAGATAAACTTTTTCATAAGTTTTAACCTCCTTTTAAAATAGATTTTATTGGTTCAAAAGTTTTTCTATGTAAAGGTGAAATTCCTATCTTTTTTATCATATCAACATGAAAGTCAGAGTAATAACCTTTATTTATATCAAATCTATATTCAGGATACATTTCACTGATTGCTTCCATCCATCTGTCCCTTGTGACTTTAGCAATTATACTTGCTCCAGCTATTACATCAATTCTCCTATCTCCCTTTATAAGAGCTATCTGTCTTATCTTTAAATTCTTAACTTTAAAACCATCTACAAGGACTAAATCTGGTCTTATAGGTAAATTTTCTATAGCTTTTTTTATCACAGTAAAATTTGCATTCTGAATTCCCAAATTATCAATCTCTTCAGGAAAAACAAATGATATTCCGAATTTAATATTCTTTTCTAATAATCTGTCAAGAATTTTTTCTCTTGCTTCAGGTTTTAATAGTTTTGAATCCTTAACAAACAAAATATTTGTATCTTCTGGTATGTACAAGGCACAAGCAACTATGGGGCCTGCAAGAGAGCCTCTTCCTGCTTCATCAACTCCCACTGGTCTTTTTGGATTTACACCTACTCTCTCTAAGAATTTATAAACATTTTCCAACTTATTTTAGCTCTTTTATTTTAGCTTTCTTACCTTTCTTGCCTCTTATCCAGAATATCTTTGCCTTTCTCACTTTTCCCCTTTTCAAGACCTCTACCTTCTCAATAAAAGGAGAATGAACTAAAAAAGTTCTTTCCACACCAATCCCCTGGGTAACTCTTCTTACTGTGAAAGTTTCAGATAGTCCCGAACCTCTTCTTTCGAGAACAATTCCTTCAAAAGGCTGAATTCTTGTTTTTTCAACCATCTTTTTTGTCTTAGGATCTTCCTTAAGTTCTGTTATTTTTACATGAACCCTAACAGTATCACCTGCTTTAAATTCAGGAACATCCTTTTTCAAAAATTTCTCCTCTACTTTTTTCAAAAGGGTTTTCATCTTAGTTTGAGTATTTGAAAAGGAGAATAGAACTCCCTTTTAGAAAAACTATTATATTTTCTTTTTTAATTCATTTTCAATTTCCCTTAAAAGTAATTTATCCTCCTCTGAAAGTTCAACTTTATCAAGAAGATCTTTTCTTTTAAGTAGTGTTTCTTTTAGGGACTCCTTTTTTAAGTATCTTTTTATTTCAGCATGATTTCCCGAGAACAGAATTGTTGGAACTTTTTTACCTTCAAATTCTCGTGGCTTAGTATAAACTGGGTAACCTAATATCCCCTTTTCAAATGAGTCTTCTTCTCTTGAGTCTATTTCACCCATTGAACCAGGTAGAAGTCTTGAAATGGTGTCTATTATAACATAGGCAGCTGGTTCTCCTCCTGATAACACATAATCACCGATAGATATTTCTGCATCCACATAACTTCTTATCCTTTCGTCTATTCCCTTATATCTTCCGCATATAAGCACAATACTTTCATTTTTTAAGAGAGAGTGAACTAATTTTTGGTTTAAGATTTCACCACGTGCGTCAAGCAAAATTTTAAGGGCATTCTCCTCTATGCTTCTCAATGCTTTTACTACAACATCTACCCTAATAACCATACCTCCACCGCCACCATAGGGTCTATCATCAACTTCTTTTGGGCCTTCGGCAAACTTTCTTATATCTATTGCTTTTAATCTTAGCGAATCTGAAAGAATTGCTCTTTTTATTGGACCAAACTCTTTTATTTTTTCAAAGAAGTCAGGAAAAAGGGTAATTACATATATATTCATTATTCAATCAAACATTTTGAATCTACCTTTATAATTTTTTCTCCTTCGTTTATTTCTTTAACATATTTATCTACCCATGGAATTATGTACTCTTTACCCATATCTGACTTAATATAGATTCTTTTAAGAAATTCTGTTTCCTCGATAAAAAAGACAACTCCCAAGTAGCCTAAAGCTATATCATAAACTTTAAAATTAATTAGATTTTCTCTTTTTTTCTTAATGTTAAAGTTTTTTTTAATGTAAATTATAGTTCCTTTTAGAGATTCTGCTTTATCTTTTGAATCTATTTTTTTGAAGGAGATTATAAAAGATTTTCCCCCGCGTCTTTCAAAACTTTCTAGCTCAAAGTATCTTTCTTCGCCTTTATAAACAAAATAAAAATTTTTATATTTTTGTAATACACTCTCATCTTCAACTAGAAGTCTTGCAAAAAGTTTACCATCTTTTCCGTAACTTTTTTGAATTTTTAAAATTGGAACTTTTTGCACTAAAATTAAATAGCACTACCGGAACCAGGTTCTATAATATCAAGAAGAGCTCTTTTTCCTTTCTTGGCACCCACTGCACTTACTAAAGTTCTAAGTGCTTGGGCAGTTCTTCCACCCTTACCAATTATTTTTCCGACATCTGTAGGTCTTACTCTAAGTTCATATATAACAGCCCTTTCTCCTGCCACTTCTTTTACTTCCACAGAATTTGGCTCATCAACAAGATGTTTAACGATATACTCTATTAGATCCTTAAGTTCAACTTGTGATTCTTTCATTTTTTAACCTCCACCTAAACCAAATTACAGGGGCTTGAACCCAGTATCCACATCTGTTTTAGGAAGACGCGGGGGATTCTTTTTTTGCTCTCCTTATAAGTGATTGTACCCTATCAGTTGGTTTTGCACCTTTTTTTATCCAACTGTTAAATTTATCAAGGTCAATTTTAAAATCCGCGTCTCTTCTAGGGTCATAATGTCCTAAAATATCAATCATTTTACCTTCTCTTTTACTTCTTGAATCCATTACCACAATACGGTATCTTGGTTCCTTATTTTTTCCAAACCGAGCAAGTCTTATTTTTAGCATTTAATTAATATAAGGTAAAAAAAATTAAATTTTCAAGTTTTTATTACGAAAAAATTTTAGTTTTAAGCTATCAATTAAAGCACTGTGCCCCAAAAATTTTTCAAGAAATCATATAAGGTAAGCATTAACAAATTTTGAACCAAAACAACTTAAAGGTATAAATGTAAGTTCTACATAACATAAAGACTATTACGTGAAAGCACTTATAAGTAATATCATTTTTTGAAAATTTTCAATAAACAAACTCTCTTATATCATAAACTGCTATCTTGGGTTTTACTTTAAAGGAAACGGAATTGAAGAATTCAATCTCCCTTTCAATCTCAAGCTCCGAGACTCTTGATGGAAAAGAACCTTTAAAGGGATAATATGGTGAAAGATAAAGAATATCACCTCTATCAAAATTCACCTTCCTTAGGAGTTTCTCTGTCTCAATCTTATGTTCCTCCTCAAGATCACCTCCTATTCCAAGCAAAACAATTACACCAATAGAAATCCCAGCCTTTTTTAAATTCTCTGTTAATAACAAAAACTCATCTGGATCAAAAGGCTTTTTAAGCCTATCTAAAAGTTCTTTACAACCTGACTCAAGACCAATGTATATCCTAAAAAGAGAAAAATTTCTAAGCTCTCTCCAGAAAGATAAAGACTTTTTATTACCAGCCCATACATCCAAAAAAGAAGATACTTTATCCAAATTCTTATAGCAAAAACTTCTTTTAACAATCTCAATATACTCAAATATTTTATCCTCAGATAAAAGCAAAGCATCAGCATCACCCAAAAAAATATTTCTTCTTGTAAATATCCCCTTACCAAAAATCTTCTTAACACTTTCAATATGGGAAATAAACTCATCCTTTTTTAAAACCCTAAACTTTTCTCCCTTGTAAAAATTACAGAAACTGCAAAGATTATAAGAACATCCTTTTGTAAATTGAATATAAAGTGAAAGGTACATATCAGGAGGAACTATAGGCACCCTTCCGTATACTAATTTAAAATCATTTATCGTTTTTTTAAAGTTATTAAATCCCCTTTTTAAAAAATCCCTTAAAAATTCTCTATCCGAATTAAAATAATCATCCTCAAGAACACATTCTACCCTTTTATAAACTTTTTTCAGATAACTTAATGAACTATATCTTTTAATAATTTTTTTTGACCCTTTTCTAAACTTCAAAACTATCTCACCTGAAAGACCTACTCTTATTCCCTCTCCACCGTAAAAAGAATAAAGCAATCTACCCTCACCATCAAAGAAAAAAAGAGAATTATCTCTACCTGTTATAACAACACCTTCCTCTTTAAAATTTACTGATGGAAAAACTTCTTTAACACTCAAAATCTCTCTACAGGATATTTCCAATCTTTATCAAGACACATCCTTGATATCTTTGTTATTGTAGGAGTTCTTCTTTTGTGCTCATTTTTAACTATTCTCTCGTAAAGATCATTTACCGCATATTCACTTATATTTAAAAAATCTGAAGTTTCCCTAACAGAAAGTTCAAGCTCAACAAGACAAAACAAAACTCTATCTATCTGATAATAAGTATAACCTATCTCTTCCTCATCTGTTTGACCTTTCCAAAGACCTGCCGATGGCTTCTTTTTAACTATATCAGTAGGAATACTAACATACTCTGCAAGTTGCCAAACCTGAGTTTTATAAAGATCTCCAATTGGATATATATCTGCAGCTAAATCACCATACTTTGTCCCATAACCAAGTAAAAGCTCCGTTTTATTAGAAGTTCCAACAACAAGTAATTTCTTTGCATTAGCATAAAAATAAGCATAAATCATCCTCACCCTCGGTTTAAGATTTGTAATTCCCCATTCTATATCACCCTTTAAATTTCTCAAAGAACTCTCAAATGCTTTAAGTGGATCATTTATAGATATAACCTCATAACTAATATTTAGCTCTTTACATAACTTTATAGCATCCTCCACATCCTCCTTAGGTGTTATACCTTCCTCTGGAAGAATCAAAGCATAAGTCCTTTCATTACCGATAGCAACAGCTGTTAACTTTGTAACAAGAGAAGAATCTACTCCACCAGAAAGATTTATAACAGCTCCATTAAAATTAAACTTTTCAATCCTTTCCCTTATTGAATTACATATTGCCTTTTTAACAAGAGGAAGCTCCTCTTTTTTAAATTCAAGTTCTATCATCTTCCATCTCCTCATAAGCTTTTATAAGCTCTTCTAATATCTCTCTTCTTAACTCCCTTAACCTTGTATCTCTCCTTCTCAACCTTTTACTCTCCTCTAAATCTACCTCTACGGTGATATAATCTTCTTCAAGAAGTTTTCCTGTCTTCAAAATCTTACCTCCTGCAGATACATACATAGAATAGCCCAGATAGGTAACTCCATCTTGACAACCTGCTTGGTTACAAAAAACAAAAGGTATAATGTTATCTCTTGCCCTCTGAATAAGAAAATTCTCCCAAATTTCTTTCTTAAACCTTTCAAAAGGTGAAGCTCCAAGCACAACAATTAAATCAGCACCTTTTAATGCCATAACCCTTGAAGGTTCGGGAAACCATAAATCTTCGCAAATAAGAATGCCAATCTTAACATTACCTATATCAAATACAGGTAATTTTGAACCCCTTTTAAAATACCTTTTTTCGTCAAAAAGCCTGTAGTTCACCAACTGAACCTTTCGGTAATTTCCAACAATATTTTTTTTACTTATAAGACAAGCTGAATTGTAAAAAAACCCGTGACTATCTTTTTCAACATAACCAATAATTGAGTAAAAATCATCAATCTTTGCTTTTATCCTTTCTAAAGATTCTAAATTTTCATTAACTTTATCAAGATAGATATCACCACTTCCATAACCAAGGGTCGAAAGCTCAGGTGTTACAAATAAAGAGACTCTTTCTTTTTTTGCCAGCTCTAAAGCCTCTAAAATCTTTTCTTCATTTCCTTTAACATCACCAAGCTTAGTAGAAAGCTGTGCCAAAAATACCTTTAATTTTTTCATAAACTTTCAAGAAAATTAAAGAAAACCTCTTTAAGTTCATAAAGTGACTTTAAGTCTACCCATTCATCACTTCCATGAATTCCTCCCCCAACTCCATAAATCAACACAACAGGAACACCTCTTTCAGCGAAAAAACGACCATCTGTTGCTCCGTATATCCTTCCAAACTCAACTCTTTTTTTAACTTTTTTAACAGCCTCAGAAAACTTCATCAAATAGGGATTATCCCTTGGAGTATAAAAGGTCTCACCACTGCTTTTTACCTCCATCACTATTCCCTCTTTATCTTTTAAAAATTCTCTTATTTTTTCTTCAAATTCTCTCAACCTCCAAGGTGGAGGAAACCTGAAATCAAGTTCCATTTCTCCCTCTGAAGGAACTATATTAACAGCCTTTCCAGAACTTATTTTTCCAAGTGAAACAGTAATTTTCCAATTTGGTTCTTCCTCCTCACCCTTAAATGAATCAACCCAGATTTTATAATCTCTATAAAGATCAATTAACTTTTCTGCAGCATTTTCACCCTCCCAAGGAGTAGAACCATGAGCTGATCTTCCTTTTGCTTTAAATTTGACATGTAATACACCCTTTCCCTCATTAATTATTTTAAAATCAAAACCTCCATCTGGAATTATTGCGAACTTTGGAATCAAATTCTTTTCCTTTACCCAAAATTCCACACCATCTTTGGAACCAACCTCCTCATCAGTTGTAAACAAAAAAGAAACATCTTTTCTAATATTTCTTTCCATAAGTTCAAGAAAAAGAGTAATCATTGACGCACAAGATCCCTTCATATCAAAAGCACCTCTTCCATAGACTCTACCGTTTTCTAAAGTAGGATTAAACTGATACTCATAATCTGCTGGAACAACATCAAGGTGACCTGCAAACAAAATTTCGGGATTATAGTTCTTTTCAAAAGCCAAAAAAATTGAAGGTTTACCATTAACCCTAACCTTTTCAACATAAATAGATTTATCCTTAAAAATTTCTTCAACATACTCTATAACCTCTTCAAGTGCTTTCAAATTATTGCTTTCAGATGGGATCCTTATAAGATCAAAAAGAATTCTCTTTAATCTATCCAATTTTAATAATTATTGATTAAGATAAAATAAATGACTCCTTTTAAATGTATTATTGAGATAGATCTCAACAGCCCATTCACCCTGAGGATCATAACTTCTTGTCACAACGGAAAAAATTGTTATAACCTTTGAAGAATCTGACTGAATTAAAATGGAATCACGAGCAAAATCTCTTCCATCAGGTCTAACCCAAAAACAACTTACTTTATTTTTACCCTCCATTCCCATCCAATGAATCCACAAATTTACTGTATCACCTAAGAAAAAATTGTTTGATATACCATAAGGGTTTCCGTTAACAACTTTTGTACACAAAACACTTTCTACTATCATAGGACCCTCAGGAAATACTATCTCTCTTATAGTTTCAACCTTCCTTTGACAAAAACTAAAAAAAATGAATATAAAAATTAAAAAAAATCTCATATTTTTAAAAATATTATAAACATAGAAAAAAAATCAAATTAAACCTTTAAAAAACCCTATAAGGCATCACACAATTATAAATCTTTTCTCCCCTTTTTTTCCTATAAGATGGAAGACCATCACTCTCATAAGTACAAAATTTTGAAACATCTATTTTCTTTATACCCAACCTTAAAAGTTCATAAACACATTTTCCTCTTAAATCATAAAAAAATTTACCATCTCTAAAAAAAAGAAATTGCCTGTCAAATTCCATAAACTCTTTTCCAACTTCATAACAAGAAGAACATATTGATGGACCAATGTAGATAAATAAATCTAAAGGTTTAAAACCTGAATCTATGAATTTCTGTATACCCCTTTTTATAATTCCCTTAAATAATCCACGCCAACCCACATGAAAAATTCCATAAAAATAGGGATTATATGTCAAAATAACAAGAGGAATACAATCAGCAGTTTTTACACACAAAACCTTACCACTGCGTGTTATAAGACCATCTCCCTTTACACCATTTACTATGTCGAGATCTTCCACAAAAAAAACATCATTTCCGTGTATTTGTTCAAGAGAAAAATAATTTAAATGGGGTTTTTCATTAACGAAGGCTATAAATAGATTATTTAATAACTTTTTTTTAATCATCATAAAGATCTTTTTCTTTTTCAGATAAAACTTTTAACATAAATTCAACATGTTCCTCCATATTAAGATTTACCTCATTCACAAAATTTTCTACAAGCTTTCTATCAACAGCTCTCGCAAAGGCTTTATCTTTCCACTTTTTCTTAAAAGTAGATAACTTTATCTCCTTAAAAGTTTTTTGAGGCATAACAAGTGAAACTGCAATAAGAAAACCTGTCAACTCATCAACTGCCACAAGAAACCTTTCAAGATCACTTTCTCTTTTAATCTCTGGAAAAGCATGCTTTCTTATTGCCTCAATTATCTCCTTCTCAACTTTATCCTTTAAAAATTCTATAGCCCTAAAGGGATGTTCATTGGGAAACTTTTCATAATCAAGGTCATGAAAAAGCCCTGTCAAAAACCATTTATCTTTATCTTTCATAAGTTTTTCAGCATAGGCCTCCATACAATAGGCTGTAGCGAAAAGGTGCCTCTTTAAATTCGAACTTTTAACCCACTCTTTTAATATTTTTATACCCTCTTTTCTATCTATCATAAAAGTGATTTACCATCTAAATCAGAGGGGATTTCAATATTAAAAAATTTTAATACTGTAGGAAAAATATCAACTATACTTGCAGTTTTGTCACCTTTTATATTCAATTTCCTCCCTTTTTGCCAAATAATAAAAATTCCCTTTGTATCATGATCACCTGTTTTCTCAGTCATAGAAGGTCCGAAAAAATTAAAGTCGGGAAAAGCAACCCATGAGGAAACATAAGAGAAATCGTCAAAGGAGTAAACAATATCGGGCATGAGATACAAATTATCACCACTATAAAGTTCTTCCTTATAAAAAATTTTTATGTTAATTTTAAACTCCCTTGATAAATCTAAAAGAGAAGACTTTATATCTTCTGCAATTCTTTCTTTTTCATTTTTATTAACAATTCCAAAAGGAAATCTACCTCTTTCGTTAATAAAAATAAATCCATAATAGCCAAAACCAAAAGCATATGTTTTTTCAAAGTCAATATCAGCATAAGAAAAACCAATCTTTGAAGCTGTTTTTCCAAAACTCTCCTTATCCCTCCTTAGAAGATTTTCAAGACCTAATCTGTAAACAATTTTAGATAACCTCAAAGGTGAAAAACCAGATTTATACATAAATAACTTAAACGAATTTTTTAGTCCCTTTTTAAGTTTTAGAAATTTCTCCTTTAACAGAAATGAATTAACATAAAAATGACCCTTTAAATCTTGAAATCCATGATCTGACATTATTACAAAAAGAGATCCCTCAGGCATAATCGAAATAATTTTCTCTATCTTTTCATCAATCTTTTTGTAAATAAATTCAACCTTTTCTTTATCGTCCCACAACCAGTGTTGAACATGATCAACTGTCATAAAAACTCCTAAGAAAAAATCAAATTCTTTGTTTTTTATAAGATATTCCATAACATCTCCATGAAGATCAGTGAGTTCAACCAAATCTTCAAAAAATTTATAAGAATTTTTCTTTGAAAACTTAATATTTTCAGTTATCCTATAATTCGGAAACCTTTTCAATAACTCGTTCTTAAACTCTAAAGGATAAGTAAATTCAGAATTAATTGAGGGTGTCAAAAATCCAGAAACAAAAATACCATTTACTCTCTCAGGTGGATAAGTAAAAGGAACAAAATAAATAATAGACTTTAACTTACGCTCAGAAAGAATGTTCCAAATCTTTTTCTGTTTCCTTAGTTTAAATGAAGAAAGTCTATATTCAAAGTTTTCATCAAGTTCATAAAAATCCAAAATTCCATGTTTTCCTGGGTTTTTACCTGTTAAAAAGGAACTCCAGGCTGAGGGGGTAAGCGGTGGAATTGTAGTTATAAGCTCAAACTTTTTCCCCTCATTAATAAGGTTTGAAATTGCTCTTAAACTTCCACTCCTACACAAAGGCTCTATAACTTTAAAGGTTCCACCATCAATACCAATTATACAAACAGGATTCATAGAAAATAATTTTAAATTAATTATTGTATACTTTGAAAATAAAGCAACAATTTCTATAAAATTATAAACCATGAAAGAGGAAGAAAAACTCTTTCAGAAGGTAAAAGAACTTTACAATGATGGTAAGTTTTGGGAAGCACTTAGATTAATGAAAAACCTTGCCGAAAATAGAGAAAATTATGCTGATTTTCAACATTTTCTTGGCATCATTTACTATTCACTCGGTATGATAGATGAATCAATAAATCAATTTGAAAAGGCTTTAAAGATTAATCCAAACTATATTGAAGCCCATTTAAATCTTTCAATCGCTCTAAACGATAAGGGAGACTATTTGAGAGCAAAAGAACATTATGAAAAAGCTGCCCAACTTGAAAAGGAAGGACATAGGATCCCAGTCTCTTTGAGAAATAATCTGGCAAATACTTATATGAAAATTGGGGATAGCTTTTTTGAAATTGGAGAATACGAGAGAGCAAAAGAAGAATATGAAAGAGCAATTGAGATAGCACCCTTTTTCCTTGATTTAAGAACAAAACATGCAAAAACATTGTTACAGTTAGGTGAAATAGATAAAGCAATATACTCACTTAAAGAAGTAATCCTTTTAAATCCAAAATATGAGGAAGCGAAAGTTACACTTTCGATTTGTTTTTATAAAAAGGGAGAAAAGGAAAAAGCAAAAAAAATTTTAGAAGAAGTTTTAAGAGATAATCCCTCAAATACAAAAGCAAAAACCTACTTAAAAATGTTAGAAAATGAATAGCGAAAAATTAAAAGAAACTTTAAATTTACCGAAAACCAGCTTCCCAATGAAAGCCTCTCTTAAAGAGAGAGAACCAGAAATACTCAAACTATGGGAGGAAAAAAGAATATATTACAAAATCCTTGAGGAAGAAAGACCTATATTCATCTTACATGATGGTCCCCCCTATTCAAATGGACATATTCATATAGGAACTGCGATGAATAAAATTCTAAAAGATTTTATTATAAAAAGTAGAATAATAATGGGATACAAAACTCCATACATTCCAGGGTGGGACAATCATGGAATGCCTATTGAAAATGAAGTAATTAAAGAGGATAAAGAGATAAGAGATATTTTACAAAAGGATCCACTTGCTTTGAGAAGAGATGACGTAAGAAAAAATTTGAGAAAGAAATGTGAAAACTTTGCGAGAAAATGGATGAATATACAAAGGGAAGAATTTAAAAGACTTTTATGTATAGGAGATTGGAACAATCCTTACTTTACAATGCATCCTGAGTATGAAGCAGAGGAATTGAGGATATTTGCTAAACTTGTAGAAAAAGGCTTTATAGAAAAGGGATTTATGCCACTTCACTTTTGCCCTGTCTGCAAAACAGTTCTTGCAATGGCTGAAATTGAATATAAAAATAGAAATTCACCATCTATTTACTTTTTGATGGACCCCTTAAATAAAGAGGAATTTCCAGAGGGCACTTCTGTTCTCGTATGGACTACAACCCCCTGGACCATTATTTCAAACGTTGCATTAGCCTTTAACCCAAATTTTTACTACGGAATAATTGAATTTGACGGCAAAAAGTATTTGCTTGCACTTGAAACTTTAGAAAGAGTTAAGGAAGAATTAAAATTAAATAAATTTGAAATAATTAAGGAGTTCAGTGGAAAAGAACTTGAATACAAGAAATTTTTGCACCCCTTTTATAAAAGGGAATCCCTTGCTGTTCTTGCAGAATTTGTTGAAAGAGAAACTGGCTCAGGAATAGTTCATATTGCTCCTGGACACGGCAAAGAAGACTTTGAAGTTGGTCAAAAGTATAATTTACCTGTTCTATCTCCAATCGATGATTTAGGCAAATTTACAAGAGATGCTGAGGGATTTGAAGGAATGGATACTGAAGAAGCCTCTAAAAAAGTTGTTGAGATTTTAAAAGAAAAGGGCAAACTTTTAAAAGAAAGCTATATAACACACTCATATCCTCATTGTTGGAGATGTAAAAGTCCTTTAATTTTTAGGGCAACAGAACAATGGTTCTTAAGAGTTGATCATTTAAACTTAAGAAAAAAAGCTCTTAAAGAGATAGAAAATGTAAAATGGATTCCAGCCCCATCAAAACAAAGTATATATAATGCTGTATTAGAAAGACCCGATTGGTGTATATCAAGACAAAGAGCTTGGGGGTTACCTATACCTGCCTTTAAATGCAGAACTTGTTCAAAAAGTTTTATCGATCATAAGTATGTGTATGAATTAGCAAATTTAGTTCAAAAGAGCGGGGCTCAGATTTTTTGGGAAGAAAATGAAATTCCTCTTCCTAAGTGTCCAAATTGTAAATCAAGTGATCTTGAAAAAGAAAGAGATGTTCTTGATGTTTGGATTGATTCAGGTGTTACTAGTTTGGTTGTCTTAAAGAATAAAAATTATCCTTGGCCATGTGATGTTTTCATAGAGGGACCAGATCAGCACAGAGGTTGGTTTAATGCTTCCTTAATGATAAGTGTCGCAATTGAAGAAAAGGCACCGTATAAAACAGTTATAACACATGGTTGGACCTTAGACGAACAGGGAAGAGCAATGCACAAATCATTAGGGAATGTTGTTTCACCACTTGAAGTAATAGAAAAGTATGGTTCAGAAATTTTAAGAGTTTGGACAGCCTTCTCTGAATATACACAGGATGTAAGAATTTCTGACAACATTTTAAATTTAATGGTAGATAGTTACAGAAAAATAAGAAACACTTACAGATTTATTCTTGGTAATCTTTTTGATTTTGATCCTAAAAAAAACATTGTAAAAATTGAAGATATGCTTCCTCTTGATAGATATATGCTTATAAAAACTGATGAATTAAAGGAGAAAATCGTTGAATTTTATGAAGAATATGCTTTTCACAGAGCCTTTCATTTGTATCATAAATTCTGTAATGTAGATCTTTCTTCTTTTTATTTAGACATACTAAAAGATAGGCTTTATACTTTTTACTTTGATTCAAAAGAAAGGAGAAGTGCACAAAGTGCTCTTTACTACATACTTCTTGAACTTTTAAAGATGGGAGCCCCGATTTTATCTTTCACCTGTGAGGAGGCATACCAAAATCTTAAATTTAAAGAAAAAGAAAGCATATTCCATGAGATTTTAAACAAAGAGAGAAAACACAAGGATGAGAATCTATTAGTTGAATTTGATAAAATAATAAGACTAAGGGATGTGGTTTTAAAATTACTTGAAGAGATTAGAACTTCAAAAAAGATAGGTTCATCTTTGGAGGCAGAAGTTTATTTAGAGGGAAATGATGAGGTATTAGAGAGATATTTTGAGTATTTACCGGAAATTTTTATAGTTTCACTTGTAGGAAAAGGAAAGCCAAAAAATTACGAAGTTTCAGATAAGTTTGAAAAATTAAAAATTTATGTTAAAAGAAGTGAAGGGGCAAAATGTGAAAGGTGTTGGAGATACCTTGAAGAGGTTAAATTAAATAAAAATGGTGTATGTAAAAGATGTGAGGAGGCTCTTATTAAATCAGGAATTTTATTATGAATGCAAAAGAGTTAGAAAAATTAAAAAAGAAAATAATTGAAAAGAGGGAGAAAATAATAAAATTTATGGAGAAAGCCGAAAAAAGTGGAATGAGTTGGGCAGAAAGCGGTGAAAGAATATTCCACCATCACCTTTCTGATACTGCTACAGACGAGGAACTTAAAGAAATTGCCTTTATGAATGCTACAAGACTTAGGGAGGAATTAGCCCTTATTGAGGATGCTATATCAAGAATAAAAGAAGGGACTTATGGTATCTGTTTAAAATGCTCAAAGCCTATATCTATAGAGAGACTAAAAGCAATACCCTATGCAAGATATTGTATTAAATGTCAAAGAGAGATAGAGGAAAGGACCTGATAGTAATTTTAGGGAGAATCCTTTTTGCTTTTTTTATAGCTCTTTTAGCCTTTATATCTGACCAAATTACAAAAAATCTTGCTTTAAAATATCTTGAATATGGTGTTCCTCTTGAAATTTTAGGACCTTATTTTAGATTCACACTTGTTTTTAATCCCTATGGAGTTTGGGGGTTACCGATCACTAAGATTTTACCTTACGAAATTTTAGCTTTTTTTGCAATTTTTATTTTAATTTTATTTATAGCAAAGGAAGAAAATTTGCTTTATAATTTATTCTATGGGTTAATACTTGGTGGTGCCTTAGGTAACCTTTATGATAGAATAAAAATGAAAGCAGTAGTAGATTTTATAGAGATAGGTATTTCAGAAAACCTCCATTGGCCAATATTTAACCTCGCTGATACCTTCATCACTTTAGGAATTATAGGGATTCTTATTTTTACTTTCATAAAAAAAGATAAATGATCCTAATTTTTTTTATTTTAAATTCTCAAGCAAACTATCTTGATTCTCTTTTATTAAGTAACTTAAACAGAAGTTATATAGAGGATAGTATTAAGAATTTTGAAAACTTCGAAATAAAATTTACCTACAGAAAAAAAAACTTAACACAAATCGAGCTGATTGATTTAGAAAATAATTCAGAAAATAAAATTGTTGAAGCTTTAAGAAACAAACTAAAAGAGCAAATTGAAAAGAAAACCGAGCATAGAGGAACAGGACTAATACCAGATATAGTTATACCTGTTCCAATTGAACTTCCCTTTGGTCTTACTGATGAGACAAAAGTAAAGATTGGTGGTTTTCAAAACCTTTCAATGGGGGTTCAAAGAGATGAATTTAGAGCCCATTCAGCTACAACGCCTCAAGGAAGTTCAAGTCCTGGAATAAAACTTGAACAGCAGCTAAAAGTAAACGCAGAGGGTATAATAGGAGGGAAAATTCATCTTCTTTTGGATCATGACTCTCAAAGGGAAACTCAGGATTTACAAACTGTTAAGATAAGATATGAAGGAGATGAAGACGAAATTATTAAATATATTGAAGGAGGAAATCAAATAGGTACACAGGGATCAGGTGGTCTTTTTGGAATAGCTGGAAAGTTCCAATTAGCTGCTTTCGATATTGAAGCAACAGCCTCAAGAGAAATGGGTAATCAGAAGGAGTTAGTTTTAACCAGAGGTGGAGTTATAGTGGATACCTTTAAAATTGAGGATAAAGATTTCGAAAAAAATAAATTCTTTTTAATTCCATTGGAAAGGGGTGATGAAATCGTTATAGATTCTATTTATGTGTTCTATAATGACAACATTGAATCAAATGATACACTAATAACAAATCCTTTTAAAGGGAAGACTTTCCTCTTTGATAAACCTGACTCTCTGAGTAACAGGGTTTTTACTTTTCAACTTCTAAAAAGAGATTCTGCATATGTAAACATTTTCTTTACAAACGTAATAAAATTAAATATTCACACTTCACAGGATTTTATTCTAGCAGCTTGCTATAAAACAAAAAATAGAGGTTGGATTGGATTTTTAAACAAATCAAATCCCTTAGATACTTCAAACAAATTCATACTCTTAAGGGAATACGCATTAAACAATTTTAAAGACCCTACCTGGAAATATATGCTTAAAAATATATACTATGTGGGTCAAATTGATTCTGCCTCTTTAAAAATTGTAAGATACAGCTCTCCCTACAACATAGAGCAAGAAAGCGGCAGAACTTTTCTAAATATACTTGGACTTGATAAAAATAATGACGGAATTCTCGATAGGTATGTAAATTTTGGAGGAATTATAAATTTTACACCCTTTATTGATGGTTATTTATTTATACCACATTTTGAACCTTTTGCCCATGAATCTTTGAGTGTAAAAGACACAATAATTTACAGAACTTTCTCTGAAACTGAAATTTTACAGAGGGATCACATTTACAAAATAATTACTGTAACTCGAAGAAGACCAACGAATATAAACCTCGGTATTACAGGAATAGTGAAAAATTCTGAGGAGGTATACTTTGGAAGTGAGAGATGGGAAAATGGTAAAGATTACATAATTGACTACGAAACTGGCACAATGCAAATCCTAAACAAAGAATACCAAACAGATTTTTCAAGAGAACTAAAAATTAAGTTTAATGAAAGGGCAATTTTTCAGACAAAGAAAAGAAGTTTTTTAAATTTAAGAGGAAATTATTCTATTTCAGAAAATTCTAACTTAAACTTTGGAATTGATTATAGAGGTGAATCAACAGCAGATAAAAAAATAACATTTGGAGAAGAACCTAAAAGGGTCTTCCTACTCAATTCAAGTTTTAATTTTGAAAGAAATCTACCCTTTAATTTATTTTCCTTTATTCCTTGGATAGATGACGAAAAAGAATCAAAGGTAAAAGTATTAACTAAGTTTAGTCAATCCTTTCCTGATCCAAATACAAGAAATTTTGCATATCTTGATGACATGGAATCAACATCCCTTGAAATATTTGCTGATTTGAGTAGCCATAGCTGGATTTACGGATCCTTACCGATATTCTTTAAAGACTCAACAAATGGAAATGTAAAAACTCCTGAAGATTACTTTGAAAATAATCTAATATGGTTTGAAACTAATAAGTTTTTGTATAGGGATATTTATCCATATATTCCAGGACAACAGGGTAACAAGACAGCAAATGTGATGGAAATTATACTTGATCCAGGGATAAAACAAAGCAGAGGGTTTGCTTCACTTACTCAACTTTTATCAAGAGAAGGTATTGATATTACCTCTTACGATTATTTAGAAGTTATTGTAAGGGGTGATAGAGGAATTATTGGTATAGATATTGCAACAGAAGTTTCAGAGGATGCTTGTTTCAGAGATATTGGAGGAAATCTTATAGGACAAGGTATAGAAAATTCTGAGGATGGCGCCAACGGTGGTTGGGAAGATGGGAAACTTCAAGCAAGTAAAGAGGACGTAGGACTTGACATGGTACCTGATGGATCACCAGGCGATGCCGGGAATGACAACTACGAACAAGGGAATATAAGTAAAATTAACGGAACAGAAGGAAATGGAAGGCTTGACAAAGAAGATCTTGATAGTGACGGATTTAATTTAGATAAAGAAGACTGTTTCACTTATATTTTAGATTTAACTTATGGCTATTATCAGATACATAACGGTTTTAAATTTTATAAAATACCTTTAGAAAAATACTCAAAAAAGTATGGGAATCCTGAAATTATAAGAATAAAAAAAATAAGAATATTTTTTACAGAATTTCCTAAAAAAGACACAATATACTTAGCAAAAATTTCTATTACTGGAAACAAGTACATAGCTCAAGGAGTTTTCAATAATGGAAATCTTGTTAAAGATCCTTCAAAAAAGATTACAGTTTTAACTTACAGCAACCAGCAAGACGCAAACGTTTATAAACCACCTAAAGGTGCAGTAATTGAATACACTCAGGAGGGAGAAGGAGAGGAAAAAACCCTTGTTTTAAGATTTGAAAATTTTGAAAAAGATGATTATGGAGTAGTTACAAAAAAACTATATTCACCACAGGACTACTGGCAATATAAAAAGTTAAGTTTCTATTTAAAATCTTATCCTGAAACTTTAACAAATAGTCCCCATTTCTTCATAAAATTTGTAACAGTTGATACTAATAACTATTACTTATATTTAGTAGAGAATGTACCAAAGGAATGGACAAGATACGAAATTGATATTGACAAATTTACAAGTCTTAAATTAAAAAGGTCATCAAAAGATGTAAATAAATTGTTTAATGATCCTAACATACCAGGGTATTATGTAAAGGGACACCCTAACTTTAAAAGAATTGATAGATACATAGTTGGAGTAAAAAATGAAAAAAACAACAAAATTTCCGGCGAGGTTTGGTTTAATGAGCTTATTTTAACTAGTCCAGACAGAAAAGGAGCCTATTCGGTTGAAAACAGTTTTATGTTAAATTTAGGAGATATTGGAAACCTTAACGTAAATCATAGTAAGAATTCAGCAGGATTCTCAGGAATTAACCTTATGAGGGAAACATTTTCTAAGGAAGACTTAGGCGCAGCTTTAAGGTTAAGTTTAGACAAATTATTAAATATAAATTTTTTAAACTTACCTTTAAATTACTCAATAAGAACATCAAAAAGCTTACCACTTTTTAAAACTGGAACTGATATAACACTTGATAGAAGTACAGCTGAAAAGGAAAAATCAACGTCTTTTAGCAATGGAGTAAGTTTTTCACTTTCAAGAAGAACCCAAAAGAAAGATTTAGAAAAAAGTCTTTTAGATAGATTTTTAAATTACACCGTTGATCCTCTAAACTACAGTTTTTCCTATGACTATAACAAAAACCTTTCTCCAACAAATTTAAGTTATAACAAAAATTTTCAACAATCACTTACCCATAGAATTAATTTTCCCTTTCATGGTTTAAAAATTTTGGGTCAAAGAATTAATCCAATTCCTAAAAACATAAATACTTCAATTAGTCATTCCCGTGTTAAAAACAGGGGACTTTCTTTTGATCCGAGAGACTCAATATGGGTTCAAACAAATCTTTACAAAAGAGAAGGTGGAAACCTTGATTATCAAGTACAAGAGATAAACCTTTTAAATTCATTGAAGTTAAGTTTTGGGGGTAAAATAGACTATGATGTGGGTTTAAAAAAATTGACAGGAAAATTTTATGGGAAAGACATTAAAAGAAGTTCCAATTATTCTCTCCAGTATAATCCTACTCTACCCTCTTACATAAATAAATTTTTATCTTCTGCAAACTTTTCCTATAATTCTACTTTCAGTGACGATCATGATCCTATTAATCAAAAAGATAGTCTTAATCCCTTAAGAAGAGTTGATAACAGGATGAGCTATACAGTTAACGGTAACATAAATACTTTTGAGTTATTATACTCTTTTGTAAAATTAGGAAGCAGAGAGGCTTTGAGAGATATAAATAAGCTTAGATCACTATTACAAAATATAAATGTAAATTACTCCAGAAATTTATCGTCCAGATATTATGATCTAAGAAAAAGTCCGTCCTTTTATTATGAATTGGGTAGAACGATGAATCCAAAAATTGGTTATGAGGAAAATATAAACAACAACATAAATGATTCAAGAAACTTAAACTTAAATACTGGGACAAGGATACAGGAAATAAGTGTAAGCTTATCTTACAGTTTAAGAAAAAATATAACTTATATGACCTATCAGAAGACAAAAACTGCTTCAAATGGAAGAAATTTTCCAAACATTACAGTTCAAATTGATATGTTAAACAAAAAGATAAAAATTTTAGATAAATTCCTTTCAAATCTTTCCCTTAAAACAAATTATAACTATGACTTAATTAAAGATGAGGGACAGAATATTACAAATGAAAGGAAAATCAAAAATTTTACTCCACTTTTTTCAATTCAAGGAAGAATGAGAAATGGTGTTGGTCTAGTAATAAATTACAATAAAAGTGAACAGAACAACATATCACAATCAAGTGGACTTATTACAGAAACAAAAAATATTACAAATAATTTGAACTTAACAATTGATTTTTCCATTTCTAAGGCAATTTCGGAAAAATTCTTGGGCTTTTTGAAGGTAAGGTCTGAAATTAACACAAATATATCGTTAACAAGGCAAAATTCAAAAACTATAATCAACGGAATTGAAAATCAAAATAGCACAACAACAAATCTAAATGGAACAATGAATTATCGATTCACTGATGATATAACAGGAAGTTTTGGTATTTTTTACAACTTAAATAGGGACAATATTCAGGGGATATCAAATAAAAGATACGAGATTAACTTTGGAGTTAGAATTAACTTTTAAATTAGGCAACCTCTGTTAACCAGAATTTCTCCTCACTTGATAGATAATTTTTCAAGTACTTATTATCTTTTTTCTCAAGAAAAGGATCAACAGTTAATAAATTCTTCACTACCTCTCTAACGTTAATTAAAAGATCTTTATCTTCTATTAAGTCACTGAATTTAAAAGAGAAAAAGCCTGACTGTGCATAACCTAAAATATTACCTGGTCCTCTTAGCTTAAGATCAAGTTCAGAAAGTTTAAATCCATCTGAGGTTCTTCTAAAAACTGATATTCTCTTTAAAGTCTCAGAGGGCATATTTTTTGAACAGAAAATAAAGCAGTAACCCTTTTCAATTTTCCTTGCCAATCTTCCTCTTAACTGATGAAGGGTAGAAAGTCCGAATCTTTCCGCACCCTCTATAACCATGTATTTAACATCGGGGACATCTATACCTACTTCTAAAACAGTTGTAGAAACAAGTACTTTTATTTCACCACTTCTAAATTTTTCCATTCTTTGAGTTCTTTCTTCTTTTTTCATTCTACCATGAATAAAGTTAATTTTAATATCGCCTGCCCATTTATTTTTGATCTCTTCGTAAAGCTCAATACAGGATTTTGAGTTAAGTCTTTCAGATTCTTCAATTAAAGGCGCTATAATATAGGCTTTTGAGTTTTCTTCTTTTATAGCTTCAAATAGCCTTTTGTAAAACTCTTCTCTATTTTCTGTATATACCACCTTAGTTTCAACAATGCCCCTTCCTTTAGGCATTTCTTTTAAAGTTAATACATCAAGATCTCCATAATAGGTAAGAGCAAGTGTTCTTGGTATTGGAGTAGCGGTCATAACGAGAAAATGAGGGCTCTCACCCTTTTGAAGAAGTCTTGCTCTTTGAGAAACACCAAATTTATGTTGCTCATCAATTATCACAAGACCAAGGTTTTTAAACTCAAGTTTTTCTTCCAACAAAGCATGTGTGCCAATTATAAATTCTATTTCACCACTTTTTACTCTTTCGTAAATTTTATTTTTTTCTTTAATTGGAACATTAGAAGTTAACAAATCATACTTTATTCCAAGGTTAAAAGTTAAATTCCTCATTGTCTCATAATGCTGTTCAGCTAAAATTTCAGTAGGTGCCATAAAGGCTACTTGAAAACCGTTTTCTATTGCTCTTAAAGCAGAATAGATGGCAACAACTGTTTTACCGGATCCAACATCACCTTGCAAAAGCTTTCTCATGGAATAGGGTTTCGAGAGATCAACATAAATTTCCCTTATTGCTTTTCTTTGTGACTCTGTTAACTCAAAGGGTAGATTAATAAGAAACTTTTTTGTTAGATCTGGAGCAGAAATAAAGGCTGGTGCTTTCACTTTATTCTTTCTATAAATAAAAAGTTTTAAAAAAAAGAAAAAAAGTTCTTCAAATTTAAGTGTATATAAGCTATTATCAAGAGTCTCATAGTTATCAGGAAAATGCAAGTTCTTTAGAGAATCTCTTCTCTTTAAAAGTCCAAACTTTTTTCTTATTTCTTCTGGTAATGTCTCCGGAATAGAACTATAAACAGCTGAAAGAGCACTGTAGATAATTTTCCTTAAAACATGGGATCTCATAGGGTTTTCTTGAGCCAAAGAACTATAAACAGGCACAATCTTTCCAGAGTGAATTAAATTTTGATTTTCCCTGTCAAGAATTTCAAATTCCGGATGAAAAATTTGAAAAACAGAACCGAACTTCCTTACTTTACCTGAGACAACTACTGTTCTATCTAGTTTAAAGTACTCTTTAATATAAAAGGTATTTACAAATATGAGTTCTATGAATCCAGTATCATCACTCAATATAACGACGAAAAACTTTTTATTTCCTTTTTTCCTTTCACCCTTTGCAAATACTTTTCCCATAATTACAGCTTCTTCTCCATCATTTAAATCCTTTATACTTTTAAAAACTCTCCTATCTATGTATCTTTTAGGTTTAAAATACAAAAGATCTTTAATTGTTTTGATACCATACTTTAAAAAGATTTTTTTCCTTGAATATCCTACCCCTTTAATTTTACCTATTGGGGAGTCAAGTGTTACTTCTTGAGCCCTCACTCAATAACAAAGCTTAGTATTTTCCCTTTCACATAGAAAATTTTTTTAATTTTCCTTTGATCGATATATCTTTTTATATTAACATTATTTTTAGCAATTTCTATAACTTCCTCTTCTTGAGCTTCAGGATCAATTTCTATTTGTCCCCTTATTTTTCCATTTATTTGAATGGGTATAACAATTTTTTCTTCTTTTAAAAACTTCTCATATATACTTGGCCACTTTTCTTTGATGAGAAAATCTCCTTTTCTGTAAGACCAAAGTTCTTCAGCTAAATGGGGAACAAAAGGCGATAACATCTTCACTAATAAATAGAGGGAATGAGCAAAAGCAGCTGATTTTTTATTTTCGAAATTATATAACTCATTTACTAATTCCATCAAAGATGCAATTGCTGTATTGAATTTAAAGTTTTCAATATCTTCTGTTACTTTTTTTAATACCTTATATGTTTTAATTAGTAAACTTTTCTCTTTTAAATCAAACTTTTCAGGAGGGGATTCGTTTGCTTTTAAAAACATAGCTCTATTATCATCTATAAGCTTTTTTACTCTCATTAGAAATCTTTCAGCTCCTCTAACACCCTCATCAGTCCATTCAAAGTCTTGATCTGGTGGACCTGCAAATAGAATATAAAGTCTTGCTACATCGGCACCTTTATCTTTAACAAAATCTCTTATAAGCACAGCATTTCCAGCCCTTTTACTCATCATTTCAAGATTACCACTTAAGGTTCTTTTTAAAACCATACCTTGAGCAAAAAGTTTTTCAAAGGGTTCAATTGATTTTACAAGACCTTTGTCATAAAGAACTTTATGGATAAATCTTGAATATATAAGGTGAACAGTAGCATGTTCAATACCACCTACATAAATATCAACAGGCATCCATTCATTTACAACTTTATCGTCAAAAATTTTTTCTCTATTTAACGGATCTATAAATCTTAGAAAATACCAAGAAGATTCTACAAAAGTATCCATTGTATCAGGATCTCTTTTTGCTTTTTTATTACATTTTGGACAAACGGTATTTATAAATTCTTCTGAAGATTCAAGTGGACTTTTACCTTTTGGCAAGTAATCAACATTAAAAGGTAAATATACAGGCAAATCACTTTCTGGTACAGGTACAGTACCGCAGGTTTCACAGTGAATTATAGGAATTGGTGAACCCCAGTATCTTTGTCTTGAAATAAGCCAATCTCTTATTTTATAAGATACATCGTATCCACCAAGATTTTTCTCCTTCAGGAAAGTGTTAAGTTTTTTTATTCCTTCTTCTGAACTTAAAAAACTGAATTCACCAGAGTTAACCATAATGCCGAAATCTTCCATCGCAGAGTTTAAGTCTGAATCTTCTTTTGGAAAACCTTCCTTCTGAATAACAATCTTGATTTTAAGTCCATGAGTTTTAGCAAACTCAAAGTCTCTTTGGTCATGGGCTGGAACACCCATTACGATACCGGTGCCATAATGGGCAAGAACATAGTCAGCCGTGTAAATTGGAATCTCCTCATTTGTTAAGGGGTGAATAGCATAAAGACCTGTAAAGATTCCCTCTTTTGATTTTTTTTCACTAATTCTTTCAATGTCAGACTTTAAAATTACTTTATCCCTAAAGCTTTCTAATTTATCTTTATAAGGAGAAATCTTTATTATTTCCTCTATCAATTCATGTTCAGGAGCTATAACAAGAAAGGTAACTCCAAAGACTGTATCTATTCTTGTTGTAAAAACTGGTAATAGAACATCTTTTCCCTTTAACTTGAATATTATTTTAGTGCCCTCACTTTTTCCTATCCAGTTCTTTTGCATTTCTATAACTCTTTTTGGCCATTTTGTCTCGAGGTATTTTAGATCTTCAAGTAATCTATCTGCGTACTTAGTAATCTTAAAAAACCACTGTTCTAAGATTTTTTTTGTAACATCTGTTTTACATCTCTCACATTTTTTTTCAACAACTTGTTCATCAGCAAGAACGGTCTGACATGATGGACAAAAATTAACAAAGGCTTTTTTTCTATAAGCTAATCCTTCTTTATAAAGTAAAAGGAAAAGCCATTGAGTCCACTTGTAATATTCTGGTTCACAAGTTGATATTTCTTTAGACCAATCATAGGATATTCCAAGTTTTTTTATATCTTCTTTACCTTCAGAAGTATTTTTTAAAACCCATTCTTTAGGATGAATATTTCTTTTAATTGCTGCATTTTCAGCAGGTAGACCGAAAGCATCCCAACCAAAGGGATGTAGTACATCATATCCTTTCATTCTAAAATACCTTGCAAGAACATCAGTAATTGTGTAGTTCCTTGCATGTCCCATGTGAAGGTCACCAGATGGGTAGGGGAACATTCCAAGAACATAAATCTTTCTTTTTGGATGTGTAGGGGTTTTAAACAAATTGTTATCTTCCCATATTTTTTGCCACTTTTTGTCTATTTCTGAAAAATTTATTTTTTCCATTAAGCGGCAATATAACGCTCTTCTTCTTTAATTTTCGGTAAAATTTTTATTTGCTGGAAGTCTCTCAATCCTGTTCCACATGGTATAAGTGAACCAACAATTACGTTCTCTTTTAAACCTTTTAACTCATCTCTTTTACCATAAAGTGCACTCTGAGAAAGAACCCTTGTTGTTTCTTGGAAAGAAGCTGCAGATATGAAACTTTCAGTTGATAAAGCAGCTTTGGAAATTCCAAGTAGAACGGGTGAGTAAACAGCAGGCCTACCTCCTCTTTCTCTTGTTCTTTTATTTTCTTCTTCAAGCTGTTCAATGTTTACAAACTGTCCTCTTACAAAATGGGTATCACCTGGATCTTCCACTTTTACATTTCTCATCATCTGTCTAACAATTATTCCTATGTGTTTATCATGAATTCTAACACCTGAAAGTCTGTAGATTTCCTGAATTTGATCAAGTAGAAATTCTTGTACCTCCATTCTTCCTTTAATTCTTAATATATCATGGGGATCTATTGGACCAAGTGTTAAAGGTTCTCCAGCGTTGATTTTTTCACCGTCATCAACGAGTAGATACTTACTGTAGGAAACTTTATATGTAACTTCGAGTCCTGATTCAGAGATAATCTTAATTTCTCTAAAACCTTTTTCTGGTTTACCTACTTTTACTATTCCGGATATTTCGGCAAGAATAGCTTTATCTTTGGGAACTTTTGCTTCAAAGAGATCATTAACTCTTGGTAATCCACCAGTTATATCTCTTGTTTTTCCTGCTTCTCTTGGTAATTTTGCTATAAAATCTCCAGCTTTTATATCCTGATTTTCTCTTATTACTATTCTAGCATCCTTAGGTAAGGCAATTTCTTCAATTACATTGTTAGAAAAATCAAGTATTTGAACTGCAGGATGTAGTTTTTTTGTTCTGTCTTCCATTACAATAATTTCAACTTTTCCTTCCTCAGCTGCTTCTGTGTATGTTATGCCTTCTTCAAGATCGATAAATTTTACTTTTCCAGATTTAGTTGCAAGTATTGGGATTATGTAAGGTTCCCACTCACATAGTATATCACCTTTTTCAACTTGAGATTTTTCTTTCACATGGATTTCAGCTCCCTGAGGAACTGCAAAGTTTCTTCTAATTTCCGGATTATCTTTATGAATTATACGTATCAGTCCTTTCTTTGAAATAGATACAGTTTTTCTTTCACTGTTTTCAGCCACATTTAAGTTAATAAATTCTACAGTACCAGAAAAAGGTGCTTCATGTTTCGATTTTTCAAGAACTCTTGAAGCAGCTCCACCAACATGAAAAGTTCTTAGTGTAAGCTGAGTTCCAGGTTCTCCAATACTTTGAGCAGCCAACACTCCGACAGGTTCACCTATTTCTACCACTCTTCCTGTGCCAAGGTGTTTACCATAACATTTAACACAAATACCACCCTTTGATTCACAAGTTAGAACGTGACGGACTTTAACTTTTTCTATTCCAAGATCTTCAATCTCTTCTGCCTTTTCTTCGGTAATAAGCTCACCAACTTTAACTATAATTTCACCTGTAAAGGGGTTTCTTATGTTTTCAGCTGAAAAATGACCCTCAATTCTTTCTTTGAGAGTTTCAATAACAGTTTCTCCTTCCTTTAACGCACTCACTTCTCTACCTTGAATTGTACCACAGTCCTCTTCAATTATTACAACTGATTGAGCCACATCTACAAGTCTTCTTGTTAGGTACCCAGCATCAGCTGTTTTTAGGGCTGTATCAGCTAGTCCTTTTCTTGCACCATGTGTGGATATGAAGTATTCTAAAACTGTCATACCTTCCTTTAGGTTAGACTTAATTGGTGTTTCAATAAATTCTCCTGTTAATCCTATAACTCTTTTAGGTCTTGCCATAAGACCTCTCATTGCTGCAAGTTGTTTAACTTGGTCAAGGGAGCCTCTTGCTCCAGAATTCATCATCATGTATATTGAATTGAAACCTCCTTTGTCATTTTTCATCAATTGAACCATCTTGTCTGTTAAAATTTCTGTAACTTCAGTCCACAAATCAAGAATTGCATTGTACCTTTCTCCTGAGGAAATTCTACCTTTAAGAAAATCATTCTCTATTTTTTCAAGTTTTCTTTCAGTTTCCTTTAATATTTTCTTTTTATCGGGTGGGACAATCATTTCATCAATACCGAAAGTGACCCCACTTATTGTAGCCCAATAGAATCCAAGTTCTTTGATTTTATCAAGCACCTCTTCAGTAATCAAGGAACCTTTTTCAACATAAATAGTTCTCACTAAATCTGAAAGTTTCTTTTTAGTCATTTCCTCATTTATGAATTCAAAATCTTTTGGAAGAGCCCTATTAAATATTATTCTTCCTGGAGTAGTTTTTTTATTCTTTGAGGGCAATTCATCAACCTCTATTTCTGCGTTGAGTTCGACTTTTCCGAGCTCATAAGCAATCAGTGCTTCTTCAAAGGTTCCAAATTTCATTCCTTCGCCTTTTGCACCCTTTTTCACTTTAGTAAGTATGTGAAGGCCTATAACCAAATCTTGTGAAGGTGAGATTAGGGGAGCTCCATGAGCTGGAGAAAGGATGTTGTGTCTTGAAAGCATAAGAAAGTGAGATTCAAGCCTTGCTTCAGGTGATATGGGGACATGAACTGCCATCTGATCACCATCAAAATCTGCGTTAAAAGGTGCACATACAAGGGGATGAAGTTGTATGGCTTTACCTTCAATAAGTTTTGGGTAGAAAGCTTGTATAGAAACTCTATGAAGTGTTGGAGCTCTATTTAATAGTACAGGATGATCCTTCACAATATCCTCTAAAATTTCCCACACTTCAATTGGTCTTTCTCTTACCAGTTTTCTTGCACTTCTTAACGATTCAGCAATTCCCTTTTTTTCAAGTCTTCTCTCAACAAAAGGTCTGAATAACTCAAGAGCCATCTCTTTAGGTAAACCAATCTCATTTAATTTCAAATCTGGACCTACAACAATAACAGATCTTCCGGAGTAATCAACCCTTTTTCCGAGTAAGTTTCTTCTGAACCTTCCCTTTTTACCTCTTAACATATCTGAAAGTGATTTGTAGGGTTTACCCTGTTTCCCCATAACTGGTCTTGACCTTCTTGAATTATCTAAAAGAGCATCTACTGCTTCCTGCAACAATCTTTTCTCATTTCTTAAAATTATCTCAGGGGCACCCATTTTTGTGATGTTTTTAATCCTGTTATTTCTATTTATGACTCTTCTATAAAGATCATTTAAATCGCTAGTCGCATATCTTCCTCCCTCAAGGGGAAAAAGTGGTCTTAGATCAGGAGGTATAACAGGTAAAACTTCCAAAATCATCCACTCCGGTTTATTTCCTGAGTTTATAAGAGCATCAACGATTTGTAATCTCTTTAAGACTTTACCTCTCATCTGAGTTGTTTTTTCCGTTCTCAGTTTAACTCTCAATTCAGCGGAAAGTTCATCAAGGTCTATTTCTTTTAGGAGTTTCTTTATAGCAGGGGCGCCCATTTCAGCCAAAAAACCATCTTTGTATTCACTAACATTTTCTTCGTATTCTTTATCAGTAAGAACTTGTTTCTTTAAAAGGGGGGTATCACCTGGATCTATTACAATGTATTTATCGTAATAGAGAATACTTTCAAGATCACTTGAGTTTATATCTAAAAGAAGGGCTATGGTTGATGGGGGAATTTTATAGAACCAAATATGGGCAACAGGAACTGCAAGTTCAATATGACCCATTCTTTCTCTTCTAACTGATGAGGTAGTAACTTCAACTCCACACTTATCACAAACTGTGCCTGCGAATCTTTTACCTTTAAAAGCACCGCAGGCACATTCGAAATCCCTGATAGGTCCAAAAATAGTCTCACAGAAAAGACCGTGTTTTTCAGGTCTCTGGGTCCTATAGTTTATGGTTTCAGCAGTTTTAACTTCACCATAAGACCAACTTCTTATTGTCTCTGGTGAAGCTAATCTTATTCTAATTGCTTTTAAAATCTCTGGTTGTAATCCCGCTACTGACTGTTTCATTCTTTTAAACCTCCCTTTTAAATTTTTTCTTTCTCAATTTCAACATCCAAACAGAGCCCTCTTAGTTCATTTAATAAAACATCAAAAGATACAGGTAAAGAGGGCTCAGGTGCTTCTTCACCTCTTATAACTGCTTGATACAACCTATTTCTACCTTTCACATCGTCAGATTTCACTGTAAGAATTTCTTGGAGGGTATAAGAGGCTCCATAGGCTTCTAAAGCCCACACCTCCATCTCTCCAAACCTCTGACCACCAAACCTTGCTTTACCTCCTAAAGGTTGCTGTGTAATCATAGAATAAGGACCAACTGCCCGTGCATGAATCTTATCCTCAACCATATGAACAAGTTTCATCATGTAAATATAACCCACTGTTACTTCATTCCTTAATTCCTCTCCAGTTCTTCCATCCCTTACTTTAACTCTACCGTTTAGTGGTAATCCAGCATCCTTTAATTCCTTTTCAATCTGTTCAAGTGTCATTCCTTCAAAAACAGGACAGGAATAATAAACATTCTTTTTCTTTGAAGCCCAACCAAGAATAGTTTCTAAAACCTGTCCCACATTCATTCTGGAGGGAACACCAAGCGGATTTAACACGATATCAACTGGTGTCCCATCTTCCAGAAAGGGCATATCTTCAACAGGAGCAATTTTTGCAATAACACCCTTGTTTCCATGTCTTCCTGCTAACTTGTCTCCAACTTTAAGCTCTCTCTTTTGGGCAACATAAACTTTAATTAGCATATTCACTCCATGAGGTAGTTCATCCCCTATTTCAACTAGCTGTTTTCTTGCTTGGTATTCTTTTTGTATCTCGTCAATTTTTTCATTTAACTTGTTAGATAGGTCTATAATTTCCTTTTCTAGCTTTTTTTGACCTAGAAAGCCTTCCTCAAATACAACATCTAAATACCTTGTACCTCTAAAGAATTCTTCATTAAAGGTACTTCCTTTTCTCAAAAGTATTTTTCCCCTTTTGTTTCTCAGAGAAATTTCTGTCTTTTTACCCATCAACAGTTTCATTAGTTTATCTCTGTAAGAATATATAATTTTTTCTCGCTTTTTCATGAACTCCTCTTCAAGAACCATTCTTCTTTCTCTAATTATTTTCTTAGCAAGTGGATGATCAAAATTTCTTGTTAAAATAACAACATCTACTACAACTCCTTGAACACCTGGTGGAACTCTTAAAGAGGAATCTTTTACTTCTCTTGCTTTATGTTCAAAAATAGCTTGAATCAACTTATCTTCTGGTGAATACTCTTTTTCTCCCTTTGGTGAGACTTTTCCAATAACGATATCATCAGGAGATACTTCTGCTCCAATTCTTACTACACCATACTCATCAAGATTTTTCAAAGCTTCTTCACTTATATTAGGTATATCCCTTGTAACTTCTTCAGGACCAAGTTTAGTTTCCCTAACTGTTAATTCAAGTTCTTTTATATGTATTGAAGTAAAAACATCATCTTTTAAAAGTCTCTCAGAAACAACTATAGCATCCTCAAAGTTATATCCATACCAGGGTATAAATGCTACAAGAAGGTTTTTACCAAGAGAAAGTTCACCCATATCTGTAGCAGCGTTGTCAGCCAGCAAATCACCTGCTTTAACCTTATCACCTGGTTTGACTCTGACTCTGTGGTGTAGAATTGTTTCTTGATTTGTCTTTTTAAAGTTGGTTAGATAATAAATATCAAGAGCTTCTCCCCAAAAAGAATCGGTATCTTCTGATTTATCGGGCTTTATCACTATTTTTCTTGCATCTGCTTCTAAGACAGTACCGTCTCTTTTTGCAAGAATAACCATTCCAGTGTCGTAAGCTATTTTTCTTTCCATTCCTGTTCCAACCAAAGGTGCTTCTGGCTCAATCAAAGGAACTGCTTGCCTTTGCATGTTTGAACCCATGAGAGCCCTATTCGCATCGTCATGCTCTAAAAAGGGTATAAGAGATGCTGATGGAGAAACAAGTTGTCTTGGGGAAACATCAATGAAATCCACTTCTTCTTTTTTTACTGTTGGATAACCACCTCCAAATCTAACAGGAACAAGATCAGGGACTATTTCTCCTTTCTCATTAATTTCCACATCTGCTGGGGCGATCTTATAATTTTTTTCCTCAACCGGAGTCATATATACTATCTTATCAGTAATTTTACCTTTTATAACCTTTCTTAATGGTGTTTTTATAAACCCGTAATCATCTACCTCAGCATAGGTTGTAAGGGATGCAATAAGACCTATGTTTTGACCTTCTGGAGTCTCGATTGGACACAACCTTCCATAGTGACTGGGATGAACATCTCTTACTTCAAAACCGGCTGTTTCCCTTGTTAATCCACCAGGACCAAGAGCAGATAGTCTTCTTTTGTGGGTCAATTCAGCTAACGGATTAGTCTGATCAAGAAACTGTGATAATCTGTTTACCGTAAAGAATGATTTTAAAAGATTTGCTATAATTTTTGGATTTATGAGTTGTCTGGGCGTTAAAATTTGATCTCTTTCTGCAAGGAATTTTTCTTTAATGTTTCTGTTAAGCTTCATAAAAGCCATTCTTAAGTGATTTGTTAGTAGCTCTCCTACTCTTCTTACTCTTCTGTTTTCCAGGTGATCTATATCATCAGGTTTTTCATTACCGTTGTAAAGATCTAAAAGTTTTTTAAATATCTTAGTTAGGTCATCCTTTGTAAGTTCATGAATGTTTTCGTCAATGTTTAACCCGAGTCTTGTGTTTAGTTTATACCTTCCAACGGCTCCAAGCTCCATTCTTACTCTTGAAAAGAAAGTTTCGTTGAAAAATTCTTCAGCTTCGTCCAAACTTGGAGGGGGTATATACTTTAAGAGCCTATAAATTGCACTAAGAGCATCAGGTCTTGTTTTAGCCCTATCATGTCTTATTGTTGTAATTATTACGTCAAGTCCAGGGATAGCGAGATTATACACTTTTACATCTTTATACCCAGCAGCTTGAAGACCAGCAATTACTCTTTCTGTGACTAGATCCAATGTGTCGTATAAAAGTTCACCTTGAGGACCTGTTATTTCCTCAGCAAGGATAAATATTTCAGGTTCAATTGATTTTAAAGGTTTAACTTCAGGTTCACCAAAGAAAAGTCTTAAGATATCAGAATTTGTTTCATATCCCATAGCTCTTAAAATTCTTGTTACAGGGAATCTTCTTCTTTTAAGGATAGTGACTCCAAAGACTTTCTGAGAATCAATTGAGAATTCAATCCATGGGCCCCTGTATGGCACAAATAGGGCTATATATTTATATTTTCCCTCTTCTTGATCTATATTGAAATAAACTCCTGGTGATCTGTGAAGCTGGTTAACGATTACTCTTTCTATACCGTTGACAATAAAGGTTCCTTTATCTGTCATAAGTGGTAAGTCAAGAAAAAAGACTTCCTCTTCTTTTATTTTTTTTGGTTTTTCGGAATCAGAGTCAATTTCTTTTAGTCTGAACTTAACATAAACTGGAGCGCTATAAGTTAAATTTTTTTGAATACATTCTTCAGGTTTAAATCTTGGGTTCTCAACTCTATAACTTACATATTCTAACAAAAATTTTTTTCCTGGATCTTCGACAGGGAAAAATTCTCTAAAAAGACTTTCTAAACCTATATTCTTTCTTTTATCCGGTTCAACATCTTCTTGCAAAAATTCTTTATAAGAGCTTATCTGAATTTTTAAAAGATCAGGTATAGGTAAAATCTCTTTTTTAGAGCCAATTCTTTCTCTAATCATCTTTTTTTGTTGTTTTGATTTTTATAACTTGTAATTTTTTTTAAATTTATTTAAGCTCTACTTTTGCACCAAGAGCTTCTAGTTTTTTCTTTATATCTTCTGCTTCATTTTTTGAAACACCCTCTTTAATTGGTTTTGGAACTGAATCAATAAGTTCCTTTGCTTCTTTTAAACCTAAACCAGTTATAGCTCTAACTTCTCTTAAAACTTTTATTTTTTCAGATCCAGCATCAGCAAGAATAACAGTAAATTCTGTTTTTTCTTCCTTTTCTTCAGCTACCTGTACTCCTGGGGCTACCCCGGCAGCAGTTGCAAATACTGGTGCCTGGGCTGAGACCCCAAATTTTTCCTCTAATTTTTTAATAAGCTCAGCTAGCTCTAAAACTGTAAGTTGTTCTATTCCCTCTATTATCTGATCAAGAGTTAATTTTTGTGCCATTTTAAATTTAAACGATTTAATTAAGGATTAGAACCTTCTTTTTTATTCTTTATTTCATTTAAAGCATACAAAAGATTTCTTATTAAACCATTTAAAACAAAAACAAATCCATAAAGGGGACCCTGTACTTTTGACATTAAATTCTGTATAAGAACATTTTTAGGTGGTAATTTTGCTATAATCTCAACTTCATTCCTTCCTACTTTTTTTCCTTCAATATAACCTCCTTTTATTTCCCCTTTTCCCTTTTCCTTTATGAATTCATAAAAAACTTTCATAGGGGTAATCGGATCATTATAGGCTATCAGAAGAGCACTAACATTTTTCAAAAATTCATCTATACCAGTTATTTGAGATCTTGAAAGTGCAATTTTAAAAAGTCGATTTTTTCCAACTTTAATTTGACCATTTTCTTTTTTTACTTTTATTCTCAATTCATTCATTTCTGAAACATTCAAGCCTTTAAAATCGACCACATATATTGCCTTTGCGTTGCACAATATTTTTTGGTAATTTTCAACCACATTAACTTTCTGTTTGGATGGCATTATGTTTTCCTCCTTTTTGCCTCTTCAATAGCATAATTTATATCAATTTTTACTCCAGGGCTCATTGTAGTTGAAAGAGAAATTTTAGAAATATAGTTCCCCTTTAATCCTGGAGGTCTTGCGTTTAAAACCTCATTTAAAAAAGTATAGAAATTATCTAATAGTTCATTTTCAGAAAAATTTACTTTTCCAACAGGTGCATGTAAATTACCTGTTTTATCAACCTTAAATTCAATTCTTCCCCTTTTTAGTTCTTTTACAACCCTACCTAAATCTTTAGTTACTGTTCCAGTTTTAGGGGAGGGCATGAGACCTCTTGGACCTAAAATTTTACCAAGCTTTGAAACTTCTTTCATTGCTTCAGGAGTTGTGACTATAACATCAAAATCAAGCCAGCCCTGATTAATTTTATCAATATATTCTTTGAAACCCACATAATCAGCACCTGCTTCCAATGCCTCTTTTTCTCCCTCACCTGGTGTCAAAACAAGAACCTTTACTTTTTTTCCAGTACCATGGGGTAAAAGACAAGTTCCCCTTACCATTTGATCTTGTTTCCTTGGATCTACATTTAACTTTATGGCACACTCAACGGTTTCTGTAAACTTTGTAGTAGATATGCTCTTAAGAAGAGGTATTGCCTCTTCAGGTTTATAATACCTTGTTTTATCTATTTTTTCTAATAATTTTAAATATCTTTTACTGTGTTTAGCCATGTTTGCCCTTTAATTAATCAACAACTTCAAGTCCCATACTTCTTGCGGTTCCCTCAATAATTTTCATCGCAGCTTCAAGGGAAGATGTATTCAAATCATTCATTTTCATTTTAGCTATCTCTTCAATATCCTTTTTAGTAACTCTACCCACTTTAACTTTGTTAGGTTCTCCTGATCCTTTTGCAATTTGGGCTTTTTTCTTTAAAAGAACAGAGGCAGGTGGAGTTTTCAAAATGTAGGAAAAGGATCTATCCTTATACACTGTTATAACCACAGGAATTATAAGTCCAGGTTCCATTTTTTTTGTATCTTCATTAAATCTTTTACAGAATTCCATGATGTTCACTCCATGCTGCCCGAGGGCAGGGCCAATTGGTGGAGCTGGATTGGCCTGCCCTGCAGGTACTTGTAACTTAATTTCTGCAATTACTTCCTTTTTTCCTTTCATTTTATCTAACCCTCTCAACCATATCAAAATCAAGATCAGAAACCATAGTTGCTCTTCCAAAAATTGTAACAACAACATTTAGTTTACCCTTATCAGGGTAAACTTTATCTACTACCCCTGTGAAGTTCTCAAAAGGTCCAACGAGAATTCTAACTTTATCACCTGGTAAAAACGGACTTTCAGCTTTTCTTCTTTCTTGCTCTTCTTTTATTGTTTCAAGAAGCCTATCAACTTCCTCTTTTTTTAATATGGGTATTTCCTTTGTGGGATCCCTTGCAAGTAAAGGTCTTAAACCTGCATACTCTTGAAGCATAGTAATCACCTCCATTGCGTCTTTCTTTATCTCCACAAGGACATAGCCGGCGAAAAGGGGTTTTTGGTGTGGAATTCTTTTACCATCTTTCATTATTTTAATTTTAGTTTCAGTAGGAATAAGAATTTGTTTTATTTTATCCTTTAAATTCTTTTCTTCTATAAAGCTTTCTAATATCTTTTTAATCTTATTTTCTCTCCCTGAAAGTGTCCAGAAAACAATCCAGAGAGTTTCTTCCTTTTCTTTTGTCTCTTTCATCTTAATACCAAACTTATAATTCTTGAGAAAATGAAATCAAGTAGGAAAATAAAGACTGAGACTATTATTGAGAAAATTATTACACCAAAAGTTGCGCTCATAACAAGTTTTTTTTCAGGCCAAGCCATTCTTTCCATTTCAATTTTTACTTCTTTTAAAAAATTTATAGTTTTAAAAATTAAATTCATATTTCTATTTAATTTTTGTTTCCTTGTGTAAAGTATGCTTTCTGCACCATTTACAATATTTTTTTAATTCAATCTTTAAGGTCTTTTTCTCTTTTGACTTAGTTATTCTATAGTTTCTTCTTTTACAAATAGAACACATTAAAAAAAAAGCATCCCTCATAAAGAGGTATTATCCCTTTTTTTATCACAGGCCCGGAGGGATTTGAACCCCCAACCATCGGATTTGGAATCCGACGCTCTACCTAGTTAAGCTACGGGCCTTAATTTTTACCGCATAATTATACATTACACTTTTTAAATTGTCAAGTGATAGTGCTTTTATTTTACTTTTATTAATTTTCTTAAAATTTCCTTTTCCCCAAAAATTACTTTTAAATAATATATACCCTTATGAAATTTAAAACTTTCTTCATCAAATTGAATTTTATAAACGCCTCCGTATTTAAAAGTATACCTTCTATTAAAAATTTTCCTCCCAGATGAATCAAAAATTTCAATCATAAGATCACCTTCATTTGGTATTTCAATGGGTAAATAAAAGTTATTTTCAAAAGGATTGGGAATAGGTTTTCCAACCCAGAGCTTTAAACCTTTCACATAAATTTTAAAAGGTCCAAGTATTTTTATTACCTTTTCGCCTTCCATTATATCTATTTTGTATGAGTATTCACCCTCTGAAAGTGGACCATCTTTATAATTATTTATACCTTTGGGTAAGGATGCAATCTTTTTAAACTCTTCATTACCTCTTTTTCTAAATATTTCATAATTTTCTCCAGAACTTATCTTCCATTTTAGTATAACATAGTTTCTTTCGGTATGGAGAGTTAAATAAGACTCTTCTTCTCCTAGAGCTCTAACATCATATCTAACAGAACCGTAATACGTGGAAAAAATTACAGAATCTCCTGGGTTAACAAGAACAGGATAAAACCATAAAAGAACTGCAGAATCGTTACCTATATCTTTTGTGGGATCAACAGAATAAGAATACCCTGGATAGGCATTTGGATGAAACCAGTGTATTACTGCTAATGCATCAGGGTTTGTTGCTACACCCCATTCATTTATATATCCCATGGTTCTAGCTAATGGTGTTTCATGTCCAGGGAGTGAGTCTTGGCACAAAAAATTTTTGTTAAAATTGGGTGAATAAAATCTTTCTTTTGTGAGAAAACTGTTTTCAAGATTTGGTTTTATGATTGCCCCATCATAAACATCTATTTCTATATCCCATTCAATTCTTAAACCAACCCATTTAGGTGAAAGTGATTTATTTTTGAAGGTATATCTTGTAAGAATCTGGTCATAATGTTGTTTGGAAACACCCCATGAAGGTCCATATGAATAGGCTCCGTAAGCAAATATCAAATCTTGCCTTACAGAGACACCATTATACCACCATGTTTGGGTTAGTCCAACCGAATTATCGTTCATCACTGGATTATTTGGTTGAGTAGTTGGAATTCCTTGATTACCAATAAGTCTTCTCAAAGCTCTCTCTCTTATACCTTCACCTGGTTTTGCATATATAAAGTTTTGACCATCTATCCTTATCACTGCATCTGAACTCCAAGGAATAAAACTTGGACCAAATAAGATGTTTATTTCATTGTCACTATTTATATTTGTATCACCTTTAATATTTGAAAAATGGGCAATTGATCCATCTGAAACGTTGTCTTGTGCTATAATCCTTACCCATTCATTATAAACTGTGTCAGTTCCACTTGGATTCTGCTGATTTGGAGGGGTAAGTGTCTGAACCCTTATTCTTGCACTATAATTACTTCTTGTAGATGTAAAAGGGTCAGTTATAATTGCATAAACATAATAATTTCCAGCAGAAATCCCTCTTACATCCCATCTAAAGGAATCAGATGGCGAATCTTCTGAAATTCCAAGGGTAATTAGAATTCCATCATATCCAGCAGAATTATTATCATAAAAAAGAGAAATTGTTGCATTGTCATCAATATCGTTATCATCCCATTTTATCCAAACAAAGCCATCAGCATTTATATTTGAATTTGGAAAAGTAACAGTAATTGAAGGTGAAGAATTTGTGCTTTTTACAACAATATCTTCTATGTTTGATTCTTTACTTTCTTTGTAAGGTGAATTTCTTATCGCTTTAACAACATAATAATAAGTACCTACAGATTTACCAGTAATATTATAGAAAGTATCAACAACTGTATTTGAAATCAATGTTCTTTTATTAAAGGAAACTACTTTAAAATCATCAAAATAAAAACCTCTTGAATCAGTTGCATCACCAATAAATCTAAATCTAAATTTTAATAAATTCCCCATATAATCATTAAGAGAAACTCTGATCTTTCTCCAGGAAGAATTTCCCCCTGTTTGTTCCCACAAAGTTTTCCAGGAAACTCCGTTATCATTTGAAACTTCAAAAATTATTTTGTCATTAGGACTTAAGTTATACATAGCAAAAAATTCACAGAACCCGCCACCTATACCTATTTGATAATTGTTCTTTGTAGAAATATATGAAGAATAATTGTAAGTATGTTCTCCTGACCAAAAGGAAGAACCCTCTGAAAAAGCTGCCTCTTTTGTTACGATGAAAAAGTTTGTGTTCCAATTATTAAAATTATTTCCTTCATCAAAAAACAAAAGTGTCTCATCTGAAATTTCCCAAAGGGCGTATCTATCTGCCCCCCTAACCTTTCTCCAATAAACAGTATAGTTTCCATCTTGATCATAAGAGAGCGGATAAATAAATGGAGCTTTAAGGATGAAAAAAACTTCAAAATTATCTAAATGAAAACCAGCATAGGTTACACTCCCGTCAGCTCTTAAATTAAATCTTATTCTTATCGTATCCCCGTAAAGTGTTTGAGGAATTAAAAACTTATCATTAATCCATGTAGTTGTATGCCCATTAAAGGCATACAAATTTGTCCAGTTAATACCATCTCTTGATGCTTGAAGATATACATAATCATAATTTGTTTCAAGAGAATCGTAATGATAAAGTGAAACAAAAACAGAATCCTCTGGTCCAAAGGAAGTAAGGTTTATATAGGGAGAAAAAAGATAATTATCTGAATTGTTTTCATAAGTATTATCAAGGTCGGTTGCCCAGCAATTTGGTGATGAATATGAGTTTTTAGGACCCCTTGTAGGTGTTCCTAATTCCCATTCATCAAAAGCTCCTGAATGGGTCCAACCTCCTGGATTACCAGGAGAATCAAAATTATCTGACCAATCAGGTACAACTACAGGAATTGCTGCAAACTTTGCTGTTTTTTTATTGTTTGCCGGATATTCATCTCCGGAAAGTTCTGTTGTATCTATAACGCTATATTCTCCACCTGAAACTGGTGTATAAGTCCATACTTTTGTGCTCTCAGCTCCGGGAGGTAAGTTAAAAATATATACCACATTATTTAATACAATTGAACCATCTGTTTCCCTTTTAATTTTACACCTAACAGGAACATTTACCTGTCCATTTGAACCATAGTTTTTCACAGTCACGCTAATTGTAATAGGACTCCCTATAATTACATTTGAAGGATTAATAGTAATACTTTTAATTCCCACATCATTATAATATTGAAGTTGCTTTGTAACTCTCACATTGTCAACATACCAGTACCAATCATCATTTCCTTTATACCTAAAAGCAATCTTTACATTTGAATTTCCTATATAAGATGAAAGATCAAAAAAAGTATCCCTACCTAAGATATCACTTAAAAAAATCGCAATCTTATATGGCCATGAATTTCCCCCATTTGTGCTTAAAAGTACAAAACCTGTGTCAGTTAAATCTCCTCCATAATCGTCATAATAATGCCAGAAATAAAGGGAACAGGCTCTTGCATTGGAAAAATCAAGAGAAGGAGTTATTAACCAATCATTTTGATATTCAACCGGAGAATAATACACTCTTGCTACATTAGAATTCACCTCTGAATAAAAAAACTTATGCCAATCATTATTATCAGGAGGAGAAGAGTATATTATTGTCCAACCAGGTGGGGGATTAATAGTCGACCAAGTTCCTTCAAAATTTTCATTTAAAATGGCTATTCCAAAAAGAAAAGAATTTAAGAAAGACAAAAAAAATAACTTTTTCATTTCAAATTATCCTTTTTATATCTTTTTAAAAATTCTTCAACCTGATTTTTCTTTATTATTTCCAGGGCTCTTTTTATATCTTCATTGGGATGATTTTTAATTTCCTTTTCAAGGTCTTTAATGAACAATTCCTTATTCTTACATTTTTGATATCTTTCTAAAATAACTATTATTTGGTTATAAGAGGAAAAAAGAAAATAAAATCCTATAATAGAAAAAGATAAAAGCTTAAAAAATTTAAACATCTAAGACCTCCTTTTTAGAATTATACAAAAGAGTAACTAGAAATTCAAAAGCAT
>JBCNUW010000012.1:0-60232 GCA_039630575.1 Caldifarciminales bacterium
CCTTGTGGCGTAATGTAATTTTTTTTAATCTTATATAATTTTAAAAATGAAAAATTTTAAAATAATTTTAATATTTTATCTTTTCAAAACAAGTTTGGCTCAAGAAATAGTTGGAAGAATTTATTTCTTAAAAAATACTTCAGATTTAACTCCTGAGGCTAAAGAGATAATTAAAAAAATTGCCCAGGAATTAAAAGAAAGAACAAATATTATTATTGATATAGTTGGTTATACTGACAGTTTAGGTAGTCTAAAGAAAAACCTTGAACTTTCAAAAGGAAGAGCAGAAGTCGTAAAGAGACATTTAATAAATGATTATGGAATTGAAAAAGAAAGAATCAACACATTTGGGTTTGGTCCGAGAAACCCAATAGCATCGAACAAGGATGAAGAGGGAAGAAAATTAAACAGAAGAGTAGAAATTTATATTCGTCCACCTGATGCTATATTAAGCTGGTATAGAAATAATGTTTTTATACAGCCATCTTATTTACATTACTGGATGGATGCATTCTCGGATGCCTATCTTTACAAACTCTATAAGGTTAATACAAAAAACAAATCATCTGCAGAAATCTTTTTCCCGGGAAAGGGTGAATTATTAGTGGATGAGGAAGCACTTATTATTATATATGGTTTTACAGAGAAGATAAAAAAAACCGATTTTAAAAATGTAGAAATTTCTAAAGGTGCTATCAGGTCTTTACTTAGAGGTTTGAGTAAAGAGGAAAATTTTGTAGTAAATACACCAGCTGCGTTTGTTGAACTTTATTCTAAAAACAGTAAAATACACGTTAATAAAAAATTGGCAACACTTTTGAGTATTTATGAGGGGAAGGCTTTGGTTTCAGCTAGTGGTATTGAGGTCACTGTAAATGAAGGGGAAGGAACAAAAGTTGAAATGGGGAAACCACCTGAACCACCTAGACCTTTACCAGATGTACCAAAAGTAGTTTTACCTTTAAAAGATACCACATTATCTGGAGAAAAAATTTTGTTTAAATGGATTAAAAATAGTTTTTTAACTCATATTCAGTGTGCGCAGGATTCTATTTTTCGAGAGATTATAGAGGATACCGTTTTAATAGAGGATTCTTTAATACTAAAACTTCCCTCAGGTGTTTATTTTTGGAGAATAAGTGGAATAGACAAAGACTCTCTTGAAGGTAAATTTTCAGATATATTTAAATTTGAAATTATTGAAGAGATAAAATTTAATTTTTCTATAGATAGAATTGTAAAGGATGAGGCAGGAAATTTCATTATTAAAGGAAAAGTTGATCCCTACATTGAGGTATTGATAGATAACGAAAAGGTCAAAGTTAATGAAGATGGTTCTTTTTATCATATTCTTAAAACAAAGAAAAACAAAGTTATAGTTGATTTAATCGATAGAGAGGGAAATACGATTTCTACTGAACTAAATTTAGATGAATAGACTTTTTTATCAAATAATTTTAATTTTCTCTTTTATTGTTTTTTTTACTTCCCTTATCCTTACTTTTATTCTTTCGAGGATTAATGTTGACTCTTTAAAAACATTTGCAAAAGAGTATGCTATTGCAACATCAGATGAGATATCAAAAGATTTAAAAACAGAAATAGAAGAAATTAAAAACATTTTACAAAGCATAGTAGAAGTATTTAACGATAGAAAAAAGAGTGTAAATGAAAAAATTGATTTTGTAAAGATTCTTCTTCACCTTAATAAAGAAATTACGTATTTAGCAATATATGATGAAAATGGTCAATTTATAGATAATTTTTATTCTAAAAATATAAAAATAAGAAAAGAAATTAAGGAAGTGTTAAATTCAAAAAAAGAAATTTCTTTTTCAATTTTCTTTCCAGAAAACGATACTTTCCCTATATTTGAAATAATATTACCTTGGTTTAACCAGAATCAACTTTTGGGCTATCTTGTTGCTGGTATCAGTCTTAATTTTTTATCTTACAATATAAAAAAGATTTCTGAAAGAAGATTTGGAATCAACGATTTAATATTCATAGTAAATAAAGATGGAACTATAATTGCTCATCCTGAAAAACAACTGATAGGAAAAAACATAAAAGAATTTGAGATTCATAGAAAACTTAAAGATTTTCATAGCATTTTTTTAGCAGAAGTTGGTCTTTTAATAAATAACGTGGACTATAAAAAAAGAAAAGTCGTGACAACAATTATCTCACTTCCTTCAATTGAATGGGCTATTTTTGTGTCACAGTTAGAAGACAAGGTGTACGGGAATTTGAAAAGGTTGTTTACTTACTCATTTTTTTCTTTTGTATTTTCTCTCTTGATTTCCTTAATTTTGAGTATTTTTTCATCAAGGTATTTAACTAAACCACTTGAAGAATTAAAGAAGGGTATAGAGAGAATAGAAGAAAAAGATTTTGAATATGCTTTAAAAGTTAAAGTAAAGAATGAAATTGGAAAAGTTGCTAATTCTTTTAACAGGATGGTGGAAAAACTAAAGTATTATAAAGAGGAAATTAAAAAGGAAACAGCAATCAAAACCTATTTCCTTAGACATCTGCCGCCCCATATTGTCTCTGAAATTAAAATTTTAGATAAGACAACTATTTTTTCGGAACCTATAGAAAAAATAGTTTCGGTTATGTTTGCTGATATAAAGGACTTTACCTCTATTTCAGAGAAATTATCTCCTCCCCGTTTAGCTTCTTTTTTAAACAAGTATTTTAAAGTTGTTACAGAGTGTATCTTTAAATATAACGGTGTAGTTGATAAATTTATCGGTGATTCTGCTATGGTACTCTTTGGTATTGTCGGTGATACTGAAAATACTTCTGATAGTGCTATTCTTGCAGCAAGAGAGATAGTTAGAAAATTAAATGAAACAAATGAAGAGCTTTTTAATGAATTCGGACATGTTATAAAAGTTAAGATAGGTATTTCAACAGGACTTGTCTTTGTAGGTGATATTGGAGCTGAAAATAGGCTTGACTATACAGCGATAGGTAAAACAGTTAATATTGCTTCAAGGTTGGAGGAGATCGCAGGGGAAAATGAAATTTTGATAGATGAGAATACAAAAAATAAGCTAACAATTAACACAATAACTACTTTAATAGGTGAAATTTCTTTAAAAGGAATAAAAGAAAAAATTAAAGTTTATAAAGTCTCTGAATAAAATTCTTCATAAAGAGAAGTTTACATTACCTGTCTTTTAACTCTCTTAGCTGTTTTTGATGGTGAAAACTAGAAATATTTTAGTTCGAACCTTTAACTAATTTTCATTAAACTTATGATAGGTTTTCTTCTTCATAACTTTGATTCACTAAATGTTAAAAAGATTGACAAATTGAAAACTCTCATTAAAATTTTAATTCATATGATTAAATAAATAGCTGTGTCAAAAAAATTTTTAAAGCTAAAACCTATTGAAACAAAAATAAAAGTAAAAAATTAGGAGGGATATAAATTTATCACTTTTTGATGCTTTCTTCTTTAAAAGATTTAGTCTGATTTTTTATCTCAACGTATATGTTCTGCCCCTGTATTTCCCTAAGTTTTAGATCACTATATTTATTTATCAGAATATGAGAAATATTAGAAGGTGTTTCTGGAGTTATAACTTCTATTATTCCGGTATTTTCAATAAATTCTCTTAAGATAATTTTTTTAACTCTTTTTAAATTAAGAAGCAAAAAGTTTCTTATTTCTCCTATTTTTTCGAAGCTAACATTGTATAAATAAATCTTTACAATATTTTCACCTCTTTGCCAGTTTTCTATTATCTCTCTCTTAAGAACAGAAAAAAGAGAATCAACAAGCCTTTTCTTAACCGAAGACGTTATTTGAGGATAAGTCTTCTCTATTCTCTCAGAAGATAATATTTCAGCAGAAAGAGGATCTATAATACGGGCAGTTATAACAACTTCTTTAAGTTTTTTCCCTTTAAAATATGGAGATTCTTCTTCTTTTTCGCCTTCTACATATTCTGAGAATACAATCATTTCTGCTCCTTCCCTTAAGGCATATCTTGCAAGAGCTGTGTCATTTGCCCCTGAATAAATAGCTCTCAATTTCTCTTTATCCATTTTCCTTTTTAAACTTAAAGGATCTAAGACAGGGAAACCCGCATCACGAAAAGAATTCTGCAGCATATCCTCCAAAAAGGATGCGCTTGATACCACAAGTACCCTTGGTCTTTCTTTCTCAAGAACAAGAAGCCTTAAAGCTTCTAAATCATCCTTCAATTTACCTTCTGCTACCTTAGCTTTTATTTTTACTCTGTAAAGCCCTGCTTCCTCTTTTTCAGAGATTATACTGTATTCCTTTATATAGCCTTCTGCTTTAGAGAATATTTTATCTTGTAAGAGTTCAAAATTTTCTATAATTGTTTCAGAGGAAATAAAAAGTCCTGTACCTTGCTCTACTAGATTTCTTAATGCATCCTGGATGGCTCTTTCCCTTGCAACTCCTTTTGAAATCCCTTCAACTGATGAAGCACCTTCTGCTAATATCGTTTTTTCAACCTGATTAAAGAAAAAAATTAAAATTAAAAATTTCATATTCTTAAAATAAAGTGAGAATAAGCTTTTTTCCAACCTTATAAAGTGCCTTTATCCATTTGAGCTTATCAGCTTCATCTTTATCTATAACAAAATCCCTTTTATTAATTGCAGATTTTATTTTTATTACAAGAGGCAATTTAGAAACTTCAGGGTCTGAAAGAAGATCATTTAGATTACTTACAAAATTTATAACCTTTTGTGCATTTGGATTTTTAGGATCAACAAGTTCAGAAGTATCAAAAATTAAATTTCCTTTCTCATCATATATCTTGGGTAATACCGCTGGAGAAACATCTGTGCCTGATGCATCAAAAATCACCCCTGTGTATTGAGGAGTTTTAACAGCCACCTCCTCAGCAGGTCTTTTTTCTATCTTTTGTGCCAATTCTGTTAAAACAGGAGTTAAAACACCGTTTTCTCCATAAAAATCTACCATGAGCTCAACCTCAACAATACCATTTTCCCTATCAATTTTAGGTTCACCATTCATTCTTGCATTCTTTACTACACCCTGAACTCTTGCGACTATAAAATCACTTTTAAGTAAATAGTCTTCTACGATAGTTTCAGAAGTTATATGAACACCTTTAATTACTTCAAGAAGATTTCTTTGTGCTACCACAGTTGCAACTCTTATTGCTTTTAATATCTCCTGTGAAACATTTTTCGCATTAGGATCAAAAGCGCCGTAACCTTTCGCAGTGATAACCCCTTTTACCCAATCAATTTTTCCATTTTCTATATATTCCTGCCCTCTTTGAACTTGAAAAATTAAAATAGTTATGAATAAACCTATCTTTATCATTTTGCCTCCTCTTTATAAGATTCTTTTAATTTTTTTAGTGAATTTTTAATACCATCTCTTATAGCTTCAATTTTAGCTTCACTTTCTGAAAGTGGGCGAATCTCAGATGATATAGCTTCTCCATCACCACTTCCATAGTATAAAATCTCACCTTTTTCCACATCAATAAGTTTAAAAACAAGTGAAATTTTATATTTTTGCCCTCCTAATATATCATCCCAACCCTTTGAGGCACTCATAACCTCATATACACCTATAAAATCAGCAGCAAGGAGTTTACCAAACTCAACAGCCTGGCTTTCATCAACAAGTCCTGAATATTGAAAATTCTGTTCATTCAAAATCACTTCAATATTCTTTCTATCAATAATTCTAAAAAACGGGAAAGATAAAAGTACTAACTGGTAATATTCGTACACTTTTTCAAGATCAGGTTGCTTTAAATAATTAGAGTGAAGCTGCGGAATAAGAGCAAGCTTATAAGTTTTTTTAACATCAAAACCATGTACTACATAACCAACTCCTCTTTGTGTCGCACAAGAATGTAAGAATAGAGAAGATATAAAAAATAAAAAACTACCAATCTTCCAACTTATCTTCATCTTTTTTACTACCTTTTTCATACTCTTCTATCCATTTTTTTAGCTCCTCTTTTGAAGAAGAATAGGTAAATACAGAATAAACTTTATAAAATTTCCCCTTTTCAACTGTTCTTGGATATAAAGTTTTAGCAGCTTCGATCTTGTTATCTTCAAAAGTGAAAATTTCCACAAGCTCCATTACCTGATCTACTGTAAAATAATTTTTTTCTGCTACATCAGATAAAATACTAAGTTTTGTTTCCTCAAATGTTTCTTTTTTAATCATTTGTATAAGATCTCTAAAATCAGCAGAAGACATCGGGGTGGGTATCTCCTTTTTCGCTTCCTTAACTTCCTTCTCTACCTGTTTTTCTTTTTCTTCAATTTTTACAACTATTTCACCTTTTACCTCTTTAAAAAGTGCTTTAACATAGAGTTCATGTTCAAATCCCTTTTTCACTTCGATTTTCTTTTCCCATTTCCCTTTTTCAAAGTATACGATGATTTTATAAAAACCTTCGTGAAATAACTCTTTACTTGTGGGAATTTCAGCTTTATGAATAGGTGTTGTAGACTTTTCTGAAAATATTTCAACAGTTGCACCTTCTGGTTCAAGAATCTTAAGAGTGGTAGTAGGGATTTTTCTCCTTATAAGTGTATAGTCTTCTTTATCAATTTTTTCCTCTTCTTTTTTCACTTCTTCTGTTTTGATTTTTATTTCAATTTCACCTTGTCCTGGTATGGTTATTCCTCCCTTTATTTCCTCCTCGGCATAGAGGAGGAGAGCAAGCATATGTTTCTACCATCTATATATGTAACACCTTCATAATTCCTCCTTTGTTCAAATTAAATTTTAAAAGAAAAAAAATTTCTTGTTAATACCCTAATATTTCCATAAAATTTTAGACAGATAAAAGTTATAAGATATTTTTCTTTAAAATTTTCCAGTTCAATAAGATTTTAGAAATACCTTCTAAAGAGGCATGATTTTAAATTATAAAAACTTAAAAAGTTTCTCCCAACTACCAAATTTTTCCATCATTTCTCTCACCATAAATAACATCAATTTCATTTCTCTAAAATGTATTTAAATTAAAATAAGACCTTTTTAAAAGTACAGAAGAAAAAATAAAAGGACATATTTTTGATGGAACAGCAAAGTTAGAGTATATCTAACAGAAGTACGCCTTAAGACGTTAACGAAATTCTCTATAAATCAAAGTGTCAACAAAACTTTAATTTTTAATGGTTAAAACTTATTGAAAAAACATGATTCACAAAATAAAATACAAGTATTATGCTGACAAACATATTTAAAAATTATTTTCGGCATATACATTATCCAAAAATACATAAACCCTTTCTTTTTAATTTAAAAAGTTCCTTCTATTTCAAAATCAACTTCTTTTATTCTATAATTAAAAAAAGGAGTGAAAAATGAGGAAAATAAAATACGTGAATTTAAAGCCTGAGGAAATTCCTAACCATTGGTATAATATATTACCAGATTTACCTGAACCACTTCCGGAACCAAAAGATCCACCAGAAGGTGAATCGAGAATAAAGAATTTACCAAAGATGATGCTTGAAGAATGTTTGAAACAGGAATTCTCAAAGGAGAGATGGATAGAAATACCAGAGGAATTGAGATTCTATTATATGCAAGCAGGGAGACCAAGACCCCTTTTTAGAGCATATGCTCTTGAAAAATATCTTGATACACCAGCCCATCTTTATTATAAAGCAGAATTTTATAGTCCAACTGGCTCTCATAAGGTAAACACAGCACTTGCACAATGCTATTATGCAAAAAAGGAAGGATATAAAAGAGTTGTAACAGAAACAGGAGCAGGTCAATGGGGTTCTGCTCTCTCATATGCTGCAAGACTTTTCGGATTAAAATGCACAGTATATTGGGTTAGGGCAGTTTATAAATGGAAAAAAGAAAGAAGGGTATTCATGAAGATGCTTGGCTCAGAAGTCTTTGCATCACCTTCTCCAAATACAGAAGCAGGGAGAAAACTTTACAAAGAAAATCCTGACCATCCTGGTTCTCTTGCAATAGCCATATCAGAAGGACTTGAAGATGCTTATAAAAACTCCGATACAGTCTATCTTTTAGGCTCTGTTCTAAATCATGTTCTTCTCCATCAAACAATAATAGGACTTGAGACAAAAAAGCAATTTGAGTATTTTGGTGAATATCCAGACATAATAATTTCCTGCCTTGGAGGCGGCTCAAATTTTGGTGGGTTTGCAATTCCTTTTTATCATGATGTTCTAAAAGAAGGAAAAAAAATAAAATTTATTGCTGTTCAGAATGAAGTTGCACCAAACCTTTTAGGTGAATACAAATATGATTTTGCTGACCACGCTGAAATTACACCAATGCTTAAGATGTATACACTTGGACATAAAAAAGAGATGGATCCGATAAAAGCAGATGGTTTAAGATATCATGGAGCAGCTCCAATTCTAAGCCTCTTGAGATATAAAGGTCTTTTGGATGTTAAAGTTTATCCAAAGGATGAAAAATATGTATTTGAAAAGGCGAGAGAATTTTTCCAATTAGAAGGATTTCTTCCTGCACCTGAATCAGCTTATAGTATAGCCTGTGCAATTGATGAGGCATTAAAATGTAAAGAAAGAGGAGAGAAGAAAATAATAGCCTTTAACATTTCAGGACATGGCTTCTTAGATTTAGAAGGTTATGGAGAAATTTTAGGAATTTAAATTCTTTTAAAATTTATTGAAATTCCGAGATCGCTTTTTTGAATTGAAAAGTTCTATCGGTTTTAATTATTAACTTATTTTACAGCTATTTCACAAAAATCAATTTATAAGTACAACAACCAAAAAAATTTATATATTTTGAAACTCTTATAAAATTTAAAATATACAAAGTGTAGTAGAAAACCTAACAAAAAATTAAAGGTAAAAAATAAATTCATCGTATTTTTTAAAAAACATACAACCAGATTATTTATTTTCCCTTATAAAGGACAATTTCTTATTATACTTAATTGTCCTTTGATATCTTGTGGCAGTATAATTTATGGTATTGGAAAAACACCTAAATAAATGAAAAGTTTCCCTTTATAAGCTCTATCATTTTTAAGGAGGTTAAAAATGATTAAAGCAATTTATCTTTTAACTTTAATTCAACTGAAAGAAGAAGTGATTCTTAAAAAGCTTACCCCTAAAGTTGATGGAATTGTTTCTTATGAAGAATGGGCTAAAGAAGCTGCGCTTTATAACTTCTTTGAGATTCAGCCAGAAGAGGGTAAAATTCCTCCATTTAAAACAGAAGCCTATACAGGTTATGACAATGAAAATCTTTATTTTGCTTTTAAATGCTATGATGATATAAAGACTATTAGAAAGACTCTTACAAAAAGAGATGAAGTAGTGATGAATGATATGTTGGTAATTTATCTTGATACTTATGGAAAGGAAAAAGAAGGTTATATTTTTGGAACAAATCCATTAGGTGTCCAATTTGATGGAATTAAAGGACCTCCACCGCAAATGAATGAAGACTGGTCATTTGATACCTATTTTGAGGTAAAGTCCTTTATTTCTGATTCTTTCTGGTCCTGTGAATTTAAAATCCCCTTTTCATCTTTAAGATTTGAAAACAAAGATAAACAAGAATGGAATTTAATACTTATAAGAATAAGACCAAGGGAAACTTTCACAATTTATTCATTTCCTTTAGTTTCAAAAAATATTCCTTCCTTTTTTGGGCAAGGTGCAAAGATAATAATTCCTGAAAAGATTTATTCAAAAGAAAAAAAGAACGATTTTATTCCCTATTTAATAGGTTCTCAGAGTGGAATAAGAAAAATAAATTATGAAAATGATAGAGGTAAATTTAATCTTGGTTTATCAGGGAAAGCAAGATTTTTACAGAATTTAGTTCTTGATTATGCCCTAAACCCTGATTTTGCTCAAATAGAGACAGATATTCCACAGATAGATGTAAATACAACTTATGCATTGTATTATCCAGAGAAAAGACCACTTTTTATGGAAGGTTCAGAGTTTATAAAAATGCCCATTAATCTATTTTATACAAGGATGGTTAATAATCCATTGTATGCATTAAAACTTACAGGAAAAGTTTCTATTTTTGATTTATACTTTCTTTCATCCTATGATGAGAATACTTTTTATCTTTTGCCCTTTGAAGATGCAAGTTTTGATTTTTGTAGCAATAAAAAAAGTTTTATAAATCTCTTAAGGATTCGTTCAGAATTTTTAAACAAAGAATCCCATATAGGTATTTTTATAGGAGATAGAGAGGTAAAAAATGATGACTTCGATAATGGTTTTAATAGGATATTTGGATTTGATGCAAAGTTAAGATTTTTAAAACATTATACAATAAGTTATCATGGGGGATATTCCATTACAAAGGAGCCAGAAGACGCAAGTTTATTTAGTGGAATAGGTATAATCTTTAAAGATTATACGGATAGATTTGATGGCGAAAAATTTTTAGGTTATGCAAATCGTTTAGTATTCAGCTCTTCATTCAAAAATTTACATTTTTCCCTATATTACGATGAATATTCACCGACTTTCCGTTCAGATATAGGATTTATTAATGGAAACAATATAAGAGAAAGGGGGTTCAACATAAGCCCAATTTTTTATCCCAATAGATTTTATTTAACAGAGATTTCATTTTGGACAAGATATGAAAAAGAAACAAATTTTGAAAAAATATTTAAAGAAGAAGAGATAGAAGCTGGTTTTAATACAAAATTTTCCTTTGCTCAACTTGAACTTGGTTTTGAATATTCAAGGGAAAACGAGAATGTTTTTAACATTTATTTTCTTGATTATTCAAGGTTTAATAACATATATTTCTCTTCTTTTTGGTTAAAAGGGATGCCTTACAAATTCTTACTTTTCCATTTATACTATGGAGAAGGTAAAGATATATTTTATCAAGTTGATACACTTGTTTACCAAAATGTTTTTTCAAGTAATATTAGTTTTTTATATACAAAATTAATTATTTCTTTAGGTTTAGAAAAACAAAATTTTTATTTTAAAAGATATAAAGAAAAGATAACAGAAGCCTCTGTCTTTTACTCTTCTTTAAATTATAGTTTTACTCAAAAGATTTCTTTGAGATTTACAATGTCATATTATAAAGGCTCAATTGGAATCTATCCCTTATTCACCTATCAAGTTAATCCCTTTACATTCTTTTATCTTGGTGCAAATGTAAATGCTTTTAAATACGGAGATTTATTTAAAGGCAAAAAACCTTTTAAATTGGAAGGAGAAGACCATCAGATATTCTTAAAATTACAGTATGTTTTTAAAATCTAATCTTTAAAAAGAAGGTTTTTCCACATAAGAAAAAGTATTAGGAATTGATATAATAAAAAAATAAGGTAAATTCTTTACGAGGTATGTCAAATAGCATCACAAGTTAGGTTGTAAATGAAATTCTTTAAATTAAACATGTAAAAGCAAAATTTTAGAACTTAAAAATTATTAAGGACAATTAAATTTAAAATTCCTTATTATTTGGAGAGAAACCAAAAATTAAAACTTACTTTTTTTAAAAATTATATAAATTGCTCTATAATTCAAATATGGAGATAGCGCTTTCAATAATAGGTTCTGGAGTTACCTTTTTAGCAGTTGCTGTCACATATCTTGCCTGGAGAAATAGAAAAATTACAAGAGAAAATACTTTAAAAATTGTTGAAGAAATGCGTAAAGGATTTGAAAGGACTCATGAAGAGATTAAAATGGGATTTGAGAAGATGGAAAAAGAGTTTGAAAGGATACATACTGAGATTAAAATCGGGTTTGAGGGGATGCATGAAGATTTAAAACTTATCGCACTTTTAATTCTTGAAGAAACAAAAGAGGAAAAAGAAAAACTTGCAAAAAAAATTCTAAGAGAATAAAAGGAGTGTATAAAAAAATAATTAAATTGTTACTCTTTGGAGTAATAAATATGTGAAATCTCAGCGGAAAAAAACCAGAAAGTAGGAGAAGCATCTTCATGGCTTAGAGGTGATCAATTTGACAGATTTAAAAACCTACAAATTTTTATTAGGTGTGGTGTGGATATTTTAAATGTCTTAGATCCTAAAAAAACCAGTTAAAATCGGAGAAATTCATACAAGAGGTGTAGTTTATAAACTATTTTATCATCAATCAACTTAAAACTTTACATTGCAGCAGGTATGGAAAGTATTGAGATATGGGATCTTTCACAAGCTACAAATCCTATAAAACTTTAATTATTATTTCACACCTGGCTATGCTGTTGGTGTTTATGTTCTGACGATTGTGCTTATGTTGCTGATAATGAAACCGGCTTACAGATTTATTAACTCCTTTAAGTAAATACAGAAGAAAATACTCATCCAAGTATAAAAAGTGTAAAGTTATTAAAGAATCCTGTTAAAAATAAGATTGAACTTGAGCTAAATTTAAAATGTAACAAAAAAAATTTGTTATTGAACTTTATAATGTCCTTGGCAAAAGGATTAAAACTTATAATCTACTTGGATCTTATAGTGGCAAAGTTTTTCTTAACATAGACAAAATTCCATCTGGTATCTATTTCTTAAAGAGTAGTAAAGAAATTCCAACTTGTTATAAAGTGGTAATTAAAGGTAGGTCAAATTAGGGTTAAGCTCATAGTTTTACATATCCTTATAGTAAGTTAATCTCCTTATCCCTTTTTACTTTTACCCCTTAAAAACTAAATCATATATTTCTTTTTATCAGCGCAACGTTCCAAATATGTCTCCATCCAAACTACTTTTAGACAATAAATCAGAAGTTGCCAGCAAGATCTTTATCATAGAGTTTGTTTTAGATATAAACACATTCAAGTAAACTTTCTGGAATAATTTTTCTCCCTAATTTTTCTCGATATTTTCTTAAAATTTAGATCTTAACTTATATAATCCTTTAAATTTTTAACAATATCTTTTAACGGTTTTACCTTAAACCATTCCCTTTCTGTTAACTCATTTGCGTAAGCTTTATATATATCCTCTATCATTTTTTTTAACTCAAAAGGTAAGTTGGGAGGCAAAATTTCCACATGTTTTTTCCAGTTTATCCTGTCTATCTCTTTCGCCTTTTCAACTTTCTCATACCATTCGGTTTTTCTATAAAATATTCTCGCTATCTCTTTACTTAAATGAATTCCCTCATAGGTAAAACGGCACTCATCAAGTGTACCAATCGCATCTACAACTATTAAATTTCTATTCTCATCAAAACCAAATTCAAATTTACCATCTTCGTTTGAAAGGTAAATTCTTTTTACTTCATCAGTAATTAAATTGTTTATAAAAAGAGTCTTTGTCTTTATCTCTTCTATTTCTTCATCTTTCAGAGCAGCAATCTTTTTAGCTTCACTCAAATTAATATATCTATCTGTTATTTCAAGTTTTGTTGATACATCGATCAAAGGACTACTTAGTCTATCTCCTGGTTTTGGCATCTCTTTCAAACCAATATCCTCAAGTCTTAACTTACCCTCTTTTAGCCTCTTAAAGACTGATGAACCCTCAGGAAGTGAATTTCTGTAAATTATCTCAAGGGGTATTAAAAAGTTACCCTTTTCTTTTTCATAAATTGAATAATCGTAAATTCCCTCCCTAATTTCTGGTTTTAAAACCCTTAGTAGTTTTATTTCCATAACACTACAAGGATCCTTTAAATCTTTGAGTCTCTTTAAAGTACCATTTTCAAGAAGTCCTATGTAATGAGTTTTAATACCCATCTCTTCAAGTTTTTCAAAAAAGTAAGCAGTTACTATACATGTGGCTTTCCCTTTACCATCTATATGATCAGGCATTTCACCCCAATCAAAAACAGAGTACCTATCTGAAAATTCAAATCTTCCAATACCAGAAATTTGATTCTCGGGCTTTTTAATTATCATCAAATCTTTTACACTACCCATAGTTTAACTCCCTATAAGCTCTCTGTCAGACTCTTCAATTTCTTTTATTTTAACTTCTTTATATTTTCTTAACTTTTCCTCCAGATTTTTATCTTTCATAGCCATTATTTTTAGAGTCGCCAAAGCGGCTCCTTCAGGTTCCAGGACAGTTAAAGGTGCAACACCAGATGGCATTCTTAAACTTGAAAATATATCTACACCACTAAACTTATCACTGTATGGTGGAGCTGCTATACATGGTTTTGTAGTGTTAGCATCAACAAATCCACTTAAAGCGTTGCTCCTTCCTGCCACAGTAATAAACACAACATCTTGATTTTCGTATTCTTTTAAAATCTCTAAAACTTTCAAAGGGGTTTTGTGAGCTGAAGCAATCCTTAGAACACAATCAACACCAAACTCCTTTAATTTGTTAAGTATTTTTATTGCATGATCATAATCAGCCTTTGATCCCATTATAATTATAGCTTTCATATATTTCCTCTTTTTAATTTTTTAGTATATAATTAATTAAAATTAAAATTCAACTTTCATATAACGATATGAATAACTCTCAATTTGCAATTGTTATGAGAGGGGCTCCACGAGCAGGTAAAACAGTTATTTCTAAAAAAATCTTCGAAAACCTTAAAGAAAAAGGAGTAATATTAGTTCAATACGATGAAATTTTTAAAATTAAAAAAAATTTTGAAAAAAATAGAATAAGATTTTCAATCTTCTATGAGATTGTAAAAAAACTATTAAAAGAGGGATACTCCCTAATTCTTGATTACTCGTTCACCCATAGAAACGAATTGATGAAAATTTTAAAATATATAAAGAAAAAGAAAATAAGATACAGAATTTATCTTTTAAACCCTCCCTTTGAAACCCTTTTAGAAAGAGACAAAAAATCTATTGAACCAAAGGGAGAAGAAAAACTTCTTAAATTTTATAATAGACTTTTAAAAAACATAAATCCATGCTCAATAACAATAGATACAGCTAAATTATCTGAAGAGGAGTCTTTAGAATTAATCTTAAAAGATTTAAAAGAAAATGATATTATTTAAAGCACACCCTGACTCAAAACCAAAAGACGGAATAATCTCAAAATACTTAAACAGATACATCTCCTCACTCTTTACAAAAATTATAATTAAAACAAACATAACTCCTAATAGGATAACTTTTATTTTCCTTATAATATTCTCAAGTTTACTTATTTTATCAGGAATACTTAAAAGTGTTTTTTTAACCGGGCTTTTTTATCAACTTGCATCAATTTTTGATGGTGTTGATGGAGAACTTGCAAGAAAGAAAAAACTCAGCTCACAAGGTGGAGCACTCCTCGATACAGTATGCGACTACACAATTGACTCTATCGCTGCCTTTTCTTTTGGCTTATCCCTTACAAAATATAAAATAAATAATATCATTATTCTTTTCACTGTCTCATTTACAATCACAACAAGACTTATTACCCAGTTCATAGTTAAAAATACAAGGGGTTTCAAAAGACACCTAGTAAGGGATACAAGGGATATCGTGGTTTTTGTTATATTTATATTTTCTATCTTAACAGAAATCTTTAAAAATCCCTACATCATGATTTTGGGACTGATACTTGTAAACATATGGAGATGGGATAACGGAATTTATAGGTTGCATTGCTTTATAAAAAGTGAAAAAATAAATTCTCCTCAAAATTAAATTCTTTTTACCCAAATCTCCTTTGACTCTCCCTCTGCATAAAAATCTTTAATTTCAGCCTCCCTTTCAAAACCCATCTTCCTATAAAACGATCTTGCTCTTTTATGTCTGGCCTGCGTCTCCAAAACAATCAACCTCGCATTCCTCACTTTAACTTCTCTAAAAAATTCCTCCCAAAGGATTTGAGCAACACCTTTACCATAAAACTCTGGATCAACTGCTATCCACAAAAGCTCTATAACAGAATCAGCAAGAAGATTTTCTGAAAAGAATATAAATCCTATGAGTCTTTCATCCTCAAATATACCTAACCCCTCGTACTCACCCCTTTCTATTCCATCAAAAACGTAAAGACAGGTTTTTCTATCCCTCTCTAAAAATTCCTCTGTTTTATTTACTATCTCCTCAACAAAACGCCTATGCCCATTGAAAATCTTAGATATTTTTAATTCCTTTACTTTCATAACCTCCTCATTAAAGCCCTCTCTATTAGTCTTTCAATAAAAACACTATAAGGAATACCAGCATAATTCAAAGCTTTATAAAAACCAGAATCAACAGAGATATCGGGATTCGGATTTGCCTCAATAAAGTAAATTTCACCACTTTTATTCATCCTTAAGTCTATCCTACCGTAATCCCTCATTTCAAGTATTTTAAAAACTTTCAGTGAAAGACTTTTAATCTCCCCTATTTTATCCTCTTCAAGTTGAGCAGGATAGATAACAGGCGTTAAATGGTATTCTTCACTTTTTTTGTTCCACTTTGAATTATAGGTTAAAATTCTTGGTTCTGTCTTAAAAATAACCTCACCTATCCCTATTACTCTATCCTCAAAAATAGAAACATTAAACTCTCTACCATCTATGTACTCTTCAGCAAAAAACTCGACATCTAATTTTTTTATCTCTTCTAAAATTTTAAAATAATCATCCCTTTCATAAATTACATTTTTTTTCTCAATAAAAAGACTAGAATCACATCTTATAGGTTTTAAAATTAAAGGTAAAAATTTTATCTGATCTGAATCAGGCAAGAAAAAAGAAGGTGTTTTTATACCGTAAAAGGAAACCAAAATTTTTGCCTTTATCTTATCTAAACAGATTGAAAAACTCCTTGGCGGTGAACCTGTATAAGGTATTTTAAATGCCTCAAGTACACCAGCAACCCAGCTCTCCCCCTCTGGATTACCCTCAAAATCTTCACAGAGATTAAAAACAACATCAAAATCCTTTTTTCTTAACCTGTCTATCCATAAATAACTTTCATCTACTGGGAGCAAAAAATAGCTATAAGATAAATTCTCTAAAACTCTCTTGACTGCATTTACCTCATCATAGACACTCTCCCTATCAGGCTTATCTCTATATCTTGAACTGTTAAATAGTAAACAAACTCTTAACTTATTTTTTAATACCATACCTCTCAAAAGCACTATCTAATATCATTCTTATTATTTCACTATAGGTAAATCCCTTCTTGTAAGCCATTATAGGAAAATCACTTGTCTCAGGATTTAACCCTGGAAGTGGATTTATCTCAAGAAAATAAGGTCTTAAATCCTCATCAAGTCTAAAATCAAATCTTGAAAAATCTCTCAAATTTAAATATCTAAATAACTTTAAAACATATCTTTTTATCTCCTTTAATACATCCTCTGGTATTTCAGGCGGTACAATATATTCAACTTCTTCTTTAAAATTTCTTTTTATCTCTAAAGAATAAAGGAAATTAGAAAGCTCTAATCTCTTTGGCCTTAATTCCATAAAGCCCAAAAATTTAACTTTTTCATTACCTATAATTCCAACCGTAATCTCTTTTCCAGAAATAAATTTCTCTACAAGAATCTCCTCGTTATAAATATCAAAAAGCTCCAAAGCCTTTTCCCTTAACTCCTCTATACTGTTTACCTTTGAAGATAACCTTAAACCTATACTGGAACCCTCGTTTTTTAATTTCAAAACACAAGGGAAACTATTAAATTTAAAATTTTTAATGTCACTTTTATTTTTAATAACCTTAAAGTAAGGTGTCCTAATATTCAAAGATTTTGCAAACCTCTTACAAAGTTCCTTATCAAGAGTTACGCTCAAAGCTAAAGGATCAGAACCTGAATAGGGTATGTTAAAAATTTCACAAATAGATGGAATATGCCCCTCTCTTGATCTTGTTCCAAAACCTTCAGCTATATTGAATACAAAATCAGGCTTATCCTTTAAAATTTTTTCAATAAAACTTTTTCCGCTCCCAAGATAAATAACTTCAAATCCAAAACTCTTTAAAACTTTTCCTATTGAATCAACAGTTTGCTCTGAATCGAATTCTTCAAAAATGTCCTCCGGTAAAGAATCAGGTATTTCTTGGGGTTTCAAATCAAAAGCAACACCTATCCTCATAAATTTTAAATACTATTTTAAATCTTAACTTATTTTCTACCTCTCCTTCTTTCCATCCTAATCACACCCTCTGGAACTAAATAACTTCCCTCACCTTTAATAAGTCCATACACACCCTCCTTACTTAAATACTCTGATTTTTCTCTACTCTTTTCATTATTCCAGGAATAGGAAACTATCATACCTTCGTAATTCCTTAAAATAACTTTTTCATCTGAGAGTGATATAATGTAGTTCGGCATAACCGGAATTTTACCTCCTCCATAAGGTGCATCTACAACATAGGTGGGTATTGCAAGCCCTGAAACATGTCCCCTTAAAGATTCCATTATTTCTATTCCTTTATAAACTGAAGTTCTAAAATGAGATACACCTTTTGTAGGGTCACAGTGAAAAAGGTAATATGGTCTTACCTTTATTTTCAAAAGACTTTTTAAAAGATCTCTCATAGTCTCAACATCATCATTTATTCCCTTTAAAAGAACAGCTTGATTGTTAACTGGTATCCCACATTTTAAAAGATTTAAAACTGCTTTTTTTGAAATCTCTGTTATTTCATTAGGATGATTAAAATGGGTATTTAGCCAAAGAAAATCATAACTTGAAAGAAGTTTTAAAAGTTCCTCATCAAAAAGTCTCATAGGAAGAGTTACAGGAACTCTTGAACCTAACCTTACAACTTGAATTGATGGTATTTTACTTAGTCCATCAAGAATAAACTTTAGCTTCAGCAAAGGTAATGTCAAAGGATCACCACCTGAAAGTATAACTTCATTTATCTCTGGATGTTTTTTAAGATAGTCTTGTACCTTATCAAACTCACCGTAAAGTCTTATAGTTCCACCTTTTCCAAGCAACCTTTTTCTTGTGCAATGTCTACAATAAGTTGTGCAGAAGTTTGTTGTTATTAAAAGAGCTCTATCAGGATACCTATGTATAAGTCCTGGAGCAGCTTCATCCTCCTCTTCTTCGAGAGGATCCCTTAAACCTCTTTGATCTTTAATTTCAAGAATTGTTGGAATAGCTTGCTTTCTAATAGGATCGTCGGGATCATTAGGATTTATGAGAGAAAGGTAATATGGAGAAATGAGAATTGAATAATTTCTTGCAACAAGCCTTATCTCTTTTTTCTCCTTTTCACTCAAAAAGGGGAAAGCTTCAAAAAGTTGTTCAGCTGTTCTGATTAAATTTTTTATCTGCCATCTCCAATCATAGAAAACTTCAGGTGGAATATCTCTATAAAGAGGATACCTTTGCCAGAAAAGTTTTTCTTCGGTATTTAATGAAGTACCTATAGGGGGAGGTTCTTCCCCCCTTAAGGTTTCCTTATTTTTTTCCTCCCTTTTTATTTCCATATTTTCCCTTTTAAAAGTTATATTTTACTTAACAAAATTTTCAGTTAATAATAATAAAATAAAAAAAGAAATTTGTCAAGAGTCTGTGGAAAACTTTAAAATAATTATATGTCTTTTGAAAGGGAAATTGGTGAGAAAATAAGAAAATTGAGAAAAGCTGAGGGAATAACTTTAAATGAACTTGCTTTAAGATCAGGAGTTACAAAATCTGCACTTTCTCAAATTGAAAGAGGTAAAATAACCCCCACAATTTTAACATTTAAAAATATACTTGATGCTCTCGGGTTATCCTTCTCTGAATTTTTTGAAAGAGAAGAAAAGGGATTTTTCTTTAAATTCGATAAATTAAACTATAAGTATATTGAAAAGGAAAATGTTAAAATTTTACTGTTAACACCCTTTGGTGGTAATAAATCCTTTGACATACTTAAGATTGAGATTCCACCTTTCACTTCAACAAGACCTGAAACACCTCATGAGGGAGAAGAAGGAGGTTTTGTTTTAAAAGGTGCTGTGTTTTTTCAGTTTGGAAAAAAGAAATTAAAAGTTTTAAGAGGAGAAAGTTATTATTTTTATCCTGACAAGGTTCATTTCTTCGAAAACCGCTCAAAAAATAAATCTGCAGTTCTTATCCACATTGTTTCTCCCCCCAATATTGATATATTTTAAAAATTTTTATCTTGTTAAAAATTTTGATAATAAATACTTTACAATAAATAGCATCGCCCTTTTTGTTGGCATGATTTTCCCCACATTAAATTTGGGCAAATAAAGAGCAATGAAAAATCTAAAAAGAAAGGAGAGAAAAAAAGAAAACTTAATCCCCACCTCCTCATTAATAAAGCACTTTACTAAAAAACCCCCGATATTGTTTCCTATAAAACTACCTATTCCTCCAACAGTAAGAAAAACAACCTGATAGATTGGATTTTTAATGAGCATTAAATTAATGTAAGAATGGGCAAGATTTATTCCAGACCAACCAAAAGTACTTAAAAAACCATCTAAATATATAAAATACCACATCCAAGCAGGTCTTATTATCCAAATTAATGGAATAGTTGTAATGAAAAAAAGATTTATTTTTAGTGTTGCTCTTGGAGAAATCTTTTCTATAAACTTACCCCAAAAGGGCTGAAAAACAGCGCTCCCTAATCCCATAGATACAGTCCAAAGTGCTATCTCAAAATTTTTTAACTTCATATACTTAACAGCATAATAACCAAACATTGGAGCAGTTATGTTTATTAAAAGATTAAAAATAAAAATATAAAATATAAACACCATAAACTCCTTATCAGTTGCTACCTCTTTTAAATAATCTTTTAAATTGAACCTTTCCTCTAACTTAATTTCATCTTGAAAAAGGTAAAGAATCAAAGATAAAAGCGAAAGCAAAAAAAGAATAAAAAAAAGAGACTTAAAACCTACTTTTTCAAAAATCAAACCAACAATAAAAAAAGATATTGACTGAAAAAATGTTATAACACCTAATCTTGTTCCAAGATATTCACCCTTTCCTGACTCTAATTTTTTTAAAATATTTGAAAACCAAAAACTCCAGGCTGTTGAAGAGATATTTAAAAAAAGACCTGAAAGAAATATTACTAAAAATAGTATTTTTACATTCCAGAAAATCTCAAAGAGAAAAATAACCCATATACCTCTTGATATAAAACCTGTTATCCCAGCAATGATCATAGGTCTTTTTAAAATCAAAAGAAAAAAAATTGAAACAAAGGTAAAAACAAAAGAAATATTGAAAAGAGAACTCATAAAGGCAACCTCTTGAGCTAAAGCACCTATCTTTACAGCAAAAGCAGTAATAAAAACACCATTTGATATTCCAAAATGAATACCAGAAATAACTCCCTCAACAAGTGAAATATTCAAATTTTTCCTTATATTCATCGTTTATCCTATAATTATAAACAAACGTTTAAAAAGGAGGGGAAAAATGAAGATAAAAGTTTTTCTCTTGGTTGCAATCACAATGTATGCTCACCATTCTAAGGAATATATAGCTCTTGAATCATATTCTACATGTGCAAAAAACGAAAAAATCTTTCACCTTATATACGATTACTATGTTGAAAATAAAGATAATCCAGATTTTGACCATTGGGAACTTACTCCTGGTTTTTCTTATGGAATAACAGATCATATAATGTTTGGAGCACATACTCATTTTGCAAAGTTTGGAAAAGCCTTTACACTAAATGAAAGTGAACTTTCACCCTTAATTGAAGCAGCCAACTTTGCCATCCAAATAAGACTCAAAAGTTTAGGATTCCTGAATTTGGCTTTCCTTTTTTCTTATGAGATCCCCTCTGATAGAAGCAGAAAATACCTTGATGGTAAAGAAGTTATTGAGGGAAAAATAATATTAAGTAAAAATTTTTTAACTCACTCAAATATATCCGTTAATTTTTCCTTTGCTAAAGAAGGTAATGAATTTATAAAAGAATGGGCATTAGGAATTAAAAATCCCCTATCAGCTGATCCCCATGGTATTGCAGGTGGAATTGAAATCTTAGGAGACTATAATAACGCTTTCTTTTTACTTCCAGCCATTTATTTTCCAATTGAACGCTCCATAATAAAAACAGGAATCGGTTTTGGAAACCAAAAAACAACTTATCTCAGAGCTAACATTTCTCTTATGTATATCTTTTAAAAAAATGAAAAAAATACCTCTTATCTTAATTTTTAGCTTTTTATACTCTCATGACTTCTGGATAGAAATTTCAAATCCATTTCCAGTAGAAAAAGAAAAAATTAACATCTTCTTAAAGGGAGGTCATAAACTATTTGAATCTGAAATTGTTCCAAAGGAAAACCTTCTAAAAGAATTTGGGGTAAAAAAACCATCCGGTGAAGAAATCAAACTTGAATATAAAAGGGAAAAAAAATACATAATTTCGGAATTTACACCTGATAAAGAAGGAACTTACCTTGTTTTCTTTACCCTCTCAAGAGGAGATGAAGTATTTTATATTGGTAAAAGCTACTTCTATGTAAGAAAAATTACTGATTTTATAAATTTTGGGTATGATTTTGAAATTAATATAGAAAACTTTGAATTTAAGGAGAGTGAAATTAAATTTAAACCCTCCAATTATGAATTTCTAAACGAAAAAGGGAAAGGTTATTTTAGAGATTTTTATAAATCTAAAAAAGGACTAAATTTAATAATTAAAAGAAAAAACGGAAAGGTATGTACATTAACTTTTTACTCACAATAAAAATTTTTTCACATGGAATAGGTTATGAATTTTTTGAGAATGCAAAAGGATTAAGATTTTTTTACGAAGATAAAACACCACTATCTTTAGCAGAGTATAAAATTTATTCTCCCGATGGAAAAATATTCTCAGAGGGAAAACTCGATAGAAACGGAAGAGTTTTATTTTTACCTAATAAAAAAGGAAAATGGAAAATAGAAATTGACGATGGAATGGGGCATGGAATTGTTAAAGAAATTATGATTGAAAATTTAGAGAAGGATCCTTTTTTAAATAACAGAATTTCATTTAATTCTAAATTAGTTTTAGGACTTTCAATTATACTTATGTGCTCTGGAATCACCTTTTACATTCTTGCTTACAGAAAGTTAAAAAATGCACATTCCTGATGGTTTTTTAGATACAAAAACACTTTTTATAACGAACACAGTTTCCTATTTAACCTTTTTTTATTCTGGAAGAAAAATATTAAAAAAAATAGAGGCTGAAAGAGTTCCTATACTTGGTCTATCGACAGCCTTTATTTTCTTAATAAGTAGTATAAGTTTTCCTTTGCCCTTTGGAACATCAATTCACCTACTTGGCAGTTTCTTCATTTCACTTATCCTTGGACCCTTTTCAGCTTTTTTTATAAATTTTTTATCACTTTTTCTTCAATCTCTTTTACTTTCCCATGGTGGAATCCTTACACTTGGTGCAAATTCAATAAACATTGCTTTTTCAAGTTGTATTTTAGGTTTCTATTTTTATAAATTTTTAATAAGAATTTTACCAAATTTTGAAAACTTTATTATATTTATTATAACTATTTTTACAGCTTTTATTGGTAGTTTTCTTTTAACCTTAGAACTCAATTTTTCAGGAAAAATCTCCTTTCAAAAAAGTTTTCTCCCAATAATCTCTTTTCATTTAGTTTCTGGCTCATTTGAAGGTCTATTTACAGTTTTTCTTATCAATTTCATTAAAAAGTTAAAGCCTAAACTTTTAGAAGTTGAAAAAATATGAAACATCATTTTATCGATAGATTTGCCTACGAAAGGGGTTTCTTACAAGCATTATCCCCTATAATTAAGTTTATAACTCTTATTTTTTTTCTTTTCCTTTTAATTATCTTGTCCCCAAATTTGTACTTTTACTTTACTATATCTTTAATTTTGTTAATTTTACTTTTCATATCAAAAATTCCTTTTTTTTACTTTTTAAAAAGAATCATACTAATAACACCCTTTTTAGCAGTAATATTTTTTCTTTCCCTTTTAAGTCATAAGAATCTTTCACAATTTTTTCTTGCTTTGATAAGGTCGGTACTTTCTCTTTTTGGTGTAATTCTTTTCCTTTCAACTACTAAAACTGAAGAATTTATAAAGATTTTTGAGAAAGTTCCTTACGGCAACTTGATATCTCTAATTTTTTCTTTTTTATACCGTTACTTTTATATACTTGAAGATGAATTACAAAAAATGAAAAGGTCGATGATTTCAAAAGGTAAAAAGCTCGATTTTAAAAGTTATCTTATATTATCAGGTTTATTGTTTTTAAGATCCTATGAAAGATCAGAAAGGGTTTTAAAAGCTATGATTTCAAAGGGATGGAACATAGAAAGGTTAAAATAGAGGTTATAAATTTGAGCTTTTCTTATGAAGAAAAAAAAGATGTGCTTAAAGATATAAATTTAAGGGTTTTTGAAAATGAGAGGTTAAGTTTAATAGGAGAAAACGGATCCGGTAAAACTACACTTCTTTTATGTATCTGTGGACTTTTAAAATTTAAAGGAAAAGTTATCATAGATGGGGAAGATTTCAAAGAAAGTTTAAGAAGAAAGATTGGTTTTCTTTTTGAAAATCCAGATGATTCACTTTTTATGCCAAGAGTTTACGATGATGTAGCTTTTGGACCAAAAAATTTTAAAATACAAGGAAAACTAGATGAGATAGTTAAAAGTTCTTTAAACAAAGTGGGGCTAAAAGATTTTGAGAATAGGGTACCCCATCACCTATCTTTTGGTGAAAAAAAGAAGGTATCTCTTGCCAGTTTACTTTCATATGATCCTGAAATTTTTCTTTTAGATGAACCCACATTAGGACTTTCTCCTTTAGCAAGGAAGGAGTTTATAAAGTTGGTTAAAAATTTGAGGGGAACGGTAGTTATTGCAACTCATGATATAGATTTTGCAATAGAAATTTCCGATAGAATAATTTTTTTAAACAAAGGTAAAATAAAAAGAGAATACAAAGAAAATTTCAATAAAGACGAAATAATTAAACTCTTTGAAGAAAACATAACTTAATTTTATAATATAAATAATTAGAAATCCTTACAGAAAAAAATAAAAATATAATTAATATGAGTGGAATTGACATAAAAATAATATATGTTTTTGAAAAATTAGTTAATCTTTACAGATCTTTACTCTGGGACGCATCAAAGGATACAGATATTTCACCACTTGGTATACAAGTAATACTTTTTATCTCAGAGAATCAAAGGGAAAGACGTCTTCCCTCAATAATATCTGAAGAACTGGGTATAAAAAGAGCAACTCTTTCGGACTCTTTAAAAGTTTTAATTGAAAAAAATATACTAATTGAAGAAAAAAACCTAAATGATAGAAGGTACAAATTTTTAAGCTTAACTGATAAAGGTAGAGCTCTTTTAAAAAAAATTCTTTTAAACTATAGAAAGGAAATTTCTAAAAGTTTAAAGTCTTTAACAAGAGAAGAAAAGATAGAAATCTTTAGAATACTACTTAAAATAATTGCTGAGCTTCAAGATAAAAATATAATAAAAGTTTCACCTATGTGCATAAACTGTAAGAACTTCATAAAGGATGCACACCCTGACTCTGAAAAAAAACATCTGTGTAAATTAACAGGAAGAAGAATGAAAGATTACGAAATAAAAGTCAGATGTAACAGAAGTGAAGTCTCTTTTAAGTTATAAACTAAAACTACCCCTTTTCCTTCTAAATTCCTTAAAAATATTTTCAACCTCATCAATCTTCGATATATCATCTTTACTTTTATCATATCTTATTCTCTTTATTCTTGCGAATCTTAAGGCGTATCCACTTTCATAAAAGGGAGATCTTTCTATTTCTGAAAAATCTACCTCTACAACTAATTCAGGTCTTACAATTATTCCGTTTTCCTTATCCTTAACCTTTTTAGTAATTAAAATTTCTGTTATTTCCTCAAATTCATTATCAGATAAACCTTTAAAAGTTTTTCCAAGGGGTAAAAATCTTTTATTTTCTCTATCAAGACATCCAAGTAAAAAATCAGAGAGCCAATTCTTTCTCCTTCCATGTCCCCATTCAGCCTCAAGAATAACAAGATCAAGTGTGTATGTCCTTTTTAATTTAAACCAATACCTCTTTCTAGAACCTATAAAGTATGGAGAGTCGATCTTTTTTATCATAATACCTTCGTTCCCTTCTTCAATACTTTGATAAAAAAATTTTTCTATTTCTTTTATTTGGTCAGTTTCAATTCTTTTAATTAGAAAATCTTGTGGTACTGTTTCTTTTAAAATTTTCCATCTCTCAAAGTTTTTATTTTTAAAAAGCTGTTCACCGTTTTTATAAACAATATCAAAAAAGAAAGGTTTAATTGAAGAAACTTTCTCTCTATTCTTTCTTGCTATTATGCTGAGCATGTCCTGAAAGGGAATTATTTTATTTTCTCTATCAAAAATAACAACCTCACCATCAAGAACAAAGTCACCGTCTAAATTTTTAATAATTTCTTTTACTTCTGAGAGATTTATGGTTATGTCTCTCAGATTCCTCGAAAAAATCTTAATATCCTTGCCTTTTTTGTGAACTTGAATTCTTATTCCATCAATCTTATATTCAACAGCATATTTACTCCTTGGGAGTTCTTCTAATGAGTGTATCATCTCACCTAACATAGGCAAAAAGGGTGTAAACACCTCAAAAGATAACTCTTTTAAATCCTTGTTACCTTTATTCACTAAGCTATCAACTACTTCTAAAAAATTACCTCTTTTTAATAAAATTTCGTCAATTTCTTCTTCCTTTATATTTAAAAATTTTGAAATGGCTTTCTTCAGTATACCCTTTGAAACACCTTGCCTTACTTCTCCAATGAGAAAAAGACTAAAAAACTTTCTTTCGCTTATATCAAGTTTTTTAAAAAGATTATAAACTATCCCTAATTTTCTTCTCTGAGAACCAACCCCTTTAATCTCACTTAATCTCTTTAGAATTTCATCCAATTCTAAAAGCTCAACACTATCGTTCCCCTCTTTCAAAAGAAAATAATTACTTAGGCTTTTTAAACCTATCTGAAGTTTTCCATAGAAAATTTTTCCCATCAAAAGTGATATCGCTATCTTAAATTCTTCCCTCCTCAGTCTTTTAAAAAAATCTAATAGAATGAGGACCTTTTCGTTTATACTAGATATTTCACTTAATTTTTGGGAAAGTAATACTACCTCCTTTAATTTCATTTAAATTTTTGATTATAAAAATTTTTTAAAGTCTTATGCCTTCCTTTTCTTCCTTTTTTTCTAAATCAATTTTCATTTTTTCAAAGACTTTCTCATCAACGTATATTTTTACTTTCTCTCTAATAGCAAGATTTATCGCATCAGAAGGTCTTGCATCAACTACTATTCTTTTATTACCCTGTTTAAAATGAATACTTGCAAAATAGGTGTCCTCCTCAAATCTATCTATAGTAACTTTTTCTACTTGGGCACCAAGTTTATCAATTATATTCTTCATTAATTCATAGGTAAGGGGTCTTTTCAGATTAACCTTATTTAAAGCTCTTATTATTGATAAGCCTTCATTTTCTCCTATTGATATAAAAAGTAAAGACTCAGAATTTACTTTCCTTAAAATCAGGGTGTAACCACCTTCTCTTTGAGGCAAGATATTAAAGACTTCAACTTCTATGAGCTTTACAAGAATAAAAAAGCTAAAAAAGAATTTCATGATTTTTCCCTCCTTATTTAAATTATAAAGTTTTAAGAGACTTTTTTAAAAATTCTGGTATTTTAAAACAGGTTTCATGAATATCTCTGTTATAGTATTTTGTTTTTTTTGGTATTCTTATTGGTTTTATTATACTTTTTTTTCTTTTGAAAACCAAGAAATAAAGCCATAATCCTCCAGGATATGTTGGCATTGGAGAAAGATATGGGAAGATGCTTTGGAATTTTTTATTTAATATGTTATAAATTTTTTTGATAACTTTTAGGTGGAAAATTGGGGATTCAGCTTGAAGAGAAATGCCACCATCTTTTTTTAAAATTTTTTTTAGATTTTCATAAAAGTCTTCAGTATAGAAAACTTTTGCAGGTCCTACGGGGTCAGAAGTATCAAGAATTATGGCATCGAATTTTTCTTTTACTTTTTTAATAAAATCTCTTGCGTCTTCAAAAATTATTTTGACCCTTTTATCTTTATAAGCCTTATTAGCCCAAGGGAAAAAATTTTTGCAGGCTTTAAAGACTTCTTCATCAATTTCAACTTGAGTAACTTCTTTAACTGGATGTTTTAAAACTTCTTTTAAAGCTCCTCCGTCTCCTCCTCCTATTATCAAAACCTTTGATGGTTTTTTTATTGTTGAAAGCAAAGGATGAACTAAGGATTCATGGTAAAAAAATTCATCTTTCTCAGTTACCATAAAAAGAGAGTCAATGGCAAGAACTTTACCCCAGTCTAAACTGTCAAAAATTTCTACAAGTTGGAATTTAGTTTTTTTTCTAAAAAGTACTTTTTTAATCTTTATTCTGAGTTCAGTACCTTTTGATTGTTTTTCTGAGAAGAACATATAAAATCTTAAGAGAAAGAAATTTGAAAATTCCTTAATAAGTTGTTTATTATTTTAAGTATATTGCCGGGGTGGCGGAATTGGCAGACGCGCATGGTTGAGGGCCATGTGAGATTAATCTCGTGCGGGTTCAAGTCCCGCCCCCGGCATTTCTCTGAGTGTTTTTTTACTTGAATAGCCCCTTTAATGTAGTTATAATATATTAAAAATTATCATACATAAAGGAGGGTTGGCCGAACTGGCTAAGGCGTCGGATTTGAAATCCGATATCCCGATTATATCGGGATTGTGGGTTCGAGTCCCACACCCTCCGAAACCTAAATCTAAATGATCGAAGTTATAAACCTTTATAAGTACTACGGTGAAGAGCCTGCTATCCAAGGTATATCCTTTAACGTAGAAAAAGGTGAAATCTTGGGATTCCTTGGACCAAACGGAGCAGGTAAAACAACGACACTGAGAATAATAACAGGATATCTATACCCAACAAAGGGAGAAGTACTTATTGACGGAAAAAAGTTAACTCAAGATCCCTTATACTGCAAAAAAAAATTAGGTTACCTTCCAGAAGATAACCCCCTTTACACAGATCTAACTCCAAGAGAGTATTTAACTTTCTGTGCAAACGCAAGGGGTATAGAAGAGAAAAAGAAAAAACTTGATGAAGTTATGGAAAAAACTCAAATAAAGGAAGTATGGGAAAAGCCCATAGGAGAATTATCTAAGGGTTATAGACAGAGAGTTGGCATAGCACAAGCCCTTTTACATGACCCTGATGTTCTTATAATGGATGAACCTACAACAGGTCTTGATCCAGTTCAAATAATTGAAATAAGAAATCTGATTAAAGAGCTATCTAAGGAAAAAACAATTCTCCTTTCAACCCATATTCTTCCAGAAGTAGAAATGCTTGCTTCAAGAGTTATAATCATTCATAAAGGAATAATAAGAGCTGAAGGGAAGCCTTATGAGCTTTCAAGAAAATTTAAATCTAAAGAAATATACTTTGTCTTAAAGGGTGACGAAAAGGAAATAAGGGAAAAAATAAATAAATTAGATTTTGTTGCCTCCTATGAAATTGAAAAGAAAGAGGACGGTATTCATGGAAAATTCATTCCAAAAGAAAACGACGATGTAAGAGAAAAATTTGCCAAATTTGCCTATGAAAACAAATTTTTAATTTTAGAACTCTATTCAAAATCCCTTGGACTTGAAGAAATTTTCATTGAATTAACAAAGGAGGAGAAAAGTGAAAGGAATTAAAGCAATATTTGTGAAAGAATTTCTATCGTATTTTAACTCAACTATAGGATACCTCTGGCTTGTTGTATTTATTGGTCTCAATTTCTGGCTTTTTTTTAGAGGTTTCTTTCTTATGCCTGAAGCGGATTTAAGACCTATGTTTTCAATGTTCCCTGTTCTCTTTATAATTTTTATTCCAGCAATCACAATGAGACTTTGGGCTGAAGAAAAAAAACTTGGGACACTTGAAATCCTTTTCTCCTTACCTCTCAGAACTGAAGAAATAATACTTGGAAAATTTCTTGCTGCAGTTTCCTTCTTTGGAATATCTCTCCTTTTAACATTTCCACTACCTTTTATTCTCTCCTTTTTAGGCAATTTAGATTGGGGAAGTGTTATATCAGGTTATATAGGCTCCTTTCTCTTTGGATCAACCTTAATCTCGTTAGGGATGTTTCTATCCGGATTTACAAGAAATCAAATCGTAGCCTTCATCTTAGCAGCTTCACTTTCTTTTCTTTTATATATAATTGGTGAAGAAGTTATCCTATCCTTTCTCACAGGCTTCTGGGCAGACTTTTTTTCAACCCTTTCTGTTAAAACACATTTTGAAAGTATTGTAAGAGGAGTAATTGATCTTAGAGATATTGTTTATTATCTTTCTTTTATTATATTTTTTATATATGCTAACTATTTACACCTGGAGGTTGCAAGATGAAAAGAAAAAAAATCTTTTTAGCCTGTGGAGTTTTAGCACTTTTAAATCTTTTTCTCTTAAATATATTTCTGAGAAACTTTGTATATAGAATTGACCTCTCACAAAAAAAGATATACACTCTTCATCCTGTATCTAAAGATGTATTAAAAAATCTTAAAGACTACCTGAACATAGAAATTTATATGTCTAGCAAACTTCCTGCTGAAATGAACCCCCACAAACAGGATTTATTTGATTTACTTGAAGAATACAGAAATTATTCAAAAGGACTTCTAAAGTATGCTGTTTATTATCCTGATAAAAACAAAGACATAGAGTTAAAAGTAAGAAGAATTGGTATACCGGAAATAACCTTCAATGTGGTTGAAAAAGATCAGGTTAAAGTTGTAAATGGTAACTTCGGTCTTGCTATATTTTACAGAGACAAAAAAGAAATTATACCTATCATTACAGAAACAGAAAACCTAGAGTACGATCTTACCTCAAAAATTCTCAAATTGATAGAAGGAGAAAACATAAAAACTGTTGGAATGTTATTTCTTGGACAAAAGCAGGAAAATTATTCAATAATTAAAAGAGAGCTTGAAAAAATTTTCAATATTCGAATTTTATCACCTATAACAAAAATTTCTGAAGATATAAATGTCCTTTTGGTCTTCGGAATTAAAAAACTTTTACCCAAAGAACTTTATAATTTAGATCAATTTATAATGAAAGGGGGAAAAGTCATTTTCTTCTTACAACCAGTTGAGATAAATTATGAAAACTTTATAGCTAAACCACTTTTTGAGAAAGATCTTGAATTTTTAAAAAATTACGGTATTCACCTTAAACCAAACATTGTTAAAGATCCAACTATACCTTTTATCCCTATAATGGCCGGACAAAGAATTGTCTATATTCCCTATCACTATTTTGTAAAAATCACTCCAAAAGGTATAAAACATCACTTTGCTCGTGACCTTACACAACTTGTACTCTTTTGGCCATCTGCTATAGATACACTTGAAAATAAAGACAAAGAATTTAAGTATATACCTATAATAACAAGTACTGATAAAGCTTACAGAAAAGATGGGAACTTTTCTATTCATCCCTTTATTCAAGAACCTCCTCCTATCCCAAGCGAAACAAAGAGGCATCTCCTTGCTGTTTTAGTAAGATCTAAATTTAAATCAGTTTTCACTACTGATACCAATCTTTTCAAAAATTGGACAGATATAACTCCATCAGATACTACAGGCTTTTTAAAAGAAACAAAAGATGAAAACACAATAATTTTTGTAGGGAACTCTATGCTTCTTGAAGATAACTTTATTACCATGTACAGAGACAATGGGCTATTCTTTATGAATATGGTAAATACTTTAACACTTGGTAAAGACCTAACTCAGATAAAGGCAAGAGAGATAAAGGAAAGACCGATAGCTCCTTTAAATTCATTTCAAAAATTCTTATTACAAAATGGAATCACTTTTGGAATCCCATTGTTAGTAGTAGTTTTTGGAATGATAAGATTTTCTCTTAGAAGAATTAAAAAGAGGAAATATATGGAGGAAAAAGTAGAAACAAAGGAGGAAAAAAATGATTGAAAAACATCTCAGGTTCTTAAGCATCACTTTTATAATTCTTTTTATACTAACTGCAATAACAGAAAGCCCTTTTTTTAAGAGGGGAAAATTACCAAAAGAGATTGAAGTTTCAAGTGTATTTAAGGAGGAAAACATAGAAAAAATTACTCTTAAAAGAGGAGAAGAAAAACTTGAATTAAGAAAACTAAACGGTATCTGGGTGGTAATGGAAGATACTCATCCAAGAACAGCTGATAAAGAAAGAATCATTCGTTTACTTGAGAATTTAAGTTCCCTTAAAGGCAAAGTTTACGGAAAAAGTGAATCTGAATATCCATACTATAATGTTGATGATAAAAATGGAACTTTTCTTGCACTGTTTGATAAAAGCGATAAAAAAATTTTTGAAATCATAGTAGGAAAACAGGGTGCAGATTTCTCAACAAATTTTGTCAGATTCCCTGGCAAAAAAGAAGTGTTACTTGTTGAAAAACCTATACAATCACATATGTATAGCTTACATCCCTCAAATTGGAGAAATAGAAAAATTACTGAATTTAAATACGAAGATGCCCAGAGAGTTGAATATAACGATAAAGAACAGAGGTTTATGTTATATAAAGAAGGTGAAAGATGGGTTATTGATTCACCTGATTTAAATGCAGATCAGTCTAAAATTCAAAACTATGTAAGAATGTTAAGCTCAGTTTTTTCACTTGGTTATATTGATACACTAAATATAAAAGAATACGATGGTAAAGAACCTTTCTTGACTATACTTATAACTCTTAAAAATGGTGAAAAACAAGGTTTTAAAGTAGTAGAAAAGATAGATAAAGATAGGTATTTAATAAAAAAAGAAAATGATAACTATACACTATATACCCTTTCGACCCATTTTGTGGAAGTTTCATTAAAAAAAGAAAGAAACTGGTTTTTAGCTGAGGAGGTAAAGAGGCAAAACTAATTTAAGATTTAAAATTAATAGATGGTGAAAATTTTTGATGTAATAGTTATAGGTGGGGGACACGCAGGTTGTGAAGCAGCTCTTGCCTCAGCAAGAATGGGGGCCAAAACTCTCTTAATTACATTAAGAAAAGATAAGATAGCACAAATGTCCTGTAATCCGTCAATTGGAGGAGTTGGAAAAGCCCAACTTGTTAAAGAACTGGATGCATTAGGAGGTGAAATGGGACTTGCTATAGATGATACAGGAACCCAATTTAGAACCCTAAACATAAAAAAGGGACCTGCGATGCATTCTCTAAGGGCAATAGCAGATAGAGAGGCATATAAAAAAAGGATGCAAGAAGCAATTTTTAATCAAAAAAATCTTTTTGTTATCCAAGATGAAGTTAAGGCTTTTTTAATAGAAGAAAAAAACAAAAGGAAAATATATAAGGGTGTCCTCACAATAAAGGATGAAAAATTCTATTCAAAGTCATGTGTTCTAACAACTGGGACATTCTTAAGAGGACTTATACACATTGGAAAGAAAAAAATAAAAGCAGGTAGAATGGGAGAAGATCCTTCTTACGAACTCTCTGAATTTTTAAAAAATTTGGGATTTCAAATGGGTAGATTAAAAACAGGAACATCTCCAAGAATAGATTTGAAAACAATAGATTTTAGCTTAGCTCAGGAACAAAAGGGAGATGAACCTCCAAGAGGTTTTTCCTTTAGAAATAACTATTTAAATACTTTACAAATTCCAGCATGGATCACATACACAAATGAAGAAACTCATAAAATTGTTATGGAAAATTTAAATGAATGTCCACTTTTTACAGGAGAAATAATAGGAATAGGTCCGAGGTATTGTCCCTCTATTGAACTTAAGGTAGTTAATTTTCCTCATAAGGATAGACACCAACTATTTCTTGAAATTGATGGTAGAGATTCGGAAATAGTCTATATAAGTGGTCTTTCCACATCTTTTTCAGAAGAAATTCAATATGAGATTTTAAAAACAATACCACCTTTAAGAAATGCTAAGATAGTTGTTCCAGGCTATGCTATAGAATATGACTTTGTAAATCCTTTAGAACTTGAACCATGGCTTGAAACAAAAAAAATAGAGGGTCTTTTTTTGGCTGGCCAGATAAATGGTACAACAGGTTACGAAGAGGCTGCTGCTCAAGGAATTTTGGCTGGAATAAATGCGAGTTTATACATAGATAAAAGGGAACCATTTGTAATAAAAAGGAATGAGGGTTATATTGGTGTAATGATAGATGACCTTGTAACAAAAGGCGTTGATGAACCTTACAGAATGTTCACTTCAAGAGTTGAATATAGAATAACATTAAGACAAGACACAGCAGAAGAAAGAATGCTACCTTACGGATACAAATTTGGTCTAATAAGCGAAAAAGACTTTCTCAACTTTCAAGAGGAAAGAAAATTATTTAATGAGATAATTGAAAAACTGAAAAAAACACGAATAAAAAGAAAGGAAGCACAAAAATTAACCTCTGTTAGTGATTTACCTGAATCAATAACCCTTTTTGAACTTGTAAAAAGAGAGAAAAACGTATATAACATTTTGGAAGAAAGAGGAATAATAAAAAAAGTTAAAGAAAAAATTAGAGAAAGAGTTTTAAGTGAAATTCACTATGAAGGTTATATTGAGAAAGAAAAAAGGGAAGCAAGTAGAGTAAGTAAGATAGAGTTAAGAGAAATACCTGAAAAGATTGACTTTTGGAAAATACCTAATGTTTCGTATGAGGCAAAGGAAAAATGGAGTAAAGTAAAACCAAAAACCTTTGCTCAAGCTATGAGAATTCCTGGAATAAGAATTACCGATGCACTTTCTCTTTATTACTACCTAAGAGAATCAAAGAAAGAATATTAGGGTTCCCAATTCAGTTTAATTTCAATATAGCCTTCCCCCTTTGCAATACTTTTGGTTATTTTACTTTTTAGGTTTTTTAAACCTTTTATTTTAAAAACTGAATAAATACCACCCTCTATTCTTTTCTCAAACTTGAAATCTTTAAAGGGAATGTTACTTAAAGAAAAAGTTGCCTTTCCCTTTTCAAAATTTAGCTCCTTAACCTCAAAATTTCCAAAATTAAAAAAAAATTTGTAACCAAACTCAATAACATTATTTGTAAAACTTTTAAAATCTAAGGTATCTGCGATAACTTTAAAGGGACCTTCATAGGCTCTTTTAACAGAAAATTCCCCAATTCTAAACATAAGTTCTTCTATATCTTCTTTATAGATCTTACATAAGTAATCTATACTCTCAAAATAGGCTTTAATAGGATAATACTCGCTCTCTCCAATTTCTTGATTAAAAAATTTCATTAAATTAGCTGGAAGAAGACTTAAAAACTCCTTATAAAATTTTTCACCTAATTTCTCAACTATAAAGAATTTTAAACTGAAAAAAGCAAACCCTTTTATTTTTAAATTTTCATTTAGTTCCATCAAACGCTTGAATGCCCCCGGCGTGACTTGAACACGCGACCTGCAGTTTAGGAAACTGCCGCTCTATCCTCCTGAGCTACGGGGGCTTTTTTTATTTTAAAAAAAATTCATAAATTTTGCAACTTTAACTTATAAAACTTTATAAATATGTATGCAGAAAATCACTGAAAATAATACAATTGAAGAAATTTTAGTCTTATACCCTCAAGCAATCAAAGTATTTCTAAAATACGGAATACCTGCAATATCCTGTGGTGAACCCATTTGGGGAACAATCAAAGAAAATGCAGAAAAGTATGGAGTTAAAAATTTAAAAAATTTAATAGAAGAACTTAATGAAATTATAGAAAAAGGTTCTAAACTAAACATCACCTTTGAAGATTCTACCCTCTAAAATAATACCAGCAAAAGTCTCTCTAATTTTCTCTATTAAAACCTCAACTTCTCTACCAAGGAATTCAGAACCTCCCTTAACAATACAAGGTGTATCATCTTCAAGAAATCCTATACCTTCATCAAAATATCTACCCCTTCTTGAAATTTTTAGTTTTATCACTTCACCCTTCTTTAGAGTTGGTTTAAATAATTTCACAATATCAGGAAAATAAATAAACTCTAATCCCTTTTCCTCAAAACTCCTTTTAAGTTCTCTGTTTGATAAAATAACTTTTGCCTTTCTTTTTCTTAACACAAAATTTTCAATATCAAAATTTACAATTTTCAAAAATCTATTTTTTTTCTTTTTTTCAAGATCTTTTAAATAAAGTATAAATTTCTCTTTTGTTTCTTCATCCAAAGTTTTTATAAATTCCTTAAATTTTTCATAATCTGATTTTGATATAATTACTTTAAAATAAAAAAGGTCAGTTGAAAAAAGCTCAAGAAATCTGTGATCTTTTAATGTATCAAAATCCAGTACATAAAAAGGCACTTTTTCTTTTTTTCTAAAAACAAAATAAATCAATAAAGCAACAAAAAAAATTAAGATTGCAATAACAGCATAATTTAAATAAAAAAACATATAGAGACTCACTTTAAAAAAAATTTTTTGAGACTTCCTTTAAGTTTCTAACCTTTAAAAGATCATCGTTAAAATTATCAAAGAAAGGAACAACACCTCTTTTAAAACCAATCCTTTTTGCCTCCTGTATTCTCCTTTTATAGTTCCTTACATTCCTTATCTCACCTGCAAGACCTATTTCACCGAAACTGAAAAGCTTTTCAGGAAGTTCTTTACTTTTAAAAGATGAAATAACTGCAAGAGCAAGTGGAAGATCCCCAGCTGTTTCTGTAATTTTTATTCCACCTGTAACATTAACATAAACATCGTATTGATACAAAGGTAGTTGAATATACTTTTCTATTACTGTTAAAATCATAGAAAGTCTTCTAATATCATAACCCTGTGACTCTCTCTTTGGTACAGGAAAAAAAGTCTTTGAAACAAGAGCTTGAATCTGAACCATTATAACCCTTTTGCCCTCCATCATTGGGAAATAAGAAATACCCTCTGATTTAATATCCGACAGAAAAAGTCCCGATGGATCTTTAACTTCAATTAGACCTTCTTCTTTCATCTCAAAGATTCCAATTTCCTCAGTTGAACCAAATCTATTTTTAAAAGGTCTTAGTATTCTTAAACCTTCCTTTCTTTCTCCTTCAAGATATAAAACACAATCAACCATATGTTCAAGAGTTTTTGGTCCAGCTATCTCTCCAGTTTTTGTAACATGTCCTATAAGAAAAACTGCTATGTTTTCTCTTTTTGAAATTTTTAAAAAAAATGATCCTACGTCCCTTACCTGTGAAACACTACCTGGTGAACTTGGGTTTAAAGGATTATAAACTGTCTGAATTGAATCGACTACTACAATATGAGGTTTTAATCCTCTAATTTCTTCCTCTATAGAATCAGTGTCTAAACTCTGAGAAATCCATATATTTTCACCCCTTACCTTTATTCTTTCAGCCTTCATCTTTATCTGTTCCTTTGATTCCTCAGCTGATATAAAAAGAACTTTTTTTCCCTCCTGTGAAATTCTATCAACAATTGTAAGTAAAAGTGTGGTCTTACCTATTCCTGGGTCACCCCCAATAAGGTAAAGTCCTCCTTCTACAATTCCACCTCCCAAAACTCTATCAACTTCCTCTATTTTAGTTTCAATATAGTTTTTTGCTTTTATTTCAATTTCGTCAAACCTTAAAACTTTTGATTTTTCTGTTTCTTTTAAAACCTTACTTTTTATCTCCCTGAATGTATCCCACGACTCACAGGAGGGACACTTCCCGAGCCACTTTGGAGACTCATAAAGGCAGTTTTCACAAACATAAATTATTTTTTCCTTTTTCATTAATTCAAAAAATTGAAAACTTAAAATACCTCCTTGGATCTTTCTTTATATCTCTTATGAGATCTTTAACCTCTTTTAAAAGTGAATCAACTTTTCTGTAAGTTGAGTCATCAATTAAAAGTTTTTTTAAAGTACCGTTACTTTCCTCAACTTTTTTAAGTAGTGAATCAGCTCTCGTTATAAGTGCGTAAACATTTGAGATCTTTTCCACAACAGAATTAATATTTTCTCCTGCTCCTTTCCAAGTTAAAAGAAATTCTGAAAGATCTTTGGATATATTTTTAAACTCCCTTAAAAGTTCTTCTCCACCTAGTTTGTATGTTAAGATTAAAGTCTTGACCTCTTTCAAAAGTAAGTTAAGTGAATCAATAATTTTTTCTCCGGCAGATAGAAGGTTACCAAGATCCCATCCTGTTTGGCCCTCTATACGAGTAAAAGGTGGAATTTCTTTTCCGTTTCCCTGTTTTATAACAAGTCTTTTTCTACCAAGGAAACCCTGGTTTTCAACTATTATTTTTACTCCTTCTTTTAACTTAACCCCATCAACAAAAAATTTAATAATAACTTTGTCTTTTTCTATCCAAAGTTTTTCAACTCTACCCAAATTGACACCCATAACTGTTACAAGATCTCCTCTTTCGAGCCATGAGGCATCAGGAACAACAGCTTCATAGTAATATCTATTTTTTGCTATTTTAAATTCAGTGAAGAAGACATAGAGAAAAACCAAAATAAAAAGTGAAGAAAGCACAAAAAGTCCTGAAAGTAATTTTCTTTTATCCATTTGAATTTTAGATTATAAGGTTTTTAAAATAAAAAATGAAAGAATTTCCTCCATTTATTTTAACAAGAGTAGAAGATGTTATAAATTGGGGAAGGAAATACAGTTTATGGCCTCTTACTTTTGGACTTGCTTGTTGTGCAATAGAAATGATGGCTTCCACTGATCCTGTTTTTGATTTATCAAGATTTGGAGCCGAGGTTTTTAGGCCTTCGCCGAGACAAGCAGATTTACTTATTATAGCTGGAACGGTTACTTTAAAAATTACACCGGTAATAAAAAGACTTTACGAGCAGATGCCTGAACCAAAATGGGTAATATCGATGGGAATCTGTGCTTCAACAGGTGGACCTTATTATAGAAGTTATTCTGTACTAAAAGGAATAGATAATGTAATTCCTGTAGATGTCTACGTACCTGGTTGTCCACCAAGACCAGAGGCTCTTTTATATGCAATACAAAAACTTCAAGAAAAAATAACTAAAAAAACTTGAGCGAACTGATAAATTTAATTCAAGCAAAATTTAAAGAAGATAAAGTAGATATAAAAATAGAATTAAAAGATATTGTAACCTTAAACGTTAAAAAAGAAGATTTAATAAATGTTATAAAAAAGTTAAAAAATAGTGAGGAACTTTTATTTGATTATTTAGTTGATATTACAGCTTGCGACTATTTAGAGAAAGGACATTTTGAAATTATCTATACTCTTTTATCTTTTGCACGAAATGAAAGGGTCAGAGTAAAAACAACTGTTGAAAGGGAAAAACCAGAAATAAACTCTATTACGTCAATTTACAAAGGAGCAAATTGGTTTGAAAGAGAAGTTTACGATCTTTTTGGAATAGTTTTTATAGATCATCCCAACTTAAAAAGAATACTTTTATGGGAAAAATTTCCCGGATATCCTTTGAGAAAAGATTTTCCTATGGATAAGGATGTATCTCCTCCAGAAATTGAGGATATCTATTAATGGAAGATTTAATTGAGCTAAATATAGGTCCACAACATCCAGCTACCCATGGTGTTATGCGTATTAAGATTTATCTTGATGGTGAAAAAATTAAAAAGGCTGAAACATTTATAGGCTTTTTACATAGAGGTTCAGAAAAAATCATGGAAAATTTACCATATCAGAAAGCTATGATCTGGACTGATAGAATGGATTATACAGCTCCAATTTTACAAAATTGGGCATATGTTCTTGCAATTGAAAAACTTTTGAAAATAAATGTTCCTGAAAGAGCAGAATATATAAGGGTAATACTTGGTGAACTTCAAAGAATTGCAGCTCATCTTGTATGGCTTGGAACTCATCTACTTGATCTCGGTTTAATGACAATTTTTATGTATACCTTTGAATTAAGAGAAAAAATACTTGATCTTTTTGAGGAAATTTCTGGCCAAAGGATGAATCCATCCTTTTTCAGAATTGGTGGTGTTGCTGCTGATGTACCTCATAACTTTCTCTCAAATGTAAAAAAGCTCTTACCAGAGATCTTAGAGAAAATTGACGAAATGGACAAAGTAATAAGAAATAACATAATATTTCAAAAGAGAACAAAGGGAATAGGTGTAATCCCACCTGATCTTGCAGTAGAGTATAACATCACAGGTCCTGTGCTGAGAGGTTCGGGTATAAAATATGATGTAAGAAAAAACTTTCCTTATTCAGTTTATAAAGATCTTGATTTTGATATACCAGTTTTTTATGAAGGAGATGTTTTTTCAAGATACATGGTTAGAATGGAAGAGATGAGATGGTCCACAAAAATAATAGATCAGGCAATAGAGAAAATTCCAGATGGAGAAATTCTAATAGATGATTTCAAAATTGTTCCACCACCAAAGGCAAAGATTTATAATTCAATCGAAGAAATGATACACCACTTTCTTTTAGTAACGGAGGGTTTTAAAGTTCCTGAAGGGGAAATTTATACTTCAGTTGAAAGTGCAAAGGGTGAATTTGGAGTTTACGTTATTTCGGATGGCTCCTCTAAACCTTATAGAGTCCACATAAGGTCTCCTTCTTTTGCAAACTTACAGATTCTTGAAAAAATCTTACCGGGACACTATATAGCAGATCTTGTAGCAATAATTGGGTCTTTAGATCCAGTTTTTGGAGAAGTTGATAGATAATGAAACTCTTTGTTTTTGGTCTTGATGGAGTTCCTTTTAATTTTGTTGATGAAAAATTAAAAGATAAAATTCCAAACATAAAAAATTTGATAGATGAATCACAGTACGGAATACTTAAAAGTATAATACCCCCTATTACTGTTCCTGCTTGGATTTGTATGTTATCAGGTAAGACACCAGGGGAGTTAGGAATATACGGTTTTAGAAACAGGAAAAGTGACGATTACAAATTAAAAGTTCTTTCCTCTTATGATGTCAAAGAGGATACTGTCTTAGAATTCTTATCAAAAAAAGGAAAAAAAGTAGTATCAATAGGAATACCACCATCTTACCCTCCAAGACCAATAAATGGAATTAGAATTTCTTGCTTTTTAACACCTGAGAAGGAAAGCAAATATTCCTATCCCGAAGAAATTAGTGGAATTATAGAAGAAAATTTTGGAAAATATATTTTTGATGTGAGAGGTTTCAGAACAGAAAAGAAAGAATGGTTAAAGGAAGAAATTTTTAAAATGACTGAACAGCATTTTGAAATTGTTAAATATCTTGTGAAAAATATAAATTATGATCTTTTTTTCTTTGTAGAAATGGGACCTGATAGAATTCACCATGGATTCTGGAGATTCTTTGATAAAACTCACAATCTCTATGAAAAGAATAATCTCTATGAAGAAGTAATACCTGAGTATTATTCATTTCTTGACAAAAAGATTGGTGAAGTTCTTGAAATTTTACCAGAAGAGACATGGATCATGATTGTTTCAGACCATGGAGCAAAAAAAATAGAAGGATGTGTAGCTGTTAACGAGTTACTGATAAAGGAAGGTTTTCTTAAACTTAAGGAAAATATAAAAGAGCAAAAAAGACTAGAACCTGAAATGATTGACTTTAAAAAGACATTGGCCTATGGGGAGGGAGGTTATTATTCAAGAGTTTATTTGAACATAAAAGAAAGAGATAGAGAAGGAGTTATCGATAAAAGAGATTATGAGAGAATAAGAAAAGAGTTAAAAGAAATTTTTGAAGGTTTAAAAAATGAGGAAAATAAAAACATCGGTACAAAAGCCTATTATCCTGAGGAAATATATCCTGAAGTTAAAGGTTTTCCACCGGATTTGATTGTAATTTTTGGTGATCTTGATTATAGAAGTGTTGGTTCAGTTGGGATTGGAAAAATATTTACACTTGAAAACGATACAGGACCTGACGATGCTAATCATTCTTATGAGGGAATTTACATTATAAGAGCACCGGATAAAAAACTAAAAGGTAGAAAAGATGGAAGTATATACGATATTACAAACACAATAATGAAGATTTTTGAATTTGATGAAATTGAAATATCACCTTTGAGGGGGAAAAGTTTGATTTAATGATTGAAGAAAAACCTAAACTGAGATATTTTGACGTAGTACCACAAAGTAAGGGGTTTATTTTAGTTGATCCCTTTTCCATATCAAAAGAAATGTTTTTATCAAAAAACTCTTTTCTTTTATTGACACTAATTGATGGAAAAGGTACTATTTCCGATATAAAGTCAAAATATTTGAAAATAACAGGTATTATTTTATCTGATATTGAGATAATTAACTTTATAAATGCCCTTGATCAAAATTTTTTACTTTATAATGAGAGATTTTTAGAGAGAGTAAAAAAAGAAAAAGAAAAAATTAAAAATGAAAACTTTAAGGAAATAAAATATGGGAATAATTTAGAAGAATTAAAGGAAAGTATAAGTAAAAAATATTTTGAATTTACAAAAAGAATTAAGGGGGTTATAGTTCCTCATATTGATCTTAAGGCTGCAATTACAACTTATCAGAAATTTTTTTCTATACTTCAGAGCATAAAAGAAAAAATAATATTTGTATTTGGTGTTCCTCATTTTTGGTATGAGTTACCTTTTTCAATTTTTCCGAAAAACTTCATGGTTGGAGAAAAGATTGTTGAGAGTGATTTGGCGCTTATAGAAAAAATTTCAAAAGTATTTGATTACGATATAACTGCTGACTTTTTTGCCTACAAAAGAGAACATTCAATTGAATTTCCTGTTTTATTTATAAGTTTTCTTAATGAAAACAAAAAGGTAATCACATCTCTCGTATCAGAAAGTAACGTAAAAAAACTTAAAGAGATTTCAAAGAAAATTACAGAAGTTTTGAAGGATTTAAAAGAGGATATATTTTTGATATCAAGTATTGATCTTTCTCATGTTGGTAGAAAATTTGGTGATGAAAAGAGTTATGATCCAGAAGAGGTAGATAAAATATATATCGATTCAATATTAAATCTTGAGAACGAAAAGGCTTTTGAACTTTTAGAAAAAAACGAAAACAGAACAAGAATAGATGGTAAAAATACAAACTTTTTATTTTTGGAAATCTTGAAAGAATTTAACATAAAAAAAGGAAATTTAATAGATTATAAAAAACATTACGAAGAACTGTCAGACTCAATAGTTACCTATGCTCTTATGGTTTTTTGATTATTTTTAAGAGTTCTCAAAATACATAATCGGCGATTTGAAAATAAAATAATAAAAAAGGCTTATGAAATTTTCCTTATTTTAAAGATACTCTCATTTTTTCCTAATTATTTTTTTCTCCTAACTTTTTATTAATACTTAGCAAGGTTAATTTTACTTTTTGCAATTTCATAATCATGTCAACCTCCGCAAAATTTAAAATTTGTTTGAGAGGTATCAAAGTTAATACTATCACAGGATATTTTTGGCCATTACCACTTTCTTAAATAATTTTCTTTAACATAAGAATTACATTTTTCACAAAATTCATGAACTTCTTTATATCTATTATGGTTATCATATAAAAGATTAAAAGAGTTAAAACTTTTATAGGAAATTTATAAAATTTTTATTTTCTTTTTTTAACCTTCCTTTTTATTTTCTGAATTTATATTATAAGTTAAAAGTATCACTTTATCTTTAAACATATATGTATTAAGAGGATAGACGTCAGGATCAAAAATTGTAAAGTAAAAATGCCATACGAGTATGGAAAGTGTTGCAAGTATTGCTTCATAGAAATGAATAATAAGAAAAACTTCAAATAACCAGGCAGGAAAGAGATTTAGGAAAAAATTCTTAAACCAAAGAAATATACCTGTTGTTCCCATTATACCTGTCCCCCATATTAAAGCCCAGAATTCAAACTTTTCATAAAAAGTAAAAGGGTGACCCAGTTCAGGTTTTTCTTTTTTTATACCAAGGTTATAAAGAAAAAGATTTATAGCATCAGTTAGATCCTTAAAGTTAAATATAAGTCTTTTAAACTTTTCTCTTCCACTTGATGTAAAGATTACTAAAACAAACATCAAAAGAAAAATCATTAACATAAGTGTTCCTGCAATCCTATGAAGATAGGCTCTCAAAGCACCGTCACCTATTCTTACGAAGAAACTGAATAATATATTATCAGGATAATGATGAGCAAACCCTGTATACACAAGGATGAAAAAAGAAATTATATGAATCAAATGCATTCTCCTCTCTATTTTTGAAAATCTTGAATTTTTTACTTCTTTAGCTTCCAAATTTCTAAATTTATCAATCCTATATTCTCTTACTTTCTTCAAATAATCTAAAAAACAATAAATTATCATTCCTCCTATTGTTATTAATATGAGCAATGTGTAAAATATTCTAACAATTTTTTTAACCATAGCTACTTTCACGCTAACAACTTCATGAACTGGTCCGATTGCTACGCTTTCAGCTATCCCCTTATGGCATTTTCCACATGTTTGAGGCAGATTTTTCTTATTAACAGGAGATTCAGGGTCATCTGAAGGTAATATAGAATGATTACCATGACAAGATGCACAGTTTGCAGCCTTTATATTACCAGCCATCAGTTTAATTCCGTGATAACTTGAAAGGAAATCCTTAAGTTCCATAACAGGGATTCCATATCGCTCGTAAAGTCTTACACTTTCGTGACAATCCGTGCATGTTTTAGGAACATTAATAGGATACACAGGTGATAGAGGATTCCAAGGGGGTAAAATCCTATGTTCTGAATGGCAGTCAATACAGGATGGTGCTTGAAAATTACCATACCTTATGGCTCTAAAATGATTACTTTTTACATAATCTTCGTACTCTAATTTGTGACATTTTGAACAAGTCAAAGGAACATTCTGTTTATAAATTGAAGATTTTATATCAGTATGAGATCTTATGTTATGAATACCATGGCAATCAGAACAAGAGGCTCCTTTTTTTCCTTTTAAAATCATTTCATGATGGATTCCCTGTTCATACATTTCATAGGGATTTTTTATTGGAATTCCCCATTTTTCGGCAAATTCAGGAATTGAATGGCATTTTCCACATGTCTTTGATAGATTTGAATAATATACACTTGAATTTTTATCAAAAGAATAAAAAATATCATGACTACCATGACAATCCCAACATTGTGCTGCAGGTACCTTCTCCTTCAATGCTAATCCATGAATACTTTCTTTATACTCCTCAAACTCTCTTCTATGGCAATATCCACAATCCTCTGAACTAGTTTTCTTAACATGCTTTTTATCAGGTTTTAAACTAAATACTATTCTGTGGCAATCAATACACTCGTGTTTCTTGTGAACAGACTTTTTAACTATTTCACTTAATTTTACCCCATGACAACTGATACATTTTTGGGATGGATACAAAATTACATGGTATTTTTGTGGAACCATAATAGATGGGTGACAGGTTATACAAAACTTATCTAAATCAACAGGATGTAATTTCGAACCCTTCTCTAAGACAAATGGAATATCATGTGTCCCATGACAATCTTTGCAGTCAGGAGCCTTCAAATTCCCCCTTCTTCTTGCTCTTTCATGAGGATCTATCTCATAGGCACCCATCTCCTCTCTGTGACACATAATACAGTCAACCTTTGTTAAGGGAACATCATGGGGTAATTCTCTTATAGTCCTATGACAGTCAACACATTTCATATCTTGGTGTGCTCTTCCCGGTAATTTAACATCTTCATGACATTCAAGACATTGAAAATTCTCGAGGGAAACAAGAAAATATAATATTAACATTATTAGCCTCTTAAATTATTATACATCTTTATTTTATCTAAAAACTCTCTCATAAAAATTAAGTTATGAGAACCAAAAGAACCTTCAATTTTAAATTTTTCGTAGTCTTTTAAAAATTTGTAAAAAATTTCAATTTCTTTCTTACTTTTAATTTTTTTTAATATTTCATGAACATTAACTTCAAAATTACTTATCTCTCTTTTAATGCTATCAAGATCTTTTTTAAAGTTTTCTTCATAATCTCTCTCGTGACAGTTTGAACAAACTGAAGGAGAGGGCTTTACTATAAATCTGTTCTGTAGGTGGCAATCCACACACCCAATTTCAGCATTTTTCATATAATCAGGTGAGCTTGACAAATATTCTCCACTATAGAACTTTTTTTGAATTTCATGGCATTTTTCACAATCTTTTTCGTTCTTCATATGATGACAAGAATTACAATCTTCTGCAACCTCTTTTAGTTTTCCATGAGAAACTTCACTTGGTTTAACTTCAAAATGACATGTTATACAACTGTTTTTGAAAAGATGAGGTCCGTGGGTAAACTCTCTGTCTTTAAAATTAATAACACTGTTTTCTATCCCGAAATGGCAATTTATACACTCTGAATTTTCTGAATAAATTTTTTCTAAGGTCGGTTTTTTTGTCTCAATTTTCAACTCCCTTTCAACTTCGTCAAGTAAAAGATTTACATATTTTATATTATGGGCTCCAAAACTTTTATCTTCTTCGATTAGCAAGAGATTTAAATCAACTTTCCTTTTATTATAATTTAAAATCCCAAATTCTCTTAAAACTGAGTAGATTTTTTCCTTTTTCTTTATTAATTCTATTCTTTTTTTAATTAAACTTTGCCATCTTAAAAGTAACTTGTCAAATTTCTTCCCATGACATGAAATACAGGAAGATGGTTTTGCCTTTGGAATTCCAAAATGAATTCCAAGATCAGTCTTTTTGAGTTCAGCTTTGTGACAACCTTGACATATTACACCGGCTAGAAACATTCTGTCAGGTAAACTTGGCACATCAATACCTCCCACACCAGAATAAATTTTTTCTTGAATAAGATGAGTATTTCCATGACATTCTTGACATACTGGAGAAAAAACCTGAAAAGTACTAAACTTTCCATGCTTTATTTCTTCATGACATTTAAAGCAAGATATATTTTTAAAATTAACATGCATCTCATGAATTTTTTTATAATTTTTAAAATCAAAAGTAGGCTTTAAATGGCAATCCTTACATCTTTCCGAATCAACATCCCCCCTACCTGTGGTTGTTTCTCTATGACAAGTTTGGCAGTTTATACCAACTTTAATATAATCTGAGTGTTTAAAGGGTACACCCCAAATTAAAAGTTCTTCCGCTGGTGAGTGATGGCAAGTAGTGCACTCTCCCCTAGCCTCAAAATCTCCACCAATGAAATGACATAAAAAACAAACTTTTTGAGAAATAGCTGTATGACTACCCTGGACTAATTCAGAATGGCAGTTTTGACAGTTAAATTTAAATTTTATCTTGTTCTCATCCAAATGGAACAGATGAGTAAAATAAACATTTTTTCCCTTTAATTTTAATTTTCTATTTATGTAATCTTCTTTCTTATGGCATGATAAACAAACCTCATCTTTAACTTTTGTTTGTATTTCTGTATTATAGACACCAGCAAAGTATCTGATAATTTCTCCAAAGAGCCTCACCTTTCCTCCCAAATAATCTTTGAAAGTAGGACCATAGTGGCATTTATAACAAGGTACAGTGTTATGAGTAGAAGTAAGCCAATTTTCATAGAAACCTTTCATAAAATGGCAATTTTTACAGAACTCTGGGTCATCTGTTACTCTAACAAAAAGTACAAAAAGGTAAATTGAAAAAATTAAAAATAAAGAAAATAATATTAAGATTTTTTTCATATCTCCTCTTTTTCTTTGATAATTTTTTCGTATTCAAGAGGGTGTTCTTTAATCATTCTCTCTTTCGAAATTTTCCCAGTAAATATTGTTGGATTAAATGGAAAAACATCAGGATTAAAATGGGCATTATAAAAGTGCCAAATAAGGATAGCAAGTGTTGCAAGAAGAGCCTCATCTGAATGAGCTTCCTTTGCAATATCTATGACAAACTTTGGTAATATTCCAAGAAAAAAATTATGAAACCATAGAATTATACCAGTTGAAACCATTATAACCATCCCCCAATACACAGCCCAATAATCAAATTTTTCTATATATGAAAATCTTCCAAACTTGGGGGGTTCTTTAGAGAGACCAAGAAAGAATTTTATATTTTGGAAAAAATCTTTAAAATCTTTTTTTCTTGGAAGAAGTTCAAAAAAATTCATTCTACCTTCTTTCGTAAAAACTAAATAAAGCATATGCCATACTGAAACAAAAATTAAAATAACAGCACCAATCCTATGTAAAAGTCTTGATACCTGAATACCACCTATAAGCTTAAAAAATACCTTTGCCCATAAAGCATCATGAAACTTTATTGGTAAACCTGTGATGATTAGAATCAAAACACCAGTTGCAAGAAAAAAATGCTGAAGTCTAACATTTAGACTAAACCTTATAAAATATTCCCCCTCTCTGAGTTCCCTCTTCTCTCTTTCTTTCTTTTCCCTCTCTCTTTTTATTTTCTCAAACTCAGCCTTATACTTTTTTTTAATTTCGCTTTTTATTTTTTCTCTTAATTTACCTTCAAGTAAAACTTCCTCTTCAATTTCAATTTCCTTTAAAACCTCTTCTTCAAAGTTTTTATTCTCCATATCTTTTACTCCTGAATCTTCCATAAAGATCAAGGAGTATATGTAAAACAAGTGCAGTAATTACAAAAATAGTAAAAAATTTAAAAAAATTATAAACATAAAATACAACTCCAGATTCCCTCTCCCAAGGCAATAGATGAACTCTTCCTTTTGCAACATTATGTGAAGCATTGGGGTGACATTTGCCACATGTCTTCGGAAGGTTTTCTGGATGAATTGGAGAGAGCGGATCATCCTGAGGCAAAATCTTATGATATTCGTGACAGGAAACACAGTTAGCAGCCTTCAAAACACCGAATTCTAGAGCAATCCCATGAAAACTCTCTTTGTAAGCTTCTATATTTTTAACAGAAACACCTGCTTTTTTCATTAACTCTAAATTACCATGGCATTTCTCACAGGTTCTTAGAACATTTTTAGGGTACAAACTAGATCTAGGATCTTCAGCTGGTAATATATCATGTTCTCTATGACAATCAATACATACAGCTGAGGAAAGAAAACCTTTTTTAATTCCATTCCAATGAACTGAAGCTTCATAATCACCCCGTTGAGTAGAGTGACACTTTCCACAAGTTGTAGGAATATTCTTTTTAAAAATACTCGATAAACTATCATTAGGTGGTCTAACATTATGAATACCATGACAATCGAAACAATCTGGTGCTTTTTTACCCTCAGTTTTTGCTCTACTGTGGATACTTTCCTTATATTTTTCAGGTCTTTTTAAAACAGGGGCATCAACCACATTACCTTCAAAGTGACATTGTAAACAATGTATTTCTCTCGGTTTTGTAAGATGTGGAATAACCGTTACATCATTGTGACAGTTTACACAAATAAACTTACTATGAACAGAATTCTTAATATCATCATAATTCACATAAAGACTTATAAAATCACTGTTTTTTAAAATACCGAAATCTTTTTTTCCGTGACACATAAGGCACTTTAAGTTTTCTTCCTCCTTAAATTGAATTAAAATAAACAAAAATAGTAAAGATTTCATTTTTCCTTCAGTCTTTTATATTCAAGATAATGATTTTCCTTTAACCACTCTTCATCTACATAACCATTCCAAAAAGATAGATTAATCGGAAAGTTGGAAGGTGAAAGATGAACAATATAAAAATGCCATAAAACTAAAAAAATTATAAATAAAGTAGCAGTCCAAGAATGAACTGCAAAAGAAAGGTCAAAAATCCATTTTGGAAAAACATAAAAAAAGAAATCATGAAACATAAGAATTACACCAGAAAAAATCATCAAGAGCAAAAAAAGGGAAACCGTCCAGTATTGCAATTTTTCTTTGTAGGAATACCTGTCAAATTCTGGCTTTTTATCTATTTTACCTATGTTGTAAAGAACACTGTTAATGAGATCAAAAAAATCTCTTTTACAAGGTAAAAGTAATTTGAACTCTTTTCTACCCTCTTTTGTAAAAAATATATAAAAAACATGGTATATTGTAGTAAAAATTAAAATAAAAGCTGAAAATCTATGAAGACTACCCCTTGCTTCGAATCCACCCTCAAGAAAAATCAAAACTTTCCCAAAAAGGGTGTGAGAATACTTTAAAGAAAATCCTGAAAGAATTAGCAAAAAAACACTTATCATAAGTAACATGTGTTGAACTCTCCATGTTCTTGAAAATCTTAAGATTTTATTTTCCATATCTACCTCCTTTTCTTGATATTTATATAAAGATCAAATATTATATGGGTAACAAAACCAATTAAAAGAACTGAAATTAAAACAGTATAAAAGACTCTAACAGCAAAAACATAAGGTGCAACCTCCCTTCTTGCTTCAACGTGAATCTTTCCCTGAGCAAACTTAATATCGGCTTTGGGATGACACTTTCCACAGGTCTTTGGAATATTTTCAGGATGTATAGAACTTTTCTTATCACTATTTGGTAATATAAGGTGAGTTTCATGACAGGAAACACAGTTTGCTGATTTCAAAAATCCCTGCTCCAAGTAAAGCCCATGATAGCTACTTAAATAAGTTTTATACCTCCGTGGTGGTAATCCATATTTTTCTGTTATTGCTTTATTTTCATGGCAATTAGCACAGGTTTTAGGAATATTCTTAAAATAGATAGGTGACTCTTTCTTCTCAGAGGAGAGAATAAAGTGTTCTGAATGACAATCTATACATGAAGGAGCATCTTTAGATCCCTTTTTAAGAGCAGTAAAATGAATACTCTCATTATACTCTTTACCCTCCTTTACATGGCAGTTTGAGCATTTCTCCGAAATTAATATTTTATAACCGGAAAATTTAAAAGATAAAACTTTATGGGTTCCGTGACAAGAATAACATTCAAGATGTCCATAGTGTTCACTTTTATAAAAAAATACTAAAACATCTTCATGACAGTTTAAACAGATTTTCTTTTTTTCAGGATGTGGATACTTATCAAAATCTATATGACAATCAACACAACTTAGGGCTCTATGAGGAGAACTTTTTAAACTGTCGTATATCTCCTTTAGATGACATTCTAAACAGTTAAAATTGTTTATTAGTAAGCTTAAACATAATATCATAGTTTTATCTCTTTTAATCTTTCTTTTATGTCTCTCGTTTCGTTATAACTCTTAATAATCTTATAAAAAAGTTGACTTAATCTCATATAAAATTATAAGCCTTTTAAAGGTTATTTTTTTTCTAAACTTCAATTCCAAAAATTTTCCTTAAAAGAGTTCCTATTAAAAAACTCAAGAAAGATACAGAGGTTATAATTAAAAACATTTCAAAAAACTTCTTTTTATAATCTTCATCGTAAACAACTGAAACATAAAAAGTAAAAAGTGCGATTATTATAAAGGAAAATAATAAAGAAAATAACAGAGACAAAAAAGGATTTTTAAATAAAAAATAGGGAATTAGAAGTGTAACAACTACAAACAAATACATAATACCAGTATAAAGGGCTGATAAGAGGGGTTTCCTATCACCTAGTTTTTCAGTCTTAACAGATAAATACTCTGATCCGGCCATTGATAGCGAAGCCGAAAAACCAGCTATAAATGCAGCTATGGATATAAAGAGAGAATTTCTTAAAGCAAAAGTTAAGCCAGCAAGGGCTCCGGTCAATTCAACAAGAGCATCAGATACTCCTAAAATCATAGAACCAACATACTTTAGTCTCTCTTCCTCAATAAAGGAAATAAGTTTCATCTCATGTTCTTTTTCCTCCTTTCTTATATTTAAAAACTCCTCAAAGTTACTTTCAAGAAACTCGTAGGTTTTTTCAGAAAGTTCCTCACCTTTCTCCATCAGTTTTAAGCCAAAAACTATTCCAAATAGCCTTATTACCAATTTATAAAATAGGATCTTTATAATATTTGGCTTAACTTCAACTTTTGTAATCTCCCTTAACTTTTCGTAATGCTTTAGTTCATCTTCTCCAATTTTTTTAATTTTTTCTCTCTCTTTCCCCTTAATTTTTTCTGATAAGTAAAGGTATACGTAATACTCGGTAATTTCCTTTTTTTGGGCATCAATAAGGATCTTTTTTAATTCCAAACTCTTAAGTTTTTTTAAATCACTTTTTAGCTACAGGGTGTTTTATCTTTTCAAAAAATTCTTTAGATTTAAATTCCTTATATGTGGGAGATTCTGGATTATGACATCTTTTACAAAATTCTTCGTTAGGTTCTATCATTCCTACTTCCTCAGGCTTGGTTTTACCTTCATAGACATTTTTCATAACTTGCATTGATTTATACTCAGAACCTGGACCATGACAATCCTGACAACCTACCCCCTCTTCACCATCCCATCCATTATGACAGGTAACACATTTTTCGGAAGTTAAAGGATCATCTATTCCCATTTTCTTTGCAATCTCTTTTGACTTTTCAGTTTTTAAAGTTTCAAAAGCCTTTGCATGAGTAGAATTTTCCCATATTCCCCATTGATTTCCTCTTGCTTCTGCCTTATGACACATCTTACAAACAGTATTTTTAACATATTCAAATTTCTTTTTTTCCTGAGAATACAAAGTTAAATTTAAAATTCCTAAGATTAAAATCACCATCTGTTTATCCTCTAATTTGAAAATTTAGGATTTGAACCTTATTATTAATGATAGAATATCTTTTTAAAAATTTTCAAACAAAGGGTTTTAAAAATATGACACAACTTGAATACGCAAGAAGTGGAAAAATAACTGACGAAATGAGATATGTTGCAGAAAGTGAAGGAAAAAAACCAGAAGAAATAAGGGAACTTATAGCATCGGGCAGAGTGATTATTCCAAGGAATATTAATCACAAAAACCTTTTAAAATTTAGTGGAGTTGGGGAAGGTTTAAAAGTAAAGATAAATACAAACATAGGGACATCATATGATTATGTAAATTTAGAGGAAGAAATAGAAAAAGCAAGAATTGCAATCGAATACGGTACTGACACCTTGATGGATCTTTCAACTGGAGGAGATATTAAGCAAATAAGGAAAAAAATTTTAGAGATATGTACTGTACCATTTGGAACAGTTCCGATTTATGAAGTTGAATTTACTGTAGCAAGGGAAAAGGGTTCAATTTTTGAGATGAAAGGGGATGATATTTTTAAGGTAATTGAAGAACACGGGAAAGACGGTGTTGACTTTATAACTGTTCACAGTGGTATAAACATAGAAACTTTAAAGATCTATCAAAATTCAGGTAGATTAACAGGGATAGTATCAAGGGGTGGAGGGTTAATTGCTGCCTGGATGATTGAAAATAAGGAGGAGAACCCTTTATACAAGTATTTTGATAGGCTTTTAGAGATAGCACGGGAATATGATATTACACTTTCACTCGGAGATGGTTTAAGGCCTGGGTCTATAAACGATTCAACTGATAGAGCTCAAATAGCTGAGTTACTTATAATAGGGGAGCTTGTAGAAAAAGCCAGAAGGGCAGGTGTTCAGGTAATGGTAGAAGGTCCAGGGCATGTTCCATTAAATGAAATAAAAACAAATATTCAAATACAAAAAAAATTAACAAAAAATGCTCCTTTTTATATTCTTGGGATGCTTCCTACTGACCGAGCTGCTGGTTTTGATCATATTGCTGGTGCTATAGGTGGTGCAATTGCCGGATGGTACGGAGCTGATATGCTTTGCTATATAACACCTGCAGAACATCTTGGTTTACCCGATGTAAATCATGTTAAAGAAGGTGTAATTGCCTTTAAAATAGCAGCTCACATCGCTGATATTGCAAGAGGAAATATTAACGCATTAAAAGAAAACAGAGAAATGAGTGAGGCAAGATATAGACTTAATTGGGAAAAACAATTTGAACTTGCCCTTTTTCCTAAAGAAGCAAGAGAAATATTTGAAAAAAGAAAAAGTAACACTCAAGCTTGTTCCATGTGCGGACCCTTCTGTCCCATGAATCTTGTTGAAAAAATTCTTAAAAGAGTTTAAATATAAAATAGCTTCTTCAATATTTATATAAAAAAAGCCGGGTTCTCTTTAATTTTCAATTTAGTTTTTCTAAAATTCAGGAACCTTTTCTTTAAACTCCTTTAATTTAGGAACAGCTCCCTCGGCTTGAATCTCTCCGTAAGGTGTTATAACCTGGGCTCTTCCTACTATCTTAAAAGCAGAAGTGTATTCTGTTAATTGACAGACTATTATCTCTCCATTTGATAAAATTTCTGTATGAGAAACTCTTGTCTGCAAACCTCTTGTAAGCCCCATTATTCTAACTCCATCTTCGAGTGCTTTTATAACAAGATACGGGTTACCATGGACAGGGTTTCTGTCCTCATATATATTCTTTTTTATTGTTTGCTCTCTTTTTGTCCCTTCTTCGTAATTTAACATACTTTTCCTCCTTTTTAAAACTTTCTTTTTAAAATACGGAAAATTTTAAAATAGAGAACCCGGCTCATTTATAATTTTAAATCATTTTTAACAAAATCTTCAAGAACCTTTAGACTCCTTTGAGCAACAAATTCCATCTTCTTTTTTCTATTTTTTATAGCATCAATACCTGGATATAAGGAAAGATTAATGTTCATAGGAGAGAACCTTTTTGGATCTGAGGAGGTTATATAATTAATAAGAGCTCCAACTGATGTTTCTTTTGGAAAAACAATAGTCCTTTTGTGTTTTAAATAAAAATAAGCATTTAAACCAGCCACAAGACCAGAAGCTACTGCCTCTGTATAACCCTCTGTCCCTGAAATCTGTCCTGCAAAATATATTCTTCTTTCTTTCTTTAAACTTAAATCTGGATTTAAAAGTTTAGGACCTAAGATATATGAATTTCTATGAACTGCACCATACCTTAAAAATTCTGCCCTTTGAAGACCTTTTATCATCCTAAAAATCCTCTCCTGCTCCTTTATTTTTAGCTGAGTTTGAAAACCCACTAAGGAGAAACTTTTACCTTCCAAATCTTCTCTTCTTAACTGAACACAGGCAAAAGGTGTTTTACCTGTTTTCGGATCCTTAATACCATCAGGTCTTAAAGGACCGTATCTCAAAGTATCGAAGCCTCTTCTTGCCATTTCCTCAATAGGTAAACAGCCTTCAAAAAAATTTACTTCTCTTTCAAAATCATGGGGCCTGTGAATCTCTCCGTTTACAAGTTCTTTCCAGAAAATAGTATACTCCTCATAGTCCATTATGGAGTTTAAATAGCCCTCATCATCTAATCCGTGTCTATCTTTAAAAAATAGCTTACTCATATCTAAGGAATCTCCTGAAACAATAGGTGAAAGTGCATCGTAAAAGTAGAAAAACTCTGAACCAGTTAGTTTTTTAATTTCATCGGCTATTTCACCTTCTGTTAAAGGTCCTGTAGCAACTATAACTATACCATCATCCGGTATCCTCGTAACTTCCTCTCTTTTTACCTCTACGTTTGGATGATGCTCAATTATTTCTGTAAGATACTTTGAGAATTCTTCTCTGTCTACTGTTAGGGCTTTACCACCAGGTAAAGAAAACTTAAAGGCAGCTTCTATGACAATTGAGCCGAGTCTTCTCAGTTCTTCTTTCAAAAGTCCGTGTGGGTGAGTAATTTCTTTTGATTTAAATGAGTTTGAGCAAACAAGTTCAGCAAAATAAGGAGTCCTGTGTGCAGGTGTGCTTTTTTTGGGTCTTTTTTCAAAAAGAATTACTTTACAGTTTCTTTTTGCTATTTGCCAAGCTGCCTCTACTCCTGCTAATCCAGCTCCTAATACATATATCTTCTCACTCATCTGTAACAAAATTATCAATCAGTTTTTTTGGAACCTCCTCAAAAAGATCGCTAATCCTTTTTAAATTTTTAAAATTATTTGAAATTTTCATTCTACTTGTCAGACAAAAAGAAGGAATTTTGAAATAATTTCCTATTAAAACAAGGGAGAAAGTTCCAACCTTATTTATTATCTTATCTTCATAAACTGCATCTGCCCCAAATATTATGGCATCTAATTGATTTGTAACCTTCGTAACATAGAAATCGGGAATTAATTTTGTCTCAAAACCAACTTTTTTTAACTCCTTCTCTGTAATTCTACCCTCTTCACCAGGTCTTGACTCAGTACAGTATACAGTGGGACTAAAATTACTATCGATTCTTTTTAATTCTTTTAAAACCTTAATAGTAGTTGAACTTCTTGAGTGTAAAAGGATACTCTTTACATCTTTTAAAAGGTCATAAACTTTTTCCGATATCTTTTTTGGTGTCTCTTCAACTCTTCTGGTTAAATCAATTAAAAAATCTTTCAAATTCTCTTCATTTACCTTAACTGTTTCTTCTAACAATTTGTAGAAAACAGCCATTGAGGGGTGAGTTTCTATAATTTTTGAGATAGCTTTTAAAAATTCTTCCTTTTCAATTTTTTTTCTTGAGGTTAAAACACCTTTAAGAAAAATCAAAAGAAGTTCTTCACTACCTGATTTAAAATCTTTAAGTATTTTATGAACGATAGATTCCATTTAAAAGCTTTGAGCGGGGGACGGGGCTTGAACCCGCAACCATCGGCTTGGAAGGCCGATGCTCTACCCATTGAGCTACCCCCGCATTAAATGGGAGGGGAAGGATTCGAACCCTCGAAGGCGTAAAGCCAGCGGGTTTACAGCCCGCCCCCTTTGTCCACTTGGGTACCCTCCCAAAAGCCGGGGGAGGGATTTGAACCCACGCCCTGCTGATTACAAATCAGCTGCTCTACCTCTGAGCTACCCCGGCTTTTTACTAATTTATTATAAAATCAATGGACTCAAAATTCAATAACCCTATGAAACTCTTAAACCAGGTTCCACTAACTTTTCAGTTGTTAATAGCACTATACCTCCCTTATCCTTTTCAACCGCCAAAAGCATACCCTCTGACAAAATTCCTTTTATCTTTCTTGGTTTCAAATTATTTAAAATTATTACATTTTTACCTTTTAACTCATCCTTACTATAACTTTCCTTTATTCCAGCTACTAATGTCTTAACCTCCTTTCCTATATCAACTTCTAGTCTATAAAGCTTATCTGAACCCTCAATGTCGTAAACATTAACAATCCTTCCAACAACTAAATCTAACTTATTAAAATCCTCAATACTAACATAATCCTTTTTTTCCTTCAAAACTTCTTCCTTTAAATTTTCCCTTATCCTTGGGAAAATTATCTCTACATTCCTTAATATTTTTCCTTCATCAAGAAAGGGATTATATACTTCATCCCATAAGGGATCATTTAAACCCAAGGAATTTCTCAGTTTTCTCATTGAATACGGTAAAAAGGGGAAAAGAAGACAGGATAAAAGTCTAATTGCACTTAATGAATTATAAATTATCTTTCCCCCTTTTGACTTATCATTTTTTAAAACATCCCATGGTTTTGTAAAATCTATATACCTATTCACCTCTTGAGCAATTTCAATAATCTCTTGGAGAGCCTGTCGAAATTTAAAATTATCGAAATTTTCTTCAACCTTTTTTGACTTCTCTTTTATTACACTCCACATTCTATTTTCAAATTCTCCCTCTATTTTTTTCTCAGGAACCCTTAAAGAAAAATACCTCTCAAAAAGTTTAAAAACTCTTGAAAAGAGGTTGCCTATATCGTTAGAAAGATAAGTATCACAATCTTTTTCAAAATCCTCAATAGAAAATTCTGAGTCCTTTGTCTCAGGTAAAACCCTTGCAATTCCAAATCTTATGTAATCAGGATGGTACTTATCTAAAAAATCATCAAGCCATAGAGCCATTCCTCTTGATGTAGACATCTTTCCTTCCTTTGTTACAAGATACTGGTTTGCAGGGATTTCAGATGGAAGTATAAAATCACCGTGTGCCATAAGCATACAAGGCCAAATAACTGCATGAAAAACAATATTATCCTTGCCAAGAAAATGAACAAGCCTAACTTCCCTATTTTTCCACCAATCCTCCCAATCTTTTTGAACTTTAAAAGCCCACTCTTGAGTTATTGTTATATATCCAATAGGTGCATCAAACCAAACATATAAAACTTTACTCTTTGCCTCCTCAAGTGGAACTGGCACTCCCCAGGATAAATCTCTTGTTATGGACCTTGCCCTTAAACCCTCTCTCACCCAGGAAAGAGCAAAATTTCTCACAAAATCTTTCCAACTCTTTTTTTCTTTTAACCAATTTTCTAAATCCTCTTTGAGCTTGGGGAGTAAGAAATAATAATTAAAAGTATCTTTTAAATGAGGTGTATTACCACATATTTTACATTTTGGGTCTAAAAGTTCAAAAGCTTCAAGCCATCTACCACAAAACTCACACTGATCTCCTCTTGCACCTTCTGATTTACAATATGGACAAGTTCCTTCTATATACCTATCAGGTAAAAACCTTTGACAATTAAAGCAGTAATAATTTTTTTCCTCTCTTTTTTCTATAAAACCCTTCTCATATAATCTTAGAAAAAAATTTTGAGAAAAACTTTTATGATGATCTCTTGTAGTCCGACCAAAATAATCAAACGAAATATTTAACCTCTCAAAGGAATTTTTTATCAATTCGTAGTAATGATCAACAAGCTCCTTAGGAGACTTACCCTCTTTTTCTGCACTAATTGTAATAGGAACACCGTGTTCGTCAGTTCCACATATATGAATAACATTCTCATTTTTTACCTTTAAATAACGAACATAAATATCAGCTGGAAGGTAACAACCTGCTATATGACCCAAATGTAAAGGACCATTAGCATAAGGTAAAGCAGAGGTAACAAGTGTTTTTCCCATCTAATAATTATAAAGAAAAATTTTTTTTACTTTCTTTATTATTACCCCTTATAACAGAAATAAAGATTGTAAAAGCAAGAACTAACAAAACAAATAAAAGAGCAAAAATTGTCGGAATCTTATAAAAATCACTTATGAGCATCTTAAAGCCAATAAAAACAAGAATCACAGAAAGTCCCTTATCAAGGTAAGTAAAAAGTCTCATAATATTTTCAATCAAAAAATAAAGAGACCTTAAACCTAATATGGCACATATATTTGAAGTAAAAACAATAAATGGATCCACTGTTATAGCAAATATGGCAGGAACAGAATCAATTGCAAAAACAACATCAGTACTTTCTATAACTAAAAGAACTATAAAAAGTGGTGTTGCCATATATTTTTTACTAGATCTTACAAAAAATTTTTGCCCATGGTATCCAGTTGTAACAGGAATAAATTTTCTTGCCAACTTAAGTAAAGGATTCTTTTCTGGATGAATCTCTTCCTTTTTTCTAAAAAGTAATTTTATTCCTGAATATATAACAATAAATCCAAAAATATAGATGACAAAGTGAAACTTTTTAATTAAAGTAACCCCTGCTAAAATGAAAAATAACCTCATTAATATTGCACCAAGAATACCCCAAAATAAAACCCTAAATCTATACTCATTTGGAACTGCAAAGTAATTGAAAATTACAAGAAAAATAAAAATATTGTCAGCTGAAAGAGAAAGTTCTACTAAGTATCCTGTTAAAAACTCAAGAGCTTTCTGATAACCCCATGAAAAAAACACAAATGTATTTACAAGAAAAGAGATAAAAACCCAAACAAGATACCATAAAAGAGCTTCCTTAAATCTTGGAACATGAGCTTTCCTGTGAAAAACACCTAAGTCTAAAAGCAAAACAAAAAGAATAAAAGATAGAAAAACAACCCATAAAAGAAAATTTTCTTTCATAGAATTTTATAAAATTTATTATTTTATATTTAATTTTTTTAAATTTTCAAACTATAACCTATATTTGCCATTTTTTAAGTCAGATAGAACCCTTTAATTTTTTAATTTTTGATGGGAACAAATTTTTAATGGTAAATTAAACAAAGAACAACTTGCGCGCCCTATTTTTTTCTTTAAGAAAATTTTTGAAATTAAAAGAAGATGAATTTACTCCCTATAAATTTTTAGATGTTTGAAGAAATTTTTGGTGCTGAAATAGGTGAAAAAAAACTTTTGTACTTGTTGCTTTTTTGTATGTAATGCTTACATATCCTATAAAAAGGATTTTGTTTATGATAAAAAGGCAACTTATGAGATTTTTGGGGGTGAAGGTAGGCAAAATTTGCTGTTAGGACAAGTTAAAAATTAAAATATTTGAAATCCAGTAATTCCCAAATTGCGTTGGTAAACTCGAGTTTAACCCTTATTTGCTTTTTCTCTAATCTCCTTTTGAAATCACCACCTTAAAACAACTTGGAACTTCTCTACTACTTGTCCTTAAAAAGTAAACCCCAGAAGGAATATTATCTATGTTAAGATAGATTTTGCGATGATAAGATCCAAATAGCTTATAA
>JBCNUW010000013.1:0-51669 GCA_039630575.1 Caldifarciminales bacterium
TTCACTTAAATAAATAAGTTGTGGATTATAAGGGTTTGAAACATCATAGATATAAAGTCCGCCATCTATACCAGCAGGTCCATAACCCATTGTTGTTACTGCTACATAATTTGCCCAATTTGCTATCCTTGGGCCAAAATACATACTTACCTGATACGCACTTGCAATTATCACAGGATTTGACGAATCAGAGACATCATAAATCAAAAGATGGGGTTGCTTTACACCATATACATAATTACCAGAGCCACATAAATAGATAAGTGAAGAGTCACTATTTGCTCCCACCAATACTGGATTTGTTGGATCAGAAATACTTATTATTCTTAATCCTCCAGCACCTGCTGCAGTATAAGCTAAATTTCCTTTAATATATATATCATAATGTGCTGTTCCAGTGGAACATCTTCCTATTTCGTAAGGACTCAGCGGATCTTTAATGTTATATACAAGAAAATAACGGCGTCTTAAACCTATATAAGCAAGTGTATCCCTTATCCAGATAGAACGCAATTTTTTATGAGTGCGGTCAATTTTTACTACATAAGGATTTGCAGGATTTGAGATATTTATTATTATAAGTCCAGTATCAGCAGCCACATAGGCAAAAGTGTCCTTAACCCATAAATCATAAGTAAAGGTATAAAGCTGTAAAATACCAACAGTTTCTACGATTAAACTATCTGAAAAAAGATACCCTATAAATATATTAATCATTATAAATAACTTTTTCATATTTCCTCCTTTTTTCAATATTTTAAATTAAATAAAAAATTTTTTTAAATTAGATTAATACCCATTTTTTACACTTATTTTTCAAAAATTTTGATTTACAATAATTTTTGAGAATAAAATTTGAGCATTACACTATGTAAACCTTTCTTCAATTTTAGAGGACAAAGAAATTGTTGAGGGACTTTTTATTCTAAGCACTTCTAATATCTTACCAGCAACACCTTGGAATGGATTTCTTAACCTATATTTGCCATTTTTTTAACGCCTTTTAATTTAAAAAGTTAATGATTTTCAAAATTTTTTTTAATTTTAATCTCTTTTAAATTTTTAAAAATTTGAAGAAATTTTTGGTACTGGAATAGCAAAAAAAATTTTGTGCTTTTTGGTTTGTATGCCTAAATGTTCTATTATCATAAAAAAAGTAAATGGGCATATATTTATTTAAGGTGAAGAAGGGGGACAAGTTAAAAATAAAAACGATTGAAATTCAAATTGCGGTGGCAAACATGAGTTAAGTCTTTTATGGCAATCTCATTTATCCGATATTTTTCTAAATTTTTTCAGAATTAAAAATTTAATTTTTAACCCAAAAATAGCAAAAATGGGTTAACTAAATCTTTAGTCCCTTTTATTCTTGAAAATAACCTTTTTTGTTATAAGTGAATTCTCATCAACTATACAATATTTGTACCTTCCCTTTAAAGAAGGTAACTCATATATTGCATCAAGCAAGAGATTTTCGATGATAATTTTTAAACCTCTTGCTCCCATACCAAGTTCTTTTGACCTTTTAACTATTTCTTTTTTCAAACTATCTGTAAGAATAAGCTTAATACCTTCAGAATCAAATATCTTTTCATATTGCTTTAAAATTGCATTCTCTGGCTCATAAAGGATCCTAAAAAGTTCATCTTCGGTAAGTTCGTTCAGCTTCACAATTACAGGAAATCTTCCTACAAACTCAGGTATAAATCCATATTCAATTAAATCATCAGGTAAAACTTCAAAATCAACATCATTTTTTTCCTCATTTTTAACAAATCCAAGTGAATGTCTTTTTTTTCTATTCTCAATGATTTTATCAAGTCCAACGAAAGTCCCACCACAGATAAAAAGAATTCCTGTTGTATCAACCTGAATAAAAACTTGTTCCGGATGCTTCCTTCCACCCTGGGGTGGAATATTAGCAACTGTTCCCTCAAGAATCCTTAAAAGTGCTTGCTGTACTCCCTCCCCACCTACATCTCGTGTTATTGAAGGTGAATCTCCCTTTCTTGCTATTTTATCTATTTCATCAATATATATTATTCCCCTCTCAGCTTTTTTTATATCAAAATCAGCCATCTGTAACAATCTTAAAATTATGTTCTCCACATCCTCACCAACATAACCAGCTTCTGTTAAAGGGGTAGCATCCACATGAGCAAAAGGAACATTTAAAATTTTAGCAAGAGTTCTGGCAAGAAGTGTCTTACCCGTTCCAGTTGGCCCTATTAAGAGTACATTACTTTTTTCTATACTATCATCATTTAAAACCATTCTTTTGTAATGCTGATAAACGGCAACTGATAAAACCTTCTTAGCTTTTTCATGGCCAACTACAAATCTATCAAGTTCTTTCTTTATATCCTGGGGATAGGGTACAGAAAAATAAAAATCACTTTTTAAAAATTTTTCTTTTTCTCTATCAAACATTAAATCATAACAGAATTTAACACAATCATCACATATAAAAGCATTGGCACCTGAAAAAAGTTTTTTTATTTCCCCTTCGACCCTTCCGCAGAAAGAACATCTTATATCTTTATTGGTGCTTGCCCTTTTCTCTCTCATAAGGATTCTCTTCTCGAGGTTATTATTTCATCAATAATTCCATAAGAAAGAGCCTCCTGTGGTGACATAAAATAATTTCTGTCTGTATCCTTCTCAATCTTTTCCTTTGGTTGCCCTGTATGTTTTGAAAGAATTTCATTTAACATATCTCTGATCTTCATTATTTCCTCTGCATGAATTTTTATGTCAACAGCCTGTCCATGAACACCTCCAAAAGGCTGATGAATCATTATTCTTGAATGGGGCAATGCAAACCTTTTTCCTTTTCTCCCTGAAGCAAGTAAAATAGCTGCCATACTCGCCGCAATTCCAATACATATGGTATTTACATCGGGCCTTATATACTGAATAGTATCATAAATCGCAAGCCCTGCATTTATATAACCTCCTGGCGAATTTATGTAGATATATATGTCCTTCTTAGGATTTTCTGCTTCAAGATAAAGTAGCTGAGCAATTACTAAATTAGCAACCTGATCATCTATAGGCATACCAAGAAATACTATCCTATCCTTTAAAAGACGTGAATAAATATCATAAGCTCTTTCGTATCTGCCTGTTTGCTCTATTACAAAGGGAATAGTTTGATTTTTCATTCTATTATTACCTCCATTTTTACATTATTTTTTAAAAAATTCATAGCTTTTCTCCTTTTAATTGAATTTTCAACCTCCTCAAAAAATTCCCTTTCCTTCAATTTCTTTTTAAAAAATTCATAATCCATCTTATATAGCTCAGAAATCCTTTTAATCTCTTCATCTATCTCTTTTTCATCTATCTCTATCTTTAACTGTTCTGCCAATCTATCAAGAAGCAACCTTCTTCTAACTTTTTCCTCAGATATTTTAAAAAGTTCCTCAAATCTCTCTTTAAACTCTTCTTCTTTTAATTTGTATCGTGAAACAAAAATTCTTAGCTCCTCCTCAACATAAGACTTTGGAACAGGTATGGGATTTAATGCAGAAAGCTCCTCAAGGATTTTATTTTCTAACTCATTCTCAGCCTCTCTTTTTAAATCTTCTTCAACTTCCTCCCCTATTTTTTTTCTTAATTTCTCAAGACTTTCCATCTCAAACATTCTTGCAAATTCATCATCTATTTCTGGTAAAATGATTTCTTTTACAGAAATAACACTCCCCTCATATATAACAGTTCCAGATTTTTCAGTTCTGGCAACTCTAAAAGAGTCGCTCCTTTTTTTACCAATGAGTTCATTATAAAAATCAGACGGAACATTCTCTTTGTTAAACTTAAAGGATTCAGTTTTACCTTTTAAAATTTCTTTTCCTGTTATATCCTTTACATTATACTTTAATACAACAAAATCGCCATCCATCAAAGGGGTCTCTTTATCTCTAAGTTCTGCAAGAGACTCCTGATATCTTCTCAATCTCTTCTCTATCTCATCAGGTGAAGGCCTTTTTATTCTTTTTTCCACCTTTATCTTTTCAAACCCCTTTACTTCAAAAAAGGGCAAAACCTCAAAGTATACTGTAACTTCAAATTCATCTTCGTTTGCTTTTTTATCCTTTATAAATATAGGTGATATTAGTTTTGAATTATCTTTTTTTAACTCTTCTAAAACCTTAACTTTCAAAAATTCTTCTAAGCTGCTTTCTTCAATTTCTTTTTTATATTTAACCCAAACAATTTCAAGAGGTGCTTTTCCGGGTCTGAAACCTTGAATTTTTGCTATTTTTTGATAATTTTTTTTAAACTTTTCAATATAGGGAATTATTTCTGACCTTTTTACCTTTAAAGTTAAAACTCTTTCAGTTTCCATCTAAAATTATTTAATAAAATTATTTCTTTTTTCAAACCATTCTTTAAATTCAATAATACCCTTAGCAATTGATAAGGAGAGTCTTTTTTGATATTTCTCATCTTTTAACTTTTTCTCATCAGAAGGTGTAGTGATAAAACCCATCTCAATAAGAACTGCAGGAGAATAACAACCGTTTAATACATAGAATGCAGCCTGCTTCACTCCTCTATCAAGTATGTTTAAATTTTTTGAAATTGTTTTTTGTAAAATCTCTGCAAGCTTCTGTGACTCATAAAGAAACTCTGCTTGAGCCATATCCATCAAGATAAGATCTACAATATTGTTTGGAACATTTTGATCTTTATACTCATATTTTAAAGAAGCATTCTCCAGGGCAGCTACTGCTCTTTCCCAATCAGTTTTTGCCTCAGAGAGAAAAAAAACTTCAACACCATTCGAAGTTTCTGTAACTATTGGAGAAGCATTACAATGAAGAGATACAAAAAGATCTGCCCCAACCTTGTTTGAAAATTTTGTTCTTTCAGTTAAAGATATAAAAGTATCTTTCTCTCTTGTCAAAAAAACTTCAAAACCCCTTTTTTTAAGTTCCTCCTTTAAATATTTAGCAACCTTTAAATTAATATCCTTTTCCTTTGTTCCACTTTTACTTACTGCCCCAAAATCAATACCTCCGTGGCCAGGATCCAGAACAATTTTTTTTATCTCTCTTAAAATCTTTTTCTTTTCCTTCAAAGTATAAGTTTCCTCAATTTTCTCCTCTTCCTTTTTATAAAGACTATCAGGAACTTCTCCAGTTAAAATTATTCTAAAATAATTTTCTTTGTTTTCAATTCTATAACGCTTACAAAAATAACCAAGATCAAGAATGATTTTTGCCTCGTTTTTTTCACTTAACATCTCAACTCCCTTTAAAATTGGATGAATTAATTTTGATGAAAAAGTAAATATTGAATCTATATTTCCTAACCTTATTTCAATTTTTCTTTCCTTTAAAACTCTCTCATATTTAAAAGGCCCCTTTGAATGAAAGGTAAGATATACGGAATCTTTTTTTTGAATTATTTCAGGAGGTCCCAAAAAGATTTTTAAAAAAATAAATAAAATCATCTTAGCATCTCCCTTTTTAATTCTCTTTCAATTTCTCTCTTCTTTATAAGCTCCTTTTTTTCATATTTCTTTTTCTTCTTAGCAAGAGCAAGTTCTATCTTTGCCCATGACCCCTTAAAAAAAACTCTTACTGGAATTAAAACAAGCCCCTTTTCTTTCCACTTTCCAATCAGTCTTTTAATTTCTCTTCTTGTCAGCAAAAGTTTTTTTTTCCTTTCAGGATTAGGGAAAAATTTAAAAGCCGGTGGATATGGGGAGATGTAGAAATTGTAAATATAAGGTTCACCATCCTCAAATTTCACATATGCGTCACTTATTGAAGCCCTTCCCTCTCTAAGTGATTTAACCTCTGCTCCCTTTAAAACAACACCACAAATAAAAGTTTCAAAAATTTCATAATCACTTTTTACTTTTTTATTTAAAAGAATATCTCTTTCTCTTTTACTTTTCATTTCAGTCCCAAATATTAATTATAAGATAAAATCTTTTTAAAATTTTCAAAAAAACTTTTATAATCTCTTCCTGGAATTACTACTTTTAAATCTCCTCTTGCTCCAATAACAGGGAAATCCTTAGAAAGATATTTTAAAAATATGGTTTTTGAAGAGTTGCTCAAATATATAATTAATGAATTTTTTGTTAAATTCTCTATAAAAAAATCTTCATTCTCTTTTTCCTCCCGGAAAAGTATGTAATTTTTTAACCCAATCTTATACAAAAATTTTTCTATTTCTTCATTACTTTTATCATGAATAATTATTAACTTATCGTACACCTCGATTTTAAGTGGAAAGGATATATAACTTCTCTTAGGTCTTATTTTAAAAGTTAAAAAATAAATTTTTTTTAAAATTTTTTTTAAATTCTTCATCAAAATTCAAAAAAGAGCCCAAGTTTTAAAAAATTTAAAAAAGTTTCTCCATCCCAAAAGACCTTAAAACCTAGCAGAGGAAACATTTCCTTCTTTAATGTGACTAAAAAATTAAGGGAGTAAAAAAAGCCATCCTCTCTATAATTTTCCTTTTCCTTAATAGCATAGACACACCCTGGGAAAAGTGAGAAAACAAAAGTTTTATTTAGTAAAAATTTATGAAAAATACCAACTTCATAATTCTTAACAAAAATCTCTGTTCCAGAGGAAACTTCAATCTCAGAATAACCAAAATATAGCTTAACTTTACTAATTTTTGAAACAAAAACAAATTCCCTACCAATGCCTGGATCTTCATTAGGTTTTGACTGAGGAAATAAAAGGTTAATTGAAAAATAAAAGGAAAAAAGAAACAAATTCATGGTTTAAATATATTTTTCAAAATAAAAAATAAGTTAGCCGGACGCTCGCCAAGTCTTCTCATAAAATAGGCATACCACTCACTACCAAATGGAACGTAAATCCTAACTCTATAACCTGCTTTAACAATTTTTTCCTGGAGGTCTCTCCTTATACCATAAAGCATTTGAAATTCAAATTTATCTGGCAGAATGTTATTTTTCTTTACAAGTTCAAAAGTAAAATTTATCAGTTTTTCATCATGTGTTGCTACACAGGGGTATGTTCCTCTATTCAAAGAATTATTAGAAAATAAAATCAAAAGTGCCCTTTTAAAATTCTCATCAACTTCCTTTTTTCTTTGATAGGCAATCTCCTTCGGTTCTTTATAAGCTCCCTTACAAATTCTTACCTCTGCTCCAATTAAAGACAATCTCTCAAGATCAGAAATTGTCCTTTTTAAATAACTCTGAATAGCAACACCTACATTTCCAAATTCATTAAAAGCTCTTTCGTATATATCAAGTGTCCTTTGTGTGAATGGGGAATTTTCCATATCTATACACACTCTAATGTTCAATTCCTTTGCATACTCAAGTATCTCACTTAGGGATTTATAGGCAAGATCATCTGAAATCATAAGACCAAGATGGGTAAGTTTTAGTGAAATTGTAGAATTTAAATTTTCATCCTTTATAACTTTTAGTATCGTTTTATAATCTTTTACCACACCTTTAATTTTATCTTCGTCAGTTAAACTTTCACCTAACTTATCTACAGTACAGGTCATATTAAGTTCATTCAAATTCCTAATCACTTTAACAGCACTTGATAGCGTTTCACCTGCTACAAACCTTTCAACCAACTTTTTAGAGGGAGGAAACTTTTCAACATAATTTTTAAGGTTTTGCTTTTGTGATAAATATAAAAATATTTCACGGAACAATTTTCCCCTCCTTTTTAATAAAATTATTTTATAAAAAAATTTCTCTTAAGTAAAATAAAGTTATCATTAACAAACATACTATCAGTAAAAATTTTCTGTATAACTTCCCTGAGAGGGTCCTTAAAGGAAACAAAATAAAACTCCGCTCCAGTTAACTTATGTTCTATAAATTTTAAAAGCATTCTTTTAGTATTCTCTTTATCAATGAAGTTTCTAATTTCTTTCGAAGTCTCTAAATTGAAGGAAGGAGAAAGCATACGAACTTTTAATTTCTCCATATTGTAAAAAAAGAAATAGGGGTCACTGTATGTAATTACCTCCTCTCCTCTTGGAACAAGTTCAGCTGCCTTAATGACTGTATTTTTTATCTTTAAAGTGACGCTCAGAATAGTTCTTATATTTAAAATAAAAAATAAAAATTGACCAACAAGAAAAAGGAAATATAAAAAAAGAAAAAAATTAAATCTAATTAATTTAATACCTCTGTAAAGAAAAAAAGTAAGTATAGGATATAAAAAGGCAATATGTCTTGAAAAATGTATGCCCGAGAAAATTGAGAAACTACTTATGAAAAAAACCAAAATAAAAATTGAAAAAAATATAAAATGCAAAGGGTTTTTCTCCTTAAAAATATAAATTATTATAAAAAGTAAGAAAAAGGGTGGATATATAAAAGTTGAAAGATAATTAGTCACTTGTATGTTCAAAAGAGGAAAACCTAAAAGAATTCCAGCAAAATGTTTTAAAAAAGTTTCAAAACCCTTTATGATAGCAAGGCTTAATTCATAATTAAAAAAAAGAGATTGAGCTCTCAAAGCAGTAGTTGTTAAAAAACCTGTTAAAAGGTAATTTAAAAGAAAAGGTAAAATTGAAATTAATAAAACTGATATGATGGGTATAAAATTACCTTTAAAATTTTTTAAAGTAAAGAGTCTATAAAAAAAATAAAAAATTGCCACAATTAAACCTTCGGGTCTTAAAAAGATCAAAAGAGGATAAATTAAAAAAAATTTCTTGTCATCATCAGAAAAATATAAGGAAAGATAAAAGAGAAATGTATATAAAGGAAAATTTAAAGTAAGATAAAAATTTATAAAAAAGGGGAAAGAGAAAATTAGAAAAAAAATTGGAAAATTACTCTTTTCACTAAAAAACTTTTCATAAAATTTTTTTATTATTAAAATTGTAAAAAACATAATAATAGAATTAAATAAATAAGTAACCAAAATAAAAAGATCTTTATTTTTCAAACATAAAAGGTAGATCAAAGCATAAACAAATGGGTGTAAATAACCTGGGGGGAAATTTGAAAATTTTTCATCAGCATTTAATTTAAATAAAAGTCCTTCCGAAATTCGTATAGAATATATTGACTCAGCGTATAAATCGGCACTAAGAAAAACTGGTTCTATCACCTTTTTTTAGAATTTTTAAGTATTCTCTTTTCAAAATTAAGGCATCATCCTCAAGAGAGGGACTTTCACATATTAAAAATCCCTTAATATCTTTTTCTTTTAAAACTTTTAATACTTCTTTAAACTTAAATTTTGAATCCTTAAAAACAAGATGTTTTTTTTCACCCTTTTCAGTATACTCCATACCTGAAATATGTATATGCATCCTCTTTAAAGAATCCTTTCCGAGAGCTTCCTCATAATGATTTACTAACTTCATAAATTCTTCATAGCTATTTATTTTGCCAAGAGATCGTGCGTAGAGATGAGCAAAATCAAGACAAGGTTCTACCTCACCTTTAAACTCAGTGGAAAGTTCAAGTAATTCAACTAAATCTGCATACTGAGAAGGTTTACCCATAGTTTCTGGTCTAAGTCTAACTCTAATATTTTCTTTATCTAACATTTCAAAAATTGTTAAGAGGGCGTCTTTTACTTTTTTTCTGACGGTTTTCAAGTTTTCATCATGCATATAGGCAGAATGAAAGCATATCTCATAGGCACCCATCAAATATCCAATTTTTGCAGAATCGTAAATGTATTTTATACTGTTTCTAAACTTTTGTTTTTCCTTAGAATTTAAATTTATAAAGTAAGGAGCATGAACTGATAGGAAGACCTTGGTCTCCTTTGCAAGATCCTTTATTTTAGCTGCCCTCTCTTCTTTTATCTTTACTCCCTTAACAAATTCAACCTCCATTGAGTCTAATTTAAGTTCATTTATTCTTATAATCCCTGATTCTGTAGAACTATCCTTTGCTGATTCAGGAACTCCAGCTGTTCCTATATAAAGTTTCTCATATTGTATAGGTAAAATTTTTTTCATTGAAATATGATAAATTTTTATCAGAAAATTTTTCAAGGAATGGAAGAAAAAATTAAAAATTATTTGAGAGAAATTTTAAGATATTTAGGCGAAAACCCGGAAAGGGATGGACTTTTAAAAACTCCTGAAAGATTTCTCAATATGTTAAAGGAACTAACAGAAGGTTATAGAATTGATCCTGAAGATATTGTGAAAGACGCCATATTTCATGCAAATACTGATCAGATGATAATAGTAAAGGACATTGATTTTTCAAGTTTATGTGAACATCATTTAATTCCTTTTTTCGGAAAAATTAACATTGGTTTTATACCTGATAAGAAAATTATTGGACTTTCAAAAATTCCAAGGATAGTTGAAATTTTTTCAAAGAAATTACAAGTTCAAGAAAGATTGACAGAGGAGATAGCTAGCTTTTTATACCAGAAAATTGAGCCCAAAGGACTTGGAATAACAGTTGAGGCAATACATTTATGCACGGTAATAAGAGGAGTAAAAAATAGGAGTGCAAAACTTTTTACAAGTAAGATGATGGGTAATTTTAAAGATTTTGAGATCAAAAATGAATTTCTAAATGAAGTTAAGGGGTAGTTTTCTTTTTCTTTTACTTATCTTAACTCTTTCAGTTTATAAAGCAGCTCCAATTTCAATATGTCCTGACTTTTATTGGTATCTGATGGATGGAAAGTATTTTGTTGAAAATAAAAAGTTGCCACCTAACATTTATACGTACTTACCCAGTGAAAAATGGATTGCTCATTCATTAGCTTTTGAAGTCATACTCTATCTTGTTTATAAAAATTTTGGAAATATCGGTTTATATATTTTAAAGATAATTTTGCTTACAATTTTGTTTTCTCTTGTTATTTTTATGATCTACGAGAAAAACAAAATGGTTTTAAACTTTTTAATTATTTATTTTATGGTTTTCTCACTACTTTACTGGGGAACCACAGTATTAAGACCCCATATTTTTACCTATATCTCAACTGCATTGACTCTAATAGCTTTTGAAAAAAAGCGATATGAATTTCTTCCTTTGATTTTATTCTTTTTTTCTTTTTTTCACGCAGGAATTGTGGCATCAATAGTTATTTCTATTATTTTTTTTCTATACTTTTTATTTAAGAGAAAATTAAATGAGACAAAGAAAATATTTTTTTTCACGTTTTTAGGAATTTTTTTTATAATTATTTTCAATCCCTATCACTTGGATTACTTTGACTATATTATAAAAGCACTTTTTAAAAAGTCAAAAATTTGGGAAAGCTATATTTCTGAGTGGGAATCAATATTTATTTCTGCTTTTTGGGCTAAGGATTACTACGTTAGAGCCTTACTTTTAGTTCCTATTTTTTTAATAATCATATTCTTTATTATATCTCCGCGAAAAAAAGAAGCAATTGATACATTTCTTTTAATTTCTTTTTTTTACTCTTCTTTAAAACACGTAAGAAACATACCACTTTTTGGTCTTGTTTCAGCTTCGGTAATTTCTCCCTATTTGAATGAAATTTTAAAACCTGAAATAACATTTGAAAAAATTGATAATAAAATACTTAAAATCTTATTTTTGTTAATCAATATTTTTATAATATTAAAGATAATTAATGAAAAAGAAAAGGTGATTATCGATAAAAACTTTTTTCCTGTTGAAGCAGTTGAATTCATAAAAAATTATAAAAAAGAGGGAAACATATTGTGTCCTTCTGACAGAGGAGGATATATACAATATATACTTTTCCCAAACTTCAAAATATCTGTTGATGGGAGATTAAGTGTTCCTGATACAACTCTTTTAGAGCATTTTAAATTTTGGAATTTAGAGATTGATCCTATGAATTATATAAAAAAGTACCCAACAGAATTCATACTAACTGAGAATAAATTTCTTTTAACAAAAGTTTTAAAATTAAAAAAAGAAATCACTCTCATATATAGTGATAAAAATTTCACTGTTTTTGAATTGAAAAGATAGGATGTATAAATATTATAATTAAAATTGAAAAACAAAGGGAGGTTAATTTCATGACAATATTAACTTTTTTAATAATAAACATTACACCAATATCTTACTGGACAGCTGGTAATTCAAGATATATTATTAAAAAAGACACACTTTTACATCTTCTATCTGGTGGAACAGTTCTAACTTTTCGATTTGGAACTGGTATACCTCAATTTAAAAAAGAGATAACAGCAGAAGGTTCAATATTTGATATTGACTTTATAGGTGACACTGTATTTTTGGCAGGAGAGTTTGGTCTAAAAATTTTAAATATTGAAAATCTTTCAAATCCAACATTTCTTGGAAATTATAGTGTCCAAAAGATCAATTCCTATGAAAATTTATATCCTTACAGTTATGGTGTATCAACTGGAAAAATTAAGATTTTCAAACTAGATACTCCTGATTTACCTGAAACTCTTTTTACCTATTCCTTACCTGGATTTGTAAATAAAATTAAAATATATTCAAATTTAGGATTTGCACTTGCAGGAGATACTATATACATTTTAAATCTTCAAAATCCTACAAATCCTCAGATCTATAGTAGATTAAAGACAAGAGCTTACGTTAGAGATATTTATAAAAGAAATGATTCTCTTTTTATAGTAGCTGGTGACTCATTTAAAATCTATAAAATTCAGAATCCTTCTTTTCCACAACATCTATACAGTTTTAAAACGTTAGGGTTTGGTGAAAGTTTTGAGCTATTTTCAAACCTTTCTATTATAGCTCTTGGTTTTTCAGGAGTTGGAATCTATAACATACTAACTGGGGCAGAAATAAATCATAACTATTCCTTTTCAAACTGCCTTTCACTCACAAAGATAGGTTCTTATATATACGTTGCAGACCTTGATCTTGGTCTTATAACTCTTTCCTATCCAACTCTTTTAGTCCTCGATACCTTTTCAACACCGCAAATAACTTATAGATCAAAAGTTATATCTGATTCAATACTTGTTATGTCCTCTGGAACAGGTGGTGTCTTCTTCTTAAATATTAAGAACAAAGCAAAACCTTATTATCTGAGCTCAATAAATACACCAGGGAGTGCTTTTGATGTGGAAGTATATAACGACACAATACTTTTTGTAGCTGATGGAATTGAAGGATTAAGAATTTATAAAATTAAAAACATTTACTCGCCGATACAAACTGGGTACACCACAGTAAATGGTTATGTTAAGGCAATATCACTAAATTATCCTTTTATTTATAGTGCAAATGGACCAGGTTATGGTTTTTCAATTTTAAGTGTAAGTGATCCAACAAAACCGAGAGAAATAATAAACTTTCAAACAACTGGTAGTAGTGAAGATGTTCTTTTTTATCCGCCCTTTTATCTTATTTTAGCTGATGGATTTGCTGGAACAAAAATTTTTAATGTCCAAGACACACAAAACATTTTGCTATTAAATTCTCTTCCCACTTATGGTAGTTCACAATCAATAAAATTAAGTGGTTATAGACTCGCAGTAGCTGAGGGTTGGGTTGGAGGTATTTCATTATGGGACATATCGAATATTTCAAATCCTCAGTTTTACAGTAATTTTTCTACACCAGGTTTTGCCAACGATATAGAATTCATCCATCCTGACACACTAATTGTAGCTGATGGAACAGGTTATGGACTAAGAAAAATCAGCATCTCAAATCCCTACAGTCCAACTGAGATTAGTTTCAAGCTTCTTTTTGGTGATCCAAGAGGTGTTTTCTATTCAAATGGTCTTCTTTATGCTTCTCTTGGTCCACTTGGTATAAGTATAATAAATCCTCACATCACATTTATAAAAGAAAATGATCTGTCATTTATTGAAAACAAAAAAGAAAAAAGGATTAGTTTTTTGAATTTGCCTTCATTTTTAAAGGAAGAAAACTCGTTTTTTAATTCATCAGGTAGAAAATCAAAGATAACTACTAAAGGAATTTATATAAAAAAAGCTAAAGAGAATTTTTACAAAATTATAAACATAAAATAAGGTTCAATCCCTTAAAATAAAAGCAAAAATATGATAACTTCTTTAATAATTTCTGTAATTCTTTTGAATGAAGGATTTGAAGGAGGAAACTTGCCTTCAGGATGGAGAGTAGGAAATGGTGGAAATACATTACGCACTTGGAGGATAGCTCAGTATGGCGAATATTTTCCTGTAGAACCTCCTCAACAGGGTAATTACTACATCTTATGCGATACAAACTATGTACTTTATTACGATACTTTATTTACTCCATCAATTGATGTTCCCTCAAATATTATAAAGCTTAAGTTACATTATAACATCTCTTTTCTTAAAGATACTGTTTCGCTTTCAAGAGGTGATATAGTTATTAAAACATTTACAGGGTCATGGAGCAATTGGATACAAGTAAAAACTTATGGAGGTAATGTTTTGCCTCTTTTTGTTAATCAGAGAGACTCTGTTGATTTACAGAGTTTTATAAATGCAGACAGCATAAAAATAGCTTTTGCCTACTATAAACCAGCTCAGGATACAGGATTCTTTATGCTTGACTATATAGTTGTTTCTGCTAAACTTGGTGGTGATGTTGGAGCAACCAAAATTTTGTCTCCTCTTGAATATTTTGAAGCAAATATACCTACACCTGTAAAAATAGAGTTTCAAAATTTTTCAAACAACATTTTGAGTTTTTATGTCAAATGCGAAATAAGAGACAGTTTGACTGGAGTAAGAGCGTATAGGGATAGTAGTTATGTTACGATAAACCCTCTAAGAAAGGACACAATCCAGTTATCAAACTTCACAGGTCAAACTGAAAGAACTTATCGTGTTTTAGGATGGACAAACTTAATTGGAGATCCTGATCCTACAAACGATACAGTAAAGACTTATTCAAGAACAAAGCCCTTTTTTGGTGCAATAATAAAGGAAATTCCTCTTCCTTTTAATTCCACAGCCTTTCAGGACATAACTTTTAAAACAGGTGATAATTTAATATTTGTTGTTAATTCAGAAAAAGATACAGTTTTTTCTTTGGATGATAATGGAAATGTAATTTCAAAGTTTAAACTTGTAGATTTCTCCCAAGGAACTACAACTGATGTTCCTTTTGGTATTTTTTATGACAGAGAAAGTGGAACCTTCTACACATCACAGATAGGTGTTCCTCAGGGTGGTGGTTCTCCACTCTGGTGTTATTTAGCTCATTATACTTCTACCTTCAGTTTGATTGACAGCTTTAATACTCAAGGTAAGGGACTTGGTTTTTATATCTTTGCTTTGAGTGACGCTCAAGGAGAAAATTTGGGTTTTATGCATAGAGCTATCTATCCTTCTAGATACAGAATATATAAACTTAATTTTCTTAACGAAGCTAATCCAAAAGTAGATTCATTAAATCTTACTCAACCTTTATATTTTTTAGCTGGAGCTTTAGAAGCAATAAGTGATACAATCTTTATTTCATCGGGAATGGGTTTAGCTGAAATAAAGCTCTTTACAAAATCAGGTATAGTATTAAAAAGCAAAACTTTTGATGGTGAGGTAAGAGGTATAACCGTAGAGAGAAGAATTGTAGGTGAGTATATAAATGCTTATGTGAATGTTGGAGGATATAAAATTTATAAGATTTCTACAGGTTTAAAGTGGTCAAGTGATATTGTTGAAAAAGAGAAACTACCCACAAATGACATGATTAAAACTTTTATAACAAGTCATGAGGATATTCTCAAATTAAAAATGAAATTCAGTTTAATTGACATTTCAGGAAGGATAGTTAAAAACTCTAAAGTCAGTAAAATATTGTATATCAAAGATGGAAACAAAAAACATAAGGTTATTTTACTGAAATAATTTCAAAGCGGGATAAAAAGTTAGCTTTTTGAAGCGAAATTAAATAGGGATAATATAACCATTTAGCTTCTATACCCCCTTTGTATAAAACTTCTTTCTTAAAAAGTACTTTATTTTCTTTTACTTTTAAAAAAAGAATTTTTACTGGTATCATTTCTTCAGAAAGACTCAATAAAACAAAAAGGGTATCTGAAAGAGTTATAAAAGATGGTTTAATTATTATATGATAATCAGAATCAAAAAGGAGGTTTAAGTTTAAAAGAGAATCAATAATGTAAACCTTTTCAGGTAAAAGATCTTGATCTTTGTCTGTTAATAAAAACATGAATCGGTTTTCCTTATCCATTTCAAGAACAGGCTCCTTGTTAAAAAAAAGATCTTTTTTTCCATCTTTATTTATTTTAAAAAGGGAATTAATTTTACCATCTTCAGATCCATGAAGAAAAAAAATATTTGAATAGAAAATTAATGGGTAAACACCGTTTGTGATTTCTTTTTTTTCACCATTTTTTGTGATGAAAATTTTTCCCCTAAGATCAAGTAAAAAACTATTTTCTATTGTGGTATCATAAAAATCAAACCTATAGAAAAAAATATTTTTACCATCAACTTCAAAAGTTTTTTTAATTTTATTACGTCTAAAATAAAAAATTTTTTTTAACTTTCTTGTTTTCTTATCTCCCAAATAATCATAAAGAGGAAAATACAATATAAAATCATTTTTTATTTTTTTAAATTTTATATCTCCAATTCCTTTATCATAACTAAATATTTTGTGAATCTTACCATTTTTCTTTTTAATGTCAAATTTAAATAATTTTATTTCCTCAGCAAAATTGTTATAATCTTTATCTAAAGTATAAAAGAGAAATAGAGAATCACCTTTAGTGACTGGTATCCAACTTCTAACATAACCTCTCTCTTCTATTAAAAAATAAAATATTAGATAAAAAATGAACATTTTTAAATAAAAAGGGGGGGATTTAACCCCCCTTTAAATATTTTATTTTACTTTAAAAAATTAATTAAAACTGGTAGGAAGCTGTTAAAACTGGATTCCAGCCAAAAGCCCCATTAGAAAATTCATGGTCTGTTGTAATATTAATAGTAACTCCTCCTGTCTCACTTGTCCAGATTACGAAACCTGCGTTAAAGGCAACATGCTTATCTTCGTCACCATACTCATAACTCATCATAATTGTATCAAGGTGATTATTAATATAAACTATGCTCAGAACACCAAGGACATCAGCTCCAGCTATAGAACCTGAGAATCCTGCGTATCCAGCAGCTCCGATGTACCCACCAAGACTGATAGCATATGCTAGATTACCGGCTACCCATAGGTCGATCTTAGGTTTATACATAAATTTCCCTCTTGCCTTACAACTTACATTAGAAAGATCTACACCTACAAGTTCCTCAATATATCCTATAAGTTTATCACAAGGAAGAGGAAATTCAAGTCCACCACCAGAAAGTGTTTTCATTTCATTTAAAAATTTCTCATCACTTGCCATAGTCTTTATTACTCTTTCAAAATCCGCTTCATTTATAGCATATCCACCCATATTCTGGATTTCTTGAGCAGTAGCAAATCTTATACCAGGTTCATTATTAAGATGGTCAGTTTTTTTACAACCACTTAGTAAAAATATTAGTACTAATCCCCCTGTTAGTATCCTTTTCATATCCTATACCTCCTATATAACTACTTTAATTTGGGATTTGAACCCATTCATTTTACTTATTTTATTATAATTATCTTATTTTTTTCCTTATTATCAATAGGCACAATGAAATATACTCCTGTCCCGTATTTTTTAAAGGTTTTTAACTCTGAACCTGTAAGTTTCCTACCTGTAATATCGTAAATATTTATCAAAAGATTTTGGTCATTCAGTAGTTCCTGAGATTTTATATTACCTATAAATTTAACTCCGTTATCATTTTTAAGACCAAATACGTTAAATGAAGACTGTACGGGAACAAACTCAATGGAGGTATTACTTCTTGGGAGAACACTTCCACTTCCATAGGCGTAAAGATGAGCTACAGCACCATTCGCATCTTCAATACCAACTGCTGTAACATATTCATCAGTTACACTCTGATAATTAAATCTTATTGTCCCGTTGCTATAAAGAATAACCTGGAAAGTCTGTTTGTTATTATTAGAGTAATTTTTAATTCTGTACCACGTTACAGCAAAATAAGAAGAATTTGAAGCATATGTTATTTTTGCACCTTGAGTTGTATCAGGTGGATAAAGATCTCTCCAATAAGGTGCAATTACAGCGTTTGGTGCTGTTGAATTTGGCATCTGTTGAGGAGTATAGGTCGTTGAATTAGATGTAAAAGAAAGCCATCCGTTACTACAGACATATACTGAATTGTAGTTAGAACCAAAAAAGGTAAAATTGAAAGGTAAGGTAAATCTTATTGTTTGATCATCTCCAGTTATTCCTGTTGGTGTTGTTGTTGTAATCCATGAATAACTCACCTGTCTCATGTTGTATCTTGCATTAGATCCGCCTATTCCATGTCTTGCAAAAGCCTGAATTATCTTACTTTCATTTGCACCATTATAAAGATCCTTATCAGCTTGTATCATTGCATTTCTTCCAGCTAAAAAGTCCTTAGGATAATATGCATAGGCTCTCCATGTCACTCGGTCAGCTGTTGTCTTATCTGTATAAGTCCTAAAATCCCAAAGAGCCCCAGAATATATTCTTGAATCATCGTGAACTTGACCCACATAATGATCCGGATACTTGTAGTCATTTTGAAGGTTTCTTTGATATTGGGAGGGCATAACCCATTCACCCATAACTGGATCTCCAAATTGGGTACATGCCCAATAATCTGCCCAAGCTTCATTCATAGCACCAGGCTGATCTCTATATGGTAATCCACCAGCATTCGCGTAAACCTTGTCAACAACACCATGATTGTATTCATGATAAATTACATCAGCAGATCTTGCCAGATTCTGAATCTGATAACTTGAATTACCTCTACCAAAATGCATGGTTCCATTGTAATAGTAAGCATTAGCACCCTGATAGTTTCTATCTACTGAATGAGAGTAAACAGTTGCTTGAATCTGATAATCCATTCCTGTAAATCCAAAGTTACCCTTGAAAAAGTCATGGATCTTATTTACATGGTAGAAAACCATAACCTCTGTAGTATGCTTTCCTTCTGTTGACTCATCTGAGGGGTACTTCCATTCCCAGGATACCTCACTTCCACTACTACCCTGTTGAGGTATCAATCTATAGGCACTGTTATTCGATGGGGTAGGAACCGTTACTCCAACTGTTCCACCTTCATTCTCAATTCCTCTTGCTGTTGTGTAATCGTTGGTTATAGACTTATATCTAAATTCAATTGTACCATTAGGATATAAAACTACTTGAAAGCTTTGTCTGTTTGTATTACCATAATTTTTAATGTTATCCCATGTAACTACAAACTTGTCTGATCCAGAATAATAAGTTATTGACCCTCCACCAGCAGCAGGATTAAGATCCCTCCAGAAAGGAGCTATAAGAGCATTAGGAGCATTTGAGTTAGGAATCTGATCAGGAGTGTATTTGTTTGAATTGGAAGTAAAGCTCATAAATCCATTTGTGCATATATAAATAGAGTTATAATTTTTCCCATAAAAGGGGAATGAAAAAGGAAGAGAAAACTGCAGTGTTTGATCATCACCTGTTAAACCAGTTGCTGTACTTGTATTGTCCCATGCATAGGATACACTTTGCAGAGTGTATGTAACTCCTTGAGAAGTAAAAACTGCTCTTCCAGGTGGATTATCATCAATAAGAACTTTTACATAGGGACCTTCAAGGTAGGCTGTTATGCTTCCAGATGCTGAACTTGAGTAGTATCCACTTGCATTTGTTGTTGCTGTAGAACTTCCAATATACACATACTGATTTGCCATAGGATATTTCTGAAGAGCATCAGCACCTGTACTAGGAAAACACCAACCATGAACATAACCTGAAACTGTTTTTAACTCATTTCTCCTTTCAATGATTGAACCCCTTATTGCATCAACATAATAAATAAAATCTCCAAGTGGCACCTCTGAGAAAAATCTCACTTTATAGGCAAGAATGAGTGAACTTTCGTAAGGATAGTAAACAAGCTCAACCTTTAAGTCTCTAGGTTCACTTCTTAAGTCTAAATCTCTGTATATAATACCTAAAACTTCTCCTTCTTTAATGTTTGGCTCTGTTAAAAGAGGGGAACCATCGTAGGGAAAATAATATGAGGAAACATAATATATATTTCCTCTTCTGTTCACATGAATTCCGACAAAAGAATTTTCAACCCTTATACCGTTTATAACTTCTTCAAAGCTTACATGAGTGTTGCCTACCTCATCTTCTTTAACCTCTCAAAGAGAAAGATTTTTAGGATCTATTCCTAAAAGATAGCCTTTTTGTCCTAAGAAATTATAAATCTTTTCAATGGCATTTTTACCTGGAATAGAAAGCTCAAAATCAGAGATTAATCTTGGAAAACCAAAGTCCCCATTTAAAACATCAGCGTTCATTCCGAATTCATGATAGATATTTTCACTTATATAGGATGGAGCATACTTTACACAAGGTTTTAAAAGATCTTTTGGTGGAACATAAATTTTATTAAACTCTCCATTTGATATGAAAGTAAAGAGTAAAAATTTAAACATAATTAAAGAAAATAAATGTAAGAGAGAATTGAACTCCTTTTAAATTTCATTTTATTAAATCTATTAAAATTCCAAGGAAGGTACCTAACGCTATAGCTAAAGAATAGGGGATATGCAATCTAAAACTTTTTTCTTTATTATAGAAGCAGTTACTTTTTATAAAAAAGGAATTAAGAACATTTTTAAAACCCTCTTTTCCTTCCTTAACGATTCCCTTTAGAACCATAAAAGTGCTTCTTTTTAAAAAAGAATAAACTAAAGATATTAAAAGACCAGCTATTGAAGTTAAAAATATAACCCATAAAATTAAAGGGTAACCTAACCAGGATCCAATACCTGTGAGTAATTTAACGTCCCCTCCTCCGACACCACCTAGTTGAAAAAAAATATAAAAAAAAGCAAAAGCAAAAAAAGCACCAATTAAAGAGCTTACAAAACCCTCAAACTTATTAAAAATAAAATTATATACAAAACCTGAAAAGAAAAGTGGAAAAGTTACTTTATTAAAAATTTTACCGTACCTTAAATCTGTGTAAACAGAAATAAAAGTTGCTAATCCTACAATTTGAAACTTAATAATTTCTTGAATCATTCAGGGCCTGCCTGAACAGTCATCAGTTTATATCTCATCCACACAATTATTTTATGTACTTCTCTTCCGAGAGCTTTATATGCAGCAAAGGCAAAAAGGGCTATAAGCCCTATTATCATTGCATATTCAACAGCGGTAGCTCCTTTTTCATTATAAATTAATCTCCTCATAATTCTAACCCCCAGCTTTTGTAATCTGATTCCACATATTTTCTATAACCTTATAAGTAACCCTACTAAGTGCTCTGTAGGCTGCAAATGCATAAAGAGAAATTAAACCAATTAGTATTGCATACTCAACAGCAGATGCACCTTTCTCATTAAATAGTAATTCTTTCATTCTGGACCTGGAGTTGCCTCTTGCATCAATCTCCACATCAATGCTATTATCCTCTGAACCTGTTTCCCCAAAGCTCTATAGGCTGCAAAAGCAAAAAGAGCTATAAGACCTATAATCATTGCATACTCAACTGCAGTAGCTCCCTTTTGATCCTTTAAAATTTTTTTCATAATTTAAACTCCTTTTAAATTAAGGAGGTCCTGGATATATATAAAAAAACATTCTAGTCATTTCATTTATAATCTCCTCAACCTTTTTAGCCAGATAGGAATAAAAAAGGGAAAGTCCTGATACCCCCATAATGAATCCATACTCTACACTTGATCCGCCTCTTTCCTCTTTCAAAAAATCAAAAAATTTCATCATTAAATATAAGAAATTAAGGGGTTTGAACCCTTTTAAAATTTAAGATGAAGGTATCAGGAGGCACATTTACTCTATTCAGGACCAGCACTTGCCTGTTGCATCTGTCTCCACATTTCACTAATGATCCTTTGAACCTGCTTACCAAGAGCCCTGTAAGCTGCAAAAGCAAAAAGGGCTATTAGCCCTATTATCATTGCATACTCTACTGCTGTTGCTCCTTTTTCACATCTTAAAATTCTCATACTTTACCTCCCTTTTATTTTGTGGGGATTTGGACCCCATAAGTTTTTAACCAGGTAAAACCCTTTGTAGGGTAACTGTTAAATTAATTTTAAATTTATAATTATTCCCATCCCTTACATAGAAAGTTAAAACTGCATTCACTGGTCCTTCAAAATTACCTTTATCCGGTGCAAAAAGATTCTCAACATCTCCAGTTACTAAGTCAATCCTTGCTGTTTCCTCTCCATCTGGTGGAATATAAAGAGAGATACCAAATGTATACTCTGGTAATTCTTCAACAATAGAGTCTCTAACCGGGTCATCACCAGGATAGTAATAATCTACACTTGCAGAGTCAATAATCCCATAGGTTCCCCCATATGTTTCTTTAAAAGTAACCTGAAGTAAAGGATATGTTAACTTTAACTGACCAGGTGTTATCTCGTAAATTAGTGTTATAGTTTGAAGGTTACTTGTAACTACTATTTGAGCTTTTGGATAAAAGGGATTATTAAATTTACAACCCATAACCAAAATTAAGATAGTTAATAATATCTTTTTCATATTCATAATATTATTTTACTTAAAGTATGTTGAAACATCAAAAACTGCTTTATAAAGAGGGGGTGTTTTACCAATTACATGAACAAGAGGCATTGGAGCAGGAAAAGCACAATTTGCAACTACTTTTCTTTCTTTTAAATCACCTTTAAATCCTGCTGCCTTAAAAATTGGATTAATCAAATTAAGTAATGGTGCACCTACTGGATATTCAACTTTTACATTAACTATCCAGATGTCTGAACTTATCCTATACTTGGTGTATCTGTATCTCTCATTCCGATCAAATTCATTTTCAAGTTCCTGCCTTACCAACATTGAGTGGCATCTTGTGTCACAGTTGTCTCCACCTAGCATATCAGTGTAAAGAGCATGAACTGTTGCTCTTCCCCTATCTCCTGGATTCTGAACATTTTCCTCTTTAAGTGTAAATGGTAATGAAAACCAATTAATACTGATACTAGCCTTATCTGGATTTAATCCGTTTCTTCTTAAAACATCTTTAACTATCTCCCTTACTTTCTGTCCTTTTCCACCTGAAAGAGGTATCCAAACTCCCATTGTAGCCATCTGGTTTCCGTAAACAGGATCAGGAGTTACAGCATATTGAGCTCCTGCTCTTGCTGCGATAGTCACAACCTGTTTCTTATGTAATATGTAACCTAACATATATATCCACGCAATAAGGAGAAGTAGAATCGGTAAAATTATTGCAAGTTCTACTAAAAAAGTCCCTTTTTTAAAATTTTTTAATTTTTTCATCTTTACCCCCTTTTAATGATAAGGCCACTGTCCCTCAATTGGATTTTGTCCTTCAACCTTTATAGTCGGAATTAACTGAGGAAAACTCCAATAACCATCTTCACTAAGATTTCCTATAATTGGAATAGAAGTTGGTAATCCTATCCTTATATAAAATTCCTTAGGACCAGCTGCAGCATCTGTTCTTACAGGGAGATACATCCCTTCAATAAAACTAAAAGGTTCCCTAATTGCTCCTATCTTTCCCCAATTTCTTGAAAAAAACGTCCTCATGAGAAAATTTGAAGGTGGAACCAAAACATAGGCTTCACTATAGGCTCTTGCAAGTTTTTTATTAATCTCAATTTCATCATTTTTGTTTCTTATCCTCCTATGGGGGTGAGGCCCGTTAACTTCCTCACCGTAATCTACCTTTAAACCCTCTGGGGCCCAATCTGGACCCTCTTTGTCAAATCTCAATCTAACAAATCCCAATTCATTACCCTCTAACTGATTATCCATATATAGATTTAAATAACCGAGAACAAAAGATACATACCTCATAATATTACGTGTTCTCGAAAACTCATTCTCTGCCTCCTCTTTTATAAAATCTCTGAAAAATATCTTTGAATCATAAGCAGCTAGCATCCTTGTAACAGCAAAATCTTGAATGTGAAACATAAAGTGATAAAGTTTAACAAGAGTAGAAACAGTATCATCAGGAAGATTATTTACAAATAAATCTTTTTTGTACCAAGAATAAAAAGTTAAATAAGAAAATAGCCAGGGCATACTGAGTGGAAAATTTCTATGAGTGGTTGTAACTGCTATTCTTCTGAATATATCAGCTACCATGTAGTGTGTTGTGGCAGTATTCCTTAAATTTGATAAAACAGTCTGAGCACCCATTGCTGAAGCATCTGCAGCATTCTGTGCACGTATCTTAGCCAAGGTCAACCTACCCATCTCATAAAAATAACCCATCACAGCAAAAATTATAAGCATAAAAAATATCCCAAATACTAAAACCGCTCCCCTTGTTCTTTTCATAATTACCCCCTTTTATTGTTTTTCCTTACCATCCCATTCATCCCAGGGACTTTCATACCACAAACAATCCCATTTTGTTCCCCAACCTCTCAGGTCATCCTTAAAGGGTAAAGAATTACCATGATTAGGGTGGTCAACTCCCAAAAAGCCTTCAACAAGGTAAATCCATTCAACCTCATTAAAGGTTGAAACATAAAAAGCAGCATCATAAAGTCTTCTTGTACCTTTCCAGTCCCAAGGTTCACGATTACCTATGTAATTAGCATACCATCCATTAAAGAGAGTAAATTGAAAATTATCCCCAACACCAGCCCCAGGTATGCAGCCCCAGGGTGTTTTTATAGGATTCCAACATGCATCAGCATAAGCAGTTCCCCAACCCGAAATATAGTTATCTTCATTTTTGTAATACTCACTCCATGGATCAGAAAACCACTGGTTACCCATCCCTATATAGTATATACCTGTGACAAGATCTGCACAATCAACAGGTATCCACCAAAGAGCCTCATACCTTGGCCAAAAACCAAACCAAAAGGGTATTGCAAAACCTTGTGAATTAAGATATTCTAAAAAATCAGCTCTATAGGGATGAGCATCACTTCCTTTGTTTATGTTATTTCCGTGACCAAACCCGGTAATCGCTCTTGACCAGTATGGCTTATTTTCAGGAATTAAAGTTAAAAATGGGAAAGAGGAATAACCAAATAACATTGCCTCTATAAAATAATACTGATCAATAAGCGCCTGGTTTCCAGTTCTATTTTTTTCTGGACCACTATTCCTTAAAATACCATAAGGAGGATACCAACCACCAAGATGAAAAGGATCATTTGGTTCATCCTTTCCACCAACCCTAATTTCTGCCTCTCCACCACCACCATATTCACCAAATGGACCCCAACCAGGTTTCCAAGCCTCATATCTATTATCTTCACACCTTATAAAGGCTCTTAGATATCTGTCATAAGTTAAAATTCCTGCCTCTCTTTCATCTTCCATATTTGAAGTATTCCATAAGGCAGGATAGTAGTTGCTGTATCCCTTATATTTATATGGAAATTCCTTGTTCTGAAAATTACCCTTTGGTAATCTTGAATAGCCCCCCAAAACAATAGAATCTACTTTAAAAAATCTTATTAAAGGTCGAAAGGTTTTCTTCACTGAAAGAGAAAATTCTTCACCCTCATCCTTTAATTTGATTTTAGCATCTTTTATATGATTAGATATTTCGTTAAGAGCCTTACGTACTGCCGTTGTATCTCCCTTGTTTACTATTGCTACTCTATTTGCTTGGAAGGAAGCATAGGTAACTTGAATCCTTCTTAAAGCAAACCTTGCTGTTTCAATAGCTCCAAGGGTAAGCATTAGAAAAACTGCCATACCTATTACCGCTTCTACCATAACTTGGCCCTTTTTCCTTTTGGTCATACTTTTCTCCTTTTTACCATAAAAGATTATATAAAAGTCTCATCACAACAAATCGTAAAACAAAACCCAAGATCTTCCAAAAAAAATAAGCTGAGAGAGCAATAAGTCCTATAATCATTGCATACTCAACAACTACAGCACCTTCTTCGTTTTTTAAAATTTTCATGGTTTTAATTTCCAAAAAACTTTATACCATTTATAGATAAAATCTGAACCTAAAATAAAAAGTGCATAGTTTAAAAGAAAAATGCCAAGAAAACCAAAGATACCAATTAAGACCGCATACTCAATTGCGGCCTCACCCCTTTCGTTTATTAATAATTTTTTTTTCATTGGGATTCCCCTTTTCTTAAACTTTCTATTAAATTATACTACAAAGAATTTTTTATGTCAAGGGTTGTGTGAAAAACTAAAAAAAGCCATAAAGGTTTAGAAATTTTTTTAGCATTTCTTTTTTTTGTTCATTCAGAGAGTCCTTTATATCATATAGAAAATGAAGAATTTCTTCACTTTCAACTCTTGGATTCAGAACAGAAAGTGTAATAGTGAATAAAAGTGAAAAGTCCTTTCCCATTAAAATCCTTTCTTTTTCTAATTTCCAAAAGTTTACTCTCTGATCTATTGATTTATAATGAGGAGGAGCTGAAATATATTTAATTTGGGAAATTTCAAGAAAAATATCAAAATCTTTTAAATCTCCGTTTAATAAAGATAATTCGGAAAGTGCAAAATAATCGTAAAACTCCTTTTTGTCTACTTTTGATAAAACATTTATTGCTTTCAAATATTTTTTCTCATTTTTAAAAATTTCAGAAGAAAATCTGAATAAATGATTCTTAAAATCAGGAAAAGGTATTTTACTTCCAAGAGCAAAAAAAGTTAGTCCCATAATAATCGAGTATATGAAAAATAAAAAATTATAAAAAAAAGAGAATTTCCTATAGACGTAAAAGCAAAGACTAAAAACAAAGAAAGCTACAATAGTAGCTGAGGACTGGATTGAAATGCATAAAAAAGAAAGAACAAAAGGCAAAATAAAAAATTTACTTTTTTCAAAGGAAGTATACAGAAAAAATACTGAAAAAGAATGTAAAATAATATATAGGATATTTCCTGGCAAAAACAGAAATCTTGGAAAGATCTCGCTAATTTTAATGGAATACAAAATAATCACAAAAAGGGTAATAAAAGAATAGAAAAAGGATAAAATGTTAACTCTTTTGGGAAAGTATTCTTTAAAGGCAAAGGGGCTCAATAAAATAATTATTATAACAAAAAACATATTTGGTATAGTCGGTTTAGCAATAAAAATAGGGGTAACAAGGGAATAAAAGTAAAGTTCCTCGATGGCGAAAATCGAACTAAGAAGAAGAGGTAAAAAAGGAAAAATAAAAAAACTAAAAAGAGGTAAAAATATCCTCTTTGCCCCTTTTAATTTAAAAAATAAATAAATTGATAACAAAAGATCTATTATAAAAACCTCTAATTTTATTCCAGGAGTTGCACCAAAGGTCTGACTAAATGGAGAAGTAAAAAGAGAAAAATAAATTGGAAGAATTTGAGACGTATCACTTAGATAACTTAACACAAAACCTTTTCCCCCTGAAATTAGGTAATCAACAAAAGGTGGCAAGATAATAATAGAAAAACCATAACAGATAAGTTTAAATACAAGTTCTTTGTCAAAAAAAATTCTCAAGTAAAGGTATATAATTATAAAAAGGGCTATAAAAAAAAGGTAAAAATGTAAGATAAAGTCAAATTTATTCTCAACAGCGTGTGCAGATTCCAAGAGAGTTTCAAAGAAAAATCTTAACGATATAAAAGATAAAAAACTTAAAAAAGCTTCTTTTTTTTCTCTTCTTTTTACAAAACTTTCAAATGAATCAACTAACTTATATAGATAAAATAATACTCGTATTTTCAGATCAGAATAGATATACAAACTTAAAAACAGGTATCACAGGGTAAATTTCCCGGTATGTTTACTCCTTGTTGTCTTAGAAGGTTCTCAAATCCTTTCATATAAGTACTCATAAATGTTTCCATCAATTTTTCTGGCTTTCTCTCTGTTTCAGCTTCACCCCATGGTTTTTGCTCAACCACTTCACTACCTTTTAATTTAACTTGTTCCAATTCTGTCCTTTTATAAATATTTATATAGGAAAATGGTGAAACAGGCTCTTTAGGGGTGGCTCTTCTAACTTTTTGGGGTTTTGGCCTTGGATTATACTTCTCAAGTATATCAAATACAGTTAAGGGTTTTTCTATAATTGTATCCTCACCTGGGATTTTTATTTCTCTTATGGACCTTAATACCAATCTAATATCAGAAATTTTCTCAAGTAGGGAAAGTTCCTTTACAATCTCTCTTGGAACAGCAAGTGTAACTGAGGAAACTCTTTCTGTCTCTGTAATTTCAGGCATACCCATAAAAGCTTTTTTCTCTGTAACAGTTGGTGGAAGTGCAAGAAGAGACTTTCCAACAGCAAGAATTCTCATACCCTTATAAGTAATAGTTGCAAAAGCTGCAGCAGGACCTCTTGCTCTGTAAAGCTGTGGACTTCTCAAATACCTTTGGAGTTCCTCTTCAGGAACATATCTCCTTAAATCTTCAAGTGAAAAAGTCGCAACAACGTCTACTTCATCTCCTGGTAATATTAAACCACCAACACCTGAAACTTCATCAACATGTATTGTTAAAGCTCTATATCCTTCAGGTACAAAGGATGAAAGAACTGTCCAAGTTTGAGTAGGTAAAAGTAAATTTTTTGTTATCTGTTCACCTTTTCTTATATCTGTTATTGCTACCATACCTATTATTTCTTCTATATTTGACACGGCTAAAGGTTCTATGAAAGGCTTTGGAATTTCCTTATACTCAACGAGATCCTCAGTTATTATTGTTCTTGCACTTATATCTTTTTTTGCAACGAGAATCCTTTCTGGCGCTCCTTTCATTAAAGTCTTTCTCTCAACATCTTGAATGTAGCTTATAAGTAAAAGGGCAGCTATACCTGCCAAAGATAAAGCTATTAAAAGCCTTCTAACATTAGGTCTCATTTTTACCTCCTTTTATATATTTCTAAACCATAAGTATCTGAAATTAAATAATAACTATCCATCTCATTCACATCCTGAGCATTACCTGGTGTATCTATATGGTTTAAGTAAATTAAATCTCCATCTTCCCTTAGTTTATATTCAATTATACCATAGGCACCACAAATAGCAAAAACTCTGTCTCCCAAAACCCTTATCCTAAAAACGGGAAATCTTGGTTTTAATATCTTCTTTACCCTTGGAAAATGAGGAACAGTTAAATCAATTATTCCTATTCCCTCATCACCAAAGGAGGCATAGAGGTAATTTCCTGACGATTCAAGATCTAAAATAGGAAAATTAAACCCCGAAAATTCTGAAATCTGAGAAAAAACACCGGCTCTCATATCATAAATTTTAATAACACCGTTCCTATCTCCTGAAACTAAAAATGTGTTATTTAAAACATCAATTGAAAGCACATCTCCCTTTATTCTAGTAAAGAATTTTGGTTTTTTTCCTGAAAGAAGCTCAAAAACTTCTATGCCACCCTCTAAATTTGCTGTTATAAGGAATCTTTGAGACAAAAGGACATCATAGGTGGCTCCTGAGAGGGGGGCATGCTGAAAACTAATTTCAGGAGAATAAATATTTGATACATCAAGTCCAATTAAACCGGACGAGCCTGCTGCAATATAGATAACATTCTCTTCTTTCATAGGTAACGCCCTATAAAGTTCACCATAGGTTAAAAAGTAAGAAACTTCTGTAGGTGTTTCAAATCTATAAAATCTATAGGTTTCAATTAGTCTATCCTCTCCCACATAAATACCGGACTCAGAAAAATCTAAGGAGTTTATTTTTCTTTTTGTTCTAATACTGTTAGTTAATTCGGGTACATCTTTACTTACATTATAAACAAAAATTCTATCTGATTCACCGAAAATGAAAAGATAAGGGTATTTCAGTCTCAATCTATATACAGGCTCAGGTAATTCAAAATCAAATTTTAGATTCTTACCAGAGATTGAATAAACTCTAACTTTGTTTGTTCCATCAGCTATATAAATTTCATTTTTACCAACAGCTAAATCGGTAAAAGGCGGTTTTATGGAAAATAAATATGAAAGTTTCTGTAGTGCTTCTTCAAATTTATAAATTTTTCCTCTCAAATCACATAGAAAAACTTCTTTTGCTCTTAGTGCATATAGGTAAGGTATAACATCCATGTTATGTTCAATAATTTTTCCATCATAGTCATAAATAAAAATCCCATTTTCCTTTAGTGCAACTAACTTTTTATCAACCTGTACTAAACCAAATACGTTTAAATCTGTTTTTATATCAAAAACTTTCTCTAACTTATTTTTTATATATTCAAAGCCTATTATACCCTTATCAGTGGCAATAAAAATTCTGTTATCAATAAAAGCGATATCATTTACTAAACCATCAATAGGTAAAAATCCCTTTACCTCATTAATCTTTTCAGCATTTAAAAGCCAGATACTTCCTTCTCTTATCGCCGCAATAATCATATCTTTAAATCTAAAAATCTTAACAAAGGTACCGAATAAATCCATTTCATCTTCCTTCTGTGGATCCTGGGGTGAAAAAAAGGAAATAAACCTTACACCTAAAAGCGGATCAAGAACATAGAGTATTTCTTTTGTAAATATATTTGCGGAGATCAACGAACCAAAACCACCTAATGTTTTAATCTCCTCAAGTTCGGGTAATCTTAAAACAGAAATTCCTGCTCTTCCAACAAGAGCTATTAAAATATTACCAATAGCCACAAAATCGTTTATTTGACCAACAAGTTGAGCTGATGCTATGGTTGATAAATCAGGATAACTTAATAAATATAGTCTTCCATCCTCAGTACCAACAAAAACCTGTGAGCCAAAAATCTGTAATCCAGTTATAACATAATTAGGTATAACCTCACTTAAAACTTCTATGAAAGGTTTTGAAAATTTTCCTAAGTAGAAACCACCCTCTTTTTTGCCAAATAGAATAAGAGTATCAAGAATCAAGAAACTGTTAATCTTTGAAGAGAAAATATACTCTTCACCTACAGTTATGTTTCCACCTTTTAAAAACTTTATTTGAACTAAAACCGAATCGTATAAAAGTGCCGTTAACCCCTGAGGTGCAATTCTTATTGTACTTAAGGGACCCTTTAGTTTAATCTTTCCTTTATTTTTTAAATCGTAATTTTCTATTTCATAAATTTCAATAAAACCGTCATTTGTTCCTACGTAAACATAAGGAGGAATTGATATTATGGAAGTTGCATTTTGAACCTTTATTACATTCTTTCTCTCTCTATCTTTAATTGAATAAACTATTACTCCCTCCTGAGAATCAAGGATGTAAAGGTTATTACCTGACACAGCAAGATCCATTGAGATACCTTTTGTTGAAACATCAAATTCAGTATAGGGGTCAGAGGGATTTGAAACATTTATAACTGCTACTCCTCTTTGTGAAACAGCATAAATGTAGTTCCCAGAATGAAAAGATTTTATGTAATCTCCCCCTATAAGTGTTGAAATTGTTTGTGATAATAAAAAAATTAAAACCATCACTCCACCTCCTTTATCTTGTTTAAGAATAAAAGTAAAATACCTTCTTTTATCTTACTATCCCTGTAAAGGAATCTCAAATTCTCAATCATTATTTTTATATCATCTTCGTTTTTTATCTCATTTATCTTAAACATTAACTCACTATACTTTTGCCATCTATAAAAATTTCCAGTTATTAAAATAAATAAATCATGAAAATCTGTCTCAAAGTATCTAACTTCAGATCTTCTATTTGAGAAATCATAGAATCTTGCCGGTTCAAAAACAGGCAAAAACTCATTATTTCTTTTTACATAAAGTATATGATCACCAAAAGAAGCACCGCTTATTTTCTTTTTACTTTCATCAAAAAATAAAAGAGCACCTTCAACAATTCCTTCATTTAACATCACTTTAGAAAATTCATCATGCAAACCCTTAATTATCACAAAAGGATCTTCCTCAGTAAAAAGAAATTTGTCAAAATAGGAATTTATAAAGGGAAACAAAACAGACCAAGTATAACCACCACTAATTACTTGAAAACTAAAAATGCCCCATTTTTCAGGTGAAACTTTAAAAACCCTATAGAAAATATTAGGAATTTCACCCTTTTCAAAAAAAGTATACAAAAGCCAATTTTCAGGTCTATATCCGCCAGATTCTGGAATATGCGAAGAAAGAAAATCTCTATAGCTTGGTTCAAAAATTAGCTTTTTTCTCTGCTCAGGTGTAGACAAAAACAAAAGAACTGCGGAAAGAAATAAAAACAAGGCAGAAAGAGCTACCACAAAAAGAAATAGGACTCTTCTTAAGGAGTCTTTCCCTTCTTGCAAAGAGCGAGGTGTTAAAGTAACATATACGTAACCTAAAGTATCACCCAATGTACTCAAGCTTGGTTTAAAAATAAAAACTTTATTATCTTTCACAGTAAGTCCCAAACTTCTTAAGTTAAAAGGTGCTTCCTCTGGTAGAATAAATTTATTCAAAATATTTTCGGGATTAGTATGGGCAATTATTGTGAAATCTTTATCAATTATTGATATCTCTTCAATTTCTCTATTTTCCTTTTTAATACTATATATTATTGAATTTAAACTAATATCATCTCCTGTTTCCCAAGGAATTTTTATACTCTCAGTTAAACTGGTGAAAATGGCATTTGAAAAGTTCTCAGCATCTGTTGTAAGCCACCTGTTTGTTTCAGACAATATCCATCTTCCGAAAAAATATAACAAGACAACAAGTAAAAACACAGATATCAAAAGACCGGTTATAATAAAATTTCTTCTTTCCATTATCTCCTCCCCCTTAATCTTTCCTCTATGACCGCAAGATTTCTTCTTACTTTTGTATTCTGCGGATCAATTCTTAATATTTCTCTAAATACTTCTCTTGCAGCCTCTAATTTACCCTCGCTGTATAGTGTAACTCCCCTTTTATATAAATCCTGTACTTTAGCCTGTATATCCTCTGTTTCTTCCTCTTTAGCAGGTTTTTGAACCTCAACCTGTCTTTCAACTGGGCGTCTTACAATCTCCCTTCTTTCAATTATCGGTCTTTTTTCCTCTACTTTTGGAATCTTTGCAAAATAATAGTTTATCTTCTCCTCAATTTCAGGGTAAAAGGGGTAAATATTTTTCATCTCCAAAGAAATTCTATGAGCTCTTGAATAATCCCTTATTCTCTCAGCGTCAAGAAGTTGAGAATAAAGTTTTTTTAGAGTGTCAACTGTCCATAGACATTGTTGATAAAAATTTGTTATTTTTGGCTGAAAATAAAACTTTTTAAAGAGTTCCTTTGAAATTATTAAAGCCGAGTCAAGTTCTCCTGCTATATATTTTTGTAAAGCTTTTTCAAGATCCTTATATTCAACTTTAACTGACCGTATATCAACATATTTATTTGCACTGAACATTAATTTTTCCCTAATTTCCTTATCACCAGGTTTTTTTAGTATAAGATTGGAATACTCTATAACAGCATTTTTGTAATCTGCAAGCTTTATATAAAGGTCAGCCCTTTCTTCTGGGCTCTGAGATAAAATTATTAAAAAAATAAAATTCATCATATTACATACCTCCGTATAAATAGTATAAAACAAAGGGACCAAAAATAATTATGAATATTGTCGGTAAAATTAATAAGATAGTCGGTATAACTATGTAAACTGGGGTCTTGGCAGCTCTCTCTTCCGCCTGATCCCATCTTTTTCTTCTCACCTCATCTGCCAATGAGGCTAAAGTTTGTGTTATAGGAGCACCAAGCTCCTCTCCGTGTGCAATTGTGATTGCTACGAGAGTTAAATCAGGATGTTGAGTTCTATCAGCAAGAGCTCTTAAAGCTTCTGTTCTTTTTTTGCCCAATCTCAATTCTGACAACATCAAAGCAAACTCCTCCTTAAGAGGACAAGGATGCATTGCCTCTGTAACATATTGAAAGGCAGCGTTAAAGCCAAGACCAGCCTGCACTGCTGTATTTAACTGATCAAGAGCATCTCCTAAATCCTTTTGTATAAGGTAATGTCTCTTTCTTATTTCCTGATTTAAACTAAAATCTTTATAAAAAAAACCTATAAAAAAGATTACAATAGATAAAACGAAGGTAAAAGAAAAGGGTGGGTTAAAAATTATACTTACCAATACCATAGAAAAGAAGAAAAAAACAATACCACTTATTAATTTCTCCATAAGCACAGCCTCAACAGGTTTACCTCTTTCCCCTGCCATTTCCATTTTCATTTCAAGAGCTTTTAAGTAATCTTCAGGTAAATACCTTTTTAACAGTTTTACTAATATTTCTGCCGTAGGAGCAAAAAAGGCTATGATTTTGGATGCAAATTCTATTCTAACCCTCCTTCTCCTTAATCTTTCAAGTCTGGAGGATAAAGCTACCTCCTCCGGAGAAGGAATGAATGAGAGAACAAGAAAATAAACAGCTATAAAACTCAAAATAAAAATAAGAAGTATCATATTTCTATGGTAACAATTTTCTTTATCCAAAGAGCTGCTATTATATCAAGTAAAGCTGCAATAAAGAGCATTAGAATACCCAGGGGTTCTTCAAGCATAGGAGCAAACAGTTCTGGTTGCGTTATTCGAAGCAGTATTAAAAGAAATAAAGGCAACAAAGTTAAAACAGTGGCAGAGAGTCTTCCTTCTGCAGTAAGAGTATCAATTCTTCTTTTTAGTCTCCTTCTTGCCTTAATCGTATCGGCTATACCTGATAAAACATCAACAAGAGATCCACCCGTCCTTCTCTGCAGTATTACGGCACTTGTAAAAATCTTAAGCTCCCTTGAGGGTATTCTTTCCTCAAGATGATGAAGTGCTTCCTCCAAAGTAAGACCAAGAGAAACCTCATCTAGTACTCTTTTGAATTCTGTTTTCATAGGTGGGGGCATCTGCTGGACAACTATTCTAAGACAGTGATTGAAACCCAGTCCTGCCCTTAAACCACTTACCACAAGTCTCATACCTTCTTCAAGTTGGTCGTTAAATTTTTCTATCCATTTATTCCTTATGGTGTAGGCGTATTGTGGAAAGAAAATTATAACTAAAATTGAAAAAAGTAAAATTACAAAGAGTTTGGTAGCTAAGGTTTTCCCCAAAAAAAGATAAGCAACAATTGAAAAAGCAAATATAATTCTAAGCTCAAGTAATATAAAGTTTTTAACAGGAAAATCAGATGGATCAAGTTTTTTTTGAATATTTTTTAAATATAGAACAAAAAATTCCTCTAAAAATATTACAAAAACGTATATAGCTCCAACAACTGCAAGAATAATCAAAAGTAAGTTTACCATTCCTTTTCCTCCCTTCCTATGTAATAGATATTCTTATCAATCTTAACTCCCTTAATTTCAAACTCCTCATGAACTTTAGGTCTTATACCTGTCCCCATAAAAGTTCCTATTATTTCACCTTTCTCAGTTACACCCTTTTGTTTAAAAATAAATATATCTTGCATAGTAATAACTTCACCCTCTAAACCTGTAATTTCAGAAATCTTTGTAACTCTCCTTTTACCATCTCTCATCCTCTCAACAAAAACAATAAAATCTATTGCTGATGAAATATAGTTCCTTATTGCAGAAACTGGTAACTCTGTGCCAGCCATCAAAACCATAGTTTCAAGTCTATAAAGAGTGTCTCTCGGAGAATTGGCGTGGATTGTTGTTAAAGAACCTTCGTGTCCTGTATTCATAGCCTGTAGCATATCAAGAGCCTCACCTCCCCTACACTCTCCTACTATTATCCTATCAGGTCTCATTCTAAGAGCATTCCTTACAAGATCCCTTATTGTGATCTCACCTTTACCCTCTATATTGGGTGGTCTCGCTTCAAGACGCACTACATGGGGCTGCTGTAATCTCAATTCTGCAGTATCTTCAATTGTAACTATTCTTTCATCATCAGGAATAAAAGAAGAAAGAACATTTAAAAGAGTTGTTTTACCAGATCCAGTTCCTCCTGCTACTATAATATTCTTCTTTACAAAAACACAAGATTTTAAAAATTCTACCATAAATTCAGTTATAGAACCAAAGTTAATTAGATCTTTATAAGTAAAGGGCTCCTTTCTAAATTTCCTTATTGTTATTGTTGGACTATCAATAGAAACAGGTGGAAGAGTAATATTTACTCTTGAACCATCAGGAAGTCTTGCATCACAAAGTGGTGATGCCTCATCAACCCTTCTTCCTATAGGGGCAACAATCCTTTCTATTACTATTCTAAGTTGGGTTTCATTTAAAAAACTTCTATCTGTTTGATAGATTTTTCCCCCCTTTTCTATATATATTCTGTCAAAAGAATTAACCATAATTTCAGTTATATTTGGATCAGCCAAAAGGTCCTCAAGTGGCCCAAGTCCAAGTATCTCTTTTATCATATCTTCAACAAACTTTTTTCTAACTTCCTGCGAGGGCAAAGGAACATTAAATTCGTCAAGCTTTTCAACAATTAGCTTTTCAACTTTCTTTCTAATTTCCTCTCTGGAAGAAGAGCTTTCATATGTTGCTGTCAGTTCACCTGAAAGGGTCATTTCCTTAATTATATGAGCATGTATTAACTTCTTCACCTCTACTGGAACCTCACCTAAAATCAATGCCTCTGGAGCTTCATAATACACCTCTTCTTTCTTTTTTTCCTCAACAATTTCTTTTTTTTCCTCTTTTTCCTCCTTTTTCTTCCTCCTAAAAATTCCACTTAAAAAATCTCTCTTAACTTCCTTCCTTTTCTCAAGAAAATCTTCTCTTTTCATATCCCCTAAGATAAAGGCAGATACCTCTTTTATTTTGTCCTTAAAGGCTGGAGTAAGTTTTTCCTTTCCTGTATCAAATCCCAATTCCCCAACTAAATTAACTGAATCATCCTCAGGTAAAACAAATAGAACTTCTCTTTCTATAATCTTTTCTATCTCTTCAAGTGAAATTCCACTTTCATTGAAAAAATTCATTATATATTCTACTTTTTGAGGAGGATAATACCTTAACCGAAAGATTTCTCTAAAATTTTTGGATTGAGCAATTGATAAGAAATCATTTTTCATTATTATGAAAATAAGATCAACAATATCAAGTATGTTCAAAGTTTTTTCATCTAAACTATGCCCACAATCAAAGAAAACAAATTCATAATCAGTTTCGATTCTTTTAAGAAAGGGACTTATTAATTCATATTCCTTATCCCATAATTCACCAGTTTTTGAAAAAAACATATGAAACTTTGAGGGAAAAGAAGAGTAGCTGTAAATGTACTCTCCCTTAAACTTTTTTTCTTTTTTAAAAACTTCAAGAGCTTCTCTAAAAGTTTTTTTTGAATCAAAACCGAAAATGTAAGGCAAATCGCCATGATTTTCTGCTTCTATAAGTAAAACACTTTTCTTTTTCTGGGAAATTTCATAGGAGAGAAGAGAAGAAATTGTTGTTGTTCCTACTCCTCCTTTAGTTCCAATAAAAGCAAACTTTCTCATGTTTAAATATTTTACTGAGTTTCCTTCAAAGTCTCCAGTACATAAAAATCATTTGTATAGGGATCCCAAAATCCACTTAGACCTATTATTTCAAAAAAGGAAAAGGGAACATAAAGTATACCATCTTGAACTTTTATTTCTGGCTTTACAGGAAAAGCTACTCCATCCATTTCAAGAGTAGATTTTTCTACAGATAAAAAAGATTTTCTTTTACCAAATTTTATCTCAGCTAATTTCTCTGGCTCAACCCAACTGTAACTTATAGTTAGTTCTTTTGTAAAAACATCCGATAATTCAAAGTAAACATTCCCCTCAAAGACTCTTGTGGGAATATAAAAGTTTAATGTTTTTAATCCTTTATAAATATTGATCCGTGCTGCCCCTCTATCAAAAGGCAGAACCTCTGGTGTCACTATAAAAATCACATCTTTTATTAGGTCATCGCGCTTTATTCTTGTAAATAAAAGTTTTCCCAAAATTGGAATTCTACCAAGTAAAGGTATAGATGATCTAAATTCCTGTAATGTCTTTTTTCTTAAACCACCTAAAAGAAGACTCTCCCCAGGTAACAGTTTAACTTCAACCTTTGCGTTACTTTTTCTTATAGCAGGAACAACAAAATCTTCTAAAACTACAGCATTAGCATAGTCAAGATCTGAGATTTCAGGTTCAAGATTTAAAATTATGTATCCAAAATCGTCAAGTCTTGCTGTTATTTTTAGCTTAACTCCATATTCCTTCCATTCAACAGTAGCTGCTCCTAAAGCCTGGGGTATTATTACCGGTATTTCTCCTCCACTTAAAAATTCTGAAGTCTTATCCTCAAGCACTACAAGAGTTGGATGGGATAAAATTTTTAAAACACCCTTTTCTTCTAAGAAATTTAAAGTGCCTGTTAAATTAGTTACCCTCTTTATAGGACCAACATCAAGAGGAAAAGTTTCGGGCAATTTACCCTCTTCAAAACCAAGTTGCTTTAACCATTCCAATCCATAATCAGATTTTTTACTTCTTTCTAATTCAAGAACCCATACATCGATACGCATAACCTTAGGCTTATAAAACTGTAAAGCTGTTCTTCTTTTAATTACACATTCAATTTCCTGGGTCCCCTTGTCAGTAAATATAATTAAGTTTGTCACTCCCTCCTTTAATGCATTAAGTAAAACTTCTCTATCTGAAAGAAGCCTCATACCAAGTATTTCAGGATTACCAACAGCAACACTTTTTACAGGGCGAACAAATTTAAAAAGCTTTGAATAACCCTCGTATAAAACAAGGTAAGATAAAAGGAAAAATTTTAAAATCATTATTTTACCCCTTCTTTTTCAAGATAAAAAGTAAAATAACTATTTTGAAATGCATTTATTTCCTTAATTAGATCCTTGTAATTTTTTGCAGAAAATTTAAATCTGTATCTTCCTGCTGGAATAATTATATAATTTTTACCCTCTTTTAATGTATAAGGAGGAAGGGGAGTACCTAATATTACCAGCTTAACATCAGGTATAGCTTTCATAGTAGTTTGATCTAAAACTTCAACTGTTATTTCAACCCTTTGGACATAAGTCTCTGAAAAACCTTCCACATAGGGTATTTCCAACCTGTAAGGGTCAGACTCCGGGGAATAGTAAAAACAACTCCCCATTATTCCTAAGTAAAAAAAGTATTTAATCAATTTCATATCACTATAACCTTTTTTAATTTTTTTTAAATTATAAAGAAAATTAAAAAGAAAGTCAAACAATTTACTACTGGATGAGTAAAATGTTGAAGATTTTTCTTCTCAAGAGCACTCCTAATTTTGGAAAAATCAAAAACTTTGTATGTGGAGAGAGGTTAATATTTTGGGTGATCTAATATTTATTTTTATCTTTCTCAAGAGGTAAGATAAAAAAGAAATATAAAAAACTCGAAATCACATAAAAAAGAAGTGTTAAATTAAAAGGTATAAAATATCCTTGTGTTTCTATTATTTTCCCACTTAAGTTCGCACTTATTCCCCATGCAGAAAGCCATGCCACATTCAAGATTCCTGAAACAAGGGGTCTATCATTTTCATTAACAATCTCAAGGGAAAAATTCATAACAAGTGGTTGAGCCATGTTCATAAGGGTTGCTCTTAAAAGAAAAGAAATTGCTGCAAGAGGAAAATTATAAGTTATGCTTAAAATAAATAAAAAAGGAACCGAAAGCATTTGAGAAATTATAACGGTTTTTATTTTTCCAAAAATTTTAGCAAAAAATGGAGCACTCAATGTTCCAATTATCATCATAAATTGAGAAATTGAAAAAAGATATCCTATTCCTCTAGAATCAAGTAAAAATCTATCTCTAAAATAAAGGTTTAAAAAAGGAATAGTTAATCCTGCACCAAAACCAACAAGAATATGGGGTATAGAAAGCTTTAATATAAGAATTTTTGAAGTTTTTACATCAAAGATTTTTAAATTTTTTTCATCAACAATTTTTTCTTCTTTTATTAAAATAAAAGGAATTAAGGAAATAAGAGAAATTAAAATATGTATTATTAAGGCAAATCTAAATCCAGAAATTAAGGAAATACCTTTATTTAAAAAAATTATAGGTAAATTCCCTGCCAGGATATTACCAAGGATTCCTGAGGCAAGAGAAATAGCAAAGTTCAAACTAAAAAGATGCGCCCTTTCAACCTCTGTGCTTATCTGCATCATAAGTGGCCCGCTTATTACTGAAAAAAAGGAACAAAAAATTCCAGCTATTATCAAGCCAAAAGCAACCTGGAAATAAATAGGTGTAATTATTGCAATTAAAGAGCCAAAAGAAGAAAAAATAATGCTTATTATAAATATTGGTTTGATTTTTATTTTTCTAACAATAAAAGCAGCAGGAAATATCATAACCGTTGTTGCATAGGTCATAATTGCTAAGAGAAAACCTATCTTACCTTCAAGAAATCCGATTTCCTTTAAATAGAGATTGAATAAAAGCCTGAATCCCGAAAGCCCAAACCCTAAAAGAAAAACTCCAATTAAAAATAAAACTGCATCTTTTTTAAATTTAAACATTTTAGAGATTATAATGATTAAAACTGGAATATCAATTATAATTATGGATAACATAATTGAAATAATATCAAGTTTCGTACCTAAAAAACTTATAAAGTTTAAAACTTCTGGGTATAAAATAGAAGTTTTTAAGGCAGCACTTTTATTCGCAGATATATCTGGATTCACAAAAATAACCGAGAAACTCTCAAAATTAGGTAAAGAAGGGACAGAAGAGGTTAATAAATTTATAAATAAATTCTTTAACCATTGATTATAATTATTTATAAATGGGATGGAGATATTTATCGGTTCAGTGGAGACGCCTTCACAGCATTTTTTCTTGATAAAAAAGATCTATCTGCAAGCAAAAGAGCAATAAATGCAAGTATTAGTTATTCCCAAACAAGAATTAAAAACATTCCTTTAAAAATTAAGGTTCATATAGGAATTTCAAAAGGCAGAGTTTATTTCCAAGACCTTAAGGATAACTTTATACACAGTATAAAAATCTGTAAACAATTTGATTAGAATAGCCAAATGGCAAAGGCTAGAGAAATACTTGTGGATAAAAATGTAAAAAAGGAATTAAAGGATGGTGAGCATAGGAAGATTGTATCTGTTTTTATTCATTTTTCAGAAATCCCCTGGGATAAAAACCCTTCAAAAAGCTCAGTAATAATGTCAAACTTCTGGGGAATTTTGAAAATCACAGCAGAAGAATATGATGGATAAATTCTATTGATAATTATAAGGATAGTGACAGGGTTTAATTATTTTTGGATTTTAACAAGCTTCAGAAGATGACGAAAAGAAAGCCTTGCTATTTACCTATGAAGTTTTAAATAATGCTTCCTTAAAGGAGTTAAATTTGAAAGCAGGCATAAACTCTGGATTTGTTTTTATTGCACCTATAGGTAATGAAGTAAGGCGCGAATATGTAATTTTAGGAAGATAAGTTAATATAAGTGCAAGGCTTGCAGCAAAGGCATGTAATGGTGAAATTCTTGTTAGTGAACCAGTATTTAATAAAACATTCTCTATTTTTGATTATAAATCCTTAGGAGAAAAGGAGTATAAGGGAATAAAAAGAAGAATAAAAACTTTTAAACCTGAAAGTAAAAGGGAATTTGACAGGTTTTTATTATCAAAGTGTGTATCAGAAAGTGAAAAAATAGTTGGAAGGGATAAAGAAATCGAAAAAATTAAACCTTGACTATTATAGTAAAAACTTGACTATTATAGTAAAAAAAGGTAAGGGACAGATTCTTTTAATAACTGGAGAAGAAGGAATAGGAAAATCAAGGCTTTTTAGGGAACTTATAAAAATCTGTAATGAAAAAGAATTTTACATTCTTAAAGGTAGTTGTATATCTTATGGCAAAGCCTTTTCCTATTATCCTTGGACTCATATATTAAATGAATTTTTTGGAATAACACCTTTGGACCCAAAAGAAAACTTTAAAAATAGATAAAAAACTTTTTGATTTTTTGCCTTTAATAGGAGAAATAGTTGGACTTTCGTTCCCTCTAAATCCACACTGGTAAGATATATGGATTTAAAAGAAAAGAAGCAATATACTTTTGAGACAATTTTTAACTTTATAAAAAATATTGCAAAAAAACACCACTTTGCATAATTATTGAAGACATCCATTGGGCTGATACACTATCAATTGAGCTAATAAATCACATTGCGAAAAACATAAAGGAAAAAAAATACTCCTTACCCTTTCTTTTAAGTCCACTTACTAAAGAAGAGGAGTTTCAGAAAAAAAGCTATACCACCCATTTTAATCTAAGGGAAATTTCAAACGAGGAAAGTACAGAACTTGTTAGAGCTCTTCTTGGTATACAGAATATTCCCGAAGATTTAAAAAAATTCATCATAGAAAAATCACAGGGCAACCCTTTTTATATTGAAGAAACGATAAAGTCAATGATTGAGCATACATATTTGAACATAAAACAGGTTGGAAATTTAAAGGTGATACTAAAAAAATTGATATACCAGATACAGTTGAAAAGGTAATCCTATCAAGAATTGATAGATTAGAAATAGAAGATAGAGAGGTTCTTCAATATGCCTCTTGTCTCGGGAAAGAATTTGAAGAATTCCTCATAGAAGGTTTATACACAGAAACCAAAAAATTGAAAAAATCCCTTACAAATCTTGAAAATCTAGATCTTATAAGAAAAGATAAAATGGAAAATAAATATTTTTTTAGGCATGCTCTAACTCAAGAAGTTACTTATAACACTCTTTCCTTTGCAAAAAACAGGAAATTCACCGTCAGGTTGGCAACTTTATAGAAACAAAACTTAAAGAAAAGAAAGAAGAATTTCTTGAACTATTCTCTTACCATTTTTATCAAGGAGGCGATTACAAGAAGGCATTACTTTACTCTTTTCAGGCAGGTGAAAAGGCAAAGAAGGTCTATGCAAATCAAGAAGAAGTAGAATTCTTCACAAGGGCAATTGAATCCTATGAAAAAATAGAAAAAGGAGAGTAAATTCAAATGAATTATGAATCAATAATTGAAAGTTCAAAGGAAAAGCTTTATATAAGAGCCTTAACGCGAAGAGGCAGTATATATAATATGATTGGTAAAAAGAAGAAGCAATCAAGGATATTAAAAAGGGGCTTATTTTATCAAAAAAGATAAAAATAAAAAATTGCAGGCTGAATTAAAAGTAGAATTGAGCCAAAATTTTTCTTCCCTGGGTAAATATAGTGATATGTTAAATTCTGCAAAGAAAGCATTGGAAATTAAAGGAATTATGAAAAAGCATTATCCTTTTCTAAAAGTTCTCTTGAAATAAAAAATAAAATAGGCGATAAAAAAGTGAGGCTCTAACCCTAAGCAACATTGGTGTGATATACGCCTCCTTAGGAAATTATGAAACTGCAATGGAATATTTTAAAAGGGCATTGAAAAAAAGAGAGGAAATTAGCGATAAAAAAGAAGAAGCATTAAATCTTTTAAATATATTAAATTATAAGGATGCTTTATCATTTCTTAAAAGATCTCTAATTATATGTAAAGAAATAGGTGATAAAGATGATGAGGCGATTAATCTTAGTTATATTGGACTCTGTCATAGCATATTAGGAAATTTTAAAAAGGCAATTATATTATTAAATAAATACCTAAAAATATCGGAAAAAATAAAGGATTACTGGGTAGAAATTCAAACTCTTGATAGTCTTGCCGAAATTTTTTCCTTGATGGGAAGATATAAAAAGAGTGAGGTATTTTTCAATATGGCACTTAAACTGCTTGAAAGAGTAAAGGACCCTTTAAGTGAAGCAATTATTTTAAATAGGCTAGGAAAACATTATTATCGTAAGAATAATTTTGAAAAGGCATTTGAAAGTCATAAAAGGGTATTTGAAATATAAGACAAAATTAATGATAAAGAGGAAAAAAAGGTTTATATAGAAAAAAAATTTTATAATAAGGCAGAAGAATTAAAAAAAAGAAGCAGACGAAGTGATTAAAGAAATAAAAAATAAGTACATTTTAGCAGATTTTTTAATTTGTTGTGGGGAACTTAAATTATCTGTTAAAGACTTAAATAATGCAAAAAACTTTTAAAAAGAGGCAATTAAGATAATTAAAGAGAAAAAGATAAAAATATTAGAAAAAAAGCAGCTCTTTTGAAAGCAAAAATTAAAAAAGTAATCATTTAAATTTAGATGTATTTTGGTTTTTTAGCATCCTTTCAAATAAAATATCAAGATGAAGAAAACTCAAAAAGTAGTTGAATGTATTAAAAAATATAATCCTGAGAAAATCATACTTTTTGGCTCTTGTGCAAGAGGAGAAATGGACAAAGAAAGTGACCTTGATTTTGTAATTATTAAAAAAACAAAAAAAAGATTTCTTGAAAGATTAATTGAGGTATCAAAACTTATAGATAACGATTTAGGAGAAGTTGATGTTTTTGTGTATACTCCACAAGAATTTAAAACAATGGTAAAACTAAGGAACCCATTTATAGAAAATGTTTTAAAGGAGGGAAAGGTTATTTATGAAAAAAAAAGAAGAAGCACTTAGATGGTTAAAGCAGGGAGAATATAATCTTCGGGTTGCAGAAAGTAATCTAAAAGAAGGTTTTTATTCAGCTTCTTGTTTTATGAGTGAACAATCGGCTCAAATGGCTTTAAAGGCTTATCTAATATATAAAACAGGAAGATATACAATATTACACTCAATAAAAAGATTAGCTGAAGAATGTTTAAAATATGAGAAGGAATTTAACAAGATGATAGAATATGGAAAGATTTTAGACCGATATTATATCCCTACTCGATATCCTGATGCTTTGGCTCCACCAGCAATTCCTGCTGAGATATACACGGAAAAAGACGCAACAGAAGCACTAAACTTTGCTAAAGAAATATTGGAATTAGTTTCTCAAAAAATTAAAGAAGAAAAGTAAAAATACCAAAAAATATTTGTTAGTAAAAAATTAAAAAGTTTACTACCTACTCTACCCATAAAAATTTTTATTAAAAATTTGAATTTCTGGGAGAACTTTATTTAAAATTAAATGAACTTGAATTTTTTAAAATAAAAACTTATAATTAATTTCCCTAAAATGAAAACAAAAAGGAAGGAACGTATTGGTGTTGTGGTTTCAGACAAAATGGACAAAACTGTTGTTGTGTTAGTGGAAAGACGGGTTAGACATCCTTTGTATAAAAAGGAAATTAAAAAGAGGAAAAAGTTTTATGCTCATGACGAAAGAAATGAATGTAAAGTTGGGGATAAAGTAAGGATAATTGAAACAAGACCACTTTCTAAACTTAAAAGATGGAAAGTTGTTGAAATAATAGAAAGATCACCTGAATTCAGAGAGCAAGAAAAATGATCCAACAACAATCAAGACTTAAAATAGCTGACAATACAGGAGTTCTCGAAGTTATGGTTATAAGAGTTTTAGGTGGTAGCGCAAGAAAATATGGAACTGTTGGCGATATATGTAAAGCCACAGTCAAAAAAGTAGGAACAGGCTCTCAAATAAAAGAAGGAGAAAAGGTTTTTGTTGTAGTTGTAAGAACAAAGAAAGAGATAAACAGAAAAGACGGATCTACAATAAGATTTGACGATAATGCAGGTGTAATAATTGATACAAACGGTGAGCCAAAAGGAACAAGAGTATTTGGTCCTGTAGCAAGAGAATTAAGGGAAAAAAGGTTTATGAAAATTGTTTCCCTTGCTCCAGAGGTTTGGTAAATGGCAAGAAAAATCAAAAAAGGTGATCAGGTTATCGTTATTGCAGGAGATGATAAAGGAAAAATTGGAAAGATTATAAAAGTTTTACCTGAGAAAGAAAAAGCTATTGTTGAAGGAGTAAACATAGTTAAAAGGCACAGAAGATTTATAAGTGCAGATAGACCCCATGGTATAGTGGAAATGCCTGCACCTATTCACTTATCAAATCTTGCCCTTATTTGTCCAAGTTGCGGAAAAAAAACAAGTGTCGGATTTAGATTTGAAGGTGAAAAAAAGGTAAGGTTTTGTAAAAAATGTAAAGAAAGTATTGATAAAGTGTAAAGATGGCCAGGTTACTTGAACATTATAAAAAAAATGTTGTGCCCAAATTGATGAAAGAGTTTAAGTACAAAAACACCTTTCAGGTTCCAAAAGTAGAAAAGGTTGTGGTAAATGTAGGATATGGAGAGGCTGTAAATGATCCAAAGTTAATTGAGATAGTTCAGAAAGAAATTGCTAATATAACTGGTCAATGGCCAACAATAAGGAGAGCCAAAAAACATGTTGCTGCTTATAAATTAAGAAAAGGAATGCCAATAGGTGTTAAAGTTACATTGAGAGGGAAAAGGGCATATGAATTTATTGATAGGACAATATCTTTTGCCTTACCAAGGGTAAGGGATTTTAGAGGTTTAAAACGAAATTCTTTTGATGGTAGAGGGAATTATAATTTTGGTTTAGAAGAGTTTATTGTTTATCCAGAAGTTGATATTGACAAAGTTAAAGTTAATTTTGGAATGGATATAGCCATTGTAACAAGTGCTAAAACAGATTATGAAGCTTTGAGACTTTTAGAAGAATTGGGATTTCCTTTTGAAAGAAAAAAGGAGGTAAAAAGTGGCAAGAAAGGCTAAATTTATGAGATGGTTAATGTATGAGCCTAAATTTAAAGTAAGATACAGAAATCGTTGTAAAATCTGTGGGAGACCGAGAGGGTATCTCAGAAAATTCGGAATATGTAGAATTTGCTTCAGAGAATTAGCGGTTCAAGGTTTAATTCCAGGTGTAAAAAAAGCAAGCTGGTAAAGTATGGTCAATGATCCAATTAGTGACACTCTCATAAGAATTAAAAATGCTATTATGAGAAAAAAGGAAAAGGTTGTCACAATGCATTCAAAAGTCATTCAGAAAATTGTTGAAATTTTAAAGGATGAGGGTTTTATAAGTAGCTTTGAAATAAAAAAAGAGGGTGCTAGAAAAGAACTTGTAATTTATTTAAAATACGATGAAGAAGGTAATCCTATAATAACTGATGTGAAAAGGGTATCAAAACCTGGTAGAAGAATTTATGTAACAAAAGATAAAATTCCATGGGTAAACAATGGTATGGGAATTGCTATTTTATCGACCTCAAAAGGTTTAGTAACAGATAGAGAGGCAAGAAGATTAAAGATTGGTGGTGAAGTTCTATGTGAGGTGTGGTAAAATGAGTAAAATAGGGAAAAAACCAATTTTGATACCAGAAGGTGTTAATATAAAGTTAGAGAACAACATAATTAAAGTCAAAGGACCAAAGGGTGAACTTTCCTTCAAAATACACGAGAATGTGGAAGTTGAAATAAAGGATAAGGAGATAAAAGTTAAAAGAAAAAATGATGACAAGTTTTCTAAGGCAATACATGGAACAACCAGAGCAATTATAAACAATATGGTAAAAGGTGTTACAGAGGGTTATACAAAGGAACTATTAGTTGTGGGAGCTGGGTATAAAGCAGATTTAAAAGGAAGAGAGCTAATTTTAGATGTGGGTTACGCTGAGCCCAAGAAGTATATTATTCCTGAGAATATTAAAGCAGAAATTAGAAGGGAAGGAGCGAACTTTAAAATAATAATTTCTGGAATAAGCAAAGAAGAGGTTGGTAGGGTGGCTTCAGAGATAAGGAAAATAAGAGAGCCAGATCCATATAAAGGAAAGGGAATAAGGTATGCTGATGAAGTAATCAGATTAAAACCTGGTAAAGCAGGAGTAGCAAAATAATGGATGTAAAAGAAAAAATTCAAAAGAGAAAAAGAAGACATAAAAGAATAAGAAAAAAAGTAATTGGAACCCCTGAAAGACCAAGATTAAGTGTTTATAAATCAAGAAAACATATTTATGCACAGCTAATTATTGATCCCCCAATAGGTTCTTGTAAAGTTTTAACAGGTGCATCAACATTATCACCTGAAATAAGGGAAAAACTAAAGACTTTAAAGGGGAAGGTAGATAAAGCCTTTCTTGTTGGAAAATTGATAGCAGAGAGAGCAAAGAAACTTTCTATTAAAAAAGTTGTTTTTGATAGGTCAGGTTATAAGTATCATGGTAGGGTGAAGGCTCTTGCAGAGGGAGCAAGAGAGGGAGGACTTGAGTTTTAATAAATAAAACTCCCCTAAATGTAGAATACCAAGACACCACGAGATAGAAAACTTCTTTAAATAACCCTAAAAAATCAAAAGGCTCCACTTGCTTTTTTTAATATCTCCTGAGGTAAATTTATTTTTAATTCTTTCAGAGTATTTGAATTTATATAAAGCTTGGCATTAGGCATCTCATAAAAGCTCTTTGTCTTTTTTCCAGCTAAAATATCTTTAACAAGATTAGCTGCAATTTTTCCATTTTCATAATAATCTGGAACAAGTCCAAAAGCTGCTCCTGCTTTGACTAACTTATCTGAAGGGACAAATAAACAAATTTTATTTTCAATTCCAAAAGAAACTATCATACTCATTATTTCTGGGCTTGAAAGGATTGGATCAGGTGGTACAAGGATTATTTGGGTTTCTCTTTTTAATTCAATAAGAACATCAATTATTTTCTCTTTTTTTTGAACTTTTATTAACTTAATACTTATTCCATGCTTAGAAGCAGCTTCCTCTACCCCTTCTACTACTTTATCTTCTGAATAAAAAATCCCTATTTTTTTATCATGAAAAATTTCTTTAATCTTTTGAAATTGAACATCATAAGAAATATTCAAACTAACTCCTTTTATATTTTCTTTATCTTTTATAATAATTTTAGGATTGTAAACCATAAAAAAGATAATCGGCTTATCAATATCTAAATCTAATGCTGTTTTTAAACTTTTTTCGCCAACTAAGGCTATTATTTCATAATCTTTTTTATTTATAGCCTTTAAAAATTCTTCTTTACTTTCTTTTGAGTCATAAACTTCATAAACTCCTTCATAATTTTCTATAAATCCTCTAATTGCCTCGTTATAAAATTCTGTATCCTTCCATTTTATTATCAAAACCTTTGAAAATAAGATAAATAAAAGAATTTGCTTCATTTATAGAAAAATAACTCAAAACTAAATCTTCTTCCCCTATCTTTTGAATAAAGAGGAGTAAATACATCACTTAAAGGGGTTTTATAATCACTATTTGTCAAATTTTTTATTAAGAATCTCATTCCGACTCCATCTCTAATATTTAATGTAAAAGATGTATTTAATATATAATCTTCCTTGACTTTATTTCCTTCTCTATCTAAGTAAGAACCTTTTATTATACCCCATAGAGAATAGGAGAATTTATCATCTTTAAAAATAATGCCTGATTTTAAGAAAAACTCAGGTGTTCCTTCTAAGATTTCAAATTTTTCTTTTAAAATATAAACTCTTGAAAATGTTCCTGAAGTAAAGGTTTCAAAATTCTTAAGTCTAAACCTTATTTCACTTTCTAATCCCCTTACTCTTAACCTCTTCTGATTTACAAATTTTTCCAATTTATTTTCAACTATAGATGTTATTCCATTATAAATTTCTTGACCAAATACTCCACTACTTAAATAAATACTCTTTCCTGCCCACATTATTTGCATTTCTCCACTTTCAATTATTTCAGGTTTTAAAAAAGGATTTGCTGCTGTACTTAAACTATCTTCCATATAGGCTTCATAAACTGATGGTGCTCTAAAAGCTTTTGCATATACCATTTTAAATATTATTTCTTTTGGAAGAAATAGAGAAGCTCCTATTCTTGGAGCAATAATACCTCCATAATCAGAATATCTATCATATCTTGCTCCAAATGAAAAAACTCCAAACTTTTGAGAAAATTTTATCTCTCCAAATGGTGAATATATATCTTGAGTAACTTTTGGATAAGTTAGTTTTAATTCTCTAATCTTTTTTCCATCAAGGGTTTCAAACCAAACTTTTTGATAACAGAGTTTATGTTGATAGGCAAAGCCTGCTGATAATTTTAAATTTTCTTTTGAAAATAAGCTCATTAATTCTACACCCCACCAGAAGGGCTCACCTTTCCATGGAGTTACATAGCCCTTTGGTGCAATACTACTTTCTGGATCCGCATAATGATAAAAATCATTATAAAAGTAGTGATCCCAAAAAGCTCTGACAGTTAAATTAAGAGTATTAAAGGATTTTTGATAAAATAAATCTATAAATTGATGAAAATCAATAATTTTATTTTCTTTTTCTCCATATACTGCATTATAATCAGCATAGGGGGTGCCAACAGTTCTTTTGTAAGTTACAAATTTTAAATCAAGATTATTTGTATTAACTCCCGAAGCTACAAAATATCTCTTTGAAAAATCAACATCCTTTGCAATCCCTCCATATATTGAATCTCCTTCATAATTTACAGGATAATCAACTTTTATTTTTGGAAGATTAAGATCAGGATACAGAATGTCTGCAAAAGAACCATAGGCATAGAAGTTAAACTTATTAATACTTTTTGAGATTAATCCTCTTAATTCACCTCCTCTTTTTGGATATATGAGATTACCACAAATTTTTTTTCCTTCTTTTTTTGTTACAATATTTATTACTCCCATAAATGCACTTGTTCCATAGATTGATGATCCCGCTCCTCTAATTATTTCAATTTTTTCAATTGCTTCAAAGGGTATCGGGAAATCATCTCCTATTGGTACAGAGGAATTCCATCCTTCATTTATAATATGACCATCAAGAAGAATAAGAACCCTTGTATTATAATCTCCAAGAGTTACAAGCCCTCTAAAAACAGCAAACTCGTAATCTCTTGTATCCCATACCAATGTGCCCATACAATAATTTAACACATCGCTTATTTTTCTTAATCCAAGATTTTCCATTTCTTCTCTTGTTATTACTGTGAGTGCAGAGGGGGCTTCACGAATTTTCTCTTCATATTTTGATACCACTTTTACTTCTAAGTTAAAAAGTTCTTCTAATGGTATTTCTGTATGTGCTAAAATTAAGATCAAAAATAATTTCATATTTAATTATCCAAAAATTGTTTTTGTAAATTCAAATTGGTTATAATGAATTAAAGATGATAATGAAATTTTTCCAAAGTTTAAGAGGTATAAAGAAAAAGATAATTTTTATGACCTTTTTCTCTTTTATTTTAATTATAACAATTTATTCCACTTTTTACATAAGGGATACGATAAATTTAGTAAGAGAGAATAATAAAAAAACATCTGAAATTGTAAGATATGTAATTTTAAAAGAGGCTGAAAGGTTTCTTCTTACAAGAGATTCAACTGATATTTTCTCTTTGATTAGAAATATTATTTCAAATGAACCCTCGCTTATATCGATCGTAGTCACAGATCCCCAAGACAATGAGCTTATAAGAATTTTTAGACCTGGATATGAAAAGAAAAAAAAATTAAATGTTTTTTATCCAGTTTTTTCTTCTGAAGAGGGAATTTTTGAACCTACCCTTATAGGAAAATTAAATATTTATGTAAGCGCTGAACGAGAGAAAGAATATCAAAACAAAGCTTTTGTTCTATCTTTTGTCCTTGGTACTTTAGTTCTTACCTTTGGAATTGCTTTTTCTATCTTTGTGACAAATATTTTCTTTACTAGAATGAAAGGGATTAAAAAAGGTTTGATAGAGATTGCCGAAGGCAAAGCCGATTTAACTAAAAGAATCAGTCTTAATGAAAATGAAGATATAGAATTTAAGGAAATTGCAGAATCTTTTAACGAATTTGTTGAAAGCCTTTCTGAGAGAATTAAATCAACAA
>JBCNUW010000014.1:0-50843 GCA_039630575.1 Caldifarciminales bacterium
ATATTTGGCAAACGAACCCGCAAAGCTGGGGAGACTACGATGCTCTTATTTTGTCGTCTGGGCTTGATGTTAACACAGTTGCACAGGATAACAGCTACGGGCCTTCAATGAGGACATACTTAAAAGATTTTGTACAAGGTGGTGGAAAGCTTTTTGTTGAAGGTGGGGAAATTGGTTTTGATGCTTACTTTTGGAATCCTGATTTTGGAACATCAGTTTTACATATAAATGACTGGGATTCAGATAATCCTGGAACTCTCAATCTCTATCTACCAAACCACCCGATCGCTAAAAGCCCTAATACCTTACCAAGTCAGATAAGTCTCAACTTTACAGGTCAATGGGGTGTTGCTGATGCTCTTAAAGCGGTTCAAGATGCCTACTTTGTTTATAATTGGTCATATTATCCTCAGGATGGTGCTCTTATTGTCCATGATATAAATCAAGTTGTACCTAATGTTGTTTACTTGCCAATAAATATACTTTCTGTATCAAATAGGACTGTAGCTAAGGCTCTTATTGAAAATTCTGTTGAATATCTTTTAGGTTATACAGGAGTATATGAGAGAGATGTAGAGTCTTCTTTTTCATTTTTAACAGAAACTTTTGGCAGAAACATTAAAGTAAGTTTCATACTGAATGAAGCTCAGGAAGTAAATTTAAAAGTTTATGACATTTCTGGAAGAAAAAGTTGCGATTATAAAGAATTTTTAAAACCCGGCAACCATTCACTTACATTAAGTAATTTTAAACCTGGTGTATACTTTTTGTTTTTTAAAGTAAAAAGTGATTTAAGGGAGGTAAGGAAGATAGTTTTTGTAGATTGATTTACTAAATTTTAAATTTTAAAATGATAATAGAATATCCTTCATCTATACATTTTAGTGAAAAGTTAAATTTTTTCTGTAAGGAGAATGAAAGAGTATATGTTATAAAAAGTAAGGATTTACTTAAAGCCGAGCTTTTTGCATTTAATTTAATAAAAAGTTTTGGTAAACCATATTTTAGTATTAATTTTGAATTCGATGATAAAAGTTTACTTTTCATTAAAATTTTTAAAATCATAAGTGAACATTTAAAGGAGGAAGGGATCTCCCATTATAGCTTTGATGAATTAAAAAACTTTTTTAAAGACCATATCATATTTTTACCGTATATACCTCAAAACCTTATAAGTTTTTTGAAGAATCTTTCAGAGTTTTTTATACATTTAAAATTCATAGCTCTTTCAGATAAAGATATAGATAAGGATTTATTTGAAATAGATGTTGATGAGCTTCAACTTGGATATGTTGATACTTTATTGGATAATGTTTATGAGAAATTTGAAAAAACTTTAAATGTTAAAGATGAAATTAAAGATATTCTTATTATTTCTTTAAATTTTCCCTTGTTTAACCCAAAGATTTTATCAGATTTAACCGGTTTGAGCGAAAGTTTTTTAATTGAGAAGTTAAGCTTTATTAATAAAAACTTTTTTCCCTTTTTTAAAGTCAAAAAACATTTTAAAGATAAAAATTTTTATTTAACCATCAGTAAATTTTTAAGAGAAAAGTTTTATAGTTTATGTAAAGGAGATGCATCAATTTGTAAAAAGTTTGGAGAATTTTATGAAAGAGAAGGGTTAACAGAATATGCAATGAAAGTCTATTTAGACTATAACGACCTTGAAAGTTTTAACGATTTACTTAAAAAAAATCTTTTAAGGTTTTTCTCTGATGATGAATTTTCAGGATATGTTAGATATTTTATTAAGGACATAGAGGATAGGAAAGCTGAAAATTTAGAAGCTATTTTGATCTTAAAGGGAGATTACTATATTAGAAACTATGATCTTAAAAAGGCAGAAGAGTTAATAAAAAAAGCTTCAGAGGTTTTAGAAGAGAAATTGATACCCTTTTTAAAAATCATAGAACTTAACCTTTTTTGGGAAAGAGGTGAGGATGAAAAAGTTATAAAATACTACGAGGAGATCAACAAAGAAAAGTTGCCGGAACCTTTAAGAGCATATTTACTTTATCGTGCTGGAAGCAGTTTTGTGATGCTCGAAAAAATGGAAAAGGCAGAGCAATGTCTATTTGAATCTCTTTCCCTTGCAATGGATTTAGGTAATCTCGAGCTTGCCCTTGATGTATCAAATAACTTAGGCTACCTTATAAGGTCTTTTCATAGTAATCTTGAAATAGCTATAGAGCTTTTTAAGAAAAGGGCATATACACCTACTCCAAATTTGAGAAATGTTTTAGCTCTTTTTAATCTCGGTTATGTTTACGCTTTCTTAGGAAAGTTTGAAGAGGCTAATAAATATCTCGATGAATTGGAAAACTTACTAAAACTTTTAGGTGCTTCCGATAAGACTTCTTATTTTTATCTAAAGGGTATAATTCATTTATTTAAAGGGGAATTTAAGGAGGCAACTTATTCCATGGAAGAAATCCTAAATTTTACAAAGAGACCTATAACAATTTTTAATATTTCAATTTATCTTTCAAAACTCTGTTTTTTAATGGGTGAAGTGGAAAAGGGATTTAATTACATAAAAAAAGCAATTGATTCTTATAAACCTACCTCCACATTGGAAAAAAATTCAGTTAATATTGCAAAAGCCATGGGTCTTTATATCAGCAAAAGAAAAGAGGAATTGATCCAACTCCTAAAAGAATTAAAAAATAAAGAGAGATTTTTGACAAATGAAGAAAAAATTATCTTTTACTATCTTCAAAAGAAAACTTTTAATGAAGAAAACTTTAAGGAATTGTTTGAAAATTTTTTAAATAAGACAAAAGCAGTAAATTTCATTGAGAACTTTTAAAGATAAGGTTTCCAAAAATTAAGTATCCTGTATGGATAATACCAAACTCTTTTGGTCTTGTCCCTATATCCCTTACCATTATTTCTCTAAGTAATATTTCATAAACTCTTATCCTTACAAAACCGTTAATTTCCATTTCTTTTTTTGTCTTTTGAATTTGTTCTATGTTAGGTGATAGAGATCCTAAGGGATGCCCTTTTTTTAAAATTTTCGGAACAAACTTTATTATTTTCCATGGTTCAGGGATATCTATAAATACAGCATCTACTTTTATTTCAGGAAAACCCTCTGCTTCAACATCTCTTAAAAAAAACTCAATGTTATTAAATAGTTTATAATTTGATAAGTTTTTTTTCGCGAGTTCATAAAATTCTTTTCTCCTTTCAAAAGTATAAATTTTCCCCTTTTTCCCCACAACACTTGAGATAAGACTTAAAAAAGCACCACTCCCTGTTCCAACCTCACATACTTTTTGGTTAGGTTTTATACCAAGTTCAAGAAGAATTAAACCCGCATCTTTAGGATAAATTATTGTTGTTTTTCTTTCAATACTCATCATCAGGTCACTTAAAGAAGGTTTTAAAACAAAAAATTTTTTATTTTTTGAACTTAATAAAATTTCTCCGTAATTCAGTTTATTTTTCAAAGTAACCTTACCGAGATGTGTATGAATTTCCTTACCTGGTTCGTATTTGAAAATTTTTAAAAATTTACCATCTTCACTTAAGAGAGTGAAATGTTCATATTTTTTTATTTTCATTAAGATAGAATAATATAAAATTTTTTCGACAAAAAAGCAAGAATTTTTATAAAAGGTATTGAAATGTAAAGGAGTTATTCTTTATAAAATTATTATGAATTATACATATTTGATAACGATTTTACTTTTTCTTTTAAGATTTAATCCTGAAATAAAAAAGAATGAACTGCTAAAAATCTCTGAAAGAGAAAATATTAGAAGATGGGCTGAATTTGTCATTAATAACTCAAGCTCTTTGGATATCTTAAATTTTAACTATGAGAATTTTATCTTACATTTAAAAGCAATAAAAGAAAATCTCGAGAGAGTTCCCTGGAAAGATAAAATAGACGAATATCTTCTAAATCACTACATTTTACCACCAAGAGTAACACAGGAGCCACTTGAAAACTTTACATGGATCTATAAAGACACACTTTATAACCTCATAAAGGATGTGAAGAATATAAAGGAAGCTGTTTTGAGAATTAATGAGTGGTGTTATACAAAAATTGAATATAAACCCACAGAAAGATGGGATCAGAACGCAACATCAACGATTAAAAGAGGATTTGGAAGATGTGAGGAAATGACAATCTTATTTATTAAAGCACTTAGAACTGTATGTATTCCAGTTAGAGAGGTTTACACACCCTGGTGGCCCTTTACAGAAAGTAATCATGCCTGGTGTGAGGTGTGGACAGGTGATAGGTGGGAATTTGTAGGCTCAGCGGAACCTACTGATCTTAACTTTGCTTGGTTTAGAAATCCTTCAAAAAGGGCTGCAATTGTTTTATCCCCTGTTTTTGGAAAATTAAAAAATAAAGAAAAAATTTTTAAAGAGGGAAAGAAATTTACAGTTCTAAATGTTACAGAAAATTATACTTATCCTTATAAAGTAATAGTTATAGCTCCAAAGAAAACAGTTATATCTTTCTGTGTTTATAACTATTCTGCCTTTGTACCTATATTTGTTGATACTTTAAAAGAAAATAAAAAGGAATATACTCTTGGAAGAAATGATTACTTTATATACTCTTTTAGAAATTCTCACTTTGATTTTAAAATTTTAAAACCTAAAAGTAATTTTGATACTGTCTTTATTGATTTAAGTAAAAAGGAATTAAAGGATACTTCTTTTTGGTTCTATGTAAATGAAGAAATAGAAGATACAGAAAAGCCCCTATATAAACCTAATTTTGATTCTTTAAATGTAATAAGGAATAAAAATTTTGAAGCTATTTCTTATTTAGATACTATAAAAATAAAAGATAAAAAGCTTAGAAAGATTCTGGAAAATGCAAGAGGAAATAAAGAGAAATTGTTAAGCTTTTATAACACTTTAACTAAAGAGGAAAAAGAAGATTTTATCAGATTCTTTGAAGATTTAAATCCAAAAGACCTTGTTATGCTTGATACATTAAACTTAAGAGAAGAACTTAAATACATTAAAAACTCATTAAATTTATTCAAAAACATTCCAGATACTATTGTTAAAAAATATTTAATTCCTGAGAGAATACTTTATGAGGAATTTTCCTTTTATAGATATTTTTTGTTTAAATATTTTAAAAAGTACTTGAAAGAAGATATTGATAGAGTTGTTAAAGAAGTTTGTGATTGGGTGAAGGGAAATATAAAGGAAGAAAAGGAAAGGGAGTTTTTTAGACCTCTTTCAAATCCCCTATATACTTATAAATTAAAAAGAGGTAAAAGTATTGAAAGATATATATTAATCTGTGGAATATTAAGATCACTTGGGATACCATCAAAAATAAAATGGAATTATAAAGGGGTTTTGTACTGGAATAATGGCTGGAAAGAAATAAGTTTTGAAAAAGAAGAGATAAAAGAGAAAGCAGTTTTGGTTATTAAATTTATTAGGGAGGGAAAAAATGTTTCAAAAGACTTTGAATACTTTGAAAATTTTAGTATCTTATCTTTTAAAAATTATCCAGAAAGATTAGAGCCTGAAATAGTTAAGGCAGATAGTGTTCAGATAGTTGAACTTGAGAAAGACGTTTATTATTTAATTTCGGGTTTTAGGAATGCAAGAGGTGATGCCTTTGTAAGAATAAAAAAAGTTGATTTGAGAAAAAGGGATACTTTAAGTATTTCCTTTGATGCAAGTATTCCTTATAAAGATTTGAAGCCAGGTGAAATGGTTATTAGAAAATATAGAGGGTTTGAAGGTATTGAAAATATAGGATTAAAAAAAGAAGAACTTGAAAGTGGAAAAAACCTTTTGTTATTTGTTGATTTAAAGTCAGAGGAATCAAGAAGCACAGTGATAAATGCGAAGAAGACAATTAATGAATTTGAAGGGAGAGTTTTATTCCTTGGTGAGGATAAGTTAGAAATTGAAAGGTTTTTAAAGGAGAACAATTTAAAGGGGGATGTTTTTAAAGTAAGTAAAGAATTGATTGAAAGATGGGGAATTAAAAATTTTCCTTCAATTTTATATTTAAAAGAAAATAAACCTGTATTTTGGGTAGAGGGTTTAACTCTACATTTAGGGGAACTTTTAAAGATAGATTAATAAAATTTTAGGTAATTTTAATTTATTAAATTGTAAAGTTTTAAGTATTCTTCAATAGACAACTGGTCTGGTCTTTTTTCTGCTAATTCAAATTGAATTTTATCGTAAATGTTAAAATCTTTAAAGATTTTAGAGATTTTTTTTCTCCTTTCTCGGAAAGCTCTTCTTACAAGATTAAAAAATTTTTCTTCATTAACTAAAGGGACACTACTTTTAGGAACCATTTTGAAGAATAAAGAGTTAACTTTAGGTTTAGGTTTGAAAAAGAATGATGCAAGAGGCATTAGAATTTCGATGTTCATGTAGAAGTTTACAAATACTGTGAGAGATGAGTACTCTTTAGTCCCGGGTTTTGAGTTTATTCTTTCAACAACTTCCTTCTGCAGTGTTAAAAAAATCTCTGAGAAACATTCTCTTTCTTTTATTATCTTTTCTAAGAAATATGTTGTTATATGATAGGGAACATTTGAGATGAGTTTAACTTTTTCTAAATTAAATTTTTTTAGAATTTCACTAGTTGTTATTTTTAAGAAATCACCCTCTATCAGGTAAAAATCAAGATCTGAAATTTTTTCTCTTAAATACTTAGAAAGTGCTTGATCAATTTCTATTGAAATGACTTTTGCTTTTTTTTCAAGTAAAATTTTTGTTAGAATACCTTTACCTGGCCCTACTTCAATTATATATTCACCATTTGAAATATTCATCTTTTCGATCATTTTCCTTGCTACGCTTTCTCTAACTAAAAATATCTGAGAGAATTTTCTTTTCATAAAGAATTATAAACTTTGTATTTTTAGAAATTAAAACTTGATTTTTTCTTAAATTGATTGTATAATAATTTTAAATTTAGAATAATTTTAAAAGGAGGTTAAATATGGCTTATAAATTACCGGTTTTACCTTATGGCTATGATGCTTTGGAGCCATATATAGATGCTTTGACAATGGAGATACATTACACAAAGCATCATGCTGGTTATGTGAATAATCTCAACTCTGCTATCTCAAAGTATTCAGAACTTGAGAAATATGATCTGACAGATATATTAAGAAATATTGAATCTTTACCAGAAGATATAAGGGTTGCTATAAGAAACAACGGTGGTGGTCACTTAAATCACACACTTTTCTGGGAAGTGATGAAAAAAAATGGCGGTGGAGAACCAAAAGGAGAATTAATTAAAATTTTAGAAAAAGAATTTGGTTCATTTCATTCTTTTAAAGAAAGATTTTCAAATGTAGCTAAAACTCACTTTGGGTCAGGATGGGCTTGGCTTGCAGTTTCAAGGTTTGGAAAACTTTCTGTATTTTCCTTGCCTAACCAGGATAACCCAATAATGATTGGTTTTTTTCCAATTCTTGGTTTAGATTTATGGGAACATGCTTACTATTTAAAGTATCAAAATAAAAGAGCCGAGTATGTAGACAACTGGTTTAATGTTATTAATTGGGATAGGGTTTACGAAAACTATAAAAATGCTGTTTTAATGTTAAAGTAAACTATCTTTAATTTCTATTTGACTTTATTATAACAATAAATTAAAATTTTAAAAATTTAATTTAAAAAGTTATGAAAAAGTTAACAACACATGATATAATTTTTAAAAAGGGTAAGGAAAAAATTGTTGCTCTTACTTGTTATGACTATCAGATGGCAAAAATAGAAGATGAAATTGGAATAGATATTATATTAATAGGTGATAGTGTTGCAAATGTTTTATTGGGTTATGATAATACTTTAAGAATAGGTATGGAGGAGATGATCGTTTTTGTAAAGGCTGTTGCAAGAGGAGTAAAAAGAGCTCTGCTTGTAGGTGATATGCCCTTTTTATCTTTTCAAATATCAAAAGAAGAAGCAATGAAAAATGCAGGTTTATTCATAAGAGCAGGCTGTGATGCTGTAAAGATTGAGGGAGGAGAGGAATCAGTAGAGGTTATTGAATTTCTCATTAGAAACGGAATACCAGTTATGGGACATATTGGATTAACTCCACAGTGGATCTTAAGAATGGGTGGATACAGAGTTCAGGGCAAAACTGAAGAAAGTATTTTAAAGATAAAAAAGGATGCAAAACTTTTAGAAGAAGCTGGTGTCTTTTCAATAGTTCTTGAAGGTATGAAAGAAGATTTAGCTAAGGAAATAACTGAAAGCCTTAAAATACCTACAATAGGAATAGGAGCAGGAAGATTCTGTGATGGACAAATTCTTGTTGTTTGGGATATTTTAGGTTATACTGAACAGCCATACCCAAAGTTCGTGAGAAAGTATGATAATTTAAGAGAAAGAATAAGAGGAAGTTTAGAAAAATTTAAAGAAGATGTCTTAAAAGGTAATTATCCCTCTGAGGAAGAGATATATTGAGATAAAAATTTTTTAAGTTCCTTATAACTTTCAAAAGCATAATTTGCTCCTGCCTTTAAAAGCTCCTTTTTAGAATGGTTAAATAAGGCCATCCCTATCGATAGAAAACCTGCCCTTTTAGCAGCAAGAATATCTCTTGGTGTATCCCCTATAACGAAAACCTCTTTGATTTTAAATTTTCCCCTTATTGCAATTTGATTTCCCCTTTCATAAGCTCTCTTTAAAATCTCACTCCTTTCTGGAGAATCTGAAGCATATCCACCAAACTCAAAATACCTTAAAAGACCTGAAGGTTTTAATTTTATTTTTGCACCTTCTTCAAGATTTCCTGTTGCAAGTCCAAGTATAAACTTTTCAGTTTTTTGCGCCCACTCAAGAAAATCAATTACCCCCTCAAATACTTTATACTTTTCATTATAGATCTCAACCTTAAGATTTTCAAGGTAAACAGCAAGAACTCTTTTCACTTCATCTAAAGAAGGTTTTCTATTCAGTTTATCAAGAAACACTTCCTCAATAATTAATGGGTCAGTTTTTCCATCAGGTGAAATATTTTCCATTGCATTTTTTAAACCGTATAACTTAATGAAACTTTTCTCAATTGATCTTATACCTGCACCACCTGAATAGATCAGTGTTCCGTCTATATCAAAAAGAAGCATTATTTTTTCCATTTTTTATTATAAAAGATTTGATAAGTTCTCTCAAAAGAATTTATACTTTATTAGAAGTTCTATGAAAGTGGTATTTCTTTTAATTTTTTCAACATCTTGGTTTTACAGAGATTTTGAAATAGCTAAAGGTCTTTATGAAAGGGCAAAAAGGGGTGAGGAGAATTTGGAAAACCCCTTTGTTTATTTTATCAAATCAGTTGAAGACTTTAAATCTGGAAACCTTGAAAGAGCAAGAATTAATTTTGAAAAGGCAAAATACTTTTCAAATCTTGATCCAGCTACAATCTTTCTCATGTTTTTAATTTCAGAAGTAAAAGGTTTGCCTCAGTATACTCATGACCTTTTTCCCTTAATTGTTAAATCTAAAGAAAAAAAACAAGTATCAGATATTTATCCTGTATCTGAATATTTTATTAAAAAATCAGAAAAAACCACACTTTTGAGCTTAAAGTTAGACGCCCTCGATAAGGCTCTTTTGATCTCTCCGTCTCATCTTGAAGCCTTCTCAAAGAAACTTGAAAATCTTTACAGAAACTTCAGGATTCTCGAATTCTTAAAAAACCTTTTAAGTTTTTCTCCATTTAAAACTTGTAACCCCCTTTTAAAAAACATTTTAAAATTGGCTATTACAAGGTTTTTAATTCTTTTTTTATACTCCCTTTTCTTTATTTTGATTTTAGGGATTTTAATAAGAAGAAGGTATTTTCTTTACTTTTTATTTAAGGAAAAAATATTAAAATTTCCCTATTTTGAATACCTACCTTTAATGATTTTTTTTCTACTTTTAATCTTGAAAGCTCCTTTAGCACTCTATTTACTTTTGATAATACCTACTATTTTTTTACTTGAGCAAAAGGAAAAAATTTTATTAACTATACTTATAGTTTTGCTTTTAGTTTCTACATTTTTAATATTTCCCGCTGAGTCCTCATCTCTTTCCTTCATCAAAGATCCTCGTAATCCCTATTATCTTAAGTATTTAACAGAGAACTCTCCTTATGACGAAGATATTCTCTCAAAATGGGATAATTTTGATTTAGAAGAGAAAAATATGATAAAAAGCATAATTTACATGAAAAAAGGTGAAATAGTCGAAGCAGAAAAGTTGTTGAAAGATGAAAAGGAAAAAAATACGTACTATTATTATGTAAATCTTGGTAATCTTTATTTTTTAAAGGGGAAATATGATTCTTCTGGTTTTTTTTATAGAAAAGCACTAAGTTTAAATCCACAAGGTTTTGAAGCTCATTTTAATCTTGCTCAAGTTGCTTTTGTTCTTGTAGATCTTAGTCTATTTGAAAAACAAATTGAAATTTTAAACAGAATTGACTCGAGAAAAACTGAAAAATACATAAATACTATTAAAGAATATAAACTTTCACCCTTTTTGTATGCCTATCCAGAGAAGTTCAAAAAATATAAAATAAAACGTGAAAGGAAAGGTTTATTTGTTAATACTTTCATTTTTCCACCAATTTTTATACCTGTTTCCTTAGTTATTTTATTTCTGGTTTTTTTTCAAAAAAGATTCATTAAACCTGAAAGATGTAAAATCTGTATGAAAACAGTGTTTATTGAGAAAGAAAGTGTTCCTCCTTTTGGTGTTCTATGCAGAGATTGTAAGGATGAAATTCTTCCTCTTGAATCTTTAAAATTAAAACAGAGACTTGCAGCAAGACTTAAAATGAAGAGATTAAATAGAATTAAAAATATGCTCCTTTTTTCAAATATACTTTTGCCTGGTCTTGGATTTGTAATTAATAATTCTTTGATACTCTTTTTAATAACCTCTTCATTTTTTTCTTTAGGAATAATAATAATACTCTTTACTCAATTTAAATTTTTTGGCATTATACTTTATTTAACTTGTATTTTGATTTCACTAATTTATTACATTATAGGAGGTAGGATAGATGAAAATATTTAGTGAAGGTATGAGTGGAAGTTTAAAGATATTTTCAGCTCCTGATGTTCTCCAACTTATATCACAGCAAAGAAAAAGGGGTGTAGTTTACTTTTACAGGGGAAAAACAGAGGCTGCAGTTGGATTTGAAGATGGAAAAGTAGTAGCCGCCTACATAATAAGAGAAGGAGAATTTGAATCTCTTGAAAACTATCTTGTTAGATCAGGTCTTGTATCAGAACAGGATTATAAAACTGCTAAGGAAATTCACGAAGATACAGGAGAACCAATTGAAGAAATTTTGGTAAAGGGAGGTGTTATAACTTATGAAAATCTTGTTGACATAATTTCTTTTAAAATTCAAGAGGTTATAGATGAGATAATTACTTGGAAAGAGGGAATTTACAAGTTTGAACCAGAGAAGGAAATTTATAAATTTTCAAAAATAAAAATAAGTTTGCCTTTAGACTCTTTACTGATGGAAGCAGCTTGGCATCAGGACGAGTGGCCAAGGATAAAGGAGAAAATTAAAAGTTCTGACATGGTATTCAAAATTTCAGAAAAAAAACCTTACCTTGAACTTGAACTGGAAAAAGACGAAAAAAAAGTGCTTAAGCTCATTAATGGGAAGAGAACTGTGCAAGATTTAGTTAATTTAACTGGTCTTGGAAAATTCAAAACCTTCTATGCCCTCTTTAGACTCTACGAGATGGGAAGAATTGAACCTGTAGAAAAACCTGCTGAGGAATCGGAAAAAGTCAAAGTAGTTCAAAGAAGAGAAAAATTCAAAATTCATGAGAAAGAAGTTTTTAAAATTTCCTTTAAGCAATTCTATATATCTTTAACAATTATTTTTATTTTTCTCTTTTTTATTTTCAGAATAGACAAAAGGTGGATCTTTCCTGTTGTTGACAGAATAATTCCAGAATACAAATTAGAAAAAATAGATGAGAGTTTGTTTAACATATCTCCATGAATTCTAAAAGGGAACTTTCAAAACTTATTACAAAGATTGAAAACTTTGAGGAACTTGACTCTGAGATTTTAAAAAAAATTTTTGAAAAGGAGGGTAGAGCTCATAGAATCGGTTTTACAGGACCACCAGGGGTAGGAAAAAGTACATTAACTGATAAGATAGCTTCCTTATTTGTAGATGAAAATAAAGCGATTGGTATACTTGCGGTTGATCCCACAAGCCCATTCACAGGTGGAGCAATACTTGGGGATAGAATAAGAATGGAAGAATCTTCAAAGAAAGGTGTATTTATAAGGAGTCTCGGATCAAGGGGAGGAATAGGTGGTTTATCCAGGAGAACTTACCTTTCTACCCTATCTATGGAAGCTTTTGGAATGGATTACATAATAATTGAAACTGTTGGGGTAGGACAAGTTGATTTGGAAATTAAATTTGTTGCTGATACAACTATTGTTGTTTTAACACCTGAATCTGGAGATTATATTCAGGCAATGAAAGCTGGATTGATGGAAATTGGTGACATTTATGTCGTTAACAAGTGTGATAGACCTGGAGCTGAAGAAATTAAAAGAGAGATAGAGTTTGTTCTTTCATTTTTTCCTAATTCTGATTGGAATAAAAAGGTTTTACTTTCAAATGGATTGAAAGGAGAGGGAATACAAGAGTTAAAAAGGGAAATAATTAATCACAAAAATTATTTAGAAATAACGAAGAAAAAAGAACAAATTGTAAAGGAGAGAAGAAAAAGATTTTTAATAGATTTTTTGAGAGATGAGGTATGGGATCAAATTGAACTTTTACTTGTTGAAAACGGTCTTATTGAGAAATTTTTAGCTGATATTGAATTTGGTAAATCTCTCGATGAGATAAGGAAAGATTTTTATAAGTTTTTAAAAAAAGGGTTAAACTCCCTTTAAATTTAAATTTTAAAAAAGTATGGATAGAGAAAAACTTTTAGAAGAAAAGAAAAAATGGGAAGAGAAATGTTCTTTAAAATATAAAGATGAAAAACAAAGCTTTAGAACAATTTCAGGTCTTGAGATAAAAAATATTTATACACCCTTTGATATTATAGATCTTGACTACTTAAAAGATCTGGGGTTCCCAGGTGAGTATCCCTTCACAAGGGGAATACATGGAAATATGTATAGAGGCAAGTTGTGGACTATCAGACAATTTTCAGGTTTTGGAACAGCTAAAGATACAAATGAAAGGTTTAAGTTTCTTTTAAAACATGGTCAGACTGGTCTTTCTACTGCTTTTGATATGCCCACTCTTATGGGTTATGACTCAGATCATCCTTTAGCTCAGGGAGAAATAGGTAGAGAGGGAGTTGCTGTAGATACATTAAAAGATTTTGAAATTCTTTTTGATGGTATACCCCTTGATAAGGTTTCTACATCTTTTACTATAAATTCACCTGCTTCCATAATCCTTGCTATGTATATAGCTGTAGGTGAAAAACAAGGTGTTCCTTCTCATCAATTAAGAGGTACAATTCAAAACGACATTTTAAAAGAATATCATGCCCAAAATGAGTGGATCTTCCCTCCGGAACCTTCAATTAAAATAATTACAGATATTTTTGAATTCGCAAAGGATCATCTCCCAAAGTTTAATACAATATCAATCTCAGGTTATCATATAAGAGAGGCAGGATCAACTGCTGCTCAAGAGCTTGCATTTACACTTGCCGATGGTTTTGCCTACGTAGAGGCAGGTATTAGAAGAGGTCTTGATGTTGATGAATTTGCAAGTAGACTTTCCTTTTTCTTTAATGCCCATATGGATTTTTTTGAGGAAATAGCCAAATTCAGAGCAGCACGAAGAATATGGGCAAGAGAGCTTAGGGAAAGATACAACGCTAAAAATCCAAGATCAATGATGCTAAGATTTCACACTCAAACTGCAGGTTGTTCCCTTCAAGCTCAACAGCCACTTGTAAATATTATAAGAACAACCATAGAAGCTCTATCAGCAGTTTTTGGTGGAACCCAAAGCCTCCATACCAACTCCTACGATGAAGCTCTCCAGCTTCCAGCAGAATTACCAGCTGTCATAGCTGTAAGAACACAACAGGTCATAGCCTATGAATCTGGAGTGATAAACACCGTTGATCCACTTGCAGGCAGTTATTTCGTAGAGGCCTTAACTAACAAATTGGAAGAAGAGGCTTATAAATACTTTGATGAAATTCTTAGAAAAGGCAACGGTTCTTTCCTTGATGGTGTCCTGAAAGGAATAGAGGAAGGCTATTTTAAAAGGGAAATAGCTAATGCTTCATATGAGTTTCAAAAAAGGGTTGAATCTGGAGATTATGTAATAGTAGGAGTAAACAAATTTGTTGACCCTGAAGAAAAAATTGAGGTTCCACCATTTAAAATAGATCCTGATATTGAAAGAAAACAGATAGAATTTTTGCATAAGGTAAAATCAGAGAGGGACAATATAGCTGTAAAAAATGCCCTAAATGCACTTGCAAAAGCAGCAGAAAGAGGTGATAATTTGATGCCTTATATTATCGAATGTGTAAGAAGGTATGCCACTGAAGGTGAAATTGTTGATACATTAAAGGCAATTTTTGGAGTTTATAGAGAAAAAGTAGTTGTTTAAAGATTTTGTAAAACTACTTTCTCTAATACCACACATGGAAAGAAAGTTTCAAATGAATTTTGAAAAAAGATTTAAAAAAAGAAAAGACTTCAAAATTTTCCTCCTTATGATGAATTAATTAATTTTTAAATGAAATTTTTTGGAAAAGATAAAATTGGTTCAAATGTTATACTAAAGGGTGTGCCCTTTGAGTATTTTTCTCCCTTTTCAGGTTGTGCTCTTGCTCCAAGTTTTCTAAGATACTGTTCTGAATATATTGAAACAAAAAGTCTTTATTTTGATAGATTTTGTGAAAACTTTGAAGATAAAGGAGATATACCTTGCTTTGGTGTTGACTTAAAAGAAGCAAGTTATTTGATAGAGGAAAATGTTTTGGATATTTTTAAAAGTAAAAAAACAGCAATTTTCATAGGTGGTGATCACACCATAACTTTTTTTATTTTAAGATCTATAAAAAAGATTTTCCCGGACTTAAAGGTTTTAATTTTTGATGCTCATACAGATTTCAGAGATACCTTTATGGATTCTAAGATCAATCATGCCACATGGTTAAAAAGACTTTATGAAGAGAAGGTTGTAAAAGATGATGATGTTTTCTTATTTGGTATTAGAGAAAAATTTCCTGAAACACCATTCAAAGTTTTAAATAAAATTGATTTAATGAATCTAAGTGGAAGATTTTATCTTTCTTTTGACCTTGATGTTTTAAATCCTAATATTTTTCCTTCTGTTACAAACCCAGTTCCAGGTGGGTTTGATTTTGAAGAGATTATAAATCTTTTAAAAGAAATAAAAGATATTATTGTTTCAGCCGACTTTGTTGAATATAATCCTCTAAGAGGAGATGCCATTCTTTCAGGTATTAATTTTTCAACTTTGATTCGTGAGTTTATTGTATTAAAATCTTTATGAAATTTATAATATAAAATGTATAATCATCTTTTTAGTGTTCTTTTCTTTATTTATTCTGACTCCCTAAGGATATACGATCTTACAAAAGATAAAGATGACTTTACAAAAAGAAGTTTTTTTGTTGAACTGTTGGGTCAAGGTATAACTATTTCTGCAAATTACGATTATAGATTCAATTATAACTTAACTTATAGGGTAGGCATAGGTATTTTACCAGTATTATTTATTTTTGTTCCTTCTTTTCCAATGTCAATAAATTTTCTATCTGAAATATTAGATTCTCATTATCTTGAACTTGGTGTTGGAACTACTTTTTTCTTTATTTTTCCCCTTCCTACAGCAAACATAGGATATAGATACCAGCCTAAAAGGGCTGGTTTTATGTTAAGAATTAACTTCACGCCAATTTATGATATTTTTTATTTTAAAGACGGACTTAGTCAATACCTTTTTGGTCCTAATGGAAAATCTCAGTTGGTACTTTTAGGTGGGATTTCTTTTGGCTACACAAGATAAAGCTTATAATATTAAAATTTAAAAATCTGAAAGGAGGTAAAAATGGAGGAGAAAATAAACCAAGTTATTGAGGCTTTAAAAAATGTGTATGATCCTGAACTTGGTAGAGATATAGTTTCTTTAAAGATGATAAGTGATATAAAGGTGTGTGACAGTGTTGTTTCTTTTAAGTTTACTTTGACAACTCCAGCTTGTCCTTTAAGAGATAAGTTAAAAAAAGAAGCTGAAGAAGCTGTAAGAAAACTCCCTTGGGTTGATAGGGTAATCATAAACATGGATGCTCAAGTTAAGGCTAAAGATGTTAATATTGAAAGAAAGATTAAGGGAATAAAACATGTTATAGCAATTGTTAGTGGAAAAGGGGGTGTGGGGAAATCAACAGTTGCTTTAAACTTGGCACTTGCTCTTAAAAACATGGCCTCTAAAACTGGTCTTCTTGATGGAGATGTTTATGGTCCCACTCTTTCCATAATGGGAAAAACAAAAGCTCCTCCTTTTGTTAACGAAGAGGAAAAGATTGTTCCACCTCTTTATTTTGGGATACCTATAATATCTCTTGGATTTTTAACTTCTCAAGATCAAGCAATAGTTTGGAGAGGCCCAATAGTTCATAATGCCTATAGACAGATGCTTTTTGATTTAGAATGGGGTGAACTCGATTACCTTATTGTTGATTTACCACCAGGAACAGGTGATTCTTTGATATCTATAACACAACTTGTGGAGCTCTCAGGAGCTATTTTGGTTACAACTCCTCAAGAAGTTTCTGTCTCTGATGTAAGGAGAGCAGGGGTATTTTTAAAAAAGATGAATGTTCCTATTTTGGCTGTTGTTGAGAATATGAGCGATTTTTTGTGCCCTCACTGTAGAAAAACTTCACATCTTTTTAGTGGAAAAGGAGGAGAGGTGCTTTCTAATGAATTTGGACTAAAAGATTACATAAAACTTCCCTTTGATCCTTTAATTGCTGAGTGTTCTGAAAAGGGGGAGCCCTATTTTGAAATAGTTTCAGATTCAGTTGGAAAAAGTGCTTTTATTAAACTTGCTCAAGATGTGGCTTCAAGAATAAGTGTTTTAACTTTTAAAAATCAAGTCCACGATTTTTGAGTACGAAAAAATAACCCATAAAAAGAATAAATACAAATAGAATTAGCTCTATTGCTGCAAAAAGACCAAACTTTTTAGCCTCTAAGACGAATGGAAATAAAATAACAGCCTCTATATCAAATAATAGAAAAAGAAGAAGAAAAGGAAAAACCTTTATACCATATTTTTTGTAGGCAGTATCCCTATAAAGCATTCCGCTTTCGTAGGGTTCAAGTTTTGTAGAAGAATACCTATAACCGAAAATTCTATTTTTTATGGTAGAAGAAACAATCTGAACTAATGTAAATATTAAAAATACAAAAGAAAGAAAAATTAAAAAGGCTAAATAACTATCCATTATTCCTTCAGAAAACTGTTAAGAACAAATGGGAGTATACCACCATACTTTAAATATTCAATTTCCCTTTGAGTATCAACTCTTAAAATTCCGTAAAAAGAAATCTCTTTTCCCTCCTTTATTGCCCTTATTTTTACCCTTTTATTTGGTTTTAGATCTTCCTCCAACCCTTCAATATAGTAAATTTCATCACCTTGAAGCCCATATTTTGAGGCACTTTCTCCTTGCTCAAACTGTATAGGTATAACACCCATTTGAACAAGATTTTGTCTGTGGATTCTTTCAAAACTTTCAGCAATTACTGCCTTAACTGAAAGAAGTTTTGTCCCCTTAGCAGCCCAATCTCTTGAAGAACCACTCCCGTACTCCTTTCCAGCTATTACAATTAAAGAAACTCCTTCCTTAATATATCTAATAGATGCCTCATAAACTGATAAAATTTCACCTTCAGGAAACTTTACTGTCCATCCTCCTTCTTTGGAAGGTGTTAGTTTGTTTTTAAGTCTTACATTAGAAAAAGTCCCCCTTATCATAACTTCATGATTCCCTCTCCTTGCACCGTAATTGTTGAAGTCCTCTGGTTTTACTCCTTGTGAAATAAGGTATTTACCTGCTGGAGAATCTTCTGAGATTTCTCCTGCTGGTGAGATATGATCGGTAGTTATCGAATCTCCAAGTAATAAAAGAACTCTTGCATCTTTTATATCTCTAACCCTTAAAGGTTCACCTTTGAAACCTTCAAAAAAAGGTGCTTCTTTTATATAGGTAGACTTTTCATCAAATTCAAAAATTTTTCCTCCCTTTACTTCTAATTTTTCCCAATTTTCGTCTCCTTTATAAATTTCAGAATAAACTTTTTCATAATGCTTTCTTGATAGGAATTTCTTCATGTAATAACTTACCTCATCCTCAGAGGGCCATATTTCACTAAGAAAAACTGGATTATTATTTGGATCAAAACCTAAGGGCTCTTCATAAGGATTAAAGTTAACATGACCTTTAATTGCAAAGGCAACAACAAGAGGAGGGCTCATCAAAAAATTCATCCTCACAAGAGGATGAACTCTTGCCTCAAAGTTTCTATTTCCAGACAAAACAGAAGCAACTATTAGATTTTTCTCCTTAATCAAATTTTCAATAACTGGCTGAAGTGGACCTGAATTTCCAATACAGGTTGTGCATCCAAAACCTACAACGAAAAATCCAAGTGCCTCTAAATATGTTAATAAACTCGACTCTTCAAGATACTCCTTTACAACAGCAGAACCAGGTGCAAAGGATGTTTTTACATATGGTTTTACCTTTAATCCTCTTTCAAAGGCCTTTTTTGCAAGAATCCCTGAAGAGAATAAAAGATATGGATTACTTGTGTTTGTACAACTTGTTATAGCAGCTATAACCACAGCTCCATCAGTAAGTTCAAATTCTCCTTCTTTTAATCTTACCTTAAATACTCTTGATTCATCAGGATATCTAACTTTATAGTCTTTTTCAAAATTTTCGTTAATTTTACTTTTCAATACGTTAAGAGTTATCCTATCTTGTGGTCTTTTAGGTCCTGCTACTGATGGGTACACGTCACTGAGATCTATTTCAATAATTTCACTATAAATTGGTTCAGTTTCATAAAAATTAAAAAGAAGCTGCTCCTTCGTGTAGATTTCAACTCTCTTTACAATCTCTTCACTTCTTCCCGTTTCGTGAAGGTATTCAAGGGTTTTTTCATCTACAGGAAAAAATGAAACAGTTGAGCCATATTCAGGACTCATATTTGAAATTGTTGCTCTGTCAGGAACTGAAAGTTTTTTTACACCATCTCCAAAATATTCAACAAATTTATCCACAACATTTTTTTCTCTCAGTTTTTCTGTAATATAAAGCACAAGATCAGTTGCTGATACACCTTTTAATAAATCTCCCTTTAATTTGACTCCCACAACCTCTGGAAATACCATATACACCGGTTCACCTAACATAACAGCTTCTGCCTCAATTCCGCCAACTCCAAATCCAAAAACTCCAATTCCATTTATCATTGTTGTATGTGAATCAGTTCCTATCACTGTATCGGGCATTAAAATCTCCTTACCATCCTCTTTTTTTAAATTAACAACTTCTGAAAGGTATTCAAGATTTATTTGATGGATGATACCTTTTCCAGGAGGTACTATCTTTAAATTTTTAAAAGAATTTTGTGCCCATTTTAAAAGAATGTACCTTTCTTTATTTCTCTCAAACTCTCTTTTTATATTTAAGTTAAAAGATAACTTTGTCCCAAAATAATCAACTTGAACTGAATGATCTATTATAAGATGACAAGGTATCTTTGGATTTACCTTCTCTGGGTCACCGGAAAATTTTTCTATTGCCTTTCTCATAGATGCAAGATCTACAATAAGTGGAACACCAGTGAAATCCTGAAGTATTACTCTCGAAGGATAAAAGGGTATTTCAATTTTTCCCTTTGCTTTTGGAAAGGATCTAAAGAACTCTATGATACTTTCATTTGTTTCTCCGTCAAAATTTCTCAATATATTCTCAAGTAGTATTCTTAAGGTGAATGGTAGTTTCTCAACATCAATAGAAAATATTTTTGATGCCTCTTTAAGTGAATATATTAAAAAAGTTTTTGAATTTACTTCTATTTCTTTTAAAGTATCCTTTATTCCTTTCATGATTTATATTTTAAAGTAAAACTTGAATAATTTTAAATAAAGAGTTATAATAAAAAACATGAAAATAAGGAGGAAGAAAAAAGTTACAAAGAAAGAATTAAGAAAAGATCCATTTATTGATTTTGCTGATAGGGCTTATAAAAAGCTTAAAGAAAGACCAAGAGAGTTTATAGGTGGTTTTTTACTGATTTTAGCCATTATTTTGCTTATATTTGTTTTGCGTTCTGGTCAAAGTCAGGATTTTCCAATGGCAAGACAGATGTGGTTTCAAGCTATTTCGCTTATGCAGGCTCAACGAACTCAAGAAGCTTTAAATGTTTTTCAAGATATTTCTATTAGATTCCCTGATTCACCGGAAGGTAAAAAGGCTCTATTTTATCTTGCTAACTTTGCTTTTCTTCAGGGAGACTATGTAACAGCAAAGGCAAGGTATGAAAGCTATCTTTCAAAAAAACCGGATGATTTTTTACTTGAAGCTTCAAGTCTTGAGGCTCTTGGTACCATAGATTTTATTATGGGAAATGTTGAAAGTGGAAAAAAAAGAATTTTAAAAGCTATTGATAAAGTTCCCTATAGGACCTTTAAGAGTCTTTTTGCTTACAGGTTAATTAATTTTTTAATAGAAAAGGGTTATTATAAAGATGCCTATAATATTTTTCAAAAATTTAAGGATAAAGTTACAGTTGAATTTAAGGATGATTTTTTAAAATTTGAAAGTTTTCTCAAAGGTGTTTTAGAATTGTAATATGAATGAGGATAAAAGAACACTAACGGTAAGACATATTTATGCCTCCTTTTCCTATATTCCGATTTTAAACTTTGTTCCTCTTTTCGATTCACAAGCAGGTGAGTTTGTTCATTTTCACGCAAAGCAAGGATTTTTAATTTTTATTGTTGAGTTTATTGGACTTATTCTATTTTTTTCATTTCATTTATTAGTTGGATCCATTCCGGTTATAAGATATATTTTTATAAACTTTTTCTTTGCCTTCTATATTCTCGGTATCGGACTTTTAGTAGTATTAGGACTCTATGGTGCACTTACAGGAAAGATGTTTGAAATCCCCTTTGTGGGAGAATTTGCAAAAAAGTTAAACATATAAAAGGAGGTAAATTTTGTTTGGAGAACCTTATTTTGAAAGGTTAACCCAGAACGCAAGAAAAGCTTTTCAGATAGCAAAAGATGAGGCAATAAGGCTCGCACACTCAGAGGTAGGATGTGAACATCTCTTACTTGCATTAACTCGAATGACTGATTCGGTAGCAGCTATAGTTTTGTCTAATCTCGGGGTAGATTTTGAACTTTTAAGGGAAAGAATTGAAGCAGCTCATCCTCCAGGTAGCTATACTTCATCTCCTGGTGATTTACCTATGAATTCGTCCTTAAGAAGAACAATACAGTATGCTGCCGAAGAAGCAAGAAAACTTGGGCATACCCAAATTGGTTCAGAACACTTACTCATCGGTTTAATGAGAGAAAAAAGAGGAATAGCCTTTAAAGTTCTCTCTCAATTTGGTTTAGATTTTGATATTGTTGTAGAAGAGACTTTAAGGGTATTATCATCGATTGAAGAGCCACAGCAGCAGGAACCGAAAACTCCACCAACTATGGGTATTAAAAAAGGAAAGCTTATTGAACAGTTCGCTACAGACCTTACATTACTTGCAAGACAAAACAAGCTTGATCCAGTTATAAATAGAGAAGTAGAAATTGAAAGGGTTATGCAGATACTTTCAAGAAGAAAGAAAAATAATCCTGTTTTAATTGGAGAACCTGGTGTAGGTAAAACTGCAATAGTTGAAGGTCTTGCCCAACGTATAGTAAAGGGTGAAGTTCCGGAGTCTCTAAAGGATAAGAGAATTCTTGCCTTAGACCTTGCTGCTATTGTAGCTGGAACAAAATACAGGGGACAATTTGAGGAAAGACTTAAGGCTATATTAAACGAGGTAATCATGAGCAAAAACATAATACTTTTTGTAGATGAGCTTCATACTCTTGTTGGAGCAGGTGCGGCTGAAGGTGCTATAGATGCATCAAATATTTTAAAACCTGCTTTAGCAAGAGGTGAAATACAGTGTATTGGAGCAACCACAATGGAGGAATACAGAAAATACATTGAAAAAGATGGTGCCCTTGAGAGGAGATTCCAACCAATTATTGTGGAACCACCTACAGTTGAGGAAACGATTGAAATATTAAAGGGTTTAAAAGAAAAGTATGAGAACTATCATGGTGTAACCTATACAGATGAAGCAATTTTTTCTGCAGCAAGATACGCAGATAGGTATATTTCAGATAGATTTTTACCTGATAAGGCAATAGACGTAATAGATGAAGCTGGTGCAAGGGTTAAACTTATGTCAGGATTTCATGACGAAATAATTGATAAATATAAAAAAGAGATAGAAAAACTAAAGGAAGAAAAGAATAAAGCTGTTATGGAGCAGATGTATGAAAAAGCAGCAAAGGTAAGAGATGAAATTCAAAGGTTAACACAACTTATTGAAATAAGAAAAGAAGAATTGAGATCAAAGAAGGAAAGACCAAAAGTGACAGAAGAAGATATTGCCTATGTTGTCTCCAGATGGACAGGAATTCCCCTAACAAAAATTGAAGAGGAAGAGCAGGTAAGACTTTTAAAAATGGAGGATGAGCTTAAGAAAAAAGTTGTAGGTCAGGATTTACCTATCCAACTGATCTCAAGAGCTATAAGAAGATCAAGGGCTGGAATTAAAGATCCGAGAAGACCTATAGGTTCCTTTATCTTCCTTGGGCCAACTGGTGTTGGAAAAACACACCTTGCTAAAGTTCTTGCTGAATTCCTTTTTGGTGATGAAAATGCCTTAATAAGAATAGATATGTCTGAATACATGGAAAAATTCAATGTCTCAAAACTGATAGGTGCTCCTCCTGGTTATGTAGGATATGAGGAGGGTGGTCAGCTCACAGAAAGGGTTAGAAGAAAACCCTATTCAGTTGTTCTTTTCGATGAGTTTGAAAAGGCTCATCCAGATGTCTTTAACATTTTGCTTCAAATACTTGAGGACGGTGTTTTAACTGATAGTTTTGGTAGAAGGGTAAATTTTAAAAATACAGTGATTATTTTAACAAGTAACATTGGGACTAAATTTTTAAAAACCCATCGTGCTCTTGGTTTCCATAAGGGTGAAGAAGGTGAATTTGATTTTGAGTCCATGAAAAATTTCTTAATGGAACAGGTAAAAGAGCTTTTACCTCCTGAATTCTTAAATAGGATTGACGAAGTAATTGTTTTTAAACCCCTCACAAAGGATGAATCAATAAAGATCTCTGAGATACTCCTTAAAGAACTATCTGATAGAGTGTATTTGGACAGAAAAATTAAGGTCATATTCACAAAGGGAGCTATTGAATTCATAGCAAACAAGGGATTTGATCCAGATTTTGGTGCAAGACCTTTAAAAAGAGTTATAAGAAGTTATATAGAGGATCCTCTTTCAGAAGAGATTTTAAAGGGTGTATTCGAGGTGGGAGATGAGGTTGAAGTAGATGTTATTAATGAAAAAATTATTTTTAGAAAACTTGAAGGAGCTCATATAGGCAAATAATTTTAATTTCTATGCTAAAACTTATTTTAATTTTTCTAACACTAAAAGTTAAATACATACTAAAGGATATAAAGGTTGAGGGTAACATAAATGTTTCTACAGATTTCATAGTCAATACCTCTGGTTTTAAAAAGGGAGAATATTTAAGTGAGGAGGATGTAAAAGAGGCATTAAAAAAGCTTTACAGCACAAAAAATTTTAAAAATATTTCAATTGATCTTTTAAAAGAGGAAAAAGAAAATGAAGTTATAGCTTTAATAAAAGTGGAAGAATTTCCAAGAGTTGAAGGTATAAAAATTGAAGGTACAAGAAAAATAAAAGATAAAGAAATTATAGAGAAAATAACACTTTTAAAAGGCTCACCTCTTTCTGGAAGTGATATTAAAGAATCTGAAAACAAGATAGTTTCCCTTTATAGAGAAAAGGGGTTTTCTGGAACAAAGGTTGAGACAGAACTTATTAAAACTAAAAAAGAAGGTTTTGTAGATGTTTTGTTTAAGGTTCACGAGGGAAAAAAGGCAAAAATTAAAGAGATTGATATTATAGGTAATGAAAACTTCCCTGATAAAAAAATTGAAATACTTTTGAGAAATAGAGAGAAGAAATGGTATAGGAAAGCCGTCTTTAGAGAAGAATACTTTGAGGAAGATTTACCAAAGATTGAGGATTTTTATAAAAATAATGGATTTATTGATATAAAAGTTGATTCTTATAAAGTCAATCCTGAGGGTGATTGGTTATACATAAAAATTTTTCTAACAGAGGGTAAAAAGTTTTACTTTGGTGATTACAGATTTGAAGGAAATAATTTTTTTGATGAAGGTACTCTATCGAAAAAATTAAAATTAAAAAAGGGGGAAATTTTTTCTCTTAAAAAATTTATTGAAAGTATCCAGGAGATTCAAGGTCTTTACGCAGATTCAGGTTTTTTACTTGTTAAGGTTATACCTGAGGAAAAGAGAAGATCTGAAATCAAGAGAGAAAATTTAGATTTAAATGTTGATACTCTATTTGTTATTTTTCACATCAAGGAGGGTCTCCCTTGTTATGTAAATAAAATCAATATTGCTGGAAACCAGAGGACAAGAGAGTATGTTATAAGAAGAGAGCTTGATATATTTCCTGGAGATAAATTTAATAGACAAAAAGTTATAAAAAGTTTAAGGGATCTCTATTTTTTAAACTATTTTGAAAAAGTGGATTTTTCATTTGAAATTCTCGAGGATTCGAAAAGGGTAGATTTAATCTTTAAAGTAAAGGATAAACCAACAGGTACCCTTCAGGCTGGAGGATCTTACTCAATGGTTCAAAAAGGTTCACTTATTCTTTCAGTTTCAGAGAATAACCTCTTTGGAAGAGGTCAACAAGTTTCTCTTTCCCTGGAGCTTGGCATGTATAGACAAAATATAAGATTTAACTTTACAGAACCTTGGATGTTTCAAAGACACTATCTTTTTGGTTTTGATGTTCACCATTATATTGATGTTTTCCCAGATGAATATTCTGTTCAGAAGACAGGATTCTCTTTATCCTTTGCAAGACCCTATGATGTTAATGAGTACATATGGACAAGTACAAGGTATGAATTAGATAGAAACAAAGTATTTGATTTTTCTGCAAGATATGATCCTGTCGATGTTTATGATTTAAGAAAAGAAAAATGGCCTAAAATAGTTTCAAGAACAATCAATGCCATTTATTTTGACTCAAGAGATAGAAAATTCAATACAAGGAAGGGTATGAGGTCAGAATATAAAGTTACACTTTCAGGTGGAATTTTTTTGGGTGATGAGCATTTTCACAGACATGTTATTAGCTACTCCTATTATAAGCCTCTTTTAAAGGAGAAAATTGTTCCTACTTTTAATGTAAAATTAGGGTTTATCTACCCCTACAAAAAGACAAAACCTATACCTGTTTATGAGTATTTTAGACCAGGAGGAGTGCAGTTTACAGATTTTGTAGTAAGGGGGTATGAGGAAAGAACAATAGGTTATAAATCCCAAGGTGTTGTTATTGGTGGAACTGCAGCCTTTGCCTTTAATTTTGAGTTGCGTTTTGTAGTTAATGATCAAATTTATTTTAGTATATTTTATGATTTAGGAAATGCCTTTTTGAAACCATACAATATGGAGAGGGAGATTAAAAGAATTTTTGAGGAAAAACGTGTGAGGTTAAAAAGAGGGGTAGGAGTTGGAGTAAGAATGGAAATACCCATGCTAGGAATCGTTGGGGTTGACTTAGCCTATGGTTTTGACAAACTTGAAAAGGGCTTTATTCCCCATTTTGTTTTAGGATTTCCTCTGTGGTAAAAAAGATTTTTTTTCTAACTCAAATTTATGTTCTTTCCTTTGCCAGTTCAACTAAAATCGGCATATTAGATTTAAAGAGAATAACTCAAAATTATGAGGGTATGAGAGAGGTAAAGTCAGACATTGATAGATTGGCAAGAGAATGGGAAGAAGAGTTAAACAAGAAAAAATCAAAAATAGATTCTCTTGAGAAAATCTACCAAAGAGAAAAACCAGGGTTGTCAGAAGAAGCGAGATTAAAAAGAGAATTAGAGATTGAGAATTTAAAAAAAGATTACCAAAACTTTATAAAAGAGATTTGGGGTAAAGGTGGGAAAATTGAACAAAAAACAGAAGAGTTAATAAAGCCTGTAACTGAGAAAATAAGAAAAGTAATAAAAGAAGTGGCAGAAGAGGAAGGAGTGGATATTGTATTTGATTCATCAAAAGATGATATTCTTTATACAAAAGAAGCAGTTGATCTTACTGATAGGGTTCTTGAAAGATTAAATAGGGAATTTAAAGGAAAGGAAACAGAGCCAGCTACAATAATAAGAAGAATAAGGATTTCAGTATTACCCTTTAAACTTTCCAGTGAACTTTTAGGTTCAATATACTTTTCAGTATTTATGAATGAGCTTGAAAAAGCTTTAAGAAAATCACCAAAATTTGAAGTTACAGGATTTGAAATTTCAGAAAATGCTATTAAATCTATAGGTTATGATAAAAATACGCTACCTTTGTCTCAAATTAACTTTGTAATTACCCAACTCGGTGTTGAATATGCCTTATACGGTGAATTAAGAAGAAAGGGAGGTACTACTCTGGAAGTATTATTTTACCTTTATAACATAAAAGGTGAAAAAATTTTTGAAAACTCAATCACGTTAGAAGAATACGAAGAAAAAGTAAAGGAAGCAGCCTATACAACAGCTCAAAGTGTTATAAATTACTTTTCTGAAAAAAAATAATTTAAGAGTACTCTTTAATTATTTCAAAGGGATTTAAGGAGAAAATTTCTTCTCCAGTTTCCATGTTTTTGATTTTTAAAAGATTTTTCCTTATTTCTTCTTCACCTATAATTATAGCCCATTTAGCTTTCTTTTGATTAGCTCTTCTAAGTTGAGTTTTTAAACTTTTTGTGTCCCACTCCATTTCAGAATAAATTTTTTTTTCCCTTAATTTCTTAACCCATCTTATTGCTTCTTCTTTTTCCTTCTCTGAGACATATACCACATAAACTAAATTATCTTCTTTTTTCTCGTAATTTTCCATAGCAATCATTAACCTTTCAACTCCAAAGGCAAATCCTATTCCAGGGCTATCGACTCCACCTAACATTTTCATCAACTGATCATATCTTCCTCCACCTCCAAGAGCATCCTGGGAACCAAGCTTGTTAGATATTATTTCAAAGGCTGTTTTTGTATAATAATCAAGTCCTCTTACAATAAAATGATTTTCTCTGTATTTAAAATTTTCTTTATCAAGTAAATTTAAAAGAACTTCGTGATGTTTTAAACAGTCCTTACATAGGAAATCTCTTAAAGGCTTTATAAAATTTAACTTTTCTCTATCAACTTTACAATCCAATATTCTTAAAGGATTTCTTTCATACCTTGTTACACAATTTTCACATAAGGAGAATATCTTATCCCTCAAATTTTCTCTTAGATAATCTGAGTATTTTTTTCTATCCTCCATACATCCTACAGAATTTATTTCAAAGGTATAATCTTTTATGTTTATTTCTTTTAAAATATTTTCAGCAAGAAGAAGAATTTCTAAGTCAATGTAGGGTTCTTTAAAACCAACTGCTTCAGCACCAAGTTGATAAAATTCTCTATATCTTCCCTTTTGTGGTTTTTCGTATCTGAACATGTTAAGGAAGTATGAGAATTTGCATGGTAAACTTATGTTTTCTTCTATAATTGCTCTTAATACAGATGGTGTTCCTTCAGGTCTTAAGGCAAGTTTTCTTCCTTTTAGATCTTCGAAGACATACATTTCCTTTTGGACAATATCAGTAGTTTCACCAGTTGATTTTTCAAAAAGTTCTTTTAATTCAAAAGTTGGAGTAATAATAAAGTTATAACCGAATAGTTTTAATATTTTTCTTGATTTTTCAAAGATAAAGTTAAATTTTTCAAATTCTTCCCCATAAATATCTTTTGTTCCTCGTATTCTTTGATAATTTTTTTTCATTTTAATTAAAATTTTATATTATAGGTTCAATTCCTTTCCATATTTAAAAGGAGAATTCTGTGGTTAAACTTTTTATCCTCTTTCTCGTTTTTTTGAATCTTTTTAACTGTAAAAAAGCCGAGGAAAAAAAAGTAGTGGGCACACCAATCGCAAAAGTTGGTAATGTGTATATCACTCAGGAAGATCTTGAAAAAGGTTTACCGCAGTTTGCATATCAGCTTATGGGAGAGGAGCAGAGAAAGGAGTTTTTACAATATGTTATAGATCTTGTTATTTTTTCACTTGCAGCAGAAAGGGAAGGTATAGATAAAGAAAATATTATCAAGGAGAGGCTCATTTGGGCTAAAAGATTAGTTCTTTCTGACGAATACTTTAGAAGAAAAACCCAAAACATAATAGTTACACAAAGTGTTATTGATTCCTTTTATAAGGCTCATGAGAATGATTTTTTAAAAGAAATAGAATTTGTTTACTTTTTTGTCAATACTTTAAAAGATGCTCAAGATATAAGGGAGATCCTAAAAAAGAGTCCATTTACTCCTAAGTTAGTTGAGGAGATTGTAACAAAATATAATGCTATAGGAGATGTTACAAGCATCAACAGCGGATATCTCCATCTTGAAATGCTCCCGACTTTTCCAAGAGAGATTGCTAAGGCTCTTTTAAACTTATCTATTGGATATGTCTCAGAGGTAATATCTGTTCAAAACCCACCTGGTTTTGCTGTTGTTAAAATATTAAGTTCATCACCAACCAAACTTGTAAAAAGAGATATACTTAACGAAATAGGTCAGTATTTACAGTTGACAAAGGTTATGAAAGCTAAAGATTCTATAAGAGAGGAACTTAAGAAAATTTTCCCTGTTGAAGTTTATACAAAGTTAGGAACCAAATAGGTTCAATTCCTAAAAGGAAATAAAATAATAAAAATGAAAGTAGGAATCTGTGGTGCAGGTACAATGGGTAATGGTATTGCCCATGTTTTTTCATTAAATGGTTATGAAGTTATTTTGCAAGATCTTTCTATGGAAATTCTTGATAGAGCAGTTGACACAATAAAATCAAATATGGATAGACAAATTAAAAAGGGAATAATAGATGAAAATGCCAAAAATGAAGCCCTTAAGAGAATTAAGAAAACTGTTTCCCTTGATGATCTTCATGATAGTGATCTTATAGTTGAGGCAGTCTTTGAAAATGTAGATGTAAAAAAAGAACTTTTCCAAAAACTTGATAAAATAGTTAAAAAAGAATCAATTTTTGCTTCAAACACTTCCTCTATATCAATAACCCTTCTTTCTTCCTTTACTAAAAGAGAAGAGAAATTTATAGGAATGCACTTTTTTAATCCTGTTCCTGTCATGAAACTTGTTGAAATTGTAAAGGGTTTAAAAACAGATGAAGAAACAGTAAAATTTGTCTATGAACTTGCAAAAAAACTTGGTAAAGAGCCTGTAATAGTTAATGATTATCCAGGATTTGTTTCAAATAGAGTTTTGATGCCAATGATAAATGAGGCAGTCTATGCACTTATGGAAGGAGTTGCGGGAAAAGAAGAAATTGATAGGGTTATGAAGTTAGGTATGAATCATCCGATGGGTCCACTTGAGCTTGCTGACCTTATAGGTCTTGATGTATGTTTAAATATTCTTGAAGTTTTATATAGAGATTTGGGTGATCCGAAATATAGACCTTGTCCACTTCTAAAGAAAATGGTTGAAGCTGGTTTTCTTGGAAGAAAGACTAAAAAAGGCTTTTATGAATACAAAACTTAAAGGATTTTCCTGATGGGAAAATAAGTTTTATAAAGTTAAGGAATTATCAATTAAAACTAGCTAAGAAAGTAAGGTTAGAAAAGGTAAATTTAGAGAGGATAAAACTTTATGGTGCCATTGATGTAGCTTATAGGGGAAAAAAGGCAAAGGGTGCCTTTGTTATTTATGATGATGAATTGAAAAAATTTATATATGAAGACTTTATAGAAAAAGAAGTTAAATTTCCTTATATTCCAACTTTTCTTTCTTTTAGAGAGATTCCGGTTTTAAAGGAGCTTTATAAAAGGGCAAAAGTAAAACCTGAAGTTTTATTTATTGATGGTCAAGGAATTCTTCATCCTGCCTTTTGTGGTATTGCTACCCATTTTGGTGTACTATTTAATGTTATTACAGTTGGAATAGCGAAGAAAAAACTTGAAGGATTTTTAGAAAAAGAACCGGAAAATGAAATGGATTATGCACCTTTATATTTTAATGGTAAAATTTGTGGGTACTGCTTAAGACTTTCAGAGGGTAAAAATTTTTTATGGATCTCTCCTGGAAACCTTATAACACCCGAAGATGCTCTTTTTGTTACCTTAAAATTTATAAAAAATGGTTCCCATATTCTAATGAAGAGGGCAGATGCTTTAACTAAAAAAGATTTTTAAAAACTTTTATTTTATAATTTTTATATGGAAAGAACTCTTCTTGTTATAAAACCTGATGCAGTTGAAAGAAATCTTATAGGTAAGATTATATCAATGTGTGAGGAGAATGGTTTTAAAATTTTAAATATAAAAATGGAGAAGATGACAAGAGAAAAAGCTGAAAGCTTTTATATAGCTCATAAACATAAACCCTTTTTTAAAAATCTCATTGAGTATATAACAGAAAAAGAAGTTGTTGCACTTATTTTAGAAGGTGAAAAGGCAATAGAAAGACTGAGGGAACTTGTGGGAGCTACTGATCCAAAAGAGGCAAGACCAGGGACAATAAGATATATAATGGGAATTGATGTAACAAGGAATTCTGTTCATGCTTCAGATTCAAAGGAAAGTTTTGAGTTTGAGGTGAAGCACTTTTTTTAATGCATTTTTCTCAGATTTTTTTCCCAATATTAAAAAAAGAAATAGATGAAATTTTTAAATTCAAAAGGGTAAAAAATACTTTTTTAAAAGATAAAAAGATCTTTATAATCTTTGAAAACAATTTAGCCTTAATGGTTTCACTACACCCAGAGATTTATTACTTTTTACCTACTGATGAACAGGTTGGTAAATTTGAAAAGGAAAAAGAATTTCCCTATATAAAAGATTTTTTATATAAAGATTCTGAAATTTTAGAGGGAGAGAGAGTTTTTTTTATAAATTTTATTAAAAAAAATCCCTTGGGAGAGATAGAAGAAAGAAAACTTGTTATTGATTTTACAAAAAGAGCAAGAGATCTTTTAATTTTAAAAGATAATAGAGTAATTTATTCCTTTAGAAAAAAGAAGGAGTTTAATCTCTCATTCTCTCAAAAACCTCATTTCTTTAAAGAACCCTTTGATGAGGAGTTTAAAGAGAAACTCATAAAAGACTTTAGTGGTTTCTTCTTTGTTGATAAAAATTTAAGGTTAACTCTTAAAAGATCTGATGATTCTGAATGTTTTGATAAATTATACAAGGCACTTTTGTACATATATAGACTTATAGAAAAAAATATTGAAGAAAAAAAAAGTTTAAAAAAATTTAGTGTGAAAGATAACAATTTAAATAATATAAAGGTAGATCCTGAAATTTATAAAATTAAAGCAGAGGCAATCCTTATAAATTTAAAAGAGATAAAAGATAAAAAGGGATTAATTTTGCTAAAACATCCTGAAAAAGGCGAAATTGAAGTGGAAATAAAGCACATCGAAACACCCCAAAAAGCAGCTGAGAGATATTTTAATAAATATAAAAAGTTAAAAAGAAAAGAAGAAATAGAAAAAGTTTTAGACAAAATTAAAGAAGAAAAAAGTTTACCTTATAAAGTTTACATTTCACCTTCTGGTTTTAAAGTTCTTGTATCTAAAAGTGTTGAAAAAGCAAACGAGCTTACCTTTAAATTAGCAAAACCATGGGATTATTTTTTTCATCTTAAGGAATTACCTTCAGCACATGTTATATTAAAAAGAGAAAAAAATCAGAAAATAAAGGAAGAAGATATAAGGTTTGCTGCAGAAGTTACAAAAAGGCATAGTAAGTTAAAGGAAAATGAAAAGGCTTTAGTTTTATATACATTAAGAAAGTATGTTAAACCAGTAAAGGGAAAAAAGGGAGCTGTAAAAGTTTTAAGGGAAAATGTTATTTTTCTGTGATGAAATTTCTTATAATTTCTAAGAGTCTTTTTATATTTTTTAATTTAAAAAATTTCTATGTAAAAGTTTTTCCTCCAGAAACACTTAAGCTAGAGGAATACATAAATTTTAAGGATGTAAAAAGTGACGGATTTTTTGTATACTTTTTAACACATAATAACAAGGTAGTTAAGGTTAATCCCTATAAGGGTATTCAAAAAAGTGAATTTACTCTAAATTCACTTACCTATGCAACTTTCTTTGATGTTACTGAAAGAAATAATTATTACTTTTATATATCCAAAGGGAGTATTCCTAAAGTTTTGAAAATTAAATTTTCTCCCTTTGATTCTTCATACTATTTTTTTGACATAGATGAAAGAGTTTTAGATTTTTTTGTAATTGAGGACAGTTTTTTCATCTTTGTTTTTAAGGAAAAAATACATATATATAAAAAACTAAATCTCTTTAGAGAATTTAAAAAAAGTTATAAAAATTACTTTAAACTAAAGGATGAATTCTATGTATACTCTGGAGATACCCTCTTTTCATTAATTAAAAATATAAAAAAAGAATATAAGGGCAATTTTGAACTTTTATTTAAAACTGAAGGAAATGAAATAGTTTATAAAGATAATTTTTGGAGTTTAAGATGATATTATTAACTATTTTTTTAGTCTCTGATACTAATCTTTATTATGAGTTTAAAAGAGAAATAATAACCTTTGAAAAACCCTTTGCTTTTCTTACATCTCCAATTTTAAATTCGATAACTCTTTACAGAAAAAATGACACAGTTCCGTATACTCTGAAAGGTGACACCCTTTTCCCCCTTTTACCTGTGAGTTTAAATGATACCCTTTTTTTAGAATATAGGTCATTTTTTTATAGAAAAGACACAACAGTTTTAGAAGTGAAGTTTTTTTCAGAATTAAAGGAGGAAAGGGAGGAAAAATTAGTTAGAAAAAATGAAGTATCTGAAGGTGTTGAAATAAAAGGTGAGAAAACTTTTTCATTTTTATATTCAGATAAGGGCTTTAAAATTGACCAAAAAATAAGTTTTGAAGTTGAGGGTAAATTAACAGAGGATTACTTTATAAAGGGTAAAATTACTGATGAATCTTATCCGGAAGGTGAAAGTTTCACAAGGACTTTAAGTGAACTTGAAGAGGCAAGTATAAATCTTGAAGGATCAAACATAAAGGCAAGGATAGGGGAGTTTACTTTAAAATCAGGAATTAATGAAAAATTTAAAAAAGAACTTCTTGGACTTGAATTTAACTACATAGATGGGAAAAATTCTGTTGATTTTGTATTAGGTTATCCAAAGGGTGTATTTAGGACTTTTTATGTAGACCTTAAAGATGAGAATTCAAATACCTTTTTAATTGTTGATCCTTTAAAGGAGAGAATTGTTCCAGGTTCTGAGAGGGTTTTTCTTGATGGTGTGCTTTTAAAAAGGGGAAGAGAGTTTGATTATATAGTTGATTATACAAATGGAACAATAACATTGACACAGAATGTCAGTTATTCTTTAAATTCAAAGTTAAGGGTTGATTTTGAGGTATTAAGGGAAGGCTATAGCAGTTATTTTCTATTTTCAGAGTATGGAAGGAAATTAAGGGGATTTGATTTAAATCTTATGTATTTAAATGAAAGTGATATACCTTCAATGCCAAAGTTTTTTTTAACTGAAAGTGATAAAAATTTTTTAAAAAATTTATCAGATACATCTTGGATTTTGTTGAGTGGAATAAATTATGTTGATTCAGGTAAAGGAGATTATATTTTAAAAAATGATACTGTTTTTTATGTGGGAGAAAACAAGGGTAACATATCTCCGAGTTTTGTTTTTGTTGGTCCTTTGAAAGGTGATTATGATTATGTTGATGGTAAAAATTATTTTTTATTTGTCGGAAAGGATAGGGGTTCTTACAAATTAGGAAGGTGGGCAATTTTACCTCGAAGGAATCAGAATTTAATTTTAAATTTAAATTTTAAAAAGGGGTCTGTTAAGTTTGATTACCTTTCTGGATTTTCATTTTTTTCACCGAACCTTTTTAAAAGGGATCTTATGGTAGGTTTTTTTAACGATTTTAAATTAAATTTGGAAAAAAACAGGTTAGGATTTGATATAAATTTTTTAAATAGAAGAGATTTTCGTTCGTTTTTTAGAATTTATGAAGAAAACTTTTTTTATTTTTGGGGTAAATCTGTAAAGGGAAACTTTTACGATTTCAGAATAAAACCTTACTTTAGGTTAAAGGAAAATACAAAATTTTATTACAGTTATGCTCTTTTAAAAGGAGAAGATTTTTTAATTAATAAAAATTCTTTTGGTTATTCTTTATTTTATAAATTTTTAAAGACAACTGATTTTGAGTTTTTGAATATCAAAAAAAAAGATTTAAAAAGGTTTACCCTCTATGTTGAAAAACCACAGAAGGTTTCACCCTTTTACTCATATTTTTTTGAAATAGATACAATTAAAACAAAGAAAGTAAAGGAAGGAGGCGGGTTTAAAGTTAATTTAAAGAATTATAACTTTATTTACGAAATTATCTCTTTTAGATTAAAGAGTGTAAGGGAGCTTAAGAATAATTTTAAGTTTAGCTTTATTTTTCCTAAATTGAATTTTAGATTTAATTCAAGTTTTGTTAATTTTAAAGATTCCTTAAGTAAAAGGAAAGATTTTAATTATTTTTTTGAATCAAATATATATCCCAAAAGTGGAGTATCTCTGTCATTTTTGTCTAGCCTGATGAGAAAAAATGCTATAAGAAAGATTGTTGAGTATATAAAAGTTCCAGAGGGAAGGGGGACTTTTAGTTACGATTCAGTGAACAATACCTATTATCCTGATCCTGATGGTTCATTTATAAAGAGAGTTAGGGAGATTCCAGTTGGTTTTGGTCTTTTAAAAAATGAAAATGATCTTTCAACCTCCTTTAATTTTGATAAATTCTTTTATAGTAGTAATTTTTCTTTTAAATGGGAAAAGGGTGTTGAGTCAAAAAATTACCTCTATTTTACAAATTATCTAAATTTTTATCTATTTTTAAATCCCTTTTTAAATTCGGTTTATTTAAAAGAAATAAATAAACTATTTGACGGCTACTTTATGAACGGAGTTTTTGACATAATGATTGGTTTGAGAAGAAATTACAATAAAATAATTTTAGAGTTATCTTTTGGTTACAAAAATGAAACCTTTGAAGAGTTAAATATCTTTTATAAAAAGATATCACCATATCTTATAATTTCTCCTCTTTTTGTTAACAGTAAAAGAAATTTAAAGTTAAATTTAAAATCAGGTTTATCAAACTTCTATTATTTAAAACCTATTGTTGAAAAAGCTAATTTGCCTTATATGGAGTTTTCTTTTAATTATTCTTCTGAGTTTCTTTTTAAAACAAAAATTTATAATGATTTTTCACTTGTTTTGAAAAAATCTTATGATAAAAGTTTTTCTTCAAATTTTGAAAAGGATAAATGGAGATATATAAGTATTTTAAGGATTGAAAAGAATATAACAGCAAACACACTTTTTATTCTTAAAGGGGAATTTAGAAAAGGTTCCTTTTCAAAAGCCTTTTACAACATTTATCTCGAGACAAAACTTTTATTTTAAATTTCAAAACCTACCGGACATTCTCTAAGAGAACTTAAGTTTTCTTCACTTATTTTTAAATTACCTTTTATTTTACCAATAAAAATTTCTCCTCTTGTAGACTTATCTTCTCTTAAAAATTTTTTGTAACTTTCTGAATAGAGATTACAAACTCCACAAAGAACACATAGTTTATTTTTTTCTCCTGGATCAAATTTATTTGGTTTGAGCTTACCTTCAATCTTTAGGGGATTAAATAGATCATATGGATCCAAAGAACTTTTAATTTTTTCCATTACAATATATTCTTTGAATCTTTTTGTGTAATCTATATACTTTATACCAAAACCATGTTCACCAGTTACAGTTCCTTCAATTGAAAGCACAAAATCACAAATTTTCTCTTTTACTTTTTCTGCAGAATTTTCTTCACCTTTACTGAATATGATACTTGTATGAATGTTACCGTCTCCGTAGTGTCCGTAGGGAATTATTTTTAACTTATCTTCCTTTTCAATTTTTCTGTAGAAAGAAAAAAGATCGTCTAATTTTGAAATAGGAACTGTTACATCTATTGATTTCTTTTTTCCTTTTAGAGTCCACATCATGTTTGAATATTTTCTTCTTAAGGAAATAATTTCTTTTTCCTTTTCTTGGTTTTCAGGGACTATTGTTTCTTCTTTGAATTTATTTTTTATTTCTTCTACTACTTCTTGAACTTTTGATTTTTCACCTTCAATTTCAAGCCAAAGAATTATTTTGTCATAAAATTCAAGTATTTCACAGAGACTGATATCTTCTTTTTTTATGATTTCCTTCGAGGCTTTGAAAATTTTTTCCTTTTTTTCTGACTCAATCAGTATATTTTTTCTATATTGAGGTAACTTTTTTACTTTTAAATGAAAATCGATTAAAAATCCAAGAGTTCCCTCTGAGCCAACAAAAATTTCATTTATTGAATAAAAGAGTTTATTTTTCTTTAAAAATCCATTTGTTTTTAAAAGAGTTGTATCTGAAAGTAAAACAGTAATTCCCTTTACGTAATTTATTGTAACACCATATTTTAAAGCTCTTGGTCCACCTGCATTTGTAGCAACTGTTCCTGCTATTGATGCTACATCGCTTGAAGCAGGATCAGGTGGGTAAAAGTATCCATAGTTTTTAAGAAAATTGTTAATTTCATCTATTGTATAACCTGGATCACAAAAAATTATCTCATCTTCTTCGTAAAATTCTATTTTTTCCTTTATTCTTTCAATACTTACAACAACACTTTGAGGGTGGGGAACACAACCACCACTTCTTCCTGTAGCTCTTCCGCGAGGAGTAATTGGAATTTTTTTCTCAAGAAGTAAACTTACCACATCTATGAGTTTGTTTTTTTCTTTTGGAACAAATACAGCTTTGGGGACAGAGTAAAAAAAGGATGTGTCAAAGGAGTATGCCAAAAGTACATCTTCTTCAATAAAAAATTCATCTGGAAATTTTTTCTTTAGTTCTTTTAAAATTTTATCCATTTTTATTACATGTATTTTGTTATAGTTAAAAAAGTTAAAAAAATGTTTTTAAATTGATCAAAGGGAAGTTTTAGAAATGGAATCATGAATTCTGAGTATTCCTCTGTTAAAAGTCTTTTTAAATTTTCCTTGGGGAAGAAGTTATTTTCTTTTTCTATTTTTTTTATTAAAACACTTTTTAAATTTTTGGATATAACTTTTTTATCCTTTAATCCTGAAAGTTTTCCTTTATTGAGGAAAAGACCGTTACATTTCTTACATAAAAGGAAAATGTATTCTTTATGTATTGGATTTAAGTATTTTTTCATATTTTTGTTACACTTTGGACAGGAAAAATTTTTTCTATTCTGAAGTGGGAAGCAAGCTTTTAAAAGGGGAATGTAAACTTCTTGTAGGTTATTATTTTCCTTAGTTTTTTTAGGATTTGAAATATCTTCAAAAAAAAGTCCCCCACATTGAAAGCATTGGTAAGTTATTTCATAAACTTCAAAAAAATTTTTGAATTTTTTTTTATTTAAATCTATCTTACAGAAGGGACATTTCATTTATGAAAATATTTTTTAATCTCTTTTAATACATCGATGAACTTGTCAATTTCATCTTTTGTGTTATAAAGATAAAAACTAACTCTTGCAGAATTTTCTATTCCAAAATGTCTCATAAGGGGTTGTGTACAGTGGTGTCCACTTCTTATAGCAATTCCCTCTTCATCACATATTCCAGCAATATCATGAGGATGAATTCCCTTTATGTTAAATGAAATTATACCTAATGTTTTTTCTGTTTTATGTCCGTAAATTTCAACACCCTCTATTTCCCTCATTTTTTTCAAAGCATAGTCTTTTAAATTTCTTTCATGTTCATGAACTTTTTCAATTCCTATTTCTTCAAGGTATGAAATAGCAGCCGCAAGGCCTATTCCTCCTGCAATGTTCGGGGTTCCTGCTTCATATTTCCATGGAAGAGTATTCCATGTTGCTCCCTCAGTTGTTACCTCAAATATCATGTCACCACCATAGAGAAAGGGTTCCATTTTTGAAAGAAATTTTTTCTTTCCATACAAAAATCCTATACCTGTTGGTCCTAACATCTTATGTCCACTTACAGCAAGAAAGTCACAGTCTATTTCCTTTACATCAACTTTCATATGTGGAACTGCTTGAGCTCCATCACATACTATTATTGCATCACTTTTTTCCCTCACAATTTTCACAATTTCTGAAGCAGGATTACATGTTCCAAGGAAATTTGAGGCAAGAGTAAAACTAACAATTTTTGTCCTTTTGTTTATTAGTTTTCTAAGATTATCTAAATCTAATGTTCCATCGTTTAAAACATTTACATAATGAAGTTTTATTTTATTAAATCTTTTTAACATTTGCCAGGGAACTATATTTGAGTGATGTTCCATAATTGTTGTTATAACTTCATCATCTTCCTTAAGTTCTCTTAGTCCCAATGAATAAGCGACAAGATTCAGAGCCTCTGTCGCGTTTCTTGTGAAGATTATCTCTTCTATAGAATTTGAGCCAATGAATGAAGCAGCTTTTTTATGGGCTTCCTCATATTTAAGTGAGGCTTCGTAACTTAGTGTGTGAACTCCCCTGTGAACGTTTGCGTTGTAGCTACTATAAAATTCAACAATAGCATCGATTACCTTTTTTGGTTTTTGAGTAGTCGCAGCATTATCAAAATATATAAGGTCTTTACCCCTTATTTTTCTCTTTAGACAGGGAAAATCTTCTCTTATTTTTGTTAAATTGAGGGTAATTTCCTCAGTTTTCATAGTTTTAAAAAAAATGGGGAATTGAACCAATGATTTATATTATATTATAATTTTTTTTATGAAAAAATTATTTTACTTTCTTTTAATTTACGGAATACTTTTTTCAAGATCAAAATTTAAGTTTGGTGTAAACACTTCTTTGCTGTATGAAGATGGGAAAGCCTATCCTGTTATAGGAGTAACGGGTTCCTACAGTCCTTACCGTTTTTTAACTATAGAGGGAAAAGGTGAATATATAATGAAGGATTATCAAAAGGAATTTGCTTTTCCCTTAACATTAGATTTTATGTATCCCCAAAAATACTTTTCGCCTTATGTTGGTTTAGGTCTTTGTTATAATTATTACCAAAGCTCTATAAGTAAAAGCAGTTCCCTTGGCTACAGGTTCAAAGGTGGAATAAAGTTTTTTGATAAAAAGGATGCTTCTATGTATTTTGAGACCTCTTATGATGTTCCTGACTTATTTAAAGGAAAGGGAAGGTGGTACTTTACAGGAAAGGTTGATAAGAATTTTGAATTGGAGTTTTAAATGAAAGTTAATCATATATCTGTAGCTGTTAAGGATTTTGATAGGGCTACTAAAATTTTTGAAAAGATATTTGAACTTGAACCAGAGATTCATTATTTTGAAGAAAGGAAACTAAAGATAGCAATTTTTCATTTAGAGAATTTGATGTTTGAGATCATATCACCGTTAGAGGGGGAAGAGACTGTTTCAAAATTTCTTGAAAAAAGGGGGGATGGGATCCATCATATAGCACTTGAAGTTGAGGATGTTGAAGAGAAAATCAAGTATTTTAAAGAAAATGGTTTTAATATAGTGGAAGATATAAGAAAAGGAATTAAGAGCAAAAAGGTTTTCTTCCTTGATCCTCGAGATACAGGTAGGGTTTTAATAGAAGTAGTTGAAGGGGAGTATCAACAGAAAGATAAATAGTTTTTTTAAAAGTTAATTATTTTTAAGGTCCTAATTTTATTATAGTAAAGTTTTTAAGATAATCCTTTGCACATTTTTTAATTTCATCTGGCTTGATTTTAATCAATTCATTATATAGATTATCGAAAAAGTTTTCGTTTCCTGTTAGTATGTAAGATTTTAGCATATTAAAGAGAGCAAGGTCTGTTGAGGAACTTTGTAAGAATCTCATAGTTTTAAGGATGTTGAAGGTTTCTATAATTTCATCTTTTTTTACACTTATTTTTTTTACATCTTCAATTTCCTTTAAGATAAGTTTAAATGCAGAATCTGGTAATGAGGATGAAACGTAAAAGTATCCGTAATTTTTTTTCTTTGAGGAAAGTCCAGCAAAAACAGAATAAGATAGCCCTGCTTTAGTTCTGATTTTTTCTTCAAATCTGTTTGATAGGATCTCTAAAAGTGCATAGAGTGCGGGATAATCGGAGTGTGTAACTTCTGGTGCAGGAAATTTACTTGCTAAATAGGTTGTTTTAAAGTCTTTTTCTATGATGTGAAAAAAGGTATCTTTAGGTAAAAATTCTTTTATTTCTATTTTTAAGTCCTCAGTTTTTTCAATTTTACCGAATTTTTCGTTAAATAATTTGAAGATTTCGTCCTTTTCAATTGGTCCTATAAAGCCAATAACAATTTTTCCAGATTTAAAATTTCTGTTAAGAAATTCTCTTATATCCTCTATTTTAAATTTATTAATTGTTTCAACTTTTCCATCATGTTCTATTATGTAAGGATGGTTTCTATAAAATACGCTGTTAAGTAGTTTAAATAGTTTCTGGTCGGGATCCTCTTCTTTTCTCTTTAGTTTTATAATTAAGCTTGTTTTTAAGGCATTTATTCTCTCAGGATTGAGTTCTGGTTCTGAAAAAATTTTAAATAGAATTTCTATAACTTCTTTATAATTTTTAGATGGAGATTTTAAAATTAAAAGGGAAAAGTCATGGTCAGTTATCACTTTACTATGTATTCCGTATTTTGTCATAATTTTGTGAAGTTGTGGATAGGGATTAGATTTGGTTCCTTCAAGTAAGGCGTTAAGGGAGAAATTTTCTATTCCATCCATTCCCTCCTTATACTTAGCTACACCACCTTTAAAGAGAACTCCACAACTTATAACTTCTATACCCTCTGTTTTTTTATAGATAAGGGGTATATCGTTTTCAAGAAATAAAATTTCGGAAAAAATTTTTGTAGATAAAAGTATGATTAAAAGATTTATTTTTTTCATTTTAATCCTCCTCTGGTTCGAGGATTCCCATTACATAGTTTTTGTTTTTTATATAATTTTTTAAAAATTCTTTGATATCTTCCTTGTTTAATTTTTTTATTTCATCTACATAGTTTTTAAAGTATTCAAAATCAGCGGAGGTTATCCAAAAGGAAAATTCAAGTGCAAACCTTTGGGAGTTTTCTGTTTGTAGGTAAAAATCATTTTCGATGGATGTTTTTGCATCTTCAATAATTTCAGGAGGAAACCATTTTTCGTCGTCTATTGAGTTTAAAAAATAGTTGATTTTCTCCAGAGCCTCTTCAATTTTAGATTTTTCTAAGTCAAGATTAAGATAAATTTCTCCTGAAGCTTTTTTTGTATAGTAAGAAAAAGTTGCGCTTCCTGCTATTCCTGAGTTGACAAATTCTATCTGGAATGGAGAATAGGGAAGTGAAAACATTTTTCCAACAAGATCAGCAATATAAGTATCTTTTCTTTCATATAGAGTGGAAGGACCTCTAAATAGGAGCGTTATCCTTGAACTTTTTATATCCTTTGATTTTACTCTTAAAAATTTTTTTGTTTTAAGTTCAGGTAATTTTAAAGGTTTTTGGTAAGAGGTTTTCTTTTTCCATCTTTCAAAAATTTTTTTTGCAAGTTTTAAAGTTTCTTTAAAATCAATATCTCCAGATATAATTAAGTTACAGTTTTCAGGTCCGTAGAATTTCTCATACTGTTTGATCATAATTTCTCTTTCAGCCTTTAAAATGTTGTGTTTTGGTCCTAAAAGATCGTCTCTATAAAATTCTTCTTCAAAAAATAGCTTTGAAAGATCTACATGAAAGTTCATCAGAGGGTCAGAATAGTCTCTGTTATATTCGTCTAAGACAACAGTTTTTTCTTTTTCAAGTTCTTTTTCATCAAAAAGGATCCCTGTTATTGCATGATAGGCAAATTCAAGTCCTTCTTTTAGTTTTTCTTTTGGTAAGGTATAAAAGTATACGACATAATTGTGTGAGGTGGCACCGTTGTAGAAAATTCCCAGCTCTCTTACCTTTTTCATGAATTCTTCTTGAGTTTTATATTTTTTATTTCCCTTAAAAAACATATGCTCAACAAGGTGAAATAGCCCTGCATCTTCAGGAGTTTGGTATTCTCCTCCAGCTTTGAAGGAAAGGACAACTGTTACTATAGGAGAGAGTCTATTCTTTATCATATAAAGGTTTAAATTGTTTTTAAGCTTTACATTTTCAATATTTAAATACCCAAAAAGGGAAATTAAAATAAGCATTTATTTTTAGTCCTTTTTTAGGGGTTTGAACCTTTTTTAAAGTTAAATTTTAAAAAAATTTTCTTATATAATTCTAATTGACTTTAAAAAATTTTTACTTTAAGATTATGTTAAGGTTCAATTCCAAATTTTTATAAAAATTTAAAAGATGTTAAAACTACTAATATTTTTAGCTTTAAGTCAAGGTAAGGTTATAAAAAATGAAATAATTCTTTGGCTTAAAGACGATGTAAGGGAGTTTATACAATTTGAAAGGGGCACAAATACTCTTTCTTTTCCTGAGCTTGATTTTCTTTTTGAAGAATATAATGTTTATGAAATTGACAGACTTATCAAAGGAAAAATTCCTGAAGATGCAAAAAGGTTTGATCTTGATTTGATATTTCTTTTAAAAGTAAAAGATGAAGATAATGCAAAGAAGTTAAAGGAAATTCTTTCTACCTTGCCATATGTGAAATATGTTTTTAACAATGAAGCCTATCCATTAAAGTTTATACCTAATGATCCTTATTTTTCACAGATGTGGAATTTAACTAAAATGAAAGTCCCGCAGGCATGGGATATTACACAAGGTGATCCAAAGGTTTGTGTTGGAGCTATTGATACAGGTTTATGGTGGGAACATGTTGATTTGAGAGAAAATTTATGGGTCAATCCTGGAGAAGATTTAAATTCAAATGGTCTTTTTGATTATCCCTATGATTTAAATGGTATAGATGATGATGGTAACGGTTATGTTGATGATGTAATTGGTTTTAATTTTAGTTATGGTATATGGGATCCTTCACCGCAGTCTTCTTTTGGTTCAGATCATGGAACGCATGTTACAGGTACTATGGCAGCTGTAACTAATAATGGTATAGGTGTATCTGGAATAGGTTTTAAAATAAGGACAGCTGGTTTAAACTGTCAGTTAATTTGGCAAGATACCTCTTATATTAATTTTTATGCTACTGTTGAGGCTCATTATTATGGAGCCAATATGGGTTTTTCTGTTTTAAATAACTCTTGGGGGGGTTATTTTTGGGAATTGGGGAGAATAAGAATGATGCAGGCAGCAGTTGATTATGCAAGGTCAAAGGGAGCTGTGGTTCTTGCTGCTGCTGGTAATGAAAGTGTTAATTTAAATGTTTTCCCAATGTATCCTGCGTGTTTAAAAGGAGTTATAGCAGTTGCTGCTTCTACTCCAAGTGATATGAGAGCCATCTTTTCAAATTATGGTGATTCTGTTGATGTTGTTGCACCGGGTGTTTCCATATGGAGTACTGTTTTAAATAATGACTATGATTCCTGGGATGGAACAAGTATGGCTTCACCTAATGCAGCTGGAGTCTGTGCTCTTATAAAATCCTATTTTCCCTCAATTTCACCCTTAGAGGTAGAAAGATACCTTGAAGGGGGGGCAGATAAAATAGACAGTTTAAATCCAGGTTACGTTGGTTTACTTGGTGCTGGTAGGGTTAATGCCTATATGTCTTTGATTTATCCCTTTTATTCAGGTTTAAAGGTAATTGATTTTAGGATGTTTGAAATCCAGGGTGATGGAGACAATTTCTTTGAAGGAGGAGAGATAGTAGGTGTTTTCCCTTTAGTTAAAAACTTTGGGCCCCAAGCATCAGATTCTTTCAAAATAACTTTAAAAGGTTCCACCAATTTTCAGGTTATTGACAGTACTGTTTTTTATAGAAATGTTTTAAATGTTGAAAATAGCGTTTTAGTAAAGGTTGACACATTTAAAATTATTTTAAATAATGTGAAAGATAAAGATACTTTAAGGTTTAAAATAGATGGTTTTCCCACTTCATTGTATAGTGAATCAAAGTTAAAATTTTTCATAGGCATTCCTGATGTGCTTGTTTACTATACAGATTCTTTGAATAATTTTTATAATTATTATGAAATAGCACTTGATTACCTGAATGTGAAATATGATATTTGGAGATCCCATCTTAGGGGTATTCCATCATTAACTTCTAATATGCCTCAACTTGTTATATGGGCAACTGGTAATGATTCAATAAACTGTTTGTTAGAAGAGGAGATTAATACATTTATGAGTTATTTAACTTTAGGGGGAAAACTTGCTTTAACATCTCAATTTGCAGCTGAAAATTTAAACTCTCCACTTGATACATTTTTCTTTAGAAATTATTTGGGTGTTGATAGGTTTAATATTCCCTTAGGTGGTGGTCAGGATAAGGCAAGGGGAGTTACAAATGATCCCTTAGCTCATGGTTGGTTTTTATTCCTTTCAAGTTCAGCAAGTGCGCAGAATACAATCTCTCCTGATGAAATTTTAAATGATACATTAAGCGGCACTATATGTATAAGGTATGGTCCTACAGGTGCTTTAAAGGGTGCTGCAGTGAGGACTCAAAATACAGTTTTCTTTGCTTTTCCTCTTGAGTCAGTTCCATATGAGGGCTCACCGAGCCTAACGAAACTTTATCAAGTAATTCATGGATTTTTCAGATACTTTAATGTTTCTGTTCAGGAAAAAGAGCCTTTTACAAAGCTTGTGGGAAAGGGAAATATATCGATTTTAATAAAAAATGGTGAGAATTTAAGGGGAGATCTTTTTACTCATTCGGGTAGAAAGATTTTGAATCTTTCAAAGGGAATTTACTTTTTAAAGGATAATGAAAGAGTAGTTAAAATAATAAAAATAAAGTAGGAGGAGATCTATGAGAATTTTTTTTATTTCTTTTATTATATTTTCTCTTTTAAAATCTGGTGAGATTTTACTTGTAGATCATGATGGAAACAAAACTCTTCAAGATGGAACTCCTTATGACGCAATAATAAGGGCCTCTCTTTCAAGACTTGGTTATGTATATAGAGTTTGGGATCATCCTGATACATTAACCTGTCCTCCTCTTGATACACTTTTAAACTATAAAGCTGTTATTTGGAATATTCCTTATGTAGAGTTTGAATTTAGACCAAAAGATGTTGATTCTGCTGTTATGTATCAATACCTTCATTCTGGAGGCAAGCTCTTTCTTATAAGCCCTGAATTTATAGATTGGATGTTTTATTTTTACATCATACCTGGTTTCCTTGGTGTTTCAAATTATGAAAATGCTTCTCTTGCTAATAAGTTAGCCTTTGGCGTTTCTGGTGCTCCCTATTTCAGTTCTTTCACATTTCAGTTTGATAATTTTTATAACAATCCGAGTTTAAATTATTGGCAAAATATAATGGTTCTCTCCAGTTCTCAGCCCTTAATGAGGGTTAATTATCATCCCTATATGATTAGTGATAGCTGTATAATGCTTTTTAGAAAGTTTCCATTAGGCACAGATACAGGTAGACTTGTTCATCTTTCTGTTTCTTTTGAGAATATAATTCCTGAAGCAAAAAGAGATTCCATAGTAAGGAAAGTTATTGAGGGTCTTTTAAAATACCAAAGACCACAGTTTCCAGACCTTGCTATTTCATCAATAAAGGGTCATGAGATTATTTTTGATTCAATTTTACCTTTAAAAGGTGTTAATCAATATTTTAAATACAAGGTAAAGATAAAAAATTTAGGAAGTTTAAGTTCTTCTCTGGCAAGTATTACTTTGACTTTAAAGGACTTTCAGACTCAAAATATTTTCTTTTCTGATACAAAACAGGTTCCACCACTTGTCTCTTTTGATTCAACTTTAGTTGTTTTTGATTCCTTTACTTATATTGTTCCAAAGAAGTATATTTTTGAAGTGAGTATAAATTATCAAGATTTAAATAATTTAAATAATTTCTTTATAGATACTTTTAAGACTCTTTTTGTTGCTTTTTATGACGATTTTGAGGATCAAAACAGAACCTTTTCAAAATGGGAGAGGGGTTTTGAGTTAACTTCTGAAAGATCTTATCGTGGTTTCCGCTCTTTTTGTGAAAAGGCTAATATGAATTATCCGAATATGGCTGATATAAGAACTCAGAATATTAACCCCATTTCTTTAAAGCAATTTAAAACGGCTCTTTTATCTTTTTATGTTTATTATAATATAGAACCAGGTTTTGACCATTGTTTTCTTGATATCTCAAGGGATAAGATTCATTATTACACATTAAAGAGTTTCACAGGTTTTCATCCATTTTGGGAAAAAGTAGATGTTGATCTTTCCGGTTATACCCTTTATGATTCTGTTTATCTTAGATTTAGATTTAAATCAGACCCTGGTGCAAACTTTGAAGGAATTTTCATAGACGATTTAATTCTTATATGTGACACTCAAGATTTAGGTAAGCCCCTAATAATTCATAGAAAAAAACCTGATACTTTTAGCTTTTATAGACCTACAAGTTTAGTTGCAGAGATATATGATAAAAGTGGTATCCAGAGTGCATATCTTAAATATTATACTGAAAATAATCCAAATGATACATTTTCCTTTCCTTATGATAGTTTTAAGTTAAAAAAATACTATTTTACATTACCTTTTGTTGGAACTGGTGAGAGAATTTATTACTTTTTTGAAGCATCTGATTCTAAATTGAACAAATCTTATTCAAATGTTTTTGAAATTGTTCAAGGTAAAAAGTTTTATAACTTTCAGGAAACCCAGAATCCATCCCTTTATTTTGATCTTAACGGAACACCCTCTGTAAAAATAGGAGATATCTTGATGACAGGATTTGTTTGTAACTATGATTCGATAGAACTTAGATCAGTTATGTATATGACTTATTCTGATGATTCAAATCCAATTGATACGATCTATATTTACCTTTTAAATAACTTTCCTGATACTACCCCACTTTTAAAATTTAAGGATTATCCTGAAAATACTTCAGAAAGAAGATTTTCCTGGAATCTATTTACTTTCCCTCAAAGTGTAAAATTTAGATTATCTGATACTTTCTTTATAGGATTAAAAAATTATAGAAACACAGATGGTTACCCCTTTTTCCTTATTGAGGATATAATCCCTTCATCAAATATGAGTTTTATTTATAAAAGGGCAGAGGATGCAATTTATCCTCTTTCGGATGTGATATCTGGACACAGAGCAGATCCACTTTTAATGGTCATAACAAAAGCATATGGAGCTCTATCAGAGATTGAAAAATTCTATGCAGGAGAGATTAAAGAAGGTATAAAATTCATAGGTGCCCTACCTTACTTTTTTATACCTGAACTGGAAAGGGAAAAGAGAATGACTATATTAGATTCTTCTGGTAGAAGAATAAGGGAGATAAGAGTTTTGCCAGGTAAAAGCCTTTTTATTTGCCTTGATCAAAGAAAAAGGGGAACCTATTTTCTTGTTGTAGATAAAAAGGTATATAAGTTTTTAATATTTAAATAAAAACTTGAAATTTATTTTAAATTAGGTTATTCTTTATGGATGGGTTCAAAGCCTAAAGAAATTAAAATTTAAGAGTAGAATGAGTAGCATAATTTTATTCATTTTTGTGATTATTTCTCCTCCGGAAGGAGGAGTAAGTCTTTTAGATCCTCAATCCCTCCGTAAACTCGAGATAAAGAATCTCTTTAAGGGAAGAATTAGTTTTTCTCTATATGCTCAAATGAAATATTACTATAGTTATCTTTTAAATTTCAGGAATACCTTTAAATACAACTATTTGACTTTGATTTCAAAAGAGCTTGAACCAAGAATCTTTTCTATTTCAAGAGAAAAATACTATGAAAGCTTTACTGAAAGAAGAGGTGCACCAAGTTACACTGATTCAAGATATTCAATTGTTGTTGCAGAAAGATATAGAGCCATAAAAAGTGAGATAAAAAAAGACTTAAAAAGCTATAGCCTTAATTCTTCAAACAGTTTTAACCCATCTAAGGAAAAAAGGGTTGAACTTCTAAAAAGGAATTTGCTCAAAAAGTATTATGAAATCCATAAAGAGGTTGCAAAGGAGTTCAATCAGCTTAATCTTATTGATGAAATAGAGAATGCAAAGATTATGCAGACAAACTACTTTAAAAGGGAGGAAGAAAAATGAAAAAGATAGTTTTTTTAATTTTTCCAATTTTGTTGATAGCAAATGAACTTGATAAAAAGTTAGAACCTCTTTTAATTGAGAAAATAGCTAATCTAAAAGATGATGAAAAGGTTAACTGTATTTTCTATCTTGGTCCTTATGACTATGATTTTATTGCAACTATTCCTGATCCTGATGCCAGAGTTGATTATATGAAGAACATTGCTTTTGAAACCCAAAGACCAATAGTTGAATTTTTAATATCAAAAGGCTTTACAGATTCCCTAATTCAGCTTTGGATTTCTAACAAAATAGCTGTAAAACTTCCAAAATATGGAATCTATGAAGTTTTAAGGAATTTTCCACAGATAAAGTATGTTTATTTAAATTTCAAGAGATTTGAACCTATACCAGCAAACGCAGAGCCTCTTTCAGATTTTTTCCCAGGAGAGGATTATATTTCAGGAAGTATAGATAACGTAAGAGCTGATGAAGCATGGAGAAGGGGTTACACTGGAAAAGGTGTTGTTATAGGTATACTTGATACAGGAGTTGACCTCAATCATCCTGTTTTAAGAAGATCCTATAGGGGTGTATCTGGTTGGTATGATCCGATTAGTAATACAACATCCCCAAATGATCCTGATGGTCATGGAACAGGATCGCTATCTCTTGCTCTTGGTTCTCACGGTATAGGTGTAGCACCTGGTGCAAAATGGATTGCTTCTCCTGGTATTAATGGAACTGCTGCACAGTTATCGCAGTGTATGCAGTGGTTTGCAGGTCTTCCTGATTCTTTAAGACCACACCTTGTTACAAATTCATGGGGTTTAACAACTGCTAATGATACGACATTATGGGATGAAATAAGGGCTTGGCTTTTAGTTGGTATAATACCTGTTTTCGCAGTTGGTAATGAAGGTCCAAGTGCTTCATCTACTAGAGCTCCGGGTGATTTTCCTCTTGTTTTTGGGGTAGGGGGAACTTATTGGCCGTATGATGATGTAATCTTTTATTCTTCAAGAGGACCTGAACCAAATTCACCACCTTGGAATAGGACTGGATGGTGGCCAAGAACAGATTGGAATAGGCACAAGCCCGATTTTCTTGCTCCTTCTGAGCCAACAGTAGCAGCAGCACCAGCTGGTGAGTATCAGGGGTTTGGAGGAACTTCAGCAGCCTGTCCACATGTAGCAGGTATAATTGCCCTTTTGCTCCAGGCAAATAACTTTGGATTAATAAGAGGAATGACAGGTGTTGATACCTCTGAGATAAGAGCTATCTATAGATTTATGTCTAATAACTCCTATTGGAGTTCAAGTTGGGGTCCAAGGTCTAATGAAGCTTTAAGAGATACCTTTGGATGGGGAAGAGTTGATGCTGAAAAGTACATTTCCAACTTACCTGTTCCTTCAACTCCTAACATTTTTATTGATTCTGTATGGGTAGTAAACACGACACCTGATAATGACAGAGAGATAGAGCCTGGTGAGACAGTAATTTTGGGTATAAGAGTTAGAAATACTGGTGCAAGAGCAACAAATGCCACATTGAGAATAAGGTTTAAAACAAGGGATGGTACAAATGATGCCACTGAAATAGGCTTAGTTGTTTTTTCCAACAACTATGGAACCCTTGAAAGGGGTCAAAGAGCTGATTATGCAAGTTTTAGAATTTCAACAACAACAGCTCTTTTAGAAAATACAACTTACTATTTTACATGCAGGATAACTGCTGATGGTGGTTATAGAACTTATGACTTCTTTAGCCTAACTACAGCAAAGAGAGAGGAGGCAGCAGCTACAAGAAGTTTAAGAAACGATAATGGGACTGCTTACTATTATCCGGGTAATGATCCAATGTATCAAAATTATAGGTATTTTGCATCAAAGTTTGAGCTTTCAAGGTCAGGAACAATGATTTCCTGTTCTATATATACTTATAATGGATCTAATGCAGCAGTCAACTGCACCTTATTCGTTTGGCCTCATAATAGTGAAAATAATGCACCAGGTCATCCTCCAATTGCAACAAGAATAATAAGTGTAGGGACAGCTGAACAATGGTATAATTTTGATATAGCAGATATTCCAGGAATTCAGGCAGGTTATATATGGGTTGGAGTGAGAAAAGATGGAACAACCAATAATGGTGTTCCCTATCAGGATAGTGATGGTGCTTCTACATCAAATAAAGCTAC
>JBCNUW010000015.1:0-50616 GCA_039630575.1 Caldifarciminales bacterium
GTAGGAAAGATTTTAAATTTAGCTCAGATAATTTCTGGAAGAGGGAAATATTTAATCGATGCTACAGAAGGTATTTATCCACTATGGGGGGCTAATGGGATTTTAGGATATATTGATACTTATGATTTAGAAGGTTTTTCAATAATAACCGGTCGAGTGGGCACTATTGGAAGAGTATTTATTGCTGATGGAAGGTATGCTATTTCTGATAATGTTCTTTGTTTGCTTCCAAGACAAAATTATTTAATATTTTTTTTGTTTATGTGGCTTAAATTGCGGATAGATTTTGAATCTTTAAATGTTGGAACTTCTCAACCTTTGATTACAAAGACAAGTCTGGGGAATGAGCCTGTTTTAATTCCTCCAGTACAAGTTTTTGAGTTCTTTTATTCTTTCACAGATCCTCTTTTTCAAAAAATTCTTCTCAACCAAAAACAAATCATGACTCTTAAAAAAATCCGTGACACTCTTTTACCTTTACTTGTTTTTGGTAAATTAAGGGTGGAGGAGATATAATGCCATACTTAACCGAAGAATACTTAGTTGAACAGACAGCAATTAACTGGTTTAAGGAACTTGGGTATAAATATATTCATGGTTCTGATTTAATTCCTGAGTTTAATCAAAGAGAATCTTACAGAGATGTTATTTTAAAGAGTAGATTTATTTCAGCCATCAAAAGAATAAATCCATGGCTTAGAGATGAACTTGCAGAAGAGGTTTATAAAAGGGTAAAGGAGCTTGAGCATCCTGATTTTGTTATGAAAGGTAAAATATTTTATGAACTTTTAACAAATGGAGTAAGATTAACTTTTAAAGAAGGTAAAGAAGAAATAGCTAAAATTGTTAAAATAATTGATTTTGAAAATATTGAAAATAATGAGTTTCTTGTGGCAAACCAGTTTAAGGTTGAATATCAATATGAAAGAGATTTATATAGAAAGCCTGATCTTGTTGTCTTTATAAATGGTCTCCCAGTCGCTGTATTTGAACTCAAAAATTTTAATGCTGATGAAACAGCAAAGGATGCTTTTGACGACCATAAAATTAAAATAAAAGATATACCTCAACTTTACTCTTATTCCCAAATTGTTGTAGTTTCTGATGGATATGAAACAAAATATGGTTCCCCAACAAGTGAATGGGAAAGATTTTTTATCTGGGAAGGAATTTTAAGTGATGATGATCTAAAAGTAGAAGAAATCACAGAAGGTTTTTATCGCTATTTGTATAAAGATATGGAGCTCACGTCTCTTGAAGTTTTATTAAAAGGTCTTTTTAGAAAAGAGCATCTTCTGGAGTTCATAGATGATTTTATCTTTTATGATAAAATAGGTGAAAATTATGATAAAAAGATAGCCATTTATCATCAATTTTATACAACAAAGAAAGCAGTTGAAAGAACTAAAAAATGTGTGTTAGAAGGGAAAATACCGGAAGATAGGAGAATAGGTGTTGTCTGGCATACTCAGGGGACTGGAAAATCTCTTACAATGCTTTTTTATGCAAGAAAAGTATTAAAAATAAAAGAACTTGAAAATCCACTTTTAATTTTTATCACTGACAGAAAAAATCTTGATGAACAACTCTATTCTCTTTTTTCTCAAATGCCAATCGTTAGACATGCAGAGAGTATAAAGGAATTGCAGGAAATTATTAAAAATACAGCAGGTGGAATAATATTTGCAACGATACAGAAATTCGGAAAAAGAAATGAGGAAGAATATCCATTTTTGACAGATAGAAAAAATATAATAGTAATTGCTGATGAAGCCCACAGAAGTCAATATAGAGAACTTGCACAAAATTTAAGAAACGCAATTCCTAATGCTTCCTTTATGGGTTTTACTGCAACACCTATTGAGCTTCAGGATAGGGATACCTATCTTGTTTTTGGTGAACCAATAAGTATCTATTCAATGGATAAGGGATTAAGACACAAAGTTATTGTTCCTATATATTATGAACCGAGGCTTTCACAATTACATCTTACAAATGAATTTATTGATGAAGAGTTTGAAGAGATTTCAGAAGGAGTTGAGCCTGAATTAAAGGAACACTTGAAAAGAAAATATGCAAGAATTGAGGAATTGATTTTAAATACTGAAAGAATAAATAAAATAGCAAGCGATATTGTGGAGCATTTTAATAAAAGAGTTCAAGAGTTTGAAGGTAAAGCAATGGTAGTTGTTATTTCAAGAAAAGTAGCAGTTAAACTTTATGAAGCCATTAAAAAGATTCCCGCTGCTCCTTCAATTGAAATAGTGATGTCAGGAAACAAACAGAGGGATCCGATAGAATTTCATCCTCACATAAGGAATAAAAATGAAATGGAAGAACTGCTTGATAATTTTAAAAATCCAGAAAAAGAGCCAAAAATTGTAATAGTTGTAGATATGCTTTTAACAGGTTTTGATATTCCTTGTCTTCATACTATGTATTTTGATAAACCTATGAAAGATCATAATTTAATTCAAGCAATTGCAAGAGTAAATAGAGTTTTTAAAGATAAACCGGCGGGTTTAATAGTAGACTATATTGGTATTGCCGATGATTTAAGAAAATCCCTGAGTAAATACACAATTGAAATAATAGAAGAAGTTCTTGTAGATATAAATAAGGTTATAAATCTATTAAAAGAAAAATATGATATTGTAGCTTCAATGTTCTACGGGCTTGATTACAGAAATTGGAAATATTTAAAGCCAGAAGAATTAGCTCGTTTAACAGTTTCTGCATATAATATGCTGGATGACGAAGAAAAGAAGAAAAAATTTATAAAAAATTTTATTATATTAAAGAAAGTTTATGCTCTTGCCTCTCCTCATCCTGAAACAATCAAAATTAAAGATGACATAAGATTTTTTGAAATGATTAAAAAGATGATAATAAAGTATTCACGAATAAAAAGGGAGATACAAAGAGATATTGAATATGAGATGAGTCAGTTAATCTCAAGGAGTATTTCAGCAGAAAAGCCAATAGACATATTCTCTTTACTTGAAAAAGAAAGACCTGATATTTCTATACTTGATGAAGATTTTCTTAACCAGATTAAAAATATTCCTCAAAAAAATTATGCTGCTGATTTAATCATTAAAATTTTAAAAGACCAATTAAGAATAAAAGTTAGAAAGAATCCTTTTAGATATAAATCTTTATATGAAATGCTTGAAAAAATTATAGAGAAATACAATATAAAACTTATCAACGCGGCAGAAGTAATTGAAGAGATTATAGAAATTGCAAAAGAATTAAAGAGGAAAATTTTTGAAGGAGAAAAAACAGATTTAACAGAGGAAGAGCTTGCTTTTTATGATATGTTAATGAGAAAAGAAGGGATATTTGAAAATGAAGAGAAAATAAAATATGTTGCAAAAGAGGTTATTAAGAGATTAGGATATTTTGTAAAAATTGTAGATTGGAATAAAAAAGAAACTTTAAAGGCAAAAATTAAGATGGCAATCAAAGAGATATTAATGGAAACAGTGAATGAAGGTATAGAGTATGAAAGAATTGATTCTATTGCAAATGAGATTTATAGTCATGCGGAAGTCCTCTTTAGGGTTTAACAAAGAAAGATACTAAAATAAAAAGTAGGTAAAACAACAGTGAAGAATAAATCGACATCCGCTTTCAAGATATTAAATAATTTCTATACCGTTACTCTTGAGATTAACATAAGAAGAATGCAAAGAAGTCTATTTGGATGGAGGAGAACTTTTAAAAAATAGATTAAAGAAAGAAGTGTTTAAAAACTATAGCCTGGAAACATAGTTACTATGAGCATATCATATAGAATAATAGAATTTAAAATTTTTAAAAATATATCATCAATAAACATGTATTTATTATCTATTTTACTTGCAATGGTTCTCAAATGCTGGAAGCGTTGTTTTTCTTGTATTCAGAAAGTTATGTGTTCTTTTTTTAATTATAAAAAGTTAAAAAATGAAAAATTAGAAAGTGTATTGAAAGTCTTTCAAAATTTTCCTCCTTAACCCTTCATTATATTTAGAGGTAATTTTTGTCACGGGAAAAATAAAAAATAGTAATTTTAAATCAATTTTATGTGACATTTTTAAGGGCAATTTTATGATACAAAAATTTTAGCTTCCATAATAGAAAAAACTGAGAAATGAGTTTGATGTGAAAGATTTTTGTATTTTGTGAATAAAGGAATGGTTTGTAAAAGAGTGATAAAAAAGATAGAAAATATGGGAATTTATTATATTTGGCTTCAGGATAAAATCAAGTAATAAAAGGTTATTTTAAAAATAGAACAGAGAGAAAATAAAAGAGGAAGAAAAATTTGATGGTGTTTATTCTTTTATAAAAAACAGAGAATATTACTTTAAAGATTTAAAGAATATATTTAAATTAAGGACAGTTTTTTATTAGAATAGAAGAAATAATAAAAAGACATATTTTTGTAAGGAATGGAAAAGTTAAGAATTGATAGGTTAAAAAGTGAATAAACTCTTTATAAGGTTATATTAAATAGTCCTGCACCCTAAGTTGTAAATGAAATCTTTTGAATAAGAGATAGTAAAAACTAAATTTTTATGATTTAAAAATTTTTGAATCCAAATGATTTACAAACTTACTGTAAAAGATAAGCATTAAGTTTAACTTTTTAAAATATTATTTTGATTTCAGGTAATTTTAAATTTTAAAAACTTTAATTTTTAATTATTGGTAGAAATAATTTGAGAATAAAGAGCTTGATATTAAATTATTATAACGAAGATGAAGTGAAATAATCTCGTGCTTCTTCAATCCCTTTTATTAATTTAATGTCTAATCCTCTAATATGTTCTTCGACACCAGGACGGCAGAATATTGCAACTATTATCTTTTCATCTATTTTCTCATTTTCTTCAAATTCATAAAATTTTACAATTTTTTCAAATTCTTCAATATCGGCTAAACTTAAGGAAGATTTAACCTCAATTGCTATCTTCTTTTTATCTTTTATAATGATATCAATCTCTGTTGGTCTTGGAAAAGTAAAAAATTTGCACTCCTTATCAAATTTTTTCCACTTGATCACTTTATATCCAACCTCAGATAAAACCTCTTCAAATCCCTTTCTAAACGCATCTTCTGCTCCAATTCCCCATCTTGAACCAATCGCCGAAATTGTATCCCTTAAAATCTTAAACCCACTATCCATCCTTAAAGTTAACTCTTCAAATCTTTTATCTACCTCTTCAAACCTTTTATTTATTTCTTCAAATCTTTTATCTACCTCTTCAAATCTTCTATTTATTTCTTCAAATCTTCTATTATTTTCCTCTCTTTGCGCCTTTAATTCCTCTTCTATTTTCACTAATCTTTCTCTCTGTGCCTTCAATTCAAGGAGTATTTCTTTTATTTCCTCTTTTGTAACCGCTTTCCTCTCAATTATCTCTTCAATCTTTAACCTTATAGAAGGATATTTTTCAATAATTTCAGGCAGTTTTTCCTCAATTATTTTTATTATTTCTTTTTCAGATAAAATTTTTCTCATATTAAAACCTATTCCTATTGAAAATTATACAAGAAGCATATAAAGATTTCAAATTTTAACCTCAAATATCTTAAGTTTATATGCATAGAAGCTTTCAATAAAAAGGACTATGAGTAAAAGTTTAGCAAATTCTGTAATAAACCTTACTTAAAAAGGAGAGAAATCCAAAGAAATACTTTAAGGATAACTAAAAACGCTTTAAAATGGCTTTTTGGTTAACTATAGATTTTAATGTTGCAAAAAGAACAGTTTTAAAAAGTTTTAGATATTAGAGACGCATGAGGATTCAAAGGTGAGAAAAACTTATAAAAATATACTAAATTACTATATTCAGTTAAACACAATCTGATAAAATTTAGAGTAGTTTGAAAGATGATCTAATGGAATGATTAACTATTTAAGGTCATAATGATAAAATTTTTGTAACCGATTGTGAAGAGTATCCTCTAAATAAAAATATAAGTTTTATAAACCACTTTATACAAAATTTGTGATCATACTTTACTATATACTAAACTAAAAATTAAGAGGTGATAAATAAATTCAGCATACTTTATAAAAAGAAAGTGTTAAAAATGAAAATTTATAAAATTTGGTTTTTATTTTTATTATTTTCATCTCAGATTTTTTCTTACGATATAGTAAATTGTGCGATGGATTACTTGGGAGTTGAGTATAAATGGGGAGGAAGGTTAACAAGAAAAAATCCCGGTTTGGATTGTCTTGGACTTATATTTTTAGCTTATTCTAAGGCATATAGAAAAAGCTGGGTCTTGCTCCCCGTAAACCCAAGTGAACTTGTAAAAAGTAAAAAACTTGGAATACCTGTTGAAGGACTCAATGGAGTATTAAAGGAAGAAATTGATACATCAAGATTAAAAAGAGGAGATATAATTTATTTTCTTGTTCCTTATCCTATTGGCAATGATAAACCGCTTGCAAAGATAGAGGATAAGGATTATTATGCCTGGCACCTTGGGATTTATATAGGAAATGGTGAAGTGATAAATGCCTATCCAGGAGATAAAGTAAGAATAGACAAATTAATTGATATTATCGGAGAAGATGGAGCAATATTTGTAACAAGAATAGAACAAACTCCTTCTAATAGATAAATTTTTAATTACTTTTTTAAACGGGCTAAGTAGGTATAAATATAAATAAGCCAAAGAGTATTATAAAGAAACCGAGTATATCAAAAAATATGCCAGCCCTGAGCATTTTTGTAATTGGAACAAGTCCAGAGCCATAAACGATAGCATTTGGTGGGGTAGAGATTGGTAGCATAAATCCATAGCTTGCGCCGATACAAGCACCAATTGCTGGGTATAAGGGATTAACATTTGCTGCCTGCGCAATTGAAATCATTATGGGTATTACCATATTGGCTGATGCAGTATTAGAAGTAAGTTCACTCATTATAATACCAAATCCAATCGCTAAGGCAGTTATCGAGAATAAGTCTTTTGCTCCTGTTATGTTGATAAGTAGTTTACCAATTGAGTCTCCTAAACCTGTTGTAAACATTAGATTGCCAAGAGTAAGACCACTACCGAATAAAATTATTGTCCCCCAATCGATTTTAACAGCATCTTTCCATTCTAATGTAAATTCAAGCCTTCTAAAGTTTATAGGTAACAAAAACAATAAAGTAGCACCTATTATCGCTACAACTGCCTCTGGAAAAGTGGACTCGTACCACTTTGTTTCTATTCCAATTATAGACATAAATCCAGGCAAAATCCATAGTAAAACAGTTATTGAAAAAGCAATCAACACATTTCTTTCACCCTTTGTTATTCTTCCGAGTTCTTGCTTTTTTTCCTTAATATAAGAATTAATATCAACAACACCTTTTATCTCTGGTGGATGTAAAATTGTTATAAGAAAATAAAGAAAAATGAACATAATAATTACAATCGGTAAGGCAAACATCATCCATTCAAAAAATGATATTTTTATGTTTAATATTCTATCAATCATACCAATTCCTATAATATTTGGTGGTGTTCCTACAGGTGTAGCAATTCCACCAACAGAAGACGCATAAGCTAACATGAGCATTAAAGATGTAGAATATTTGGGTGATCTATTTATGCGATTTATAACATTCAATACACCAAGACCTATTGGAAATAACATACAAGTGGTTGCAGTGTTGCTAACCCACATAGATATTAAACTTGCAATCAATCCAAATAGCAAAAGTACACGTTTTACATCTTTACTCATAAAATTAAGAGAAAGTAGATAAAAGGCGAAACGCTCATGTAACTTGTACTTTTTCATTGATTCAGCAATGATAAAACTCCCAATAAATAGAAATATAACAGGATCAGCAAAAGGTGCAAATACTTTTCTTGCTTCCTCAATACCAAATATAACAGCAAGTGAAGCACCTAATAGCCCTGTTGCTGGTATTGGTATTGGTTCACAAATCCACCATACTATTACTAGAGAAAGAATTGCTACTAATCTGTGTGCTTTTGGCGTTAAATCTGGTAATGGAATAAAATAGATAATAATAAAAATTATAGGACCCAAAAATAAACCAACTTTCTTTTTTAAACTTTCAAACCTTTTCTCTCCCTCTGATATTACTTCTTTTATTTCCATTTTCAACTTAATTATAAAGGAAAAGGCTATTTTGATAAAAAAATTAGATTGCTATATAATTTAAATATGAAAGAAATTTTGTTACTTCTTTTTTTTTCCCAATATGGAGGAAGTCTTAGATTCCTGTATAAAACTAAAGTAAATGATGATACAGGAATTGCTTATCAGTCAAGACCTTGTGTTTATTACAGTAGTTTGGATTCTACACTATATGTTGTCTTTGAAGATGATAGAGATAGGGATAATTTAAAGGAAATATATTTTTCAAAATCAACTGATTTAGGAAGAAATTGGACTTATAATAAATTGATTAGTCCTGATAAAGATAGAGACGATTATTTTCCCTGGATGAGTGTTTCAAAAAATGGAGTAATACATATTGTATGGCAATCTGTCAAAGCAGGTAAAGGAAAGATTTATTATACTCGTTCAGAGGATAAAGGTAATACATTCACTTCACCTGATACATTACCCGGTGTAAGTGTTGTTTATAGCACCTTTTCAAATATAAACTTTGGACCACAACCAAAAATAGCTTGTGACCCAAATGATGATAATACAATTTATGTTGTATGGGCTGATGATAGAACTGGCCTTATTCAAATAAGGATTGCTCGCTCTCTTGATGGTGGAAATAACTTTACTGATTTAGGTATTGTTGATAAAAATCTTTTTAATGTTAATCGTTCACCTTATGTGATTGTTGATGATTCAGGTTTTGTTCATGTTGCCTGGGTAAGAGGAAATTCTGGAAATAACCAAGATCCTCACCCTGATATAGGTTATAACCTTTCAAAAGATAAAGGAATTAATTTTTTAAATAAAGACATTTTTGTAGTGGATAACCCAGGTTATGAAGCTTACAGAGGTAGTCCATCTATTACCTACGTTAAGGGTGAAATACTTATTGTTTGGGAGGATGCAAGGGGATTCCCTGATGGTGAACCTCATATTTATTTTGCAAAGAGAAAAATTTCAGGCGATTCAATTTATTTCACCCAAAATATAAGGGTTGATATTTCTTCAGGGAAAAGCAATTTCAGACCAGTATTTTTTGTCGACCCAGAGGGCAAAGGAGTATGTGCTTGGCACTCAAACCTTGTAAGGGACGATTATTACAGTATATTAATGTCTGCTTATTTAGATACTTTAAATGCCTTTAGTCCTGCAAGGCTTGTGTTTGAATTTGATACAACCTTTACAGGAACAACAAATGCAAATTTTGGTAATGCCTTTTATCCACCCTCTTTATTTGTTGATACAATTTCCGGATTAACGAACTTTTTCCTTGTTTGGCAGGATTTAAAGGAAGACCCTCTCGGAAACATCTATTTTATAAGAGGTAAAGTAATTGTAGCCCTATCCGATTTGGACATCCACGGGAACACACTTGATGTTAAAAATGATACTCTTTTTTTTGGTGAAGTTCCTTGTGATTTATATGTTAAAAAGAAATTACTTATCGTAAACACTGATACTCTATTTAATCCAGATCCTTTAGATGGACCCTCTAGAAGGGTAATTTTTAATCTGAAGGCAGATACTATTTTACTTAAAGGACCTCAGGGTGGGTTATCTAAAGTTTTTGCGTACGGTGAACTACCAGAAACTTTGGTAATTGGTGAGAAATTTGAAGTAACTTTAATGTCCTTTATAAAGGATGAAAGTCCCTATGGTTTTTATCATGGAACACTTCATATAAGTGGTATAGATAAAGACTCAGCCATTGTTGGAGATAGTGTTTTTATTTTGATAAAAGGTGGAAAGGCAAAAGAGAATCTTGATGATGCTTTTGTTTATCCTAACCCTTTTAAGCCCTCAGAGGGACACAGTCATATCAGTTTTACAAATTTATCTGCAAATTCAAAAATCATCATTTTTGATGTAAACGGTAATAAAATTAAGGAACTAATTGCTAATGGAGATGGTTCAGCAAGATGGGATGGTAAAGTTGCTTCTGGTGTATATACTTATGTTATAAAAGATAAAAATGGAAATAAAAAAGTCGGTAAAATAGCAATTGTGAGGTAAAGTATGAAAACTTTAATATTTTTAATCTTTTCAATCTTTAATCCAGGTGATAATTCTTTTGTATTCTTAAAGAATCTGAAGGATGCAGAAGATATTGCTCTTGGTGAGGCTTCCTGCGCATTACCATGTGATGCCTTAAGTTTTATTTTTAACCCTGCCCTTCTAGGAGGCATAAAAAATTATGAGGCTTCCTTTTACAGCGCTTTTTTGTGGAATAATATAAAAGAAAACTACTTTGCCTTTGGAAGCAGAACAAAATACTTTAATTATGGTATTTCACTATATTACTTAAATTACGGAAAAATTGAAGGGAGAGATAAGTTTGGGTACAAAACAAAAGATTTTACACCTTATGACTTTTCAGTTCATTTAGGTATAGGAAAAAATATTTCTAAATTTTTAAAATTGGGATTTGCCTTTGCTTATGCAATCGAACAAATTGAGGAAGAAAAAGGTAACTCCTTTGTTTTTTCATTTGGAACAAAGTATATAATTCCAAATAACCCATCTATAAAAGTCGGATTTTCGATAATAAATCTTGGAACACCCATAAAGTTCATAAGAGAGTCTTTCTCTCCACCCCCAATTTTTAAATTAGGAGCTCTATATAAAAAACCAAAAACTCCTTACCTTGCTACCTTTGAAATCTCTCTTCCTTTTGACCATTTACCCTTTATTTCAATAGGAGGATCATACATTATAAAAAATCTACTTGAAATAAGAGGAGGTTTTAAAAGTTCATTCGATACAGGACTTATTTCCGCCTTTAGATTTGGGTTTGGTTTAACTCATGGTATAGTATCCCTTGACTATGCAATAGTCCCAAGAGGTATTCTTGGATTTACCCATCATATTGATTTAAAGTTTAAATTTTAAAAAATAAAATTTTAGATTAAATCACTTAATCTTCTTTTCTAAATCTTCGATCCTTTTTTCAAGTTTTTTAATTTCTTCTCTTAGATTTTCTATGATCTCTTTAAGATTTTCTTTATATGGTAAAATTATCCTCTTTTCAATCTCATGTTTATATGGATCAAATCTTTCTAAAATAGAAAGATCTTTTTCTTTTTCACCAATCTTTACCTTTAAAGAAATCTTCTTGTTTTTTCTCAAAATTTCAAGATTCACCTCCTCATTCGGGTGTTTCTTAACATAGTAGATTAAGTCATCTATATCACTTATCTTTTCATCTTTTATCTTTAAAATAATGTCTCCTTCCTTTATACCTACTTTATCTGCTGGTGAGTCCTCTTCAACTTTTGATACAATTACCCCATATTCAATATCAAGAGCAATCTTATAATGCTCTGGTATGTTATCTACATAGACTCCAAGCCAACCTTTTTTCTCTTTTGAATTTAAAACACCTACCCACATAAATAATGTTATTATTATTAACTTCTTCATATCTCCCTCCTTTTTCATATATTAAGACGAACCAAAAGTTTAGATAGTTCCAAATTATTAAGGGAAAAAATCTAAAGATTTACACTTTAACCATTTTACCTTTACTTTAAATTTTTTTGAAATCTTATAAATCACCTCTTCATCAACTTTTTCATTAAACCTTTCAAATCTTTTATATTTTTTAAAAGAAATACCCAGGATTTTTGCCATATCTTCTTCTTTTAAACCTTTTATCTCCCTTAATACCCATAATCTTATATTTGTATTTTCTTTACCATCAATTATTAAATTCTTAACTAATTTTTCTGGTTTTATAAATTTCCTTGCTAAATCAATTAACTCATCTAATGACTTAATTATCCCTAAGCATCCTTAATCTTTCTCATATATCTTTAATAAATTTTCTACATCTATAATATCCTGTGGTCTTCCTGCTTTTCTTTTCATCTTTATAAGCTCATCAAAAGCTACTACTTTTAAATAGGTATCTTTAAATTTAATCTTTCTTTTTTTAATTTTTGAATAATCATATTCAAGATGTATATCAATTGAAATAAAAGGGTCAGAAGGATTTATAAATGTAAAAATTTTTGCTTTTTTTCTTTTATTATTTTCTTCCTTTCTTTCTTGTCAATTAACCTTTTAAAATCAAAAGGAACCCTTTGGATAAAACCAAATTTTTTTTATTATTTTTAAAAATCTTTCAACATTATCTTTTTTAAAATCAAGAATTAAATCAATATCCTTTGTCGTCCTTAAATATCCATAAATAATCACAGCATATACTTTATATTTTCTTTTTCTAAAGTGTATAATATTTTTGTAAATTTATTTTTAATTTTTTTCATCTACCGAGAGTAAAGATAAATAAAATTTTATTCCGATTACAAATTTCCTATATTCTTTTAAAATCTCTAAAAGGTCATCCTTATAAGGATTATTTATAAATCTTTGCTCATAAATTGCAAATAGAGAAATAATGAAATCTTTATAATTAATCTTTGTTTCTAAATACGAATTTATTTTATAATCGTATCTTTTAAAGTGAAGTGTATCAGTTTTATTTTTTGTTAAAAATTTTCTGATTTCAAAATTAAGATCTAATTTTAAAAACTTATAATTTAAATTTATTTCAGGAATTAAAGATATATATGAATAATCTTTATGAGAAAGAGGATTAAATGGTTTTAAATAGGAAATTCCAAAGTTCATTCTATTAATGCCAAATAAAAATAAATACTTTGAGGCATCAAGATAATTCCAAAAGTTAGGATAAAAGTTATAAAAGTAAATTCCTGTTTCAAAGAAAGGTTTAAAATTTATTTTTTTAAACAAAATACCAGAAGAGATTTTAAAAAGCGAAAATTCAAGTGGATAAGTAAGATCTTCTTCTTTTATATAAACAGGACCTATAAAAAAATAGGGCTGGTAAAAAACTTTAAAAAATATCTCTTTATCTTTTAAGGTCTTAAATAAAAAATTTAAATTCCCATAATTTTTATATTCATTTTTATAAAAAATTTTAAATTTTGGTGATAATTTAAAATAAAAGTCTTTTAAAGAAAAAATTATTTCAGGATTTAATTCTAAAAATAGATCGTCAATCGTTTTTACATATGTAAACTTATAAAGTTTTTTACCTTCTAAAAAATTTGATATATCTCTTTCTGAAAATTTGAATACATTTGAATCATAACCTGAATTTATTAATAAGGACGCTTTAAATTTTTGTTTTTTTTTACATAAACTTTTACACAGCCTTTACCTTTTTCAAATAATATTTTTATTGAATGCATTCCCTTAGGAAGTTCTAATTTTATTTTTTCTGCTTCGCTAGGTAAAATATTTTTATTTTCTAAAAATCTTGCCTTTCTTGAAGCTCTTCCTTCAAACTCTTTTGAAAAAATTTCATTATCATTATCAAGGATTTTTAATTTAAATATATCATATTTTCTCTTTCCTTCTTTATCAAAATCTCCCCTTATATATACATAAATTGTTTCAGGTCCTTCTATTTTAAAACTACAACCAGTATCAGAAGTAATTCTATAATAGATATATTTTTTTTCATTTATAAAACATGTAATCGGAAAACCTTGTAAATTTAAACTCTTTAAATTAATCTTTTTTAACTCAAAAATGTTTATGTAAAAATTTCCCTCTTCTGTTTTGAGTTCATATTTTCCTGTTTCAAGAAGTAGCTTTATCTCTTTTTTTTCTTTAACTTTATAACTTTTATATTTCTTACCATCTTTTAAAATGTAAAAATCTGCCTCTTTGCCTTTGTTTTCCACATAAATCTTGATTGATTTTGGCTCTTTTAGTTCAAAATGAATTGGTAAGCCACTTTTTAAATCTTCATTCTTCAAATTCAATTTAATTTCTTCCCAATAAGCAAAGAGCAAAGAAAATGAAAGGAAAAATAATTTTATTTTTTTCATACACTATCTTCTATCTTTTTCTTCTTTAAGATATAAATTATATCAAATCTTAAGATTAAAAATAAAAGAAAAATCAAGACTAAAAGCTGTAAAATAACTAGGGGGACTGAATATTTCTCTTCAAAAAATAAACTCCCTTCACAAGCTTTTGGCATTTCAATTGGTGAAATAGGCATGTTATACTTTTTAGCAATTGCCATTATATTATGAATACTTATAACAGGAATTCCCTTTTCAAGAAATCTTACAATTACGCCTTTAACTGGTAATTTATTAAAATCTATTTTCCTATCATAGGGATCATTTATTCCTGATTTTAAATAATAAATCATATCAGAAAAACCTAAATCTGCTATCCCTTCACCTATACTTATAAAAAGCTTTATGTTACCGTTTGAAAGACTATCATAAATTTTAATCCTCTTTTCAATTGACTTTTCAAGTGAATTTTCATTTATAAAGATAGGAATGTTATTTCTTTCAATTGCCTTTTTTAAAATGTTTCTACCTTCTTCTTCTAAACCCATACCAGCATCATTTATACCACCTATTGAAGCTGCTACTGTTTTACTTTTTATCATTTTATTTTCATGGAGAAAATTCTCCATGTCAAGATATGTCCAGAAAGGGTGATTTGCTCCCCACGCTGACGAACTTAAAGATGTAATTATTATTGGTTTAAGTCCCAGAACTTCTGCTGAGATTATAAGTAAAATATTTAATGCAGGAAAAGAACCTGTTAAACTTACTGCTATATAGTCTCCCTTTTTTAAATTTAATTTCTTGAAGAAATCAATAAAAAGAGCAGAAAAGTTTGGATTTATACTCGTTAACTTTGTCTCAATTGCTGCTTCCTCTTCTGTTATCAAAGAACTTCTTAAACCTATAAGTCCAGTTTTCCCTGGGTCATTTATCGAATCTATAACTCCACCTCTTTTAATAAATTCTTCTTTTAAAAGCAAAAAGGCTTTATGTGTAAGAATTGCAGATTTTTCTTTTAACTTATAATATCTTACAGGCTTTTTTATAAGTGTTTTTTGCTCAATAATGAAAAATAAAACTCCTATTAAAAATAGAATTAAAAAATCAAAATTATTCAGTCTTCTTCTTAAAACCATTTAAAAACTGGTGCTCCACCGTTTATCAGAATAACAACATATCTTATAATTACACAAACGACAGAAAGGGTACCTAAGGTTGGAATTATGCCTTGCCTATCCATCCAGTATGCTAAAAGCCCTGGAATTATAAAACCAAATGCTCTTATCATTATTGCAATTTGACCTACCGGTGAGTCTGCAATAAAACGGGAAAGTTCAGAGAATAAAAAGCCAAGAAGAACGGTTACAAGAAGCCTTCTCCTCCCATAAAGTAAAGAAAAGTTTGAAATGATTTTTAAAAAAATTAAAGTTAAAAAACTTGCAATAAGTGTTCCAATTAAAAGGTCTGGTTTATCTAATATATAGGCAATATAACCAGGGACAACAAGACCACCTGCCATTGAGCCAATTATCTCAGAGGAAAATAGTGTTAGAATTAAACCAATAGCTATTGACTGTGCAAGTATCATAAGCTCCTCTTTGATTTAAAGATTTCCCTTATTTTATTTCCAAGCCCCACAATATTTCCTATCCCCATACAGATTGAATCTTCGCTAATTTCTAAAACTCTTTCAAAAATTTCTTCTGGCTTTGGATTCCTAAAAGTTATTATTTTTTCTTTTTCAACTCCCTTTTTAATAAGATTGTTTTTAACTATAAAAGAATGTTCACCGCATATTACATAATAATCTCCTATTATTTTATCTCCAAGGAATTTTAAAAATGATTCTGTTCTTTGAGCTCTATCTGATCTTAAAACAAATAAAACTATTTTTGTTTTTTTATCTTTTGAAAAATTTTGCCATAAAATGGATGTTGATTCAGGGTCATTTGCTGAGAAGGCACTGTAAAATTCTACTTTCTTATTTTTTTCTTCTATAACATATTTTTCAAGAACACCTGGGTCAGGATTCACATTATACATACTATTTAAGGCATCTTCTCTTTTTATTCCAAAATACTCACAGACATGTAAAGCAATTGCCACATTATTCTTATGTTCTATATAGGAAAATTTTTTTAGAATCTCTTCATTTACCCATGAAGAATCAACATAAAAAATTTCTGTTTTCCTTTTCTCACACTCTTTCCTAATTATATCAAAAAACTTTTCTTCACAAGTAAAAAGGACACCATTTTTTGGAATTGAAAGACATAAATTTCTTGCAACATCTAAAAGAGTAGGTCCCATCACGTCAAGATGATCCTCCCTTACGTTTGTTATAACCCCAACATTACTTTTCATTATATTTTCTTCAAAAACTTTTATGTATTCAGGAGTTATTGCCATGCATTCTGTTACAAAAAAGTTTGCATTTAACTGTGCTGCCATTTTCACTATTCTTAACTGTTCAATTATATTTGGTTTACCAGGACGAGCAACAGGTAATTCCTTTCCGTCAGGAAATATAAATCTTGGAACAGTTCCTGTTGTTTTTGCAACAACGATATTTTCTGGATTTGCTTTTAAGCCTTGATATATAAGTCTTGTTGTTGATGATTTTCCTCTTGTACCATTTACATGGATTCTATTTTTTATCTTTTCTAGATTTTTTAAATGTCTTTGATAACGTATAATTTCAATACTTAAATATGTTCCTAATGATGCTAAACTTGCCAACAAAAGACTCATTTTAGCAGTATAATTTTTTCCTTTTTTTTATGATCCCTTGTTTTAAAAATCAAAAGGTAAGTTCCCCTTTTCAAATTCAAACTGATTTCTTTTCTATAAAACCCGGGAAATAAGTCTTTAAAAATAATTTTTTTTATTTTTCTACCCAAATTGTCATAAAGACAAAATTCGGGACTATCTTTTTTTTCTTTAACCCAGAAAACGAGAACAACATTATCTTTTGTTAAGTTTTTTAATACATATATACTTTGTGAAAATGTATCGTAAACAAAAGGGTAAAGGTAAACGTTAATTTCCTTATATTCTCTATCATTTAATGTAAAATTGATACTTTTTTTTCTGTATCCTTCCTTCTCTACTTCAAGTGTATAATTACCAGGTTTTAATATCCTAAAAATATCACCATTTTCATCTGTTGATATGTGTTTTATCTCTGGGATTGTGTCAATTTGTAGTATTCTACAGGATGCACTTAGATGTGCTCCTGTTATGGAGTCTCTTACTGTAACCTTCACTATATTATATAGCACTCTTCTTAAAATATAGTAGACACCATTTAGATTATATTCAACAATTTTTGATACTCTGTGGGGTGCAGGAAGTGTTGTATCTGAAACCTCTATTAATATACCAAAGGTACCATAATTTGTGTAAATCCAGTTCCTGAACACTCCACCAAGGCGTCTTGATGTTACAATAGGTATATAAGGTTCACCAGTTATGTCACTTTTTATATTCAAAGCAAGACTATCAGCTACTTCCTTTATGAAAATAAAATCAGGACACAATTTTGCCCCATCTCTCCATGGATAATATATAACTTCTCCTAACCCTGTTCTTGCACTATGGTATGTTATTCCAACAACAAAATTTTCTCTTTCACATAAACTCTTTATGCTTCTCGTTTCAGGTTCAGAAAAAGGATAAGGTCCCCTGTAATATTCACTTGTATCATATGGTGAACCAGCATTACTCCATAAATAATCATAGTTTCTATTCAAGTCAACACCATCACCCCTTCCTTCCTTTCCACATCTATAATCAAAAATCTTATTTTGATTGTTATCCCTTTTATTTTTTCTCCATATTTCACATATTCCTTCTGTTACAACACTGTACCCATCAGGATTTAAACAAGGAATTATGTATATTTCACATTCATTGACAAATTTTGTAATATTTTGATCTTCACCATAAAATTTCAAAAGTCTTTTTATAAGTTCAATACATATCTCAAGACCAAGTGGTTCTTCAGCATGATGGAGTGCAACAAATAAAACAGGAGGTTCTATTTCATCATATCTAACATTGTCAGAGATCTTTACACAAATTATAGGATTTGAATCAACCTCAGTATAATTAAGTGTTTCCATTTTTGCAAAGTCTTTATAAAGTGGTACTATTGAATCAAGAATATTTTGCAATTCCTCGAAGGTGTGATATTCGGGAGGTATAATTAGAAAATTAAATAGAAGAAAAAATTTCATTTTAAAATTATAAATTTAAATTTACGTTCATCTGAATTCATAAAATAAATACCACTTTTTAAATTTTTTAAACTATTTTCTTTTCCTGTAATGTCTAGTACTTTTTCTTTAAAACCTTTTAAATTCTTTCTATGAGGAAAGGTAGAAAAATAAATTTTTCTTTTATTTACCTTTTCTACTTCATTTACATTTACATTTATCCAAGTGTTTCCACCATCATTGGTAAAAAATATGGCATCCTCTCCTGAAGCGACTCCGTGAAGTGAATCGAGAAAATCTATGTCAAAAAGTGTATGCTCACCTCCTACATTCTGTAATACCCATGTGTTACCACCATCCTCTGTTTTTATTATCGTTCCAAACCTACCGCATGCCCAGCCTTTGTTCTCTGAAACAAAATGAACCGCCCTTAAGTAATATCCTGGAGGTATTATCTGTGTCCAAGTAAAACCACCATCTTCTGTTTTCAAAATTACTGGTGAAATTGTATCTGAATCATTACCACCAACAACTATTCCTTTTTGCTCATTGAAAAACCATATGTCAAATAAATCGAAACCGTTAGCCTCTAACAAAGTATTCCATGTAAATCCTCCATCAACTGATTTTGCCACATAACCTGGGGTCCCAAATTCTGTAGGAAGTCCAGAACATATAAATCCTATCTGGGGACTTATAAAATGAATTCCATAAAAGTCTACACCCATAAACTGAGTGAAAACTATATTCCAAGTTTGGCCACCGTTAGATGTAACGAACACGGTGTAATCACCAGCTGCCCCATATCCGTGTAGTTGATCAAGAAACTGGATTCTTGCTACCCACTTAGTATAACCTATCCATTGTAAAGACCAGGTTAATCCACCATCTTGAGTATGTCTTATCTCTCCAAGTCTACCACCAGTCCACCCCCTCAAGGAATCTATAAAAAATATATCGAAAAGTCCCCTCTGAGTACCAGGGTTTATGTATAACCAGTTTAAACCCCCATCTTCAGTGTACATTATAAATACTGAATCATAAACTGCAATCCAGGCTTCTCCTCTTTTAAAACCATAATCACACCCTCTATAGTTATAATTTACTATGTTTAAAATAAAGATAATTCTTATCATCTTATCCCCCTTTTAGAATTTGATGAATTTATGTGTTATTTGATTATCACATTTTAGAATAACAAAGTAAACACCCTGTTTTTTTATTTCCAATTCAAAAGTATGAATCCCTGAATTTATTTTACCTCTATAAATTTCATCTATTTTTCTACCACTTACATCCATCAAAAAAAGAGCTATGTTTTTGTTTGAATTTGAATTAAAAACTATTTTTATCCTTTTGCTAAAAATATTTTGATAAACTCTTAAGATTAAATTTTCTTTTTCATCTTTTTTAACCTCCTCTACAACAACAGGATGACAATTAAATCCTTTCACTTTGTGAATATATCCCCTAACTGATGCACGAGGCTCAGCAATCCAATAATCTCCAGTAATTGGATCATATTCTATTCCTCTGATATTCATATTGAGTTTGAACTTTCTACCAGTAGGTGTATAATTTATCCTGTTCCATTCATATACATAGGTACTATCAAAATTATTTCCACTTAAAAATATTCTAACATTTATAAGCGTTCCTCCATTTTGACCGATCTTGTCAAAACATATACCTCTTACTCCACCTCCAGGATAGGGAAGGGTATAAGTTCCAACTATACTTCCATTTGATGGATTAACCTTGTACAGTATGTTTGTACTATATTCACTTATCCAGAGATATTGACCATCATAACAAAGACCTGCTGCATCTTGAGCAGGAGAAGAAAACTCTTGAATTATCTGTCCGTTCATATTTATTCTGTAAATTCTATCTGATCCTCTATTGTTGACCCATAAAGTCTGTGTAAGGGAATCAAAACTTATATCGTAAACATTAGTTCCACCTGGAGCTGGAATCGAAGTAATGTAGGATCCGTTGTTCGGATTAACTTTGTATAAATAATTGCTATAATAATCAGCTATCCATAATCCCGAACCATCGTAGGCAATACCAGTTATCCAACCACCAACTTGCATTTGAGGAGGGACCTGAAATGTATGAAGGATTGTCCCAGGCAATATACCAATTTTAATGGGAAAATACTGCTTATAAGAATAAAAATCAGCACTTATATTTAATGAACAAGGGAATACATGATAACAAGGAATACTTATATCTGACTTTATTATAATAGGGTCACTTGTGTTAACCTTAGTTGATTCTGATTTTATAGTTCCATAAGATGAAGAAGAGTCAATAACGTAAAGTAAAGGTGAAAGTGATTTTAATGAAGCTTTTACATTGTATGCATTCTGTGATCCAAGATTTTTTAAATATAAGAAAAACTTTACCTTTTCTCCTGGTTCCCATGTGTTGTTTCCATTACCTATGGGTGTTTCATCGGAAATTGAATCTCTTACAACTATAAGATTAATTGCATTTACTTTTAAATTCAAATTAAAACTCCAAGAATTACCACCCGAATCAAAAAAAATCATATTTAAGGGTATATTATAGCCATCAGGACAAGAAGATGAAACATGAAAGGAAAATGCTGATAAATCCCATCTGATACTATCAGGCATTACATTTCCAAAAGAGGCTAATGAGTCAATTAAATTTATAAGGGGCGAGTTTATTCTTACTTTTCCACTCAATGAATTTGCAGTCTGATTCCCTGTGTTTTTTACTCCAACTGCAAGAGTCACATTTTCTCCTGGATTTATTAGCCCATTACCATTTTCGTCAAATATTATATGGGAATGATAGTTTATGTAAGGACCTTCATATGAAACAACATAGATTTCACTCTCCCAAGGAAGGTAGTTAAACTTTGTAACTGTTAAATATAAAGTACAAGGAGTTAACTGGGGTAAACTAAAAGTAATTTTACCACTCTGATTTGTTTCACCAACAAGATATATTAAATTGTTTTTATGAGTTATACAAACTTTTGCTCTATAAACAGGTGAAAGAGTATTTGATTCCCTAACATTTACTTCAAGAGATAAAGGTACACTAATCGGATTCTGATAATTTACAACAAAACTTTTAGGCGGTTTTGTCCATATATTCAACTCGGGATCTCCGAGTAATTGCCATGACATCACTTCTTTTGCATTTCCTGTTGAATCGAGGATCTGTTTTTTACCTGCCCTAAAGGCTTCACCAAGGATGAGCACTGAATCTTTATAAATCTTTTTAAAGAATCCCCTTACAAAGGCACTCCGATAATTTGTAAGACCAAAATCAGCAGTAGTAGTTCCGAGAAATGCAACTGCGCCTTTTAAACTTGAAAGACTTCCTACCCTTAACCAAGCTTCACCTGCAAATTCCTCACCTGGAGACATTGCAACTGTCTGACAAGTTGCACTCACAATTATTGGAAGTTTGTTGTTATTTGAGACACTATAAGGATTAACATCGAAAGGAGGGTACCAGTTACTAACTCCCGATCCCCTATATAAAACAAATTCTCTCCCATCATTTACACTGTTTATAACATTCTGAGAGTTATGACCTTGATCATTTCTGAAACTATCTATTTTTGTATAACCATACTGAAGCCAGAAATTTCTAACTATTCTTGTATCTTGAAAATAGACCTGATCTGAAGCATCATAGTCTCTTCTTACGATTGTTGTACCCCTTAAATACCAATTAGGAGTTAAAAGTGGTGTCTTTTCAAAAGAAAGTATCTTTTGAACCATCATTTCAGCTTGAGAAGCGTTTGTAAACGGTAGCCGACCAACAGCAACTTCTGGTAAAACATCGTTTACTAAATTGGAATAAAAGTGATCATGTCCCTGATATTGAGTACTCTGATCAATAGAAGGATGTGTTGGGACATACTCAACAGATCCGAACAGAAGAACATATTCAGGTTTTATTTCCCAGTTGTTATAGGCATTTACTATGTAATTTTTTATAGCAGTATACGTATTTCCTGTCTCTGATAATTTTGCAACTTTTGTGGGAATACCTTTTTTATGTTTCCATTTTGCAAGAATTAATGCCTGGTTATAGAAGTTATCAGGAGTTATGATAAGATATTTGGCACCATTTATCTGAGCAAAAGAAAGACCATACAAGGCTAAAATCATAAAAATTTTTTTCATCTTGAATTCTCCTTTTTATTTAAAATAAATAAATTTTTTAATTGAAACATTTTCCCTTTCAAAAATTAAGTAAAACTGTCCACTTTTTTTAAAAATTTTTCTATCAATTTTTAAAATTTTTACTTCACCATTACTATCAAAAATTTTTCTTCCAGTTGAATCAAAAATTTTTATTTTAAAACTTTCATTTAAATTTATAGTATATGAATTCCTTATGATAGTAGGAATAAAAATTAAATTTTCAAATTCACTTTCCTTTTCCCTTACAAAAACTTGAGGTCTGTTTGTGGTGATTAAAAAGGCTCTTCCATTTTTTATAAGAGGAACCCCATTTGCTCTTTTTTTATTAAAAGAAATTTGTATTCCATCGTGACTTTCAGGAGATTCAAAACCTATTGTGGAGTAATTATGTGTTGAATCATCATCTTTTATTTTTAAATACTGAATTTTTATTATGCCATCTCCTGTCTGTGTTTGGTAATAGTTCGGATCATACAAAATTATTTGAAATGTTACGAGATCACCTTTTAAATGATTCTGATAATTATGAATATGTTGAACTCTACTCCATTCAATTATAAAGAAATGATTTTGTGTATCATTATATATATAAACATCACGACTCGAATCACTAACTTCTGGATCCAAATCATCCCAGAAAGAGGAAACAAAACCATCTGGAAGGCTTTTTGAAGGTATTGGCCAATTATAAGGATCTGAAACATTTGAACTCCCAAAAATAATATAACCATTATCTGAAACTGAAATTTTATCATAATTGATTCCATAATATTTAAAATTAAAAGGTAAATTAACTATTTTTGTTGTATCATTTTTCATATTTAAAGGAATTCCACTACCTCCAAAAGCAGGGTCAATCTCAATCCATGAAAATGAAGGTCTATTTGAAAATATGGTATCTTCATCATCAATAACATAGTAACCATACTTTGATGGTCCTGTTGCATTTAATGGATCTGGAGCACAGACTTTTAAATTAAAATTAGATTTTCCATAACCTTCATTTTGAGTATTCCAGAAAAGTTCAAATTTAATTTCTTCACCAGGAAAAGCATTTTGAGAAACTTCTATAAAGAAAGGATCTTGATTGTTCGAAGAAAAAGAATCAAAATTTATTTTCCCAAAATTGGAAATTGAATCAAGAATTGTTACTTTGGGACTCTGTGTTCTTAATATTCCACTTACATTATACCCTGTAAAATTACCAATATTTTTTAAATTCAAAACAAGATATTCAGTATTACCTGGTTCAGGATAAAAGTTTTCATCAATTACATAAAAACTATCGATTTTAAACTTAGGGGCATAAACTTTAGAGTTTATATAATTACTATAAAAACCCTCATTTGAGTTAATGTTTATTTTTAATTTTAAAACATGGGAAGATGTGCATGAGGGAGAAATTTTAAATTTAAAATAAGTATTCTTTACTTCGTTAGGTTGAAAATTTCCAAGTGATTTTATAGTGTCAATTAAATTTACAAATTCATCAAAAGAAGAAAGTTTTGCAACTACATTGTTTACATCCTGGGAACCAAAATTCTTAAAGGATACATTTAACTTTATAATTTCTGAAGGTGTTAAAAGAAAATCATTATGACCTATTGAATCCGAAAATGAAAAATTATTAATACCTATGTAGTGATTTGTTCCTACAACAGGAATACTTATAATTTGAGTATAAACATCAAAACCTCTAACCACTACAAAAAGATTCCCTGAAGTTAAAGGCTTAAAGTTCAAAAAAGCATCACCATTTTCATCTGTTAATGAAAAATCTCTTGCTTCATTTTCTTTATAAACACTTACCCAGACATCTTTTAAAGGAATACCATTTCTTTTTACATTTATCTTTACTGACGATGCTCCTATTGATAAAGAGGAAGGGAAAGTTACATTTACACTTTTGGGAACTCCTTTGTAAGGTAAAAGTGAGGGATCACCTAAAATATTGTAAGTATGAAAGTAAAAACCCACACCAGAATCTGGGTGAGTTTGGTTTGGAATATGAGAAATTAAATTTAACTTTGCATTTAAAAGTAAAGAGGAAACAGATGGAAATGAATCTTCAGAATATCCCTTATAAAAAAACTCATCTAAAATATTATTCTCTTTTGTATGAGTTCCACCTGAACCTGAACCTATAAATGCTATACCCCCTCTTGGATTTGTTGCAGTGCCCGCTCTTATCCACTTTTCACCAAGACACATTGGAGCGTTATCGTGAAAAGCACCTGTTAAACAGACAAAACTTGTAATTATGGGAAGTTTGAATCCATTTGAGAGGTTATCTACATCTAAATAAGTAAACTGAGGATAAATCCATCTTTTTGATTCACCGTCACCACCTCTGTAGTTTACAAATAAAACTCCATTGTTACAGGATGAGGTGATTTGGGAAACACCATTTGCCGTTGGTGGGTAAAAAACTGTGTCAATTACTTTAAAATAGTTTTTAATTAACAAAAATTCCCTTATCCATTTTTTTACCTTTTTTGCTGTCCATACATTTTGAGGATAGCGGGCACCTATAAAAAGACTTCTTTTATACCACATTGTATCAGAAACATAAGGGTTTTTCTCATAATTTAAAACTTTTGATAAATATGTTAACAATTCTCCTATATTTGAAACACTTATCCTTCCAATCAAAATATCAGGAATAAAATCATCATCAACTGTTACGAACTTGTTATCAGTTATTGCCCACGGTGAACCGTAAAAGGGTGAAATTAAATCAACATCTCCAACAAGTAAAACATACTCTGGTTTTATTGAATCATTTTGATAATGGGAAACAATAATATTTTTTATGGTTTGAGGAGACTCGCCACCCGAGATTACTTCTGTAACTACATAATATCCACACATTTTTTTCCATAATATAAAATCATTCATATAAGATAAAAAACTCGAATTTGTTATTATTAAAAAACCTTGTGGTTTTGGTTTTGCATTTATCATTCCCATTTTTTTATAAAAGGGATAAAAGGAAAGAGGAACTATTTTTTCATCAAGAATTATATCTTCTCTTTTTGCTTCTTCAATAAAAACATATATATCCCTTAATTTACCTATATATTCACCTTGATTAAGATGTTCTTTTTTAAAAGATAAAAATTTTGAAGTTGTTAATGTAAGAAAAATTATAAAAATGTTCATTCTACTTCCTTTGATAAAACAATAATACCCCTATCTCTATCAGCAACAAAGATATACTCTTTATTTATTTCTAAATCATAAGCATAGGATGTTTTATAAACTGCATAAATTTTCGGTTCCATTATATTTTTAATATCAACTCCAACAACACCTGCAGCTCCACAAGCGACATACATGATATTTCCTTCACCCTTAATTTTCTGAGAATATCCTGGTAATGAAATCCTTGATACAACATAGGGATTATTTATATCGCTTATATCAATTATAACAAGACCTCCATATCCATCAGCAACAAAAATTTTATTATCTTTAACAAATAAATCTCTTGCATTGTTTGGTGTATCTATCCAGGAAATAATTACCTCAGAGTCAGGTACATTAGGAATAAGAGGAGGAAATATTACTACACCCATCTGTTCACAAGCAAGATATACGTAGTTTTCATCAGAAAATATTCCTCTTACTTTTCCAGGTGGATGGTACCTTTTTGCAAAAGAAAGATAGTAAGGAAGTCCTGATAAATCTTCAATATAGTAAAAGTATCCTGAAGCAACATAAAGAAAGGGTGTATCTTGAGGTGGAGAAGAAATATCATAAACATAGGAAAGCCCTTCATCGCTTGTAATGAATTTTGGATTTTTTAAATCTTTTATATCATACACCCATATACCCTTTCGGTTTATATCGTCAAAACCTAAAAAAGCAAAGGAATTTTTCACATGTATTGATTTTGCATTATACCCTGTTTCTTCTTGAGAAATAAAAATAATTGAATCTGGTAGATGGGAAATATTTAAAATAACAAGTCCTCCTTGTCCGTTTGCTACAAATAAAATAGAGTCTTTTAAAAAAAGACCCTGTGCGTACCCTGTTAAGGGGAACTCGAGAATTAAAGAAAATTCTTTTTCCCTAATGGGTTCTGGAAACTTTTTACAAAAGGACAAAAGTATTAAAGAAATAAAAGGTATTTTATTATATTTGAGCATTTTTTAAATTATACTTTTTGAGCATTTTAAATTCAATTTCTTAAAGAGAACTTGAAAACTTTATTTTCTTTTATTAAAATAAAAAATAAGGAAAAAAAATAAGAAAAGGAGGATAATATGAGTTTTTATAAATTAATTATAATATCACAAGTATTAAGATCAACTGCAATTTTGGAATTACCAACAGCTCAAATTCCTAAAGATCCAATTTTTTGGCAAGTTGGTACTTCTTCTTCCTTTTCTCTTGCATCAAAATATGATCCTCATGTCACTGATTTTGATTTGAGCGGCTTTGTTTCCTTCAATGGAAGATGGTTCTTAGGACTCAATGTTTTTACTTTAAATGAAATCAGTTTTGATTTTGGAACAGTTTTAATTTCAGAAGCAGACAAGTATCCTGTTGGTATTTCTTTTGGTGTAAGAAATGTTTCTTGGAAGAAATATATATCATCAGTTGGTGGTGACCCTAAAGGTGGTGGAGGTTTTACCGATGATAATTCCTACATTCTAAGAAGCCCTGAAATTTTTTCTATATATGGAGTTTTAACAAGACATATAAATCAAAGTTTCATAGTTCATCTTGGGATAGGAAGAGGAGAGTTTATTGGATATGGACCAAGGAGTAAATTTTTAAATACTGATAATTTTTTAAAGACACCTCATGAGTACTTCACCTTTGGTATTTTTGGAACTATTCAACTTCATCTTACTCCAAATTTGCATTTAGCTCTTGAAGCTGATGGTAGAGATATTAATCTTGGCTTTTTATTTGACCTTGATAAATTCAAATTTGTGGCTGAAGCACAGAAAATAGAACACTTTCTTTTTAGAGGCTACCCAAACTTTCACCCAAGAGTTAACTTTGGAATTGCTGTAACAAGCAGAATTACAATTCCAGAGGTTCAACCTGTTCCAGTTAAATTTGAGATTACAAATAAAGAAACAAAAATGGCTGTAAAAGGTGCAGTTATTAAATTTTTACAAACTGAAATTCCAAGTATTATAACTGATGAAAAAGGGTTTGCTTCTTTAAATATAATGCCGGGAAGTTATCTTGTATCAATAACACATCCTGAATTTAAAGGGTTAAGAGCCAAGTTGAATATTAGAAAAGAAAAACCTATAACAGCAAAAATAAGATTGTCTCCTAAGGTTTCAAAGAGGGAAATTGCAGCCCAGAAAATAAAAGAAGGTGACGCTTTCTTTAAAGTTGAAAAACTCCTTGAAGCAAAGAAAGCTTATGAGCAGGCTCTCTCAATCTATCCTGAAAGTAAAACTGCTATAGAAAGACTTTCAAATGTAGAACTTGCAATCAAAAATAAGACTCTTGAATCTAAATCAAGGGCAAAGTATTTCGAAGCAAAGGGAGACTATAAAAGTGCAATCAGTTACTATAAAGAAGTTTTAACATTTTCCCCAGATGATCAAGAAGCAAAGACTAAAATTGATGAACTTGAGAAGAAACTACAAGAACCGCAACCAGAGAAAAAGGTAGTTAAAAAACCTGAACCGACAAGACCGACAAAAGAACAGTTAGAAAATACCTTAAACAGAGCTATTCAACAATTTAAGGCTGGCAATTATAAAGAAGCTAAAAAATTATTACAAGAAGTACTCAAATGGGATCCTTCTAATCCTCAGGCTCAAGATTATTTAAAAAGAACTGAAGCAAGACTTAAAGTTTTAGGAGAAAAGTAGAAAAACACTTATATGTCTTTTAAATTTATTGATCTTGAAATAAACGGTTTAATTTTAATAAAAACCGACTTTTTTGAGGATAAAAGGGGATACCTTTTTGAGGCTTTCAAGGAATCAGAGTTTATAAAAAATGGTATAAATTTAAAATTTAAACAAGATAATATTTCTTTTTCTTATAGAAACACTCTAAGGGGTCTTCACTTTCAGATAAAACCAAAAGCTCAGGCAAAACTTGTAAGATGTGTAAAGGGTGAAATTTTTGATGTGGCAGTTGATTTAAGAAAAAATTCAAAAACCTTTGGAAAATGGGAGGGAATAATCCTTTCCGAAAAAAATAAAGATATGGTTTTCATTCCAGAAGGTTTTGCCCATGGTTTTTTGGTGCTCAGTGATTATGCTATTGTTTTGTATAAAGTATCAGAGGAATACTCGAAGGAACATGAACGTGGCATAAGATGGAATGACCCTGAAATTAACATTAGCTGGCCTATAAAAGATCCTGTACTTTCTGAAAAAGATAGTAATTTACCCTTTTTAAAAGATCTAAATGTTTATTTTTAAATAATTAATTTTTATTACTCAGTGTAGATATAGTCTTTAAAAATTTTTATTTTACTTATATTTTCTTTTTTTGCCTTTAAAAAAGCATAAGCAAGTTTAAAAATCCTTAAAGTTGAATCGTCTGGTTTTCCAAACCTATCTTTATATTCATCAATTATACAATCTATTTCTTCCACACTTTCTGCCGTAAAGAGACTCCTTGCAATAAAAATTTTATCCTCTTCACCTAAATATGATGGAAAATATAAAGATGAATAAGGAATAATATCCACTTTTCTTTTTGGTAAAGTTTCTCCTTTCAATTTTTTTATCTCTTCTTCAAGTAATCTTAAATAAAATGTGATACTTAGACCTTTTAAAAAACCCTTTTGTTTTTTTCCAAAAAGCTCACCAGGACCCCTCATTTCTAAGTCTTTTAAAGCAACTTTTTCTCCTGCACCAGGATAGTTGTACCTTTTTACAGTTATTATTCTCTCTCTTGCCCTTTCACTTAATTTATGAGGTAAAAGGAAATACACATAGGACTTTTTATCTCTTCTTCCTACCCTCCCCTTTAAAGCATAAAGCTCTGAAAGTCCAAAAAGGTCAGGTCTTTCCACTATTAAAGTATTGGCGTTATCAAAATCCATACCAGTTTCAAGAATATTCGTTGCAATTAAAATTTTTATTTTTCCTAAAATAAAATTAACTAAAATATTTTCGATCTCCTCATTACTTTTTTTTGCATGCAAAATTTCACACTCTACATCAGGAAATAAGCTCTTTATTTTTTCTTTTATTTCTTTTAAAGGTGAAATTCTATTTCTAATATAAAGAACCTGTCCCCCTCTTTTTAACTCCCTTTCTATTGCTCTTTTTATTTCAATAAGTGAATAGTTTACCAATATTACCTCTTTTTCCTTTCTTCCAAGAGGTGGTGTTCTTATTCTGGAAATGTCAATTGTACCGTAGATTGATAAGGCAAGAGTCCTAGGGATAGGTGTTGCAGAAAGTATAAGAGTGTCTAGTTCCTCTCTTAAAAGTCTTAACTTTTCCTTGTGTTCAACTCCAAATCTTTGTTCTTCATCTATGATTAAAAGTCCTAAATTTTTAAATCTTACATCGTCATAAAGAGCTCTATGTGTTGCAATCAAAATGTCAATTTTACCTTCTTTAAGGTCCTTTATAATTTCTTTTTCTTCAGATTTTGTCAAAAGCCTTGAAAGCATTTTTACGTTTATTGGAAAGTCTTTTAACCTGTTAGAGAAGTTTCTATAGTGCTGTAAAACAAGTGGAGTTGTAGGAGCAAGAAAAAGGGCTTGATAGCCCTTTAGTGCACACATAGAAGAGGCCCTTAATGCAATTTCAGTCTTTCCAAATCCAGAGTCCCCTAATATTAACCTGTCCATTCTATTTTCTGATTCCATATCTTTTTTAGTTTCCTCCCAAGCAGTTCTCTGATCGTCAGTTTCAGTAAAAGGGAAACTTAAAATTATTTCATTTAAAATCTTTTCTTCCTCTTCATCAAGTCTAAAAGATATACCCTTTAAGACTTTTCTTCTTGCTGTAAGATTTAGAAGCTTCTTCGCAAACTCGTGAACCTCTATTTTTGACCTTACAAGTTCCTTGACCCATTTGTTTGTAGAAAAATCAGTAAATGCTCTTTTGCCAAAATATTTCTCTATTTTATGAATTTCCCAAAATGGTATAAAAAGTTTTTGATTGTCTTTAAAGATAAGCTCAATATAATCAATTTCTTTACCTTCAGTTTTTATTCTCTTAATCCCTTTTATTGAACAAATTCCTTCTTCCTCATGAATAACAGTATCTCCTGGACTTATTTCAAAGAAGCTTTCCTCTCTAAAGGGCAGTACAAATTTTTTAGATGTTTTTAAAACTGGGTAAATTTCTCTTTCTGAAACCACAACTGTATTTTCTTCAGGCACTATAAAACTTTTAGAGATTTCTCCCTTTAAAAACTTTAAATTCTCAATTAATTTCTTATAATAGCTATACCTTATGTTTTCTTTAGCGACATAGTAAACTTCCATCTTTTGCTCTTTTAAAAATTCTATAAATTCTGTTAGTTTTAAAAACTTTTGAAGCGGAATAATTTTTTTATTCAGAAAATTTTTCTCATAAATAAAAAAGAAATTTTTCAAGTCAACAAGGTTGAAAAAGAAATTACAAAATTCCTGGGGAACGTAAAGATACACACTTTCAACTATACCTATTTTTCTCTGAGTAAAAGGATCAAAAAATCTTATTTCTTCTATTTGGTCTCCAAAAAATTCAATCCTTATTGGGTATTCTTCCTCTTCAAAAAATATATCAATTATAAATCCCCTTCTTGCAAATTCTCCCTCTGAAAAAGTTTTCTCGTACTCTTCGTAGCCTGATTTTATTAAAAGTTCAACTAATTTTTCACGATTAACTTTTATTGAAGATTTAAGTTCAAGAAAAAATTTATTTTTAACTTTTGAACTTTCTAAAACAAAAGGCTCCTTTAGGGGATCCCATAAAAGTATTTTGTTTTTCCCCTTTTTAAAAAATTTATAATCATCTATGTTTTCTGATAAAATAATAGGATATTTTCCATTTTCTAAATTTTTTAAAGCATAATATTCCACATACTCAGTCATAATAATTTATAATTTTTTTCTTACTTTCCTTCAAGTAACTTTTTTGATTTTATAAAAGAAAAGGTAAAAACTAAAAGAGATAGAATTGAAAGCATAAAAAAATTGTAAAATAGGTCATAGAAAGATGAGCCCTTAAGAAAAATACTCCTTAAAATTACTAAAAAATGTGTAAGAGGATTTAATTGGGCTATAAACTTGAAAAATAAAGGCATCGATTCCACCGGATAAAAAAAACCTGATAAAATTAACATTGGCAAAACAAAAAATATACATGTTATCATTGCCTGTGCCTGTGTTTCTGAAATAATTGAAGACAAAAGTCCAATACCAAGAACAAGGAATAGGAAAAAAACTGATCCAAGAAGTAAAAGTAAAACATTTCCCTTAAACGGAACCTTAAAAACTGTTAATGAAAGTAGAATTATGAATAGTAAATCTATAAATCCAATTGTTGCGTAAGGGATAGTTTTTCCTAATACAAATTCAAAGTGAGAAATAGGACTTATACTCAGGAGTTCAATTGTCTCTGTTTCCTTTTCTCTAGCAACGGAAATGCTTGTCAATATCATACCAGTGACAAGCAATACCATTGCTATTACAGCAGGTATCATAAAATTACTTGTTTTTCCTTCTGCATTGTAAAGAACAGTTACTTTTAAATTACCTTTAATGGTGCCAAATTTTTCTATAAGATATTTCGAAAAATAGCCAAGAACAATCTGGGTTGTCCAACCCCTTGAACCATCAAACAAAGCAAGAATTTCCGGTTTTTCAAAACTTTTTATTCTTCTCTCAAAATCTTCCTTTATTATTATTCCTAAATCAATTTCCCCTTTAATAAAATCTTCTTCCATTTCTTTAATTTCACTGTAATACTTTTTAAGTTTAAAAAATCCTGATGCACAAAGTGAAGTTATGAAATCTCTTGAAATTTTTTTTCCAGAATAGTCAACTACGCCAATTCTTACATTTCTTACATCAGTAGATATGACATAACCGTATACAACAAGTTGAATCAGAGGCGCTATAAATACTATTAATCTTGTTTTTCTATCTCTTAAAACTTGAATAAATTCTTTCTCAATAAAGTAAAAAAGTCTTTTCATTTATATTTTCTCTTTTATCATTTTTGAGGCCATAAATATTAAAAAAGAAGAAATGATGGTGAGGATAAAAAGTTCGTCAAGGAGGAAAAAAATATTAGTTCCCCTCAAAAGAATTCCTCTTAGTATCTCCATAAAGTACCTAGCTGGTACAAAGTATGATAAAATTTTCAAAACTTGTGGTATATTTTCTAAAGGAAATATAAAACCAGAGAGCAAAAAAGATGGCAAAATAGTTGTTAACCATGTAGTAAGAAGTGAGGTTTGAGTTTTTTTAAAACTTGTTGAAATTATAATTCCTATTCCAAGACCAGACAAAATATATATAAAGGCTGAAAGGTAAAGAAAAAATAAATTACCTCTAAAAGGAATGTTAAAGAGAATTTTAGCAGATAAAAGAGAAAGACTAAATTGTAGAATTCCTAATAAAATATAGGGAAAAACTTTCCCTAATATTATTTCGTAAGGTTTTAATGGTAATGTTAAAAGCATTTGAAAAGTTTGCATTTCATATTCTTTTGTTATACTTATTGTTATAAGAACTGAAGATAAAACAGCAAGAACAATAGCTATAATTCCTGGAACTATATAGATTTCACTTTTCATTTCTTCATTAAAAAGAACTTTATATTTAAAATCAAAAGTATTTTCTCTTTCGCTGAAGATTCTAATAAAGTAACCTGAAAGGGTCGAAAACATAGTAGGGTCAGTACCATCAATTATCAGTATAATTTCACTATTTCCCTTTTTTGTTAATTCTTCTGATAAGTCTTGTTTAAGGTAGATTTTTGCCTTTATCTTGTTTTCAAGAAATTTTTCTTCGCCAAGTTCATATTCTTCATAGATTTTCTTAAATACTCCTGTACAATTTAGTTTATTTTTAATTTCTCTTGATAAGTTGTTTTGTTCATGATCAACAATTGATACCGATATGTTTTTTACCTCAAGTTTTATAGCGTATCCAAAAATAACAATAAAGAATATAGGAACAATAAGGGATAAAATTAATGTTCTAATATCTCTTGAAATGTGGATTATTTCTTTGATAAAAATTGCCTTATATTTCAAGAACCTTTGCATAAAAAATTTCTTCAAGATCTGGCTCACTTTCTTTGATAAGATCTATTTCAATGCCAATTGAAAGTGCCTTTTTTAAAGTTTCTTCTATTTTTCCTAATTTTTTTGAAAATATTTTAAAGCCATCTTTAGTTCTTGTATACATAATTTCTCTTTCTTCCTCAAGAAATTTTTCAAAAGAAAGGACATCCTTTACTTTTATTTCATAGATCTTGTAATTTTCAATAAACTTTTCTTTAAGATTTAAAGGACTATCCAAAGCTTTGCATTCACCCCTATCAATAAGTAAAACCCTATCACATAGTTCAGCTTCATCCATATAATGGGTAGTAATGATAAGAGTATGACCTCTTTCTTTGAGACTTTCTAAAATTTTAAAGAAATCACTTCTTGCCTGTGCTCCCATCCCTGATGTTGGTTCATCAAGAAATAAAATAGGAGGTAAGTTTAAAAGTATTGTAGCAAGAGAAAGTTTCTGTTTAACACCAAGTGGGAGTTCACTTGTTATCTGATTTCTCCATTTTTCTAAATCAAAAAATTTGATTAGTTCTTCAATTTTTTTCTCGTCATCTTTAACTTCATAAAGTCCAGCGTAGAGCTTGAGATTTTCATATAAGGTTAAATCTTGATAGAGTGAAAATTTTTGAGAAAGATAACCTATATTTTTTCTAATTTTTCTTATATTCTCTCTTTTTAATTCTTCTCCCATTATTTTGATTTTTCCTTCTGTTGGTTCTATTAATCCAAGTAGCATCTTTAAGGTAGTTGTTTTACCTGCACCGTTCGGACCTAAAAAGCCAAATATTTCTCCCCTTTTAATATCAAAGCTTAATTTTTTTACTGCATAAAAATCTCCAAATTTTTTTGAAATATTTTCTACATAAATAACTGTTTCTTTTTCCTCTTTTTTTAAAATTTCTGTTTTTTTTATGTATATTTCCTTTTCATCCGAAACCAAAAATCCATCCTTCAATGTGAAAGATCTTGTTGCTCTGTTTGTTTCAAGCACATAAGGAGTTGTTAAAATTATTGATATTCCCTGTGCAGCTAGTTTATGGAATAAAATCCAAAGTTTTTGCCGTGAAACAGGATCTATTCCTCTTGTAGGTTCGTCTAATAGTAAAAGTTTTGGTTTTGAAATTAATATGGAAGCAAGAGAAAGTTTTTTTTGCATACCACCAGAAAGTTCTTTTGCTAGTTTTTCGGTAGCAACTTTTAATTCTGTTATACTGAGAACTTCATCAATTATTTTCTTATTTTTTATTTCAAAAATCTCACTAAAAAAATTTAAAGTCTCTTTTACTTTCAAATCAGGATATAGTGAAAAGATTTCAGATGAGTATCCTATTTTATCTTTTAGTTTATGTCTCTCTTTTACTAAGTCTTTATCTAAAAATGTAATTTTTCCATAATCTGGATTTAAAAGTCCTGCTAAAATTTTTAAAAGTGTTGTTTTACCTGATCCATCTTGTCCTGTTATTGCAACTATTTCTCCTTCCTTTAGTTCAAGGTTTATCCCTTTTAAAACCTCATTTTTCCCAAAAGATTTTTTTATGTTTTCTAATTTCAATATAACATATCTATTACTCATTTATAGAAAACTGAAACTGTCATTCCAGGCTTTAAAATGTTATCTCTGTTTATAACTTTTACTTTGAATTTAAAGAAAAGTAATTCCTTCTCTTCAGGTGTTAAAATATTTCGTGGAGTAAATTCAGCTTCATCTTTAATCCATACAACTTTTCCTTCAAATTCAATTTTTTCTCCTATGTGAGGGATAATTTTAACAGTTTTATGTAGTTTAATATGCTTTAATTCTTTTTGAGGCAAGAAGGCGTATACATAAAGAGTATCTAAATTTGCAATTGTAAAAAGAGGGATATGCGGTCTTGTTAATTCTCCCACTTCTATGTTTTTTTCAAGTACTACTCCACTTATTGGAGATTTAATTTCTATTTCTTCTTCGTAAATCTTTATTTTTTCAAGATTTTCCTTTAGTGCTTCTATATTTTCTTCAGCTGCCCTTAATTTATAAGTGAGGAACTTATATTTACTCTTTAATCTTTCGTAATCCCTTTCAGGAAAAGCTCCTTCCTTTCTTAAATTTTCAAGTTTTTTTAATTCTTCAGTTAAGTTTTTTACTTCTTCCTCTATAGCCTTTTTTTCATACTGAAAACTCAGTAGTTTTTTTTCTGTTTCTTTTTTTGTTGTAAACAACTCCCTTTTGTCTATTTCAAGTAGAATTTCGTTTTCTTTAACAAAATCGCCTTCATCCTTATAAATTTTCATAACTTTTCCTATATATTTTGTTGAAATCTCAACTTCTTTAGCCTCTACCGTTCCTGTAGTAAAATTTATTTTTCTTTTTGGATAAAGTATGTAAATAGTAAAAACTATAGATATAAAAAGAGCCACCAAAAAAATTTTTTTTGTCAATTTAGTTTCCTTTTTATTTTAAGATTATGTTGTTATAGTAAATATATGGCTCTTCTTGAAGAAAGCCAAGCGGACTTTTGAAGGTTATGCTTTTTTTAAAGAACTCCTTAAATAAATCTATTTTAGGATATATAACTACATTAAAGTCTTTTTTTATTCCTGAAAGCTTTTTTGCTATTTCAATCGCTTCAAGAATTCCTCCTATATCATCTATAATTTTTAAGTTTTTCGCATCAAACCCTGACCATATTCTACCCCTTCCTATTGAATCAACATAGGTCTCCTTTAAATTTCTTGAATAAGCCACTTTCTTAATAAAGTTATCGTATCCCCAATTTAATTCTTCCTTTAATTCCTCTATTTCTTCTTCATTCCATTCTCTAAAGATTGAGAAGGCATCTGAATATTTTAAAATTTTTACACGGTCAAAGGTTATTCCAATTTTTTCAAACATTTTATCAAATGAAATTTTTCCACCCAGTATTCCTATTGAACCTGTAAGTGTAGAATAGTTTGCAATAATATAATCTGCCGGAGATGAAATATAATATCCACCTGAGGCTGCATATTGTCCCATCGATACAACTACTTTCTTTTTTTCCTTTAGTTTTCTTATTGAATTCCATATTATGTCTGAGGCAAGAGAAGAACCGCCAGGTGAATTGACCCTTATAACCACTGCTTTTATACTCTTATCCCTTTCAATTTTTGCTACTATTTCCTGCACTGTTTTTGAACCAATCATTTTCCCACCAATTAAAGGTAACGGATTTCTTCCACTTTCACCCTCAACAATTGATCCCTCCAACGATAAAATTGCTATCTTTGGTTTTGAATCAACAAACTCTCTTTTTAAAAATTTCTCATCATCCCATTTTTTATAAGAAATTTTTTTAATTTTTTTCTTTGAAAACCATTTTTTCGTAATGTCTATAATTTCATTTTCATAGGCTACAGTATCAACAAGTTTTTCCTTTAAAGCTTCATACGAATTAAAGTAAACTTCTTTTTCCATTATTTTTAAAAGAGTATCCTTTGTAATATTCCGTGAACTACTTATATCTTCTATTTCCTTATCTAAAATTCTTTTTAAAAACAGAGAAATCTGAATACTATCTTCTTTACTCATGTTCTCTCTTGTAAAGGGTTCCACTGCAGATTTGTATTCAGCAACTCTTTCAAACTGCGCTTTTATACCTGTTTTGTCAAAAAGTTTTTTAAAATAAAACCTCTCGGTATAGGGACCGGCAAGTATTAAAGAACCTTCTTTTGGAATAATAATTTTGTCACAACTGCTTGCAATATAATAGTTATTTTCACTGAAGTTTTCTCCATAAGCAACTGTAAATTTTTTATCAGAAATCTTTTTTATTATTTTTCTAAGTTCTTCAGCTTGAGCTCTTGAAAACTGTGGATTTTCAAAATAAATTATTACCCCTTCTATTTCGTCATCCTTAAGAATTCTTTCAAAATCACTTACAAGATCATAAAAGCACTCCTTAATTTTAAATGATAAAAAGTCTCCTCTTTCTCTTTCCTCTGGATAGGAATCTTTTAATCTTATTTCAATCCATCTGTTTTTTCTCTTATATAATTTGGGGTATATTTCTTTGGATGTTATTATGCTAAAGTTTTTTTCCCTTTCATCTTTATCCATCGAATACGATAAAATCCCATTTCCAAGGGAGAATTCAATACCAAACAAATATCTTGTGTTATCTTTATAGAATCCCTTACAGGTTTCAATATTTAAGTTAAATAAAATACCTTCCACTGGTTCTAAAGAAAATAAAAAACTGTAAGAATCTAAGGTATCTTTTTTAAATTTTAAATCAGCTGATAAAGTGATCCTATCTGTTATTGGTCTAAAGGCAAATCCCAAAATAGCTTCTCTATAACTTTTATAAAGATCGTTTTTTAATCCTATAGAAAAGAAAGATAAGGGTCTTAACATTAACCCGAGAGTGTAAAATTTTTGAGTGTCACCAAAAGTGTAGGATATACCAGCTGAAACTCTTTCTCCAAAAGGAATTCCTGAACCTATTTTGTATATTTTCTTTTTTTCTTCAGAGTGTATAAAAAATCCAAAATTTGATAGACTAGCAGTTAGGGTATGATTAAAATTTTCTCTTTTGCGGTCAAAATAATCAATTTTTTTTAGATTGTAGAAAATTTCAAAACCTTGCTGAAAGGCAAGACCTGCAGGATTATTTATTAATGCTTTACTTCTCACTGAGAGAGAAGGTGAATATTGATAGAAAAAGTATGAAATTATAATAAGTTTAAACATCGATTTAACTTTTAGCTAAATTAGGAGTTGAACCTTTTAAGTATGTTGCCATAAAATTAGTATATGAATAATAAATTAAAGGGGGAAATATGTGCAATTATAACACCCTTTAGAGAGGGTAAAATTGATTTTAAAGCATTTGATAGGCTAATTGACTTACATCTAAAAAGCAATATAGATGGTATTCTTGTACTTGGGACTACCGGAGAGTCTCCAACTGTTGATAGTGAAGAAAGAAAGGAAGTTTTCAGTTTCTTTAGAGAAAAAGTTAAGGACAAAATAACTTTAATAGCAGGTGTAGGAACAAATGATGGAAGAAAGACTTTAAAATATTCTGAAATAGCGCTTGATTGTGGTTTTAAGTATCATCTTGTTGTGATTCCCTATTACAACAAACCTACTCAAGGTAATCTCATAGATTATTTTCTTTTTTTAGCAAAAAATTCTGAGGGTAAGATAATAATTTATAACGTGCCAGGTAGAACTGGAACTAATATTTCTCCTGAAACAGTTTTAAAAATTTATGAAAAAGTTCCAGATAAAATCGTTGGAATAAAAGAGGCATCTAAAAACCTTGACCAGATGATGGAAATTTCAAAAATGTTGAAAGGTAAGATCTCTTTGCTTTCTGGTGATGACTCATGGACCTTTCCACTTTTATCCTTAGGGTATGATGGTGTAATTTCTGTTTATTCAAATGTAAATCCCGGATATTTAAAAAAGATGATTGAATTTTTTGAAAGAGGAGAAATTGAGAAATCAAGAAAAATGCACTATGAAGCTTTACCTTTAATGAATTTGCTCTTTGTTGAGACCAATCCGTTACCTTGTAAAACCCTACTTGCCCATCTTGGATGGATTGAAGAGGAATTTAGGTTTCCTCTTGGTAAGATGAGTGAACAAAATAAAAGGAAGTTAATTGAGTTTGCACAGAATTATGATTTGCCAAAACCAAAGTAAAGGATTTTTAAATAATGGATATTTTTGAAAAATGTAGAAATTTAACTCCAACAAATCCACTTTATGAAGCAAAACTTGCGATCGAGAAAGGTATTTATCCATTTTTCATTCCACTTGAGAATAACGAAGGAACTGAAGCAATATTTAATGGACGTAGGGTTTTAATGTTTGGTTCAAATAATTATTTAGGTCTAACAACGGATAAAAGAGTAAGGGAAGCTGCTATTGAGGCTATAAAAAAATATGGAACAAGTGTAACAGGATCAAGATTTATGAATGGGACACTAAAGCTTCATCTCGAGCTCGAAGAAAGACTTGCCGAATTTATAGGAAAAGAAAAGTGTATTGTTTTTTCAACAGGATATCAGACAAATGTCGGAACTATATCAGCTCTCTTAGGAAAGGAAGATTATGCAATTGTGGATAAGGAAGATCATGCTTCAATAATTGACGGTTGTAAGATGTCTTTTGGTAAAATGGAGAGATTCAAGCACAATGATGTGGAGGATTTGGAAAGAACAATTCAAAAGTTGCCAGAGGATAAAGGGAAATTGGTAATTGTTGATGGGGTATATTCAATGAGTGGGGAAATAGCACCTTTACCTGATATAATTAAAATATGTAAAAAGTACAATGCAAGACTTATGGTAGATGATGCTCATTCTGTAGGGGTGCTTGGTGAATGTGGAAGAGGAACAGCTAATCATTTTAAAGTTGAAAAAGATGTTGATTTGATTATGGGAACTTTTAGTAAATCCTTTGCAAGTTTAGGAGGTTTTATTGCAGGTGATAAGGATGTTATATTTTATATTCAGCATGTTGCAAGATCTTTCATATTCAGTGCAGCTATATCCCCACCAAACCTTGCAAGTGCCTTGAAAGCTCTTGAAATAATGCAAAAGGAGCCAGAAAGGATTGAAAATTTAAGAAAAGTATCAGAAAAGTGGAGAAACGGTCTAAAATCTCTTGGTTTTGATGTGGGAAAATCCCAAACACCCATTGTCCCAGTTTATCTAAGAGATAAATGGAAAACAGTTTATATGTGGAAGGAATTACTTGAAGAGGGAATATATGTAAATCCTGTTGTGCCTCCAGGTGTTCCTCCTAGTGATTCTCTGTTAAGGACAAGCTGTATGGCTACACACACTGATGAGCATATTGAAAGAGGTCTTGAAATATTCGAGAGGGTTGGAAAAAGGCTCAAAATAATATAAATTATTTAAAACAAAAGGCTGATTTTATTAATCTATTTTTCTTTTTATTTAAATTTGCCTCAAAGGCTTTTTTATAATCTTTTATTCTAAATTTGTGAGTTAAAAGATCTTTCAAATCTATTTTTTTCTCTTTAATAAGGTTAATTGTAATTTCATAACATCTTTTTTTCTCCCTCATGTAATTTTCTGTGCTTGAAGAATTTGTTCCAATAAGGTTTATTTCTCTAAACCATAAAAATGATAGATCTATAGAATTTAAAATACTAGATGTTCCAACTAAAACTATTTTTCCTCCAGGTTTTACCCATCCAAAGGAACTTTGTATCATATCTCTATTTCCTGTACATTCAAAAATTAAATCAAAACCAGAATTTAAAAACTTTTTTCCTAATAAAGGTTTTAAAATTTTTGAGTCAGTTATTTGAGCGAATTTCTCTAAATAATTTTCCTTTAAATAGATGACGTCTGAATATTCTTTTATTCTTTCAGCTTGAAATTCATATTTGCAAAGTGAATATACCTTTGCTTTACTTTTTAATGCTTTTAAAGAAATTGCAACACATATTCCAATTATTCCTGCTCCAATTATTAAAACTTTTTCATTTTCACCCGGAAAATTTCTTAAAACAGGGTGAAGGGCAGAACAAAAAGAATCAACTAAAATTGCTTCCTCATCAGAAATATCATCATCTAACTTAAAAGTTTGAAATTCATGGGCAATAAAGTATTCACTCCACGACCCTCCTGTCGATGAGCAGGCTCCAATTATTACACCCTCACTTAATTTCCCTTTCTCTGCAAAGTTTAAACATCTTGAATATTCACCCTTTTTACAACTCTCACATAAAATATCGATTTCTTTTGCTTGACAAGAAAGAACCGGATCAACTATGACCCTATCTCCCTTTTTAACCTTTTCAACATCACCAGATACATCGTAAACAATTCCCACATTTTCATGACCTATAACAAAAGGTGATGACGAATAAGGAGATAAAAGTGGTGAATCTCTGAGTGTTATAAGATTTAAATCACTTCCACAGATTCCTCCATAAATTGTTTTTATCTTTAAGTATTTCCCCGAAGGTATTTTAGGTTCCTTTATGTCAGTGTATTTTACACAGGATAAAATTCCCCAATAAAAGGATTTCTTTAGTTTACCTAAAATTTTTGTAAGAACATATCGTGGAATACTCTCGTTAAAAACAATTGCCTTCATAACTTAAAATACATAGTGGGGATTAAAAAATATTATTACTATTGACAAAATAAGGTAAAAAAAGTATATAAGAAAAAGAGGAGTTTCTTCAAATTTTTTTCTTAAGGATAAAATTAAACTTAAGGTTCCAGAAATTAATGATAAAAAGTAAAAGATTAATTTAGATAAAATTATTGCTACAAGCAAATATGTGAAGAATAGGGATATACCTGCAAAGAGTGGAGCCTTTTTTTCTCCTACAATGACTGGTAAGGTTTTTACATTTTGAATTTTGTCTCCATTTAAATCAAGAACATCTCTAAAATTCATGGCAAAGGGAAAGGCAAATAAAAACACTAAGTATAGTTTTAAGGGGAAATTTTTTAGATAGTACTTTTCTTCAATAACAGAAAATCCGTATAAAATTGAAAATAAAGCTGCAAGTGAAAGTATGATTATTGAGATTGGGTATATTCTTTTTAACCTAAAAGGCGGGAAGCTATAAACTATTTGAAGAAGATGTAAAATTAAAAGATTTATAAAAGAGTAAATGTTAATTAAAATAGAAAGTAATAGGGATATAAACATAAATAAAAGTCCATAGAGGTAATAACTTTTTTTATCAATAAGATTTAAGGTTAGAGGAGTTCTTTTTAAATTTTTTCTATCACCCTCAAAGTCATAAATATCGTTGAATACAAGAGATGAATAGAAGGCTAAAATTAAAACTAAAATTGAAAAGAGAAGTTTAAAAAGGTTTATTTGGTTTAAAGGAATTTTTTCTTTAATTATAGCAAGAGAAAAACCACCGGCACATAAAAGAAAGTAATGGATCTGGAGATTGATTCTCTCCTTATAAAAATACGTTTTTATTATTTTAAAAAGAGCCATTACAGATTTAAAAAATATTTTCCATTTTCTATGCTCCTTTTATCTAATCTTTTAAGACCTATCTCCTTTGCATATTCTACTACATCCCAAAATTCTTTTAATTTTGGTCTTCTTGAAATTTCTGGATAATTTTTTGCCTTATATTCTGGTCTATATTGAGCCATAATATTTATAAAAGTGTTTTCAGAAATTTCCTCCTTAATCCACTTTAAAATTTTTTTACTTTCTTCAACAAGATTTGGCATAACAAGATGCCTTAAAAGGATACCTCTCTTTGCAATACCGTACTCATCAAGAACAAGATCTCCAACCTGTCTGTGCATATTTTTTAATGATTTTTTTGCAACTTCCGGATAATCGGGAGCTAAACAGTATTTTCTCGCACTTTCCTTTTCCCAAAACTTAAAATCTGGCATATAAATATCAACTAATCCATCCATCAACTCTATAGATTCTTCGGAGTCGTAGGAACTTGTGTTATAAACAATTGGAACATTTAGACCCATTTCTATTGCAAAGGGAATTGCTTCTAATATTTGTGGAACAACATGTTCAGGTGTAACAAAATTTATGTTGTGACAACCCTGCTCCTGAAGGTAAATCATAATTTTTGCAAGTTCCTTTGGTTTTATTTCATAACCTGTGACTTTTTGTGATATATCCCAGTTTTGACAGAATACACACTTTAGATTACATCCTGAAAAGAAAATTGTTCCAGAGCCGTTTATGCCTCTTAAAACATCTTCCTCTCCAAAGTGCGCAAAAGCTGAGGATACTATAGCGTATCTTCCTATCTTACATACCCCCTTTTCGTTTTCAAGTCTTTTTATTTTACATTTTCTTGGACAAACTCGGCAAGGTTTTTCAAGAAGAGATAGTGCCTTTTCTACCTTTTCTTTTAACTTTCCCTCTTCTTTTGTTTTTAAATAACACGGCTCAAAATCTTTTGACATTATTGAGAACTTCATAGTCTATTATACACCTTTTCAATAGAAGAATTCTCTTTTTATATGTTAAAATCTATCATGAAATTTTTATTTTTTGAACAAATTCTTTTTTCGTTAATTTTATTAGTTTCAATTATTTTTTTTATAAGGTCTTGCCTTATAAGATACAGCATTGTTTTAAAAGGTGAAAAAAAACCAAGAATAAAATTTTTAAAAGGTTTACTAAGAGTTTTAATTTATGTTCTTACTCAGTTTGCTCTCATAAGGCAAAGACCTCTTCCTGGTATTTTTCATTCTTTTATCTTTTGGGGTTTTTTTGTTTTTCTGTTTTCAACAGTCGATATGATCTTTCACATATATGGGTTTCCCTCTTTTATTGAAATAAGTTTTTTCAACTTTTATCGCTTTTTGCTTGATCTTTTTGCTCTTTTTGTAATTGTAGGTGTAATTGGCTTTTTTATAAGAAGATTTTTATTAAAACCTGAAGCGATAACTAAACCAAAACCTGAAAATGAAGTTATCCTTTATGGAAAGGCTAAAAGAGGTCCTCAAATAGAGTCCTTTATAATTTTGATTTTGATTTTTTTGTTAATGATAACATATCTCTTTGAGACTTCATCGGCAATAAAAATGGGTGAGAAAACGTTACAAGGTAGGTGGTTTTCGGTTTTGTTTTTAAATTTTGTTCCTGCAAACTTTACTTTTTGGAAATTTAATTACTATTTACATCTATTACTTGTTTTTCTTTTTCTTAATTTAATACCACTTTCAAAGCATTTTCATATAATTAACGGTTTGATAAATGTTTTTCTTTATGATTTAAAATCTTACTCTTACATCGATAAAATTGACTTTAGTAAAGAAGATATTACATTTGGATTTATTAAAATTAACGATATTTCCTTTAGTGAGAGATTAGATGCTTTTTCATGTATTGAGTGTGGAAGGTGTCAGGATGTTTGCCCTGCCTATTTCTCGGGTTCTTCTCTTAGTCCTAAATATCTTGTAGTGAATACAAGAGAGCTTCTATTAGAGACAGAGGATAATTTTGAAAAAATTAAGGGGAATGTTATTTCAGAGGAGGCTTTATGGGCTTGTACAACCTGTGGGGCTTGTATGGAGGCTTGTCCATTAGATATAAAGCATTTACCTTATATAGTTAATTTAAGGAGAGGGGAAGTTTTGTCGGAGGGTAAATTTCCGGGTGAGCTTTCGTTTTTTTTCAAGAATATGGAACAAAAGCAAAATCCATGGGGTTTATGGAGTGATGAGAGAGTAAAATGGATGGAGGGGTTACCTATTAAAAGAGCTTTTGAGAGTAAAAGGTTTGAGTATCTTTATTTTGTTGGATGTGCCTCAAGTTTTGATGAAAGACTTAAAAATATTCCAAGGAGTGTAGTTAAAATTTTGAACTATTTAAATGTTGATTATGCTGTTTTAGGTGAGGAGGAGATATGTAATGGAGATCCTGCGAGAAGAGCAGGAAATGAGTATCTCTTTCAAATGATTGTTGAGTCAAACTTAGAAATTTTTAAAAATTATCAGTTTGATAAAATAATTGTTCATTGCCCCCATTGTTTCAATGTCTTCAAAAATGAATATCCTGATTTTGGATTTAAAAAGGAAGTAATACATATTACTGAATTTTTAATTGAAAGAGTTAAAAGTGGAAAATTGAACTTAAAGAGAAAAGAAAAGTTATTTACCTTTCACGATCCATGTTATCTTGTGAGACACAATAGGATTTATAAGGAACCTAGAATCTTAATTAAATCTATTGGAAAATTAAAGGAGCCCAAAAATACTGGATACTTTTCCTTCTGTTGTGGTGCTGGTGGTGCAAGAATGTGGATGGAAACAAAAAAGGGTAAAAGAGTAAATACAGTAAGAATGGATGAGTTAAAAAATCTTAATGTTAAAGATATTTTGGTTTCTTGCCCCTTTTGTTTAAGGATGTTGGAGGATGCTAAAAGGGAGATAGGTGCTGATGATTATGAGGTTATGGATATAACTGAAATAATAGCAAGAGATTTTTTGCATAATTAAATCTTTTTAGTCTTAAAATAATAACTATGGAACTGGCGTTAAAGGAACTTTTAACAGAAAAAGCCTTAGCAGTGAGAAGAAAAATTATAAAAATGATCTATAAAGCTGGTAGTGGTCACCCTGGAGGTTCTCTTTCTTTGGTAGAAATTCTTGTAACTTTTTATTTTGGTGATGTTTTAAGATACAGAGAGGATGACCCATTTTGGTCTGATAGGGACAGGTTGATTCTTTCAAAGGGACATGGAATTCCCTCTCTTTATTCTGTTTGGTCAGAGATTGGATGGATTCCTGAGTATATGCTTTGGACATTGAGAAAATTGAATTCACCTTTACAGGGTCATCCTGATAGAAGAAAATTACCTCTTATTGAGATCTCATCAGGTTCACTTGGTCAGGGTTTATCTGTTGGTATAGGTATGGCACTCGCAGGAAAAATTGACAAAAAGGACTACAGGGTTTATGTAATTATGGGAGACGGTGAAATGGAGGAGGGTCAAGTTTGGGAAGCTGCCATGTTTGCTGGTTTTCATAAATTAAATAATTTAACAGCACTGGTTGATTACAACAAATTTCAACTTGATGGTCCTATAGGAGAAATTCTCAACATAGAGCCTTTAAGTGATAAATGGAAAAGTTTTGGTTGGGAAGTTTTTGAGGTTGACGGTCATTCCTTTGATGAACTAAAAGATGTTTTTGATAGGATTAAGGAGAATAGTTTTGAGAAACCTCAGTGTGTAATAGCCCATACTGTAAAGGGAAAGGGAGTGTCATTTATGGAAAATAACAATGAATTTCATGGAAGAGCACCAACTAAGGAGGAGGCTTTAAAGGCATTAAGGGAGCTTGGAGAGATATATCCAGAAATTTAAATTTCATGATAAGAGAATTTAAACTGGGAAAACCTACAAGAGTTGCTTATGGAGAGGCTCTTGCCAAAATTGGAGAGGAAATGGAAGAGATTGTGGTTCTTGATGCTGATCTTTCAAAATCGACTCATACCTATCTTTTTGCTAAAAAATTTCCTGAGAGGTTTTATAATTTTGGTATAGCAGAGGCAAATATGGTAGGTGCTGCTGCAGGTCTTGCAAGATGTGGTAAAATCCCTTTCTGTTCATCCTTTGCCTGTTTTATGGTAAATAAAGCTTACGAACAAATCAAAATTTCTATTGCAGGTAGTGGTCTTAATGTTAAATTTGTATCTTCTCATGGAGGAATTTCAGTAGGTGAGGATGGTTTTACACAGCAAAGTGTTGAAGATATTGCTTTAATGTGTACTTTTCCCGGTTTTACAGTTGTTGCACCTTGTGATGAAGTTTATACAAGATGGTTAATAAGGGAAGTAGCTAAAAGGGAAGGACCATGTTATGTAAGAACCCAAAGACCAAGTGCCCCTATTATATATGAAAATAAGAACGAATTTACATGGGGTAAGTATATTAAACTGGAAGAAGGTGAAGATGTTGCAATTTTTAGTTATGGATTGGTAGTTGCAGAGAGTTTAAAAGCTCATGATCTTTTAAAAAAAGAGGGTATAAAAGCATCGATTTATGATGCTCCTTACATTAAACCGTTGGATGAGGAGACTATACTTGATGTGGCAAAAAGTATAAAAAAGATTGTTGTTGTAGAAGAACATTTAAGAGACGGGGGACTCGGTTCGAGGATAGCAAGTTTTTTGGCTGAAAATTTTCCTGTTCCTATGAAAATTTTAGCTATAGAAGATACTTATGGTGAGTCTGGAAAACCTGATGAACTTTTTGAAAAGTTTGGAATTTCTTATAGGAAAATATTTAAAGAGGTTTTAAATTTTATTAGATAGTGTAGGGTATTATTAATGAAGTTGCTTATTTTTATTTTTGGACTCTTACTAATTTCTCTAATATTAATTTTCTTTCTAAGAAGAATAATTTTAAAAATTTTTAGGAAAATAGAAGAAAGTTTACCTACTGAAATTTGTAAACCACTTATAAGGGTTCTAAAGAGATGGATTTTAATTTTTTTAATTCTAATTACATTACATTTTGTTATATTGTTTACAAAGCCTAAAGTAGAAATATCTAACTTTTTACACAAACTTTTAGTTTCTCTTTATATACTCTTTACATCACTTTCTTTTATGAATTTTGCTTCTGTATTTTTAAAGATTTATACAAAGAGGATAAAAGAGACTATACCGTCAGTTTCAATTCTTGAGAACATAATTAAAATATCTATACTTATAACAGGCTTACTCATACTTCTCCATTTTTTAGGAATTTCAATTTTGCCTATAATTACAGCATTAGGTATAGGTGGAATTGCAGTTGCTCTTGCATTACAAGATACACTTTCAAACCTTTTTGCTGGTTTTCACCTTATTCTTTCTAAACATATAAGACAAGGAGATTATGTTAAACTTGCTTCTGGTGAAGAAGGATATGTCTTAGATATTAACTGGCGAAACACTGTGATAAAAAGTTTACAAAACAATCTAATAATTGTTCCTAATTCAAAGGTTTCTTCTATTATAATCACTAACTATCATTTGCCAGAAAAAGAGCTTTTTTTGACTATTCCTGTAAGTGTTAGTTTCGAAAGTGATCTTGATAAAGTTGAAAAATTAACAACAGAAGTTGTATTGGAAGTCTTAAAAGAAATTTATAAAGAAAATGATAATTTTGAGGTTTTTATAAGATATAACTCTTTTGGTGAGTATGGAATTAATTTTAGCATTTTTGTGAAAATAAAGGAGTTTTCTCAACAATTTTTAATAAGACATGAAATAATTAAAAGGCTTAACGAAAGGTATAAGAATGAGAAAATTATTATACCCTATCCGATTAGAAAGATTTACATTGAGGAAAGGGAAAAATTTAGTGAATAATTTTAAATATTTCAATATCTCCACATTCAAATATTTTTTCAAAAAATTTTTTATTTTCTATAAGATTTAGGGTGTATTTGCTTGCTTTTTTCCTAAATTCCTGAGTAACAACGATTAAGAGAAAATTTTCTTTTTTAAGTTCACTAATGTCAAGAGAATCTAGCCATTTTTTATACTTAATAGTGTCACTTAAAGGGTGGTGATTTTTAATATATCTGTTGTATCTCGATGAACCTTCTGCACAGAATCCAGAAAAGATCATAAATCCTTGTTTTTCCTTTTCAAATATTTTTATCTTTTCTCTTTTATCTGAAAAATTCTTTCTTATGAGATTAATGGCTTCAATTTGACAGTTTGAAAGAGTAAACTTCCACTCTCCTTTTGAAACATAGGTGTAATACCTTATATTTAAAATTGATTCAAAAAAGATTAAAAAAGATAAAATTGTTAGAAAAATAAAGGATAAAGTTTTATTTTTTATTTCTTTAATTTTTTCAAAACTAAGATAAATGAAGGGGGTTCCAAACAATCCTATTAAGTTTGCATAGCGAAGAGTAAGAGGTGTTTCTCCATAGGCGAAAATGTGTGGAAATAGGGCTCCAGTTAGAGAAAAAGTAATTAAAATTATATCACTATAAGCAAATCTTGAATTTCTTACATAAAGGTAAAAACCTAAAAAAAGAGTAAAAGATACAAAAAAATATTCAAAAAAAACAAGAGTAGGAGAATGAACAAGTGTTTGTGCAAATAAATATATTTTAATATTTGGTAACGCTGAGGATAGTTTAATTGAATTATAAATGTAGCCATTGAAAATTAAAAGTATTGACATTGTCAAAAAAGAGTAAAAAAGTACTTTTCTAAATTCTTTTTTTATTATGAATAGGACAAAAAGTGGTATAATTATTATAGGAAAAAAAGCAAAGTTACAAAAAGATAAAAATGCAAGAACTGTACCTGTTATTATTCCTCTATATTTATGAAAGCTATTATTTAAATTAAAAAGTACAAAAAATATTAAAAGTAAGGGAGGTAAACCTACAAAAGTTGGAGGATGAAATAGATAGTAGAATATTGAATAATTAGGGGTTACGCTGGAGTATGTATATTTTCCATATAATAACATATCTTTTATATTTTCTAATTTGTTATTTTTAATAAAAACTGTAAGTGTGTAACCATCTTGAAGAAGTAAAGAGATAGAAAAAAGAAATATATATAATGGAGAACCTATATGTGAGGCGTATTTTGAATAAAATTTATAAAGAAGTATTGTAAAGAGGAAAAAGTGAATTGTTGCAAAGATTAAGGAACTTTCCCATGCTTCAAATCCCGTAAAAAAAGAATATCCTGCCAATAAAATGTCAGAATAAAAGTGGTAAAATGTTGGTTTAAATTGGAAAAGAGGATAAGTATAAATATCACCACCGTTTATAATATGGTATACATAGGAATAGTGTATTGGTTCCTCTCTGATTGAATTCATTTCAAAAAGGATAAAAGTAAAAAGGATGAATAAAATAAAGATAATTAAAAAAGTTTTTTTACTATAATTTTTTAATTCAATTTTTTTTAAAAAAAACTCATTTACATTTTTAAAAAAAATCGTGAAAATTGCAACTAAAATTGACATGATAATAAAAATATAATTTGAGATTGAAAAAGAAAGAGAAAATTTTGAAATAAAAAAGATACTATAAGGACATAAACTATATATCCAAATGTATAGGAAAATAGTAAGATTGTTGGTGTATCTTCATTTTTTAGTAGAGAGTAAGTAAGTGATAAGCCCAAAAAAAATAAAAATAAGGGAAAAAATATAAAGTTGATTTGATTTTTTAAAAAAAGTAAGGAAAAAGCAGAAAGTAGGAACAAAGATAACAATAATTTTTTAATTTTCTTTAAGTTTATAAATACTGATGTCATCACATTCAAAAATTTTTTCAAATAAGTTTTCATTTCTTATAAGATTTAAGGTAAATTGACTTGCCTTTTTTATAAAATCATCGGTTACTACTATAAGATAGAATCCTTTTTCTTTAAATTCATCCAGATTTAATGAATCTAAAAATCTTTTATGAAAGAGGGTATCTTTATGAGGAGTGTGAGTTCTCAAATAAGAGTTATATACCCCTGAGCCTTCTACGAAAAAGCC
>JBCNUW010000016.1:0-46289 GCA_039630575.1 Caldifarciminales bacterium
TACCACGCAGGACTAAAAACTTCAAGATGGATAACAGTTTGCGGAAAACAATCAAGCGGATGGAATGAACAACACTTCAAAACAGGCGCTTTAACAAGTATATCCGAGGACATCGTAAAAGACACAACATATAAAACCCTACCAATTCTAAAATGTAAACCTAATATCTCAAAAGGTATAATCAATATAACCTACTCAGTTCCCAAAAAAGGTAAAGTAACTTTAACACTTTATGACATCTCAGGAAAAGTTATAAAAACTCTTGTTAATGAAGAGAAAAAAGAAGGAATACATAAAGTAGAAACAAAAATCAATTTACCCTCTGGTGTATACTTCCTCTCACTTGAAACTGCCGAATTTAAAAAAATCACAAAATTTGTAATACAAAAGTAAAGAATTAGAAACTACTGTAAATAGAAAGAAAATATTTAATTGAATTTTAGAGAGAAAATATTTAATATTAAAATATGAAAAAAACATGTTTCTTTTTAATTTTTTTATTTTTCTTTTATGAAAATCCTAAAAAAGAAGCCTGTGATAAGGGATGGAGTGAAAAAGAAATTAAAAAAATAGCCGATTCAATTGCTAAATTTACTTTTAACTTCTATTTCAAATTAAAAGATAAAGAAGAAAATGTGTTTTTTTCTCCTTTTAGTATAGCTTCAGCCTTTTTGATCGTTTATGAGGGTGCAAGAGAAAATACTAAAAGAGAAATTGAAAATGTTTTCGGGTTCCCTGAAGAAAATATAAGAAGACCAAATTTTGCAAGGATTTTCAATGAAATAAACAGAAAAGATAAAAAGTATACTCTTTATACAGCAAATGCCCTATGGATACAAAAAAATTATAAAATTTTAAAAGAATATAAAGAGACGATTAAAAAATATTATATTTCTCAAATAGAAAATCTTGATTTTGTCAAAGATGCTGAAAAATCAAGACAAACTATAAACTCATGGGTATTTAACAAAACAAAAGGTAAAATAAAAGATTTGATTCCTCGTGGTGGAATTAGTTATTCAACAAAAGCAGTTATTACAAACGCTGTATATTTTAAGGGTAATTGGTTTAAAAAGTTTGATGAAAAAAATACAAGGGAAGAAGATTTTTATATAACTAAAGAAAATAAAATTAAAGTCCAAATGATGAGAATGGAAAAAGAAATGTTTAAATATTTTGAAGACGATAAATTGCAAGCTCTTGAAATTCCCTACGAAGGGGAAGAGATTTTTATAGTCATATTTTTACCAAAACTTTCTGATATAAACTCTATTGATGAATATTTAAATTATGAAAAATTCAAAGAAATAAAAGAGAAAATGAAAATAGAAGAAGTTGATATCTATCTTCCAAAATTTAAAACAGAAACAAATTATCTATTAAAAAGTACACTCTTTGAAATGGGAATAAAAGATGCTTTTTCAGAGATTAATGCAGATTTTTCAGGGATATCAGGTAAAAGGGACTTGTTTATTAGCGATGCTTATCATAAGGCATTTGTAGAAATTAATGAAGAGGGAACAGAAGCAGCTGCAGCAACAGGAATTGTAATGGAAAAAACTGCTATAAGAGAAAGAAAAATATTTAAAGTAGACCGTCCTTTTGTTTTCCTAATTTATAACAAAAAAATTCAAAGTATTCTGTTTTTTGGAAGAATAATAAATCCTCTATGAATAAAAATATAACATTACTCTAACTTTTGTCTAAAGTTCAAGATAACTTATATTTTATAACAAATCTTTGGTTAGAAAGTTTCTTTTTTAAATCTTTTATTCCGCTTATACCAATTTACCTTGGTAACTATCTCTTCTAATAAGTTCCCTTTCTATCTCATTCAGGACCTTCAATTTATTTTTACACCATAGTGGTGCAACAAGAAAATCTTCAGGAGATTCACCTGTTAATCTTGCAATCAGAGTATCTCTATCTAATCTTTCAATAAAATCACAAACAATCCTTACATATTCGTCTAGCTCAAGAGGTTTGTATCTACCTTCTTTAAACTCCCTCTCAAGTTCGGTATATTTAACAACATGGAGGGGATGAATTTTAATTCCATTTATTTTCAACCTATTCAAGAAAAAAACTGTATTAATGTAGTCTTCGTAGGTTTCTCCCGGAAGACCAATAATAACATGAGCCATAACTCTTATTTTTTTCTCTTTTAGTTTTAAAACTGCCTCCTCAAAACTTTTAACGTCATGACCTCTTTTTGTTAACATCATAGTTTTTTCATTTGCAGATTGAAGTCCAAGTTCGACCCATAAGTAAGTTACTTCATTCAATTCTGAAAGAAGATTTAAAACCTCATCAGGAAGACAATCACAACGCGTGCCTATTGATATACCAACTATATCAGGATGAACACTTAAAGCCTCATGGTATACATTTCTCATAAACTCAATATCTCCATAGGTATTTGTATAGGCTTGAAAGTAGACTATAAACTTATTTACCTTTCTCCTTTTTCTTAATATTTCCATACCTTTAAATATCTGGTCCTTTAATGGTATAGACCTTTTTGCTGTTTCTGGAACGAAGGAAGGATTATAGCAGTAAATACATTTTGCTTGAGGTGGACATCTAAATCCCGCATCTACTGAAATCTTCCAAACTTTTTCCTTAAAAACCTCTCTAAGATGCTGAGAGAATTTATTATACCTCATCTTTCTTTTTTAAATTACTATACCAAATATCCATAAATTTCTTAACTTTCTTTTCTTTTAAAAGTTTTTTGTAAAATTTAAAATTTTCCTTATAAAATTCAAAAGTTCTTTTAATCGCATCACTAAAATTCCAGTTGTATTTAAAACCAAGAGAGAATAATTTACTACCATCCAAAGAGTATCTTCTATCATGAGCAGGCCTATCTTTCACAAATTCAATAAATTTTTCCTTTTCAACCCCAGCCAGATCACATATTATTTCTGCAACTCTCACATTCTCTAATTCAGTATTACCCGGTAAGTTGTATTCCTCTCCTATTTTACCCTTTTTAAAAATCAAATAAATTCCTCTAACAGCATCCTCCTGATAAATCCAGCTTCTTTTCTGTTTTCCATCCCCGTATAAAGGAATCTTCTCTTTCATTAAAATTTTCATAATAGAAAGAGGAATAAATTTTTCCGGAAATTGTCTTTCTCCAAAAACATTTGAAGGTCTCACAATTATTACCGGAAGACTGTAAGTTTTATAAAATGAATAAACCAATCTATCAGCCCCAGCCTTTGAAGCAGAATAGGGACTTGATGGATAAAAGGGTGAATTCTCCTTGGCTTTTCCCTTTAAAATTTCACCATATATCTCGTCTGTAGAAATATGTAAAAATTTTCCTCTTTGACCATTTATTTCTTTAAAAGCATAAAGCAAAAAGTATGTGCCTATAACATCTGTAAATACAAATCTATGAGGGTATATAATAGACCTATCCACATGAGTTTCAGCAGCGAAATGAAATAAATTGTCAGTAAAACTCATTATAACTTTTAAGGGCTCTAAGTTAGTAATTGAAGCTACAACTAATAATACTCTATCACCTTTCAAAATAAACTTGTCTATTTCTTTTTGAAGATCCTTTTTGCTATAAACTTTTTTATATCCCTTTACCTTTGACTTTTCAAGTTTAAAAAAATCTTTTCCAAAGGATACAACAAAAATATTTTCCCTTTTTAGAAAAGGAAACAAGTTAAAAGGTAAACCTGAATATGTAAGAGAGTCGTATACAATAAATTTTGAATCTTTTTCCTTTTGCAAAAGATATCTTATAAAGTTTGAACCAATAAATCCAGCACCACCTGTAACGATATACAGGTTCATTTAATCATTTGATAAGAAAATAATTTCTACCTTCAAAATTAAAAAATTCAAAATCTACATTTATAAAATCTTTAAGATAATCAGTTTTTTCAAAAATTTTCCCCTTTTCAGTAAAAAGAAATTCACCACCTTCTTTCAACAACAAAAGGTAATCAGAAAACCTTAAAATAATATTTATGTCGTGAAGAACAAAAATTAAAATTTTTCCCTCTTTTTTCACTTTACTAACAATCGTATCAAAAATAAAAAAAGTATTCTCAAAATCAAGGTGTAAATTAGGCTCATCAAGAATAAGAATTTCAGGATCCTTGATAATAGAGCGAGCTAATAAAACTTTCTGCTTTTGACCACCTGAAAGTTCTGTAAATTTTTTGTTCCTAATCTTTTTAAGATCAAATAAATTTAAAACAGAATCTACCATATCCTTTTTAACTTTTCTGTATGGATAAAGTCCAAGTTCAACCATCTCATATACTGTAAATGGGACTTCAGACTCATAAAACTGAGGAAGATAAGAAATTTTTTTAGATCTTGAAAAAGAATCCATTTTAAATATATTCTCACCATCAAAAAAAACCTCACCACTTATAGGTTTAAGTATTCCAGAAAGAACTCTAAGCAGAGTTGTTTTTCCAGAGCCGTTTTTTCCAAATACTGCAAGCACTGAACCCTCAGTTAAAAAAAAAGAAAGCCCCCTTATAATAGGGGGACTCCCATAACCGGCGAATAGATTTCTTACTTCTACCTTAATCTTAATCCTCTTTCAGGAATTTTATTGTCCCTTTTATTTTTTGATGGAAAACTATGTCTTTTTTCAGTATCTCTCATTTTCTTTAAAAAATTATCAACTATTCCATCACCATCTCTATCAAGAGTATCCCTTTTAACCTTATAAACTCTTTCACTTTTCACTTTCTCTTTATAATATTTTTCATTACCAGGATTTACCTTCACTTCTATTGAAAAAAGATACATCGGTATAAAAAGTAAAATTAACTTTTTCATCTTCTCGATCTTTTATTTTCAATTCTATTTTCAGGTATTACTCCCCTACCTTTCAAATTAGAACTCTCTTTATAATTTGGAATTTTAGTAGGCTTTTGTCTTTCAACTTTCATTTGTCTTTCATGTCTCAAATCACCTCTGTAAGATTCTTTTCTCTCATAGGACTTACTCTGTTCTTCCCTTTCTTCAGCAAACTTTTCTTCATATTTTATCCTTTTCTTTTCAATCTCTGATACTTCTTTTTTTTCAGACGGTTTTCTCTCTATTTTTCTTATAACCTCCTTTTCTTTTTCAACATTCCTTATTTCTCTTATATCCCTCGTTTCTGGGATTTGCGGTTTTTCTCTAATTTTTATCAATTCCTTTACTTCTTTACCTTCAACAATTCCTTCTTCTCTTACCCTTAATCTCACATCTTTTTCAATTTCTCTTAAACGGACTTTTCTCTCAGGAGTGATTTCCTTAGAGAATTCCCATCTTGTTCTTACCCTGTATCTCTCCGGAACAGATTTTACGTAACGCGGTACATAGATATACCTATATTCATAAACTCTTATTTCGTATATTGGACAGAAATCAAAATAAAAGTGGAAGAAAATACGAGGGTGATGGCAGTCATAACAATACCAAGGTGCTGGATGATAGACATAATATCTTGGGATAACATAATAGCTTGTCCAGGCACCAAAATAAATTCTTGGAAACCAGAAAGGTGGTCTGAATTTGAAAATTACCACAAAATCTATATCATCGTACTCATAGTATATAAAAGAATGAGGTGGTAAAGGCTCAAAACAGTCATTTGGAAGATCATAAATAGGGTAAGGCACAACTACTGCATAAATGTATTCTATACCTGGTTCATAGGAGGAAAACCATTCTATATCATCATAGAAATCATCAGGCAAAACATAGTGAACTCCTGCATTTATGTATACCGGTTTTCCTAAGGGAAAAATTAATTTTGATTTTCCAGTAGGATCAATATTAAACAAGTATAAGTAACCATCAACTTTAGAAATAAGATTAACCTTTAACCTTTCACCTGATGTATAAACAGCTTTGTGACCCCTTTCAATCCAAACCTCAACCATCCTGGCATCAAGTAAACCAAGAGATATTAAAGTTAAAAAAATAAATTTTTTCATTTTAACCTCCTTATTTTGTTTCAAGGGATTTCAACCCCTTTGATGGTATAGAAAGCTCAGGGTTTCCCTTATCTAACTGATAAGCCCACTCAAAATACATACTATTATTTAAAATTTTTAAAATTCTTATTTTAGCAAAATGATTATATCTTGTCCAAAATACATAGATATGTCCTTCAATTGCTTCTAATACTCCCAGTTTAGACCAACCTTCTAAGGGTGCGTAACTTATTTCATCAAAGCTATTTGCATAACCCATATCTTGAACAAAAGTAAGGGTATCAGGTACCAATATGTATCCTATTCCATCAGAAGTGTCATACTTAAAATAAAAATCACAATTTGGTGAGAGATAGGAACATACAGTTTGATGTGCAAAATCAAAACCCGAGAAATTTGGATTTATAAGATAACTAAGAACAATATCTTCACCATCAGGTCTTGGAGTATCAAAAACTTCTTCAGGTGAAAGGTCTGATTCGTTGCCAGCAGTATCATAGGCTGAAACAGCATAATAATAAGTTATTCCATTTTGAACATTGTAATCTATAAAACTTGTTTTGTTCGGAGGTAAGGATTCAATTTCGTTGTAAGGTCCTTCATATGAGAATCCTCTCCAAACGATATAACCGGCAAGATCCTTCTCTGTATTTGGGAGCCAGTATAGATAAACTTTTCTATCTCCTGTAACTGAGTAAAGTCCCCGTGGGGGAGCTGGAGGAGTATCATCTTTTAAAGCAGGACAATAACGTCTAGTAACACACCACCCTAAAATTAGGGAAAGTGTTAACATTATTGTTGCTTTTATTATTTTTCTCTCCATTGTCAAACCTCCTTTTTTCATTAAAAAATTAAGCAATGTTTGTTCCATTAAAATTTAAATAAGATTGCACAAAATAAGTTCAGAAAGTTATAATTTTTATTCACTTTGCCGGAGTGGCGGAACGGAAGACGCGGCGGACTCAAAATCCGCTCTCCTTCAAGAGGAGGTGAGGGTTCAAATCCCTCCTCCGGCACAAAAAAGGAGGAAAAAATGGCTTATATTATCTGCGAACCATGTATTGGTGTTAAAGATACTGCCTGTGTAGAAGTCTGTCCAGTCGATTGCATTCACCCGAGAAAAGACGAACCTGAATATGAAAGTTCTGATCAATTATACATAAATCCTCAAGTTTGTATTGACTGTGGTGCCTGTGAATCAGTTTGTCCAGTTCAAGCAATTTATGCTGAAGATGCTGTGCCTGATAAATGGAAAGATTTCATTAAAAAGAACTACCAACATTATGGACTAACACCTCCTTAAAATTTTAAGATTTAAAGGGGGCTCAGCCCCCTTTTTTCTATCTTTTATCTTCTATCAAATTTAAAAGTTCTTCTTTTTTTAATTTTCTTTGCCTTTTAAACACCTCAACTAATGAATAATCTTCACTTCCAAAAATATCAAGTTCATAATACTTACCTTCCTCTACATAAAAAATTCCAACAGGAATTTTACCCTTTTTCCACGTTTTCATTATCATTGATATTGCTTCCTCTCGTGAAGTATAAGGACCATTTAATAACTCAATATTCTCTCTAAAATAGTCATATGAGTAATTCTCATTAAAAGTCACACAAGGAGATAAGACATCAATATGTGAAAAACCTTTATGTTTTATACCATTTTTTATATACTCCTTTAGAATTTTTACATCACCTGAGAAACCTCTCGCGACAAAGGTTGCACCAGCAGAAATGGACAAAAGACATGGTTCTATAGGACGATCTTTAGAACCATATGGTGTAGTTCCTTTTACAAATCCGTAAGGTGAAGTGGGTGCTACTTGACCTTTTGTTAAAGCGTAAATTTCATTATTCATCACTATATACGTAAGATTTATATTTCTTCTTGCAGCATGTATAAAATGATTACCACCTATACCATAACCATCCCCATCACCACCTGTTACAATTACATTCAACTTTTGATTTGCTATTTTTACTCCAGTAGCGACAGGTAAGAGTCTACCATGGATGGTGTGAAAAGAATTAGCATTAATGTAATCAGGTAACTTAGACGAACATCCTATTCCACTTATAACTACCGTATCATAAGGTGAAATCCCAAGTTCAAAGAGTGCCTGTTTTAAAGCAGATAGTACACCAAAATCCCCACAACCTGGGCACCATGTACTTTTTTTCCCTTCATAAATTTTAATACCAGGTTCAAAACCTAAAAGTTTTTCCATCTTAAATCTCCTTTTTAATAATTCTTTTGATTTCTTTTACTAATTCCAAAGGTTTAAAAGGTAAACCAATATATTTTCTTATTGAAAAAACATTCTTTTTTCTTCCCCATATTCTTGAGAGATAACTTCTAAGTTGTGAAAATGAATTTAGCTCACAGATAAAAACATTTTTATCTTTAGTCAGGGAATATATGTGATCTTCATGAAGAGGCAACAAACTTCTGATCCTTAGATAGGAAAAGCCGTAATTTTCTTCATTTAGTCTATCCACAGCTTCCTTCATGGCCCCAAGCGAAGAACCTATTCCTATTAGGATATTTTTAGCACTTTCTTTCCCGTAAAATTCGGGAACTGGAATATCGTTAATGATATTTTCAAGTTTCCTAATCCTCTTTTTTACCATTTCATCCCTATACTCACACTCCTCGTCAATAAATCCATCAGGTGTTTTTTCATTTGAGTTATATCTAACAATTACTCCTCTTTGTCCAGGAAAACCTCTAAATGAGATACCATCATCTTTTATTTCGTATCTCTGATAAGATTTTCCATTTGTCAAATACTGAAGAGCCATTTCATCAGTTAAAATTTTTCCTCTTTCCCAGTCCAAATTTTCATTGTAGGGAATATTATCTATAGTCTGTTGGTTTTGAGAAATTGCCTGCTCTGACAAAATTATCACAGGGAGCTGATATTTCTCAGCAATATTAAAGGCCTTAAAAGTAAATTCAAAACTTTCTTCAGGAGTCGATGGAACAAGCACAACTCGTGATACATCACCGTGACCTGCAAAGAGAATATGATTTATATCTTCCTGTGAAGTTTTAGTAGGTATTCCAGTTGAAGGACCGGCTCTTTGGGCATGATATATTACTAAAGGAATCTCTGCCATTGAAGCTAAAGAAAGAGCCTCTGTCTTAAGATCCATACCAGGACCACTTGTAGCAGTCATAGCTCGCAAACCGGCAAAAGAAGCACCTATAGCCATATTGATTGAAGAAATTTCATCTTCACATTGAATTGTTACTCCACCATACTTGGGTAAGTATTTTGCAAGAAATTCTAAAACTTCAGTTGAGGGAGTTATAGGATAGGCAGAAAAAAATCGGCAACCAGATGCTATTGCGCCTAAGGCTACCGCTTCGTTCCCTGAAAGGTAATACCTATTAGAATCACTACCTCTTTCAATCTCATATCTCTCTTTAACAAATTTTTCAGCTAATTTATAACCCTCATCTAAAGCTTTTATGTTGGCTTCAATTATTTTTTCATCTTTTCCTTTTAAATAAAAAATTAATGTATTTCTTAATTCATCATGTCCAATATTAAACGCATGTCCTAAAAAACCAAGAGCTATAACATTTTTAAAAATTTCTCTTCTGAAAAGATCTCTTGCTATTTTTCTAAGTGGAACAGAATAAAAATAAACATCATTTGGTTGAAAATTCTTCAAATCAAACTCCTCATCAACAACAATTAACCCCCCATTCCTTACATCACCAGCGTGATTTTTTAAAGCACTCGGTTCAAAAGCAATTAAAGAATCTATATGATCACCCCACGAATATATCCTTTCTAAATTTGCTCTAATTGTCAAATTTGTGGGTAAACCCCTGATGTTTGAGGGAAAATCTTTTACGGATACCACATAAAAGCCTCTTCTCTTTAAAGTAAAAGCTAAAATTTCTCCTGCTAAAAGAGAACCATCACCTGCCAAACCAGCAATCCTCACAGAAACATCTTTAATTTTCATTTATACCTCCTTTTAAATTTAACTTAAAATCTATTATACAGGATATTTTTTAAAAATTCAAGTGAGTATTAAATTTAATTTAATTTAAATTTAGAAGACTTTTAAACCATCAAGTCTTAAGAGTTTCTCCCATTTCTCATCAACCCTTTTTTGAATTTCTTCAATAAGATCCTCCCTTCCATTTAAATGACTGAATCTCTCTTGTTTTAAAAGCCAAGCTTTTACCGGCAATTTTTCTTTCGGTTTATAGTTTACTCTGTAAACTCCTTTTTCTATTTCATAAAGTGGCCAAAAACAAGTCTCAACAGCTAATCTTGCTATCTCAACAGTTTCACTTTCTTTATAACCCCATCCAATAACACATGGAGCTATTACACTTAAAAACTTTGGACCCTCAATTTCGTATGCTTTCCTCAATTTTTTTATTAGATCTCCCCAATGAGATATGGAAGCTTGAGCTACATAAGGAATTCGGTGTGCAGCAACGATCTCTATTATCTCTTTTCTGTCCTGAACCTTTCCAAATAGATATTTCCCAGCTGGTGAAGTAGTAGTGCTTGCACCAAAAGGTGTTGCAGATGATCTTTGAATTCCAGTGTTCATATATGCCTGATTATCATATAAAAGATAAAGAAAGTCATGACCCCTCTCAAGTGCGCCAGAAAGAGCCTGAAGTCCGATGTCATATGTTCCTCCATCACCTCCTATTGCAATAAAAACAATTTTTTTATCCTGAGGAATTTCTCCCCTTCTTTTCAAAGCCTTATAAGCCGATTCAACACCTGAGATAACAGCAGCTGCATTCTCAAAAGCAACATGAATCCAACTACAAGGCCATGAAGAATAAGGATAAATAGTTGAAACAACCTCTAAACAACCTGTGGCGTTAGAAACAACAACTGGATAATCAGAAGACCCCAAAACCATTCTTATAATTGATGGAAAAGAACAACCTGCACAGGCTCTATGTCCTGAAGCAAGCCCAGCAGTCCTTTCTGCAAGTTCTTTTAATGATATTATCCTCTTCATCTTTTTACTCCCTTAACCCAATGTAAATAAATTCCTCACTTACAGCATTTCTCTTTTTTATACCCTTTAAAATCTCAAAAACATTAATAGCATCTTCGATTCCAAACTCTCTACCACCCAATCCAAAAATAAAATTCTGCACTAAAGGTCTTTTTGATAACGGATAAAGTGCAGCCTTTACTTCTATAGATAATGGACCACCCATAGAACTAAAAGTCTCAGCTCTATCCATAACCCCAACAACCTTAACATTACTTAATTTCTCCCTTAAAATTTCGTAAGGAAAGGGTCTCATTATCTTTAACCTCAAAACACCAACCTTTTCTCCTTTATCTTTCAATATATCCACAGCCTCCTTAAATGTACCAGCAGCTGAAGACATAACAATAACTACTACCTCAGCACCTTCCATGTTATACTCCTCAACAAAAGAAGGTATATTAATACCAAATCTATTACTATACTCTTCAAAAACCTCATCTATTATCTTTTTTGACTTTAAAACTCCTTCAAGTTGATTTCTTTTATGCTCAAAATAATAATCAAAAAGTGTAAGAGAACCAAGCGTAATAGGTTTTTCTACATCAAGAAGAGAATAAAGGGGTTTCCTCTTACCAATAAAATTCCTCACATCCTCATCCTCAAGAACAAAAACTTTTTCCATTCCGTGGGTAACTATAAAACCATCCATCATAACCATAGAGGGCAAGTTTGCTCTTTCTGAAATCTTAACAGCATTTATTATTGTATGATAAACTTCATTGGCATTCTCGCAATACATTTGAATCCAGCCAGAATCTCTGGATCCCATAGTATCTGAGTGATCACAATGAATATTTAAAGGTCCTGAAAGAGCTCTGTTACCAACTACCATTACAATTGGTAACCTCAAAAAGGAAGCTATATAGAGAATTTCATGCATAAGAGCAAGTCCTTGAGAACTGGTAGCTGTCATTACCCTTGCCCCTGATGCTGAAGCTCCTATACAAACTGAGATTGCCGAATGTTCGGACTCTACAGGAATAAACTCTGTATCTACCTCTCCATCTGCAACATACTTAGAAAAAATCATAACAATTTCTGAAGAGGGGGTAATAGGATAAGCAGCCACAACATCTGGATTTATTTGTTTCATAGCATAAGCTGCTGCTTCGTTACCTGTTTTAGCAAGAAATTTTTTTGTCTCTACCTTCATATATCTTCCTCCTTCATATATATTGCACCTCTTGTACATACATTTGCACAAATTCCGCAACCTTTACAATAATCTAAATCAATACCTACAACCTTTCCAAACTTTACCTTTATGGCAGAATCTGGACAATAAAGAAAACAAAGTAAACATTGGGAACACTCACCCTCCAAAAAAAAGGGTGTTTTTATTCTCCAGTCTCCTGTTTTATATTCTAAGGAAGTAGGAGTATTTCTAACTACCCCACCCTCTTCAAGTTCTTTCCAACTTTTTAATTTCATTCTTTTACCTCCATATAAGCTCTTTTTATAGCCTCAATATTTTTTTCAACAATCTCTACTTCATACTTACTCATCAACCTATCTTTTAAAACCTCAATAAATTCCTCAAGCGGATGTGATTTTAAAATTCTTAAAAGAGCACCAAGAATTGGTGCATTAGGAAGATTTTTTCCGAAAATTTCCTTTGAAATTGAAGAGGCATCAACTGTCTTTACATTTCCCCTTAAATTGAACCTCTCTTTTAATTCATCAAGCTTCATATTTGTATTTATTAAAATAATCGTATTATTTTTAATGACATTCTTAAAAATTTTTGATTTCAAAAGTGTCTTATCAATCACCACCACAATATCAGGATCTTTTACTCCATAATGACCTTTTATAGGCTCATCACTAATCCTTGTGAAAGCCACAACAGGAGCTCCTCTTCTTTCAGGTCCATACTCAGGAAAAGCTTTTATATATTTTCCTATGTATGCAAAAGCCTCTCCTAAAAGCAAAGCTGCTGTCTTCACTCCCATTCCTCCTCTACCTAACCACATGATGTCAATTTTTCCCTTCTTCATTTTATTTTTTCTCCTTATTTTTTAAAAATAAGTATAATTTAATCAATCATTTAAATTCAAATGAAATTAAATTATTTTAAATCTTTGAAATTAAAAAACTTTAAAAGATAAAATATAGTAAAGGAGGTCAATATGGAAAAAAAAAGAATACTTATAATTGACGATGAAGAGGACATACTCTCTCTGGTAGAAGAAATTCTAAAGGATGACTACCTAATTGAAAAAGCAAACTCACCATCTAAAGCAGTTGAAATTTTAAAAAAAGACTTAAATTTCAATTTAATTTTACTTGATATTATATTACCTGAAAAGGATGGATGGGAACTTTTAAGAGAGTTTAAAAACATTTTAAAGGATAAAGAAATTCCTGTAGCAATTTTTTCCATTCTTAAAGAACCACAAGATATGTTAAAAGCAATTAAAGAAGGAGCAGTTGCATATATTGTTAAACCTTTTGAACCAGAAGGATTAAAGAATAGAATTAAAGAAATATTTGAAAAATTATGAAAGATGAAATCACTGGTTTACCGTTACTTGTTGATATTATCAATTTGCTAAAGGATAGAATTGAAAAAGAAAAAGAGGTAAATCTTTTAATAATTCAAATCCTTGAGTCATCAATCTTTGAAGAGGAATTTGGATTTGACGTTTTTGATTCTTGGGTAAAAAGCCTTGCAGATTTAATAAAAATTTCTGTTACAAAAGAATTTACACCCTATGAAAATCCCCTTTTATTTACAACAGACCCTTTCTCAAGCTTAATTTGTCTTATATTTCCAAAAACCCATGATCCAAAAAAATTTATAACAAAATTGAAAAATGAAATCGAAAAACTCATTCCTGCTCCCACTGCAATCACACTAAGAGAAATAAAGTTTGATCCTTTAAGGAGAACTGAAAGATCTATCTATCAAACCGTAAATGAAGTAAAAATCGAACATACAAAAACCGAAAGTAGAATGAAGTCTAACATAAAATCTCTATTCAAAAAAATTATTAGGACAAGTGAGATAAAAATGGTCTTTCAGCCTATTTTTGAAATTTCAGAAGAAAAACTAACTTATGGATTTGAAGCCCTTGCAAGGGGACCAAAAGGAACAGAACTTGAAATGCCTACAGCCCTTTTTTCAGTTGCAGATGAATTAAATGAATTAGAAAATTTAGAAAAATTATGTAGATGGAAAGCTCTTTTAACATCAAAGAGATTACCTGACGAAAAATACAAAATTTTTTTAAATGTCTCCTCCAAGATACTTCAACAGAAAAGTAGCTATGTAGAAGAATTAATTGAAAATTTAGATGAGCTCCAAATAAAAACTGAAAAACTCGTATTAGAAATAACAGAGAGATATGCTATATCTGACTTTGATACCCTCAAGAAAAATATAAATTACCTTAAAGAAAGAAACATTAAACTTTCAATAGATGACGTAGGAGTAGGATACTCTTCACTTCAAACACTGGCTGAGTTAAATCCAGACTACCTCAAATATGACATGGTCCTTGTAAGAAATATTCACGAAGATATGATCAAACAAAATCTCCTTGAAATGGTATTAAATTTTGGTGAAAAAATAAAAGCAAAAGTGATTGCTGAGGGAATAGAAAAAGAAGAAGAACTTATTACTCTTAGAAAAATTGGAGTTAGATATGGTCAAGGTTTTTATCTTTCCTATCCCTTTGAAGTTGAAATATGAAAAATTTACTCAGAAACACTAATAACCTTAAATTCTACCCTCCTGTTCATTGCTCTTCCTTCTCTTGTTAAATTATCAGCTATAGGCATAGTTTCACCATAACCCTTTGCAACAAGCTTTGAAGGATCAATATTATGGAAGTTAATTAGATAATTCCTTACAGCCTCTGCCCTAGCTTGTGAAAGGGTAAGATTATAGCTATCTGAACCAACAGAATCTGTATGACCTTGAATTTCAACTAATGCCTTTGGATTTGATTTCAAAAATTCTGCAACTCTATCAAGAATTGGATAAGATTCAGGTTTTATAGTAGCCTTCCCTGTATCAAAATAAATATTTTGTAATCTTATTGTAACCCCTTTTTCTGCTCTCTTTTTTAACTTTATATCTTTTTCAACTAAAGATTCACCTTCTTTAAGAACTACAGGTACACTCTCTGAAATATACCCCTCTGCCTCAATTTTCAAAATGTATGTTCCTGGGGGTAATTTTAATTTGTACGAACCAGTTTCCGGATCACTTACAGTTCCTTCGAATCCAGTTTCTGGGATGGAAACTTTCGCTAAAAGAGGTTCATCTGTCACATTGTCCACTATTTTACCAGTAAGTATTATCAATTCCTTTTTCTTTAAAGGAAAATCAAGAACTAACTCAGCACCTTCCTTAATAATAAAACTCTTTCTCATCCAAGAATAACCTTCCTTTTCAACGTATAAACTATAGTTTCCAGGTTCAAGCTCTATTGAGTAAAAACCATACATATCTGAAGAAATAGGTGGTTTATCTAAACCTTCTATTAAAATTTGAGCCATAAGAGGTTCACCACTATTTGCATCATAGATTTTACCCCTAACTTTTGCAATTTTAGGCTCAGGTGGAGGCGGTGGCGGTGGTGGAGGAGTAACTGTAACTTTTTTAGGTAAAAGATTATAAACATTTGACATTAAAAAAATAAACCTCCAATCGGGAATATAAGTAAATAAGTTTCTATCATGTGAAAAAATAAAAATTAGCGAATCAGGAATATTTTTCACTCTTGCATCAACAGCAAAATCAAAAATAATTCCTCCTGGAGTTTTAAACCTTACTCCGGGAGTTAAAGCTAAAAGATTCGTTCTTAACTCTGTAAAATAAACCCCATGAAAATCTAATATAAAATCTACATAAGACCCCGCAGATAAAGTTAGATTTAACCCAAAGGGTAATCTTGTAAAGTCCTTAAATTCATCTTTATTTTTAAAAACCGTATCTGTGACTGGGACACCATTTTGATCAAAACTATACCACAAAACTGGGAAAACATCATCCTTTGCAGGTCTTCCAGTTTGGTGAAATCCAAACATTCCATTTAAACTTAATATCTGCAATTTAACTCCTAAAAGAAGATGAGACCAAAATTGACCACTCTGGGGTATATACGTAGGGAAACCATAAATTGTAAACCTTGGATCCTTCCTTTCGATACCGAGATTAGGAAAATAATATCCCAAAGTTACACCTCCAGAAAACTCAATACCAGTCAGAGTATCTGCAAAGAAGTTATATCCTAACTTGGTAAGAATATCTAAACCTCTGTAAGCAAAATAACCATCGTCACTCCTTTGGTTTGGAACATCTGCCCTTTCTAACTGCCTTCCCTCAAAATCAGTTCTAAAACCAAACTCTAAGAAATTAAAAGGGGCATAAGATAATAAAAGTGAAGAAAGTAAATAATGTCTTCTGTCATCCAGAGGATTATTTGCTGAATCGACTGAAATATCCCAATACTTAAAATCTTGAAAAGAATATCCACCATATAAAGAAAAAGAAATATCACCCTGCCTGTGTGTCTTAGGATGAATTACTCTAAAAGATCCACTTAAACCATTAATTGATGGAATTGAAATTATGAAAAACAAAATTAAACTCATTTTATTTTAAATTAAATCTTAAAGTGAGCTGGCCCCAGGGGGATTTGAACCCCCGTCTCCACCTTGAAAGAGTGATGTCCTGGGCCTGACTAGACGATGGGGCCATAAAACTATAATATATTAACAAAAAAATTCTAAAAATTTCAAATTAAGGAGTCTTACCCTTTGCAGCAATATAAAGTTTTCTAAACTGCTCGTTGTCAACTATTGCTTGATTTATTAAAAAGTATGTTTCCAGATTTCTATTAGTTTCTCTTATCCTCTCCGCAAGCTCACTTGCTAAATTTCTTAAAACAATAACCCCTATTCTCGGATCCTTTTCAACAATTTTCCAGAAATCTTCCCTTTTTAAAACATATAAGGAAGACTCTTTTATTGCTGTACAGGTGGCACTTCTTGGCATATCGGAAATAAGTGAAAGTTCACCAAAAAATGAACCATCATCAAGCTCTGCAAGAACAAGAACAAGATCACCTCTTTTTAACCTCACCTCTACCTTTCCCCTTTCTATAATAAAAAGTGTGTTTCCTGGAGAACCCTCTTCAAAAATTACTTCACCTTTTTCATAATTTCTGGTTTCAAGATTTTCTAAAATTCTAGATAATTGGTCTTCTTTAAGTCCATTAAAAAGTGTTACATTTTTTAAAATATTTATCATCACATTTATAAAGTGGGCGATGGAGGATTTGAACCTCCGACCTTCACGTTGTCAACGTGATGCTCTCACCAACGCTGAGCTAATCGCCCACTTTTTTTATTATAACTAAAAAGTTCTTAAACTTCAAGAAGTTTACTAATCCTTGATTTTATTCTTGAAGCCTTATTATCATGAATAACTCCCCTCTTTACAGCTTTATCAACAATACTCTGTAATTCCCTAAACAGAGATTTTTTATCCTCTACATTACTTGCTTTTTTTAACTTTTTTATTAAATTTTTAATCTTGAGCTTATAGAGCCTATTTCTTAACCTTCTTTTTTCATTTTGTCTTTCCCTTTTTAAAACTGAAAGTGATTTTTTTCTACCCATTTAATTTTTTTAGTGTATATGGTGGAATAGAACCATGCAGATTTTTATTATAATAAAATTAAACCTTAAAATTAAAAATGCAAATAATATTTTTTATCTTCTCATTTCAAATCGTAATATATGGAAATGAGAGATGGAACTTTGCACGAAACGCAAGAATTGCCTCACTTGGTGAAGCCTCTTCATCCCTTATAGATCCAGGATCTTTCTTCTTTAATCCAGCTACACCTTCTCTGTTTGAAAATAAAGTAATACAAGCTACTTTCTCAAATTACTTCTCTGATGTTTTCAAATTTGGTGCCTTTAACTTTATAACAGGTGACTCAACGAATAAATTCTATGCTTCTTTTAATTATATTTTTTCCGACAACATTTATTTTACAATATATAAGGATACAACTGAGGCATATGATATAGAAAAGATTGAAAAAAGGGGATTAATTAGAGTTAGTTCAATTCACCTACTATCTGGTTTTTCAAAAAAATTAAAGAAATTTAATTTTGGTTTTTCGCTAAAAATCATGAGAGAAAATTTACATGTTGGAAAAGGTTATGGTCTTGGGATGGATGTTGGGATTTTATCAGTAAATAAATTTAACTTTTCCTTTGCTTTAAGAAACTTTTTGGGAAGTATAAACTTATGGGATTCAGGAAGAAAAGAATATATTCCAACTTCACTGAGGATCGGTTTTTCAAAAGATTTCATAAAAAAAATCCTTTTCTCTTTTGACGTTGAATCTTATTGGGAAAAAAATTTCAAAATTTCTTGTTATGCTGGGCTTGAAACAAAAATCTTAAAAGATTTTTTTATAAGAACAGGATGGAGAGAAAATATTCCAACTTTAGGATTCGGTTTTAAGATAAAAAAATTGGATGTAGATTATGCTCTTGGAGGCAATCTTGAATTACAAGCTTTTCATGTAGTATCTCTTTCTCTTGAACTCTGAAATTAAGGGTTTTTTGTGGAGAAAAATCATCCATTCTGTATCAATAATTTTCCCTATTTTAGTTTTAACATTAGAAAAAAAATATTATTTACCTATATTTTCTTTTATAATGGGTGGATTTTTAACCGCTGATTACCTGCGTTTTGAAATAAAGTCGTTTAATATTTTTTTTAAGAGGTTCTTTGGGGAAATGATTAAGGCTAAAGAGAAAAAATTCTTCACAGGAGCAACATGGGTCTGTATATCTAGTTTTATAGTATCTCTTTTATTCCCAAAAAATATAGCTCTTATTTCTCTTTTATTTTTAACAGTATCTGACAACATTGCAAGTATAGTTGGAAAATTCTATGGTAAAAGAAAAATTTTTGAAGGGAAAACATTAGAAGGATCTCTTTCATTTTTCTTGATCTCCTTTTCTTTAACAATATTTTTTAATGAACTTCCAATTTCTAAAAAAATAATAGTATCCATTTTTGCAACTTTAATTGAGTTAATATCATTTAATTTAGACGATAACCTAACAGTTCCTATCTCAACTGCAATTTTATTATACCTTATAGTTTGATTTAAAATTAAAGACTAAAGGTTCAAATCCTATTAAATCTCTAATAGGTTATGAAATTTTTGATTTTTCTTGTTTTTATTCAGATTGAAAAAATTGAAGAAGCTAAAAAATTGATTGAAGCTGGTAAAATAAATGACGGAATAATTCTTTATAAGGAAGCTCTTTCGGAATTTTCGGGAGCAAAAAAAATAGAAAAGGCTATAGACTTACTGGATATTTACATAAGGTACGAAAAATTTAGAGAAGGTCTCAGTTTAATAAGTGAATTAGAGAGAAAAATCTCCAAATACAGCATTTTCTATCCAGAAATTCAATATAGAAAGGCTTTAATTTATGAAAACTTAGGAAATTATTTAGAAGCACAAAAGATTTATGAAATGATCATTTTAAAATACAGAAAAAGTAAAGTCTACGACGATGTGAGTAAAAAAGTGGATAGGATATTTGAAATATTGAGCCAGAACTTCTTAGCCATTGTAGGACCTATGAATATTACCTATCAGGAGTTTGAGAAACACCTTGAGGCTTTACCTATTTATTTAAGACCATCACCATCTGACACAATAGCGGTAAGGAAAACACTTGAAAACTTAATTATATCAAAGATCTTATATCTTGAAGCACTTAATGAAAAACTTGATTTAAAAGAAGATTTTAGAGTAACTCTGGAAAAAGAAAAAGAAAAAATTTTAGCAAATTTATACCTTAAAAAAATTAATGAAGGCATAAAAGTAAAAGAAGAAGAAATAAAAGAATACTATCTTAAACATAGAGAAGATTTTAAAATACCGACAAGATGGGATATAAGAAGAATTGAAACAAAAAATGAAAATGAGGCAAGGGAAATCATGAAGAAAATAAAAAGAGGTGAAAAATTTGAGGAACTGGCAAAAAAGTTCTCTTTGGCTCCTGATGCTGAAAACGGCGGTTTCATACCTAACTTTACTGAAAAAAGCTTACCAGAGGAATTTATAAAATACCTTAAAACTATGAGAGAGGGAGAAATAAAGGGACCAATTAAACTTAAAAACGGTAATTATGCAATATTAAAACTTGAAAAAATTAAAAGGGGTGAATACAGAAAATTAGAGGAGGTAAAAAACCAAATAGAAAATATGATCCTAAAAGAAAGAAAAGAAAAGTTTTGGGAAAAATGGAGAAAAGGAATGTTTGAGAAATATAAAGTTAAAATTTACTTTAAAAAATGAAAGAGGAGATAGAGATTTTAACAAGAGGAATAGAAAATATATTTACAATAGAGGAACTTGAAGAAAAGATCAAAAAGAAGAAAATTTTAACAGTTAAATATGGTGCTGACCCCTCAAAACCTGATTTACATCTTGGACACTACGTATGTCTAAGAAAACTAAAAGATTTTCAAGATTTAGGTCATAAAATAGTATTTATTATTGGTGATTTTACCGCAATGATAGGAGATCCCTCAGAAAGATCAAAAACAAGACCAATGTTGACAAGAAAAGAAGTAGAAGAAAATTCAAAAACTTACTTTGAGCAAGCCTATAAGATTTTAGATAAAAACAAAACAGAAATAAGATTTAACAGTGAATGGCTTTCCAAGCTAACACCAGAGGATATAGTAAAACTTTCAGCTAACACTACAGTTGCAAAAATGCTTGACAGAGACGATTTTTCTGAAAGATTTAAAAAGGGTATACCAATTTCTCTTCATGAATTTCTCTATCCAATATTTCAAGCTTATGATTCAATTTATATCAATGCCGATGTGGAAATTGGAGGGACGGACCAACATTTTAATTTCTCACTCACAAGAGAAATAATGAGGCAAATTGGACTTGAACCACAAGTTTTCATTACACTTCCACTTTTAGAAGGCACAGATGGAAAGTTAAAGATGAGTAAATCTTATGGTAACAGTATTAATTTTCTGGACGATCCAAAAGATGTTTTTGGAAAGGTTATGTCAATACCTGATAGTTTGATCTTTAAATATTATAAGGTTGTTCTTTTGAGAGAAGACGAAGAAATTAAAGAGTATATTGAGAAAAAACCTCTTGAAGCAAAAGAAGAACTTGCTTTTTTAATAACTAAAATCTTTCATGGAGAGGAGAAAGCAATCAAAGCAAAAGAATATTTCTTTAAAACCTTTAGAAAAAGAGAAATTCCACAGGAAATTCCAGAACTAAGGATAAAAAATAAAAAAATTTTTGAAATACTCTTTGAAACAAAGATTGTTCAAAGTAAAAGTGAGGCAAAACGTTTAATAAGACAGAAAGGAGTAGATTTAAATGGAAAAACGATCGAAGATGAAAATTATGTGCCACAAAAGGGTGAACACGTTTTAAAAGTTGGGAAGAGAAAGTTTTTTAAAATAATTTTAGAATAATGAGAGTTTTTGTATTTGGAGCAACAGGTTCCATAGGTAAAAGTTTCTTTTCTCTTGTTAAAGATTTTCCTGAAATTGAAATAGTAGGTATTCAAGCCCATACAAATGCTAAAAAATTAGTTAAGATAAAGAAAAAATACAGAATTGAATATGCCTTTCTAACAGGAAAACAAAGCGACTTTAAAGATATAATTCATGATAGAGAAAAACTAAAAGAATTTGTTACATCTAGCAGGGTAGATAAAGTGCTATTTGGAGCCTCCGGTGTTGATCTTGTTGACATATTCTTTGATCTTCTTGAAAAAAACAAAATTATATGTATGGCAAATAAAGAAATTATTGTTGCTTTTGGAGAAATAATAAAACAAAAAAACTTAAATAACCTTATTCCAGTAGATTCAGAACACTCATCGATTTTTAGAATAATTAAAAATTTAAACTTTAAAGATATAAAAAAAATAATTTTAACTGCTTCAGGTGGTCCTCTTTATAATGTAGAAAACTCAAAACTATCCGATATAAAAGTTAAAGAAGCTCTCAAACATCCACGGTGGAAAATGGGTAAAAAAATCACTATAGATTCAGCAACACTAATAAATAAGGGATTTGAAATAATAGAGGCACATTACCTTTTTAACATAGAACCTGAAAAAATTGAGGTTCTCTATCATCCCGAAAGTAAAGTTCATGGAATTGTCCTACTTAATGACGGAACGTATATAGCCCATATTAGTGAATCCGACATGAGAATACCCATTTTAAACGCACTTTTTTATCCAGAAATAAAAGATTATAGAACAATGAAAAAGTTTTATGGAATTTTAAATTTTGAAAAAATAAAAAAAAGTAAAAGGAGACTCATAGACTTATGTTTAAAGGCTTTAAAAGAAAAAAAGGGAAAACCAGCCTATTTAGTAGGTGCTGATGAAGAGCTTGTAAAGCTTTTTTTAAAGGGAAAAATAAAATTTAATGAAATTGAAAAAATTCTTTACAGAATTTATAAAAAATCTGCTAGTGTTAATGATAAAGATTTTAATGAGATTTTAAAAGTAATTGAAATTTCAAGAAAAATGGTGTATAAAGAATTAAAATGATTTCGACAATAGCAGCCACACTAATATTACTTTCTATACTTATTTTTATACATGAATTAGGACATTTTTTAGTAAGTAAAGCTTTGAAAGTCCCGGTTGAGGAATTTTCTATTGGGTTTGGTCCTAAAATTTTCTCTTTCAAAAGAAAAGAGACAACTTTTAAAGTTTCTCTTGTGCCTTTTGGTGGTTATGTGAAAATTTTTGGTGAGGATATAGAAGGAGAAAACTCATTCTGGTTAAGACCCTTTTATGTTAAATTTTTAATTTTGATCTCCGGTGTTCTTTTTAACTTTCTTTTCGGTTTCATGATAATTTTTCTTTTGTTTTTTATTTTTGGAATAGTTGAATCGGGTCCTTATATTGATGAACCTAAAAAAAACACTCCAGCCCATATAGCTGGACTTGAATTTGGGGACCGAATATTAAAAGTAGATGGAAAAAATTTTGTAAGATGGAAGGAATTCTATGCAGTTTTTCAAGATGGTGATACCCATTTAGTTAAGGTTTTAAGAAATAACAAAGACTCTTTAGAAATAAAATTATGGGGTATATGGAATGATACTATATCAAAGTATGAAACAGGTATTTTACCAGCCCTTTTTCCTGTAATAGGAGAGATTATTCCGGGTTTACCTGCAGAAAAAGCTGGATTAAAAAAGGGTGACACTGTATTAAGGATAGACCATACAAACATTAAAAAATGGGAGGAAATACAGAGTTTGATTGAGAATTCAGAAGGTAAAGAAATCACTGTAGAGGTAAAAAGGGAGAAAGATACTCTGGTATTTAAAGTTAGACCTATAAAAATTAACGGTTCTTATAAAATCGGAATAAGAGCAGACATAAATATCTTAAAACTTCCTTTTTTTAAAGCCATTATATATGCCTGGGAGGAAAGTTATTTTATAATTTACCAAACCTTTAGATTTATCTATCTTGTAATAAAAGGTAAGGCTCCACTTGAATCTTTTGGTGGTCCTGTTATGATAGGTAAGGTTGTTGGTGAGACAAAAGATAAAGGTCTTTCTTCCCTACTTTTTATACTTGCCTTTATATCAATCAATCTAGCTCTTATTAACTTACTTCCCCTACCTGCTCTTGATGGTGGTCATTTGATTACTATTACAGTTGAAGCTATAGTAAGAAGAAGATTATCCTTTAGGATTAGATCATTAATACAGTTAATTGGTTTTGCCCTTCTTATTTCAATATCAATTTTAATTACTATATTTGATATTCATCGTATTCTAAAATAAATTTATATTCTTTTTAAAATCTTCTCTTGAACGAAAACATACATAGTTGGTATAAAAACAAGACTAACTAAAAGTGAAAACGAAAGACCACCAATTACTGATAATGCAAGGGGTTTCCAAGTTTCTGAACCTTCACCTCTCAAAATTACAAGTGGAGTTAAACCCATAATTGTCGTAAAGCTTGTTATCAAGATAGGTCTTAGTCTCCTCAGGACACCTTCTTTTGTTGCATCAAGAATCTTTTTACCCTCATTCCTTAATCTCTCAACATAATCAAGCATAACAATTGCGTTGTTAACGACTATTCCTATCATCATAATTAATCCGACAAAGGATGGTACTGAAAAGGTAGTATCAGTAAGAATATGTATCAGAGCAACTCCTGTAATTCCTGAGGGAATAGTGAACATTATTATAAATGGTAAAAGAAAAGACTCAAACTGAGCTGCCATTACAAGATATACGATAACTATCCCAATAAGAAAGGCATAAAGTAAAATTTTAAACGATTCAGCCTGTTCCTCAGTTAATCCACCAAACTCTACTCTAAATTCACCCCTTTTACCTAAAATATTTTTAAGTTTTTCCTCTAATTCCTTTCTTATTTCACCAAGTGGTCTTCCCGAGGTTTCAGCTAAAACCTTAATAACTCTTTCTTTGTTTTCTCTCTCTATAGATAAAGGTGAAAAACTCTTTTCAAATCTGAAAATATTACCTATATAAAGCTTTTTATCTACAAGAGGGAAAGAGATAAATGGTAAAATTTCCTTATTTTTTCTATAATCTTCTTCAATTAATATTTTTATGTCAAGTTCCCTATTACCAATTTTTAAGACTCCTACCTTTTCCCCAAAATTTAAACTTCTTAAGTATGCCCCCAAAGAAGATGAATATAAACCTAACTTTGAAATTTTATCTCTATCTGGAATCAAAAGATACTCAGGTAAATTTTTTTCTCTCGTTGTCCTTATGCTTCTTATTCCTTTCGTATTTTTGAGTATTTCTTTTACGTACTCAGCTATAGAATCAGTTACATTGAAGTCTTCTCCATATATCAAAATTTGAATGGGTGCTCCAAATCCTTGAATTATATTTTGTAAGTTTCCAGAGGATAGAACTTGGAAAGATTTTATTCCTGGGATCTTTTTTATCTCATTTTCTAAAAATTCTGAAATTTCAAAAATACTCCTATTTCTCTGATCTTTACTGCCGATGTTTATAAAGAAAAAACCTGTATTTTCACCCTCCACAACACCCATCACACTTAAAAAGCCTGATTCTGATCTTCCAACTCTTGCTGTAAAATACTTTACCTCCTCAATGTTAGATATTATATCTTCTATGATTTTTGAAACAGAATCTGTAACTTCAAACTTAGTACCAGGCGGAAGAATAAAATTTCCCCTTAATTCTCCTGAGTCAGATTCAGGGAAAAATTCAGTTTTTACAGAACCAGTTAAAAATAACAAAATTCCAAAAACAAAAAGTAAAAAACCAAATAAGAGAGTTAAAAATTTTCTACTTATTGCTAAATCTATGGTTTTTCTGTAAAAATCTTTAAGTTTCTCGAACAAATAAAATAGAATTCCTTTCTCTTCTGGTATTTTTTTTATAATTATTCTTGAAAGAGTAGGAGTGAGTGTTAAACTAACAAGCAAGGATGTCAAAAGTACCGTAGTAACCATCAAGGCAAGTTGTCTAAACATTATTCCAACAAACCCAGTTCCAACAACAAGAGGACCAAAAATAGCAATAGTTGTGAGAGTTGAGGCAAGAATTGGGGTAAAAACTTCAATTGCACCTTTGTAAGCAGCCTCTAAAGGATTTTCACCTTTTTCTCTTTTAAAAAAGATATTTTCAAGAACCACCACAGCATTATCAACAACCATTCCAGCAGCTAATGCCAAAGCTGAAAGTGAAATTATGTTAATTGAACCTCCTGTTAGCTTCAAAACTATAAAACCTACAAGTAATGAAAAAGGTATGGTTACGGCAATCACGAAACTTGATGATAGATGTCTGAGAAAAATTAAGGTAACAATAAAAATAAAGAGAACAGCCCAGTATATAGTATTTGTTAAATTTTGAATTGATGCTCTTATAAACCTTGAAATATCATTCACAACTTTTAATTCTATCCCCGGATAATCCTTTAAAATCCTGTCTATCTCTTTTTTTACTCTTTCAGAAACCAAAACAGTATTTGCACCAGACTGTTTTAGTATCCCAAACAAAATTGAAGGCGTCTTTTTACTTCTAACTTTTGTTATAACATCATCGTAGCTAATTTTTACATCGGCTATCTCGCTAAGTTTATAAACACCTCTACCTTTTATATGTATCGGAATATTTTTAATTTCCTCAAGAGAAGAAAATTTTGAATTTACCTTAGCACTGATTGAAAAGTTATGATCTTCAACATTTCCAATAGGGACATTTATGTTCTCTCTTAAAAGTGTTTCTTTTATTAAAAATGGTGTTATACCGTATTCCTCTATGTATTTTTTCTTTAATTCTATTTTAACTATTTCCCTCCTTCCACCCCCCCAGTACTGAACTTCACCAACACCTGGAATTCTTCTGAGTCTTTCAAAAATTTCATTTTCAAAGAAAAAAAGCAAATCGAAAAGTGTATCTTTAACTGAAAAGGTTCCTACTAATATTGGTATCTGAGTAAGATCAAATTTAAAAACTTTAGGAATCTCTACATCTTCCGGAAGAAAAAATTTTGCAAATTCAATCCTTGTTCTTATGTCATCGGCAGCTTTATCAATATCTGTTCCCCAATCAAATTCAACTGTAACAGCTGAAATATCTTGAATTGACAGAGATCTTATTTTTGTAACATTCGGTGCAGTGGATACAGCATCTTCTATATATTTTGTAACTTCTCTTTCAACTTCTTCAGGAGAAGCACCAGGTCTTATTGTTATTATACTGACCATAGGTATTGATATTTCAGGGAAAAAATCAATTGATAAAACTCTTATAGAAAAAATACCTATCAGAAATAAAACAGAATAAAAAGAGAAGGTAAAGATAGGTCTTTTTACAAAAAACTTTGTCATTCTATCCTCCTTTTATTATTTTAACCTTTATTCCTTCTCTTAAAAGTTCGGCTCCATCAAGAACAACAAGATCTTTTTCTGTAATACCCTCCACAATTTCTATATAACCACCCCCTTCAATACCTGTAACAATTGGTACTCTCTTTGTAACTCCATCAACAATTACAAATACAGTTTTTTTAAAAGCTCCAAGAACACACTTAGAGGGAATTTTGAGCACTTTCTCTTTTTTAAATAAAGTTAATTCAACCTCACATGGAGTTCCTGGAAGAATCTTTTTATCAGTTTTGAAGAATATAGTAATTTCAAAATTCCCAGTTAAAGGATCTGAAGTATTACTTATTTCTCCAACAGTTCCTTGAAATTCTTGAGAGTTCACAAAAATTTTAACATTTTTCCCTTTAAATATATTTTTATGATATTCATAGGGTAACATCAATCTAACTTTAAACTCTCTATCACCATAAATTCTTGCAAGAGGTTTCTGAGGAGGTATATACTCTCCAAGATCATATTTAAAGTATGAAATTTTTCCAGAAACAGGAGCCTCAATTTTAAAGGGTTCAAATTCCAAACCAAACTCTTTCCTCTCAAGTAGTAGTATTACTTCCCCTTTTTTAACATATTCACCCTCATTTTTTAATCTCTTGTAGTAATAACCTGGAATAGAAGTGTAAACAAGGATATCAGGGTTACCTTCTATACTTGATGAAAATTTCACATTTAAATAGATATCACCATAAGTGGGTCTGATCACAGTTACAGGAATTAAATATTCTTCACTATCCTTTTCACTACCTTTTTCTTTTTTGCATGATATAAAAATTGATATACAAATAGGTACAATAAATAAATTTTTCATCAAAAACCTCCTTTTCAAAAGGTTAAAGTTACTCCATAAAGAGTGGATTCGTACTTAATCTTGGTTTCTTTTAATTTAAATAAAGAAGCAATATATAAGATATGTGCCTCTAAGGATTTTCTTAGAGTATCAAGAAAATCACTGTTTGATATAAAACCTTTTTCGTATTGACTTCTTGAAATTCTTATTGATTTTTCAGCAAGCTCAACTGTTATCTTAGCAGACTCATAAGCTCTAAGTGCTGCCTCAAACTCTCTTCTTGCTGAAATAATCTCCTCTTCACCTTTCTTCCTTAAAAATTCAAGAACATATTCGGTAGCTTTTTTTTCAGAATCCTTTTTTCTTATCTCATCTAACTTTTTCCCAAAGTCAAACAGATCTAAAGATAAACCAAGGTAAAACTGAAAATAAGATCCCCATTCATCCTTAAAAAATCCGTAAGGTTTTCCATACACATAATTTACACTTCCAAAAATTTTGGGAAGAAAATTAGAATAGGTCGATTTCTTACTATATTCAAGTGATTCAACATTTTTACTTATAATTTCCAAATCAATCCTCTTTTTTATTTTTTCTTCAAGTACTGTATCGACCTTTAAGGAATCAGTTAAAATAATTTCGTCTTTATCATTAATGTTGCAAAAAGTTTTGATTAGAGAAAGCACTTTGATATAGTTTTTTTCAAAGTCAGAGAGGGTAGATTCTAAATTTTTCTTCTCAACTTCACTTCTTAAAACATCAAGTTCTACTGTAAAACCAGACTCAAATCTCTTCCTCGCAATTTTAACATGCTCATTAAGAATTCCTATGATCTCCTTATATTTCTCTATAGCAGATTTTAAAAAAAGACCTTGACTATACAAAATTCTTACCAACAATTCAATCTCTTTTTCTTTTAATTCCTTTTCCTTAATTTTAGAATCTTTGAGAGAATTGATCATTTTTAAAAGATAAAATCTATGTAAACCAGAAAATAAAAGCCATTCTAAAGAAATGTTTAAAATTCTTCTTTCAGGTTTTCCAAATTCAACTTCAACTGGTTTATAAATAGGTTCAAAAGTTATAGGGTCTATACCAACTAAAACATACTGTGTGATCTTATCAACAAAGGTAGAATAGGAGTAAGTAAAGTTAGATTTTATCTCTGGTAAAAAAGACTTAATAATTTGGTTCCTACTATAATTTAATGCCTTTATTTCTTCAATTTTAGACTTTATAATCGGGTTAGAAAGAGAAAGTTCAACAGCTTTGTCCTCAGAGAGATGTATTGCAAAAATTAAAAATAATTTTATCATTTTAGCCTCCTTATTTAATATTTAAAAATTTATGATAATATTTTTGGGCAAAATTCTTCAACTGGACAAATTTCACAGCTAGGCTTTACAGGTTTACATATTCCTTGACCAAAGGCAACCAGTGTTTTGTTTATTCTTTTCCAATATTTCTTTCTAAAAATAGCTTTGAGGTTTTCCTCTGTTTCTTTTGGGTTTTTTGTCTTTATCCATCCAAGTCTATTAGATATTCTATGAACATGCGTATCAACACATATCTCATCCTTTTTGAAAATTTCTTGGAGAACAAGATTAGCAACTTTCCTTCCTACACCAGGCAATTTAATAAGTTCATTAAATTCACCTGGTATTTTACCAGAATAATCTTCTAAAATAACTTCAGCTAATCTTTTTAATATTCTTGCTTTATTTCTGTAGAACCCGATAGGGTATATAATCTTTTCTAATTCATCTAATTTAATTTCTCTTAAATCATAAAAGTCTTTTATTCTTTTTAAAAAATTTTTTAAAACTTTTGCTGTTACTTCATCTTTAGTTCTTGTAGATAAAATTGCAGAAATCAGAATGGAGAAATCAGAGTTCCTCTTTATTGCAATTAGCGAATTTAAGGGAACCTTTAAATTCTTTGTGTATTTTTCGATTTTTTCAAAAATAAATTCTGGTTTAGATTTTTTCATAGATAAATACCTTCAAGTTCAAGTAATCTTTTTTTCCACTTTAAACCATAAGAAAAACCAGAAATTTTATTTTTTCCAACCACCCTGTGGCAAGGAATTATTATGGGGAAAGGATTTCTGTTTAAGGATCTTCCTACTGCTCTTTTTAAATTATAATTACCAACTCTTTTTGCAAGTTCAGAATATGTAATTTTTGTTCCCCATTTTACTTTTGATAATTCCTTAAAAACTTTTTTCTGAAAATCACTTAATATCTCATAATCGATTAACTTTAAGGAATTTTTAAAATTTTCTCTTTTTCCCGAAAGATAATTTTCAAATTCTTTAATTACTTCAAAAAACTTTTTTTCTATTTTACCTTCAACTATAAACCTTTTAAAACATTTTAAATTTTCTAGTTCAATTTTTTTTATTTTTTCATTTTCAAATTTTATAGAAATTTTACCAATTTTAGATTTTAAACTAACTGTGAAGTCTTTCATAAATTATTTCTGCAAGTTTTTTTCCGATGCCTCTGACTTTTGAAATTTCATCAACACTAGCACCTTTCAATCTTTCAATAGACCCAAAGTATCTAAGAATTTCAACTTTCTTTTTCTCACCTATCCCTGGGATTCCATCAAGTTCAGAAATTTTAATTTTTTTTACCATCTTATCTCTATGATAAGTCAAGGCAAATCTGTGAGCCTCACCTCTTATGCCTCTTAAAAGTTTTATTGCACTAGACTTTTTAGGAATCATAACCACTCTACCATCAGGAAAGTAAAGTTGATCATAAGTTTTAGCAAAAGCACATATCGCAACATCGCTAATATCAAGTTCTCTCAGTGCCTTTACGGCAGCAGAAAGTTGAGCTTTTCCTCCATCGATTATAAAAAGATCTGGTAGTTTTCCGTTTTCCTCTTTTAATCTTTTAAACCTCCTTTTAACAACCTCATAAACCATATGTGGATCTGACTTTATATCTTCTGTTTTTATTTTGAATTTTCTATATAGTTTTTTATCCTTTTTTCCATTCTTAAAAACTACAATAGCAGCTACTCTTTCATCACCAAAAGAGTGAGAGATATCTAAACATTCAATGTGAATCGGATGAAAGGGTAAATTCAAATTTTCTTTAAGTTCTACAACAGATTTAGATATTATTACCTTACCTTTTTTCTCACTAAAATATTCTTCTAATTTATATTCAGCATTCTCCTTTGCCATTTTTATAAGTTTTTCTTCATCGTTATTCTGCGGTTCTCTAAAACGGATAGAAACATTCCTTTTAATCCTAAGAGCTTCCTGTACTTCATAGTGATCTTCTCTAAGCATCTCAACAACAACTTCTTCAGAACCAATAATTCCAGAGAGATAATACTGAGAGATGAAAGAAAATATTACTTCCTTTTCATCAGAGGAAATTGGGTTATCAAGTATAAAGCTTTCTATGTCAATTAATTTCCCATTTCTTACACGTAATATACAAACTGAGGCAAAAGGATAGTGTACGCTTGCAGCCAGAACATCAATTGATTTATTTTCATCTAATACGGCAGTTTGTGTCCTTGAGATTTCTCTAATGGAGTACAAGATATCTCTTAATCTTGCGGCTTTTTCAAAATCTAAATTTTCTTTTAGTTTTTCAATTTCATCTAAAAGGTAATCTTCTACACTTTTAGTGTTACCCGAAAAGAAAAAAACTAACTTTTTTACAACTTCTCTATATTCCTCTGCGCTAACAAGACCTTCAACACAGGGAGCTGGACATCTTTTAAGATCGTATTCAAGACATGGATTTATTTTTCTTTTTGAAGGTAGGACATACTTGCAAGTCCTTATTGGAAAAATTTTCAAAGCAACTCTTAGTGCTTTTCTTAAAGATTTTGCTGAGTGAAAAGGTCCTATTAAAAGTGAACCATCATCTCTTAGGTCTCTTGTTGTAAAAATTCTTGGAAATTTCTCATTAACAGTTAATTTAATATAAGGATACTTTTTATCATCTCTTAATCTTATGTTAAATCTCGGTTTTTTACTTTTTATTAGGTTATTTTCAAGAAGAAGAGCTTCAGGCTCAGAGGCAGTTGTTATGAATTGAAATGTGTTTATCCTATTTAGTAGCAGTCTCAATCTTGGGTTTTCATATTCAACAGTCATATGAGTTTTTAATCTTTCTTTTAAGTTTCTTGCTTTACCTACATACAGTAAATTTCCCTTTTTATCAAAAAAAAGATAAACTCCTGGTTTTTCTGGAACATTAAAGAGATTATCTTTCTTAAACTCCATAGATTACATATTAACAATAAAACAGGTTCTTTTCAAATAATAAAAATTTCACTCAGTCTTTCTTAAAAATTCTCCTTTTTTCTTCTTTATATTCCTTTAAAATTTCTCTTATTTCGTTAAACCTTTCACTACCCAATTTTTCATAAACCTTTCTAAAGCCTCTTATTTGCTTTAATCTTAAATTTTCACCGAGATGGGAAATTTCTTTTATAATTTTTTCAACTTTGTCAAAATCAATCTTTTCGGACTTTATTATTTCTTGAAGCTCAATTTCTTTAATTTTTATATCGGACTTAATTTTTTCTGTTTCTTTTTTAAGATCAAAATAAAGAGTTTTCAAAAATTCTATTTCATCTTTTGAGAGGTTTACCTCTTTTTGGAGATTTTTATTAAAGGCTAAGGACCTTAAAATTATTTCAGGATTTTTTCTTAGTAAAAATTTTTGAAGAGCTCCCTCGTGATATGACAAAATTAAGGATATTATTAAAGCATTCATGGCATTTCTTAATTTAGGGGATTTGAACCTTTTATTTATATTAGACGAAATTTAAAATAAATTTGTTCATTTTTTATAATTATTTAAAGTGAAAAAAGAAAAAAGAAAATGTGAAAAGCATCCTGAAAAGTTTTTGACAAGAAGATGTTTTAGATGTAAAAAAGAAATCTGTTCCGTTTGTTCTCAAAAAAAGTTTCGACATTTTTTCTGCTCAAGCAAGTGTAGTTATTTATATTTGTATGAGAATTTTAAAAAAAATTTAAAAAAGAAAAAGATCTATAAAGATCCACTTTCATACCCTTTTTTAAGAATTATATTTTTTATGTCCCTTTTTTTATTCTTATTATCTTTTTATCTTATGTATAAAAAACCACTCTTAGAAAAAAGAGAGTATTTTGTAAAAAAAATTTTTGTGAAAGAAAAATCATTAAAATTTATTAATGATGCTTCTATAGTAAGATTTAATACTGACAAAAAAGAAATATATCTAACTTTTGATGGAGGTAGTTACGCTCAAAGGGCAAGTCTTATACTAGATGTTTTGAGAAAAAATAATATCAAAACATCTTTCTTCTTAACAGGAGAGTTTATTAAAAAATTCCCAGAAATCGTTAAAAAAATAATTAAAGATTCTCATGAAGTTTTGAATCATACCTATTCACACCCCCATCTTACTACTTATGAAATAAATAGGAAAAATTTTACAAAAAAAGATATTTCACCAGAAAAAATCTTTGGCGAACTTTTTAGAACCGAAGAATTGTATGAAAAGTTAACTGGTAACAAAATGGAATATATTTGGAGAGCACCCTATGGGGAAGAAAATAGGGAAATAATAAGATGGGCAAGTAGAATGGGTTATGTCCATGTAAGGTGGTCCTTCGATTTTCTTGATTGGAAAAGTGTTAAAGACTATAAGAAAAGATTTATAGAATTTTTAAAAATAAAAGATAAAAGAGGATATATTCTACTTTTACACCTTGGTTCACCTGAAAACGACACAGGAGATTATAGAGTTTTTCTTTTAAATCTAATAAAAGAGCTAAAATCACAAGGATACGAATTTAAAAAAATTTCGGAAGGATTAAAAAATGAAAAAATCTATTATCAATTGACAGACTATTAATTTTCCTTATAATATTTAAAAAAGGAGAAAATGATGAAAAACTTTATAAATACCTTTCTCATACTAATAAGCTTTAATAGTCTAAAAGCTAATTTATCTATTACACATGAAGAAAAAATAGAAAATTTGATAGGTGAATATATGGGTTTTGAGAGAAATCTGGGTCAAATAAAGGATTTTGAGGGTAAACCTATCAATAATGTTCTTCTAACCGCAAAACTTAAAGGATACAGAATATTTATAACAAAAAGTGGTGTAAGTTATGTAATTTATAAACCTACAAATTCTAAGTTGGAGTGTGCAAGGATTGATGTTGAGCTTGTTGGTGCAGATATAAAAGGTGAAAATATGGAATTTTTTGATGTTTTACCTGGTTATTCAAATTATTATTTACCCCCATGTCCTGAAGGAATTTTGGGTGTTATGTCTTATGAGAAAGTTAAAATAAAAAATATATATCCTGGAGTTGATTGGTTGTGGAAATATGAGGATAAAAAACTTCACCACGAATTCGAGATTAAAAAAGGAGCAGATATTTCAAAAATAAGAATTAGGGTAAAGGGAGCAGAAGTTAATATCAGTAAAAATAGAAAAAAACTTATTTTTTCAACACCTATTGGAATTATAGAGGATGGCGATATAAAATCTTATGGAAAGGAAAGTTTGCAAGAAGTCGAAGTTTTTTATAAAAAAGATAGTAAAAATGAAATTTCTTTTGAAGTTAAAAATTTTAACAAAAAAGAAGACTTAATCATAGACCCTCCTTTATCACTTTTATGGGGGACTTATTACGGAGGAAACAGTTTCGATTATGGTTATTCAGTTAAAATTGACGGTTCTGGTAATGTATTTGTAACTGGACATACCTTATCGACAGATTTTCCAACTTTTGATCCAGGAACTGGAGGCTATTATGACAACACTCATAACGGACAAACAGATGTTTTTATTTTAAAATTCAACAATCTAGGAATAAGGCAATGGGCTACTTATTATGGTGGAAATAATTACGATGAGAGCTTCTCACTTGCAGTTGATGTTTCAGGTAATATTTTTATAACTGGAAGAACCCAGTCAACTGATTTTCCTACTTATAATCCACCTGGTCCAGACTATTATGATGGTACACACAATGGATTAAATGACGTTTTTATTTTAAAGTTTAATAACCAAGGAGTGAGGTTATGGGCTACTTTTTATGGAGGAAATAGTCATGATGAAGGTTTTTCGATTACAGTGGATGGCTCAAATAATATTTTTTTGACCGGATCCACCTTCTCAACTGATTTTCCAACTGATAATCCGGGGGGTGGTGCCTATTACCAAGGAACAAATTCAGGTTATTGGGATGCTTTTATCTTAAAGTTTAGTAATCAAGAAGTAAGGCTTTGGGCTACTTATTATGGAGGAAGTGCCTATGATCATGGTATTTCAATTACAGTGGATGGTTCAGGAAATATTTTTATAACCGGAACTACACAGTCAACCAATTTTCCTACTTACTTTCCAGGCGGTGGTACTTATTTTCAGGGGGTAAATTATGGAGATTATGATGGTTTTATTTTAAAGTTTAATAATCAAGGAGTAAGGTTATGGGCCACTTATTATGGAGGAAATGCTTTTGATACTGGTGAGTCAATTACGATTGATGGCTCAGGTAACGTTTATGTAGGTGGGACAACACTATCGTTTAACTTTCCAACTTATAATCCGGGAGGAGGCGCTTATTATCAATCATACAATGCGGGTGATCGTGATGTTTTTATTTTAAAGTTTAACAACTTAGGTGCAAGAAAATGGGCTACTTATTATGGAGGAGGCGGGGATGATCGTGGAGAATCAATTACAGTGGATGGGTCTGGTAAAGTCTATTTAACTGGGTATACGCGTTCAACCAATTTTCCAATTTATAATCCAGGAGGTGGTGCGTATTTCCAAGCAGCAAATGCAGGTTACTATGATGCCTTTTTCTTAAGATTTAGTAATACTGGAGTAAGAGCATGGGCTACTTACTATGGAGGAAGTGATGATGACTATGGCCAATCAATAACAACTGATGGTTCAAATAATATTTTTGTAACTGGATTCACTGGTTCATCCAATTTTCCAACTTACAATCCAGGAGGTGGTGCTTATTATCAAGGGACATATGCAGGCATTATTGATGCTTATATCTTAAAATTTGAAAGAGGAGCTCCATTAGGTGAGTATGATACAAATCCCAAATTTAAATTAAGTCCAATAAAAATTGAGCCAGAAATTCTTTCAATTTCATCTTTTTTAAAAGATAATCTGACAATAAAATTTTTAAAACCTCTGGAAGAGAAAATGGAAATTTTAATTTATAACTCTACTTTTGATTTGGTCTATTCACTAAGGTATCCCTCAAATTATTCAGTAACAATTTCTGATGAAAAATTGAAGAATCTAAGGAAAGGAATTTATTTTCTTTATGTACTTTCAGGAAAAAGAAAGATTGGTCCATTTAAGATAATAAAAATAGATTAGCTTAAATTTAAAAGTTATGTTTTTGTTAATTAAATGAAATACTAAAATGGAGCCAAAAGAAATACTTGAAAAATTAGAAGTTTTAAAAAGGGGACATTTTCTTTTAACAAGTGGCAATCATTCAGATGTTTATTTTGAAAAATTCAGAATATTATCCCATCCTACAGAACTTAAAAAACTTCTTGAATTTTCTTACGATTTCATAAAAAAAATTGATTTTGAAATTATTGTAGGACCCTTCACAGGTGGTGCCATAATTGCAGTAATCCTTGCACTTTTGCTTGATAAAAAAGCAATATTTGCTGAAAAAGAAAATGACAAATTCGTAATACGAAGGGATTTCTCAATAAAACCTAACTCAACTTGTTTAGTAGTAGATGATGTAATAACAACAGGGGGTTCAATTATAAAGACTATGAAAGCTTGTGAAAATATTTTAAAAGTTAACGGAATACTTGTTCTTATAGACAGAAGAGAAAAAGAGGAAAATTTCGAAATACCCTTTTATGCAATTTACAAACAAAAAGTCAAGATATTTCCTCCAGAGGAATGCCCACTTTGCAAGGAAAATATACCTCTTGAGATACCAGGAGGTAAAAGGAAAGAGGTATAAAGAGTTCAAAAATATTAAATTAAGTGAATAAAGTCATGTATTAAAAAGTAAATTCTCCCAATTAAAAGCGAGATTCTTGCCATTACTGTATAGCCAAAAGCTGCGCCGAAACCGATCATTATAAAAATAATACCGACCTTTGCAAATGCCTTTAAAGGACCCTTATGCTCTTTTGAAAAGAAGAAATATGATAAAACAGTAAAAGTTCCTATAAAAATAATTAGGGAATTTAAAAAGTAAACTGTTTGTGAAAATTGAGGTAAGAACGTATCTTTGACTTGATCGAATATCCTTGCTTTAAAAGTTGGGTAAAGGGAAAGACCTGAGCCTATTCCCATCAGAAAGGCAATTGGGTATCTTATGAGCCAAGAATATCTTGGAAATAGAAGAGAAAAAAACAAAAGACCAAAAGAAAGGGGAACAAGATACATAATAAATGAAAAAAAAGCTGAAACAGTAGAGATATTCACAAAAGCTTCTGGCCATATTATTTTATAATAAAAAATTGAAAATTTCTCAGAGAGGGGTTTTACAATAAATCTTAAAATAGCATTATGCCAGTAAATAGAAGCGTAATAACCAGCCGAAACTCCCACAAAGAGGTGTTCAGCAAATTTATAAACTGGATTATCTTTAAATAAAAAAGAAAAAATTGCAAGTGTTAAAAAGGCACTTATCCATACCCAGGGATCTAAACTCATTTTCTCCTCCTTCTTTTTAAAAAATAGGAAATATTACCCAATATAACAAGTAAAACCATGACAAAATTTGCAAGAGAGATTGAGTTCATACCTTTTGTTGCAAGGTTATGTGCAGCTAATAACTTTTCATATTCAGCTGCTCCTCTCATTCCACCGATTAAACCTATGAACTGTCTACTTCTATAGTATGGATAAAGTTGGGCAGCCATTACAGCGGTAACTCCTGCAGCAACATTAGCATTGTATCTCCCGTTAGCATAAACCATCCATGATTCAGGAATTGCCGCACCAGATATTGTTATAATAAGTTTTATATCCTCATAATTTTTTACACCCTTGAAGGCTTCAATTTCATCAAAGGGAACCCCAAAATAATCAGATTTAAAAACATTTTTTATATCCTCGCCAATCCCCAAAATAGTTGCAGCTATGGAAGGAAAGTAACCAACAAACACAATATCCTTCCTCTCAACTAAATTAAATTCTTTTAATATTTTGTTGTAAACATCAAGAGCAAAGCCTGCACCTGCTGGGTAGAGTGTCATTATATAAATCCTTAACTTCTTCCTTGCCAAATGTTTAGCCAAAACTAAGGACATGGGATAGCACTCTGGTAAAACATCAGGAGAATAATCAAAGGATAAAATAACAGGTGTACCTTCAGGTAAACTTTCTATAAAATCATAAACATCCTTTACTGGCTTTAATACTTTAAGAGGTAATAAGAATTTAAAAAGTAGTGGTATGAAAACAGCAAGACCTATAAGAATAAAAATTACAAAACGTGGTATATTTAAGAGCCTATCTATAAGACTCATTCAAGCCAACTCCTTTCAATTCCAAGCATAATCTTTAAGGAAGTAGCAAGAATTCCAAGAGCTATTCCGAGAGTAATTCCTCTCTGAGCAGCAAGATTAGGAACATCTAAAATCCATTGAGCTAAAGAGGGTAGCTTATCTGAGATTATGTCTCCAAAAGATGTAAAACCTATCATTAAAATGAAGGCGGAAAGTAAAAGAAGTGTGCTTTCTAAATTTCTAGCTCTGAAGGCACGATAAGAGGCAGAAGCCATGTAAAAAGCAAGTAAGGAAAAGGTTGTAGCATTTAAGGGCACCATCACATATTCATAAATTTTATCAAAGGTAGATCCTTTACCTATTCCAAAGAAAACACCAAGGATTATCATTCCATAGAGTGAAACCAGAGTAACAAATGAATAAAAGACATTCTTACCTCTTTTTAAGTTATGAAAATGCCTTCTTGTAAGAGAGATAACAGCCATAATAATTGCCATCCCTTGAACACCTTGAAACCATTCGAGAAGTAAAGTGTATACTGATTTAGAAAGTGGACCCACAATAAAGTATTGTAGAAATCCTATAGTTCCGATGAAAAACACAATAAATATTGGAATTTCTTTTTTCATTTGGGAAATAAAAATTCTAAAAGATTTTCTCTTCCTATAAAACTCAGGAATCCGCCAATAAGAATAAGAAAACCGATTAAAAATTTCATTGCATCTTGAGATCTTATAGTTGAAACAAGAATGGGTTCACCAGAAAGATAGGCACTTGCAGCGTAGAATTCCTCTCCTATTAAGGTGTAATCACAGGCAGTTACAAAAAATGGTAGCTGTGTAATTGCGTCTGTCCCAGCTATTTGAATTGCGCCCGTTGAAGCACCAGTTTCTGCGAGTAAAAGTGATTCAGCCCAGAACATACCCATAAAAAAGTTGGTACTTGTTTTTTCTCTAACCATCAATCCGCACACTGCAGCAGCATAACCAAATTGGGAATCAGTGATGTAAAAAATTGAGTCTTCTTTAAAGAGATCTGGCCTTCCTATTGAAGCATAGGCTTGTTTAACAACCTCTTTAGCTACTGTGTAAACAACAGGATTTCTATTCGGAACTATAATATCAGTTTCATACTCACCTGATTTTTTTGAAACTCTTGACAAAATGTTCAAAGAAGCTATGGTCGCTACATCATCAATTGTGGAAAGTCCTGGTACATATAAAATAGGTCTACCCATCTCAGTAGCCCTACCTATAGCCTCATCAACCGCTTCAATGCCTGGTATTTTCCTTAAAAAAAGTTTTTCTCCTTTTCTTGCCCTTGAAATATAATAAAGAAGAAAAAAAACATAGATTAAAACTGAGAAGAAAACTGGTAACTTTGCAAAATCAATTCCCATATTAGTATACCTTTTTTATTTCAACTTTATCTTTAATTATTTCAAATATTTTTCTTTTATAAGCTAAAGTTATTTTAAATTTCAAATTCTTTTCAAATTTTTCTACATTTATTGGAGAGAGAGGGATTTTAAAAATATATACATTTTCTTTGTTTTTAGTAAAGGGCACTTTTAGTTCAAAATCGTCAAAAAGGATTTTAATTTCTTTTAACTGAGGATCTTTCTGAAAACTACCTTTAATTTCTAAAATTCCCTTTATATTTCGAGGGTGCTGTATAGGTGAAGGCATCAAATCTAAAAAAATAACTAAATTAATATCAAAATCTGATGGAAGATTAACAGAGTTTATACAAAATTTTAGTAAGAAGAGGTATAATAAAAAATATTTATTTACCAAAATTTTATGTTTCTTTTTCTTTTCTTGCTTGCTCAATTATCTTTTGAGCAAGTTCCTTTGGAACCTCATCGTAGTGACTAAACTTTGCAAAATAAACAGCCTTTCCTTTAGCAATAGATCTCAAAGAACTTGAGTACCCATAAAGCTCTGCAAGTGGAACATAAGCTTTGATTTTTTGTTTTTTCTTTCCTATAGGTTCCATGCCAAGAATTCTACCCCTCCTTGAATTGAGATCACTCATAACATCACCCATAATTTCTTCAGGAACAATCACTTCAACTTCATAGATTGGTTCAAGTAAATAAGAATCAGCATTCATTTGAGCATCTCTAAATGCCATAGATCCTGCTATTTCAAAGGCAATATTTGAAGAATCAACTGGGTGATACTTTCCATCATAAAGTTCAACTCTTACATCGATAACAGGGAAACCAGCAAGAACACCACTTTGCATTGCTTTTTTAATTCCTGTTTCTACTGATGGTATAAAGTTTGATGGTATTGCGCCGCCGAATATGGAATTTATGAACTCATATTCCTTACCTCTCGGAAGAGGCTCAATTCTTATGTTACATATACCATACTGACCTCTCCCTCCTGATTGCTTTACATACTTTCCCATAGCCTCAGCTTTTTTCCTTATTGTTTCTCTATAGGGAATTTTAGGTTTTGTTTGAGTGACCTCAACACCGTATCTTCTTTTCATTTTTGAAACAATGACATTAAGATGAATCTCCCCAAGACCTTCTATAATTGTCTGTTTTAGCTCAGGGTTATAATGAAAAGAGAAAGTTGAGTCTTCAGCAGCAAGTTTTTTTAAAGCCTCAGAAACCTTTTCTTCATCTTGCTTAGTTTTTGGAATTACAGCAACCTGAACACTTCTCCATGGAAAGTCTATTTCAGGGTAAATAACAACATCATCTATTGAACAAAGTGTATCATTTGTATGGGTATCTTTAAGTTTTACTATAGCACCAATCTCTCCTGTTTTTAACTCATTAATCTCTTTTCTTTCTTTACCAAGTACATGATAAAGGGATGTTATTTTTTCTCTTATTTCTCTTTTAGGGTTTAAAAGTTCTGTTCCTGTTTTAATAGATCCTCTTAAAACCCTTATATAATTTATCTCTCCGAGATGAGGGTCACTCATGGTTTTAAAAACAAATCCAACAGAACTTCCATCTTCAGCTGGACTTATTTCTACTTCTTTTCCATCTTTAGTTCTCCCTTTTCTTGGAATTAATTCGTTATATGAGGGAAAAAATTCAGTTACAAATTCGATAAATTCATTAATTCCTTTATCATCTAAGGAATCACCAAAAAATACAGGTACAATGAGGCCTTCCTTTATGCCTTTCTTTATTGCATATTTAATCTCGGACGGAGAAATTTCACCCTTTTCAAGATATTTTTCAACAAGATTTTCATCAAGCTCAACTATTGACTCCATAGTCTCTTCCTTTTCTTTTGTCCATCCCTCTGGAGCTTCTTCAAAAATTGTTTTAACTCCCATAAAGGATTCACCTTCTCCAATTGGAAAAGTTAGAAGAACAAATTTCTTTTCGAATGTATTTCTCAAAACTTTTAGGACTTCCTTTATATTAACATTTTCCGATTTCATTTTTGTTATAAAGACTGCTGCTGGAATACTTCTCTCAAAGACCTTTTCACCGTAGATTTCAGTTCCCACTTCTACACCACCTGAAGCACTTATCACAAGACATACAATATCAGTTATGTGAATACCCGAGAGAAACTCTCCTTGAAAATCGATAAAACCAGGGCAATCAAGCAAAAAAATCTTCTCTCCCTTATTTTCAAAATGAGCTATTCCTAAATTTATAGTAATTTTTCTTTCCTGTTCTTCTGGGTCATAGTCTAATATACTTGTACCTTCATCAGTCCTTCCCAATCTTGAGGTTATCTTTTGGTTAAATAATATTCTCTCACACAGTGTTGTTTTTCCACAACCTGAGTGTCCAACAAAAAGTAAAGCTTTTGCCATTACAAAAAACTTCAATTTTAATTTTTGAGGATTTGAACCTCTTTGTTTTATCATTTTAAAGAGGTAAGTTAGTTATTATAACTCAAAAGTAATAATTAATAAAATGAGAATTGGACGATTTGAAGTTATGGCTACCCTACAAGCTGCAAGAGCTTTTTGTCTTGGTAAATCTTTAATTGAGTCAAAGAGTTTTGGATTAAACAGGGCAATATTTTATGCTGCTGCTAAAAGAGGCTTCAAAGTTAAAGTAAAAAATGGAGAATTTAGGGAAAGAAAGTTTAAAAAATTAGAAAAAGAACATATTCTAACAGATAAGATAGGAGATGAAGAAGCTTTTTATGTTGAAATTGAGGGTAAAAAATATTATGTAATAGGTGGTGAAATTCTCACAGAAAAAATTTTTGAAAAGCAGATTGAAAAAAAGTTTAAAAGTAAGTGGAATATTTTCTTTGAAGAAGCTTTAGATATTTTAAGATCTTTTGAAAAAGACAATTTACTTTCCCAAAGAAAGTTTTATGAAAAAATTTACAAACCTTTAAGAGATAAGCTTGTAGTAAAATGGAATGAAAAACTAAAAGAAATATAGTTTTTTTTGAACATTAGCCACTCATAATTATAAGAACTTCTACAATATCACCAAAAAGTTTATGGAATATTCTGTGATGAGGTACATCCCTCAAATTCTATAGTTTTGTAAAGATTTTGTCTAAAATATGTTAAACGTCCTTTTTCTGATTTAAAGGTAGAAATATAAAACTTTTTATTTTTGTATGATATCTATAGGTTCAAGGTAAAAATCACTCCAAAATTTCAATTTCACCCTCATCGCCAACAAAGCCAGTTTCTTTATGGGAGCCATCACAGAAAGGTTTATTTTTACTATGTCCACATCTACATAAAGAAAAAAGATTGAATTCTTTCTCCTCTACAATTTCACCTTTTTTAATTTTTACTTTCCTTAATCTATTGAAGTTAATAACAAGGGGTCCGTTCTTTTTAAAATTTATTTTCATAATTTTTCTAATTTCAAAGGGACTTGAACCCTATGTTTATTATCTTTACATCTTTCACTTGTACTTGTCAAATAAAAAGAAGTATTTTTTTAGGCAAGAACAAAAGAAAATTTAGATAAAAATTTTTTAATTTTATTAGATATGTTTCCTCAGGCCTATTCTGGCATCAGTTGGCAATCCGGATTTACTTTAAAAAGCATGTTGATATGAGATTTTATTCATTCAAAATCTTCTTTATATTAGTGAAACATCTTTTAAGGGGAGTATTAGCATCTTTACTTTCTAAATTATCTTTACCTTCTAATTTTTCTTCATTTTGTTCAAGTAAATTTTTTTTACCTATATAGAAAATTTAACAACTCTTCTTTAAAAATTGTTAAAATATGATCATATCTCAAAAAAAAGCAAAAATCAAATATTATCTGTATAAAGTAGTTATATTCTTTAAGGTGGTATATAAAATTATTGCTTTAAAAAAATCATTTCCAAATTCCTTTTTATTTAAATAATCTTATGTTATGATCTTTTATTAATCAAAAATTTTAGAAAATAGTAAATGTTATAGCAAAAATAAAAGAACTGATTGTCTTACTCTCAGATTAAAACTAAAACTGAGTTTCGTTAATTTTACTCTTAAACTTTCAGATTTATCTTCGATATTGAATAACTTTTCATAATATAAGCATTAATTGAAAAATAAAAAGTAACAATAATAAACAAAGTTTTTCACTTAGTATATAAATGGAATGAAACTTTTTTAATCAAGTCAAAAATAAGATTTTAATTAAGGCTTTTTTAAATTTGAGACTTATTCTTTAAAATTAGTTTATAATAAACAAAAGGAGGTGTAATATGATAAAAGCATTTATTCTTGTTAATGTAGAAGCAAACAAACATATGAAAGTTCTGGAGGATGTGAAGAAAATTGAAGGTGTACACGAGGCACATCTTGTTACAGGACTTCATGACTTAATACTTTATGTTTCTGCTAACGACTTAAAATCCTTAGGTTCTCTTATAGTGAATAAAATTCAAAAAATAGACGGTATCCAGAGAACGATTACCTGTATAGCGCTGGATTAGAAATAACATAAAATACTTAAATTTAAAAAATGGAGAAGTTATTCTTTTTAGTTCAACATGGTGAAGCAAAAAGTGAGGCAGAAGATCCTGAAAGACATTTAACTGAAAAAGGAAAGGAAGAAAGTAAAAAGGTTGCAGAACTCCTTTTAAAAACAAATTTAAAACCTGATCTAATAATTCATAGCGAAAAAGTAAGAGCAAAGGAAACAGCTGAAATATTTTTTAAAATCTTAAATCCTCAAAAAGGAATTATTCAGGGTGAAAATCTTTTACCTTTAGATAGTCCACAATTTTGGGCAAAAAAGTTAAAAGAAGAGGAAAATAATATTATGCTTGTTGGTCATCTTCCCCATCTTTCAAAATTAACTTCACTTCTTATAATAAATGATGAAGATAAAGAAATTTTAAAATTTAGATATTCATCCTGCCTTATCCTTTTAAGAGAAGAAAAAAAATTTTACATAAAACTTTTTATAACACCAGAGATTGCAAGATAGACTTTTAAGATTAAGTAAAAAGCTCTCATATATCTTAAGGCATGACCCTTTGAAATTTGGAATAAATTTAGATAGTGAAGGTTTTGCTAATATTGATGAACTATGTGAAAAAGCAAAAATAAATAAAGATGAAATTTTTGAGCTTTTAAAAAAGGGTGGTAAAAAGAGGTTTGAAATAAAAGAAAATAAAATAAGGGCCTTATATGGACATAGTTTTATAAAAATAGAGTATGAAGAAGTAGTGCCACCAGAGATTTTATATCATGGAACAAGCAGAAAGAATTTGGAAAAGATATTAAAAGAGGGGTTAAAGCCAATAAAGAGAAAATATGTGCATTTATCAGTTAATAAAGAAGAGGCTTTAAGAGTTGGTAAAAGACATGATAAAAATCCAATTCTACTTTTAATTCTTTCAAAAAATGCCTATAATTCCAAAATAAAATTCTTTAAAGCAGGTGATATTTATTTATGTGAATATTTACCACCAGAATTCATAAAAATACAAAATAATTTTCAATTGAAAGGATGAATAACCATAACTTATTATCAAAATATGAAACCCTTAGAAGAGATTATAGAAAAACTTCCTGAGAATATAAGGCTTCCTATATATGAAGCTTTTCAGGTACTTAAAGAAGATATAATTCATAAAGAACTTGTAGGGATAAAAGAGATAATAAAAGAACTTGTAGGGGTACAAAAGAAACTAGAAGAAAGAATCAGTAATCTTGAAAGAATTGTTACTGAGCTTGCAGAAGCACAGAAAAGGACAGAAGAGAGAATTAATGAGCTTGCAGAAGCACAAAAGAAAACAGAACAAAGAGTTTATGAACTTGCTGAGGCAATTAAGAAGACAGAAGAAGAGCTCGGGAAACTAATTGGTGAGCATAGGAAGACAAGGGAAGAACTCGGTGGTCTATCCCATGCCTTTGGTTATGTTCTTGAAGATAGAGCAATAAGATGGCTTCCTGAAATTTTAAAAAGAGAATATAATATTGAAGTTATTGGTAAACTTAAAAGGGAATATATTTTTATAAAAGGTGAGTACTTAGAAGTAAATATTTATGGAAAAGTAAAAAAAGATGGTAAAGAATATGTTCTAATAGGTGAGGCGAAATCAAAACTTTCAAAGAAATTGATTGATAAGTTTATAATTAAGTGTGAAAAGATATCAAAGGAATCTATAAAAATTCTTGTTTCTTATATCTTTACACCAGAAATTGAAAAGTATGCAAAAGAAAAGGAAATAATACTTATTCCTTCTTATGAACTTATGGTTTAAACTATTTCTCCTTTAATCCATGTTTTCATTTTTAAGTTAAAAAATTTTTTGGCTCTTTATAATTTTAAAATTGTTTGATTTTCAATAATTTTTAATTTTAGACCCTTTAATTTTTTATTTTTGGTGAAGAAAAATTCTTAAAAATAGCTTTTAATTTTAAGGAGAGGCTAAAATGTATTTAAAGATTGATTGAGTAAAAGATAAGAACCTTTTAAAGTGTATAAATATTTAAGGATTTTGGGGTCATACAAAGGGAAAGGAAAAACAAAGAAAAATTTGAAAAACTATTTTGTTTATGATAGAAACAGCAAAAGATTTGAGCCA
>JBCNUW010000017.1:0-43020 GCA_039630575.1 Caldifarciminales bacterium
TTTATCATAATTGCAAGAAATATATATATCTTCCGCATAGCCAGGTGTATCATAAAAGCCTACTTGATAAGGATTTGACGGATTAGAAACATCTATTATCCTTAAACCAGCATCATAATCAGCAACATAAGCATAATTGCCAGAAACATAAACATCTTCCGCATAGCCAGGTGTAAAATAATAACCAAGTCTCACAGGATTTGTAGCTTGTGAAACATCCCATATCTCAATACCTCCTGCATATGCTGCAATATAAAGCCTTTGAGTCGATTGATGATAAAATAATCCAAAAACCAACCCACGAGTGCGAATTTCTCCAATTTTAACTGGATTTGAAGGATCTGAAACATTTAAAATATACACACCACCTCCAGAACCACAGAAAACAAAAGCTCTTAAAGGATCATATGCTACTGCATAGGATGGTCCAAATGGCCAGTTTCCAATAAACTTTGTATTTAATGAATCAAAACCCGCTAAAACCTGTAAATCCTTAAATCCATCAAATTGTCCACCTCTTGGCCTTTGAGCCACTTCTTCCACCCTATAAATCCCTTCCGCTGAAATTTCACATATTATAAAACCTATGTAAAACATTTTTATTAGTTTTTTCATTAATCCCCCTTTCGTTTTCTCAAAAAATTATAAACCATAAATAGATTTTTTTCAATCAAAAAAAATAGCAGACTCTCAAAAAGATTTTAACTTCAATAAATGGTAAATCTTATTTATCCCCCAAAAAATTTTTATAGCTTTCACACCTTATTCATAAAAAATCAGATAATTCCCGTCTTTTTTCTCTGCAAAAATTTTTTTAATTTTTTAGTTTTCATAATTATTTTCATCTCTCTAAAATTTTATGAAAGTTAGAGATAGGTTATTGAAAACTAATATTGATAAACTCTCACATTCTAAACCCCTTAACTTTTTTTCCTAAATAAAAATTAATTTTTAAAATTCACCACATATACCTCTATAAGGACAATAACTACAAAACCAACTGCTTGAATCTGGCTCAAAAGGAATATTCTCATCATAAATCTCATTTAAAATACTTTCTAAAATCTCATCTATTTTAGAAATACTCAGAAATTTTTCACCATTCCCCCTTTGCTCTATTTCAAAATCTATAACATCTCCTGTTGCAAAGATATAATAGGCACCTTTTCTGACATCAAGTCCAAGTGTTTTATTAACTATTAAAGCATAAAGAGGAACTTGAAAACTTCTTAAACTTTCCCTTATTTCCCCTCTTTTTAAATTCTTTAAAACCTTAGGTCTTCCCAAGTTCCCCTTTGATATCTTATAATCAATAATTTTTAAAGATTCTTCAACTTGATCAACTCTATCAATAACTCCCTTTATTTTAACCTTAAAATCTTTAACTTCTTTTTCAAAATTAACTTTTAACTCAAGAAATTTTAAAATTCCAAAATCTGCTCTTGCTACCCTCTCAACAAATTTTTTAGCCTTAAGTTTTAAATAACTTTTTCTCAACCACAAAATTTCTCTTTCTTTACCAAACCTTTCATCAAATTTTTGTGAAAAAAACTCCAAAAAAAACTTTTTCAAATTATCGTTCCACTTAATTTTTTTATTTAAGAAGTTTTCCCTATAAAAACTTTCAACTACTTCGTGGAAGAAAATCCCAAATGTTTTACTTTCAAAATCCTCTTCTATCTCCTTTAACTTTCTGTTTCCTACAATTGAAAACTCATAAAACCTAAACGGACAATTTATATATTCATCTATCTCTGTTACACTAAAACCCTCTTTAGCTTTTTCATAAAGCAACTCCATCACTTTCTCACACTTTTCAACCACTTTTCTTTTCTCCTTTTTCAAAAGTATACTGTAAGTAAAAGTAGGAATTTCATCATATAAAACTCTTTTCTCCTTCTTCTCCTTTTCCCACAAAAGTCTCTGCACAAATCTCGATTCTGTAAAATCTTCATCACCTTCGGAACTGTAAAAAATAAGATAAACAAAAGGAGTATTTTCTACAATCTGATAAAAATAATAACTGTAGATAGATTCATTTTCTTTATAGGAAGGAAGACCAACAATCTTCCTCAAACTTTCAGGCAACAAAGGATCATACTTATAACTTTTTGGATATATACCCTCTATAAGATCAAGAAAAAAAACTTTCTTAAAAGGAATAAGACGAGCTTCAAGAACTCCTAAAATTTGAATTCCCTTTAAAGGATCACCAGTTAAAGGTATTTCAAAATCTTCAAGACAAAATAAAATTATCTCCTTTACAGTCTCAATCCCAAATTTTTCATCAACTATTTCTAAATCTCTAAAACTATTTATTAACTCGTATGTCTCATTTAAAAGTATTTTAAAAAGTATGTTTTCATCCACTTCGATCTTATTGGATAAAATTAATATTAATTCATTAAATTCCTCTATAAATTCCCTTAAAGTCTCTGTTTTTATAAATAATTTACTGATAATTGATAAGAAGGCTGAAGATAATCTAACATCAAAAATGTCGGAATAGGAAAAAAAAATTTTGCCCTTTTCTTCATTTAGTTCCTTCAATTTCTCTTCTAAAATTTGTACATCTTCTTGGAAATAGGATGCAAAATAGGGATGATAAACAAAATTAAGTAAAGAATTAAAATATACTCTGTCTTCTTTAACATTGAGTTTTGCTTCAAAGAAATTTTTTATCAATGAAAAAAAAGGAGTAAGTTTAAATGGATAACCCATAGTGATATTAAATTCAACATTCAAATCAGTACAAATCTCACCAAGAAGCATATCGAGTCTTGACGGATCAGGTACTATTATTCCTATCTCTGCCTTATCCTCCATACCTTCTATTTCTTTTAGTTTTTCCCTTATAAAAATTGATTGAGAATAGAAATCTTTTACTTTTATAAAATTAAAAGAATTTTCTTTAGGCAAAGGCTCAACTGTTACACTTGATAAATTATTTCTCTCAATAAATTCAAAGATAGCCTTACTTTCCCTTGTTAATAAAAAGAAAATTTTAGAATTATATTTTTTTAAAATTTTTAAAATAAACTGCTCCTCAAGCGGCAAAAGTGCATAAAAACCTGCAAATATTATTTTTTTGTAAGGCAACTCAAAATCAAAATCATTGAGTTTTTTAAACAAAAGCCCCTTATCAACTTTTTTTCTCTTATATATTTCCTCATAATACTCATCTTTTATCTCTGACAAAACATCAAAGAAATTTTTTACATCGTCTTTAATCTCAGCATAATCTTTAAGAACTTTCAATTTATTAAAATCAACATCATTCATAACTAGTTCATTAATCCCTCTCAAAATTTTTTTACCCCAAGCAAAAAAATCCTTAAAAGCTTCTCCAAAAGTTTTTATCCCCTTTTTATCCAAAATTCTTTTTAAAATATATACAGCATCTAAATCGTTAACAAAAGAAACATATTCTCTCTCACTTAATATCTTAAATGCAAACTCCTCAAAAGAAAATATAGAAGGTAAAATACAAGAAGTCCTCAATCTTTCATAAAGAATTTTTTTTAAATAATAAGACGGTCTTTTATTTGGAAATACAACTACTACTTTTGAAAAATCTCTACCAAAATCTGCTATCTCCTCACAAACCTTCTCCAACAAATTGGTAGGTGTTTTATATAAATAAACCTTAACATCAAAACTCATAAACTTCTTCCCTGTCTAAGTATACAAGATATCCCTTAACTTTTTTAGCAAATATTTTTTCTGCAATAACCATATAGCATTTTATCTGATCAAAATGAGATTTAAGTACCTCCTCACCTGTTTTAAATTCAATAACTTTTAAAACATCATCCAAAATTAGCCGATCAAAACGAAAAATCGCTCCATTATCATCCATAACCTCAAGTTCAGTCTCAACAGCACTGTCTGTGAAAAAAAACTCTTTTAAAAAAGGTTTTGTTAACTTTGTCTCAAAGTAATCTATTTTTTCAAACAACTCTTCATCAAAATGCCTAAAACCTCTCCAAAAAATTTTTGCTTTCTCAAAACTTTCACTTAAAAGTTCCTTAAAATTCTCCTCCTTTAAATTCTTTATATTTGAAAGAACAAAATGAATCCATTCTCCCCTTGTAACCTCGCTGTGTCTTTTTACTACGCTTTCAAATTCACTTTTTACGAATAAATTTTTATGCAAATTTTTAACAGAAATAGGATTTTCCCTTTCCCATCTGATCATATCATTGAATTTACCATCCTTTTTTTCACAAACTCTCTTTTCTCCAAAAGTATAAAGATCTTTCTCTCCAAAACGCTTCTTAAGGTAATTCATAACAAAATAACTAAAAGTTTTTTTAAATTTACTTCCCAAAACAAAATAAATTTCTTCCCTTGCTCTCGTCAAAAGAACATAAAGTAAATTCAATTCCTGAATTATATTAAAAACATCATTATGTAACTTTACATCATTTTTAACTTCTCTTTTTAAATAAATCTCCTGTTTATCTAAAAATTTATCATTAACAATAAATTTACTCCTCTCTGCAAAAAGTGTCATTGGCGCAAAAAGAGAAATAACAACATCAAATTCAAGTCCCTTTGCCTTATGCAAAGTTAAAACTTTTATTGCATTTTCTGAAGAAGGTGAAAATATATACTCTGCTCTTTCAAACTTTCTAATAAATTCATAGGTAGATACATTTTCAACTTCTTGCGAAATTACCTTTAAAAGCGATAAAAGATGAAAATAATCATCCTTGAATCTCTTCGATATGTTAAAAAGATAGTCAAATTCCAATAGTAAATAATAAAGAGAGAAATTTTTATGTAAATTTTTAAAATATTTATAAGCAAAATCAAAACTCGGAAAAATTTTACAAAATTTAAATAAATCTTTATTCTCCGAAAGAATAAATTTTTTAACATCTTTTTCATCTAAAGAAAAAATTTTAGTAAAATACTCTGTCTGCAATAAATTCAACAAACTATGTATATCTCTCTCATTTATTAAAATCTTCAAAAAATAATAAATTGTTTTTAAAAGAGGTAAACTTTCAATACTTATATTGTAAGATGTAAATACAGGATAACCCTTTGAAAGTAAGTAATTGACAACTCTTTGGCAGTCTGAATTTAACCTTTCAAGTATTGCAATATCACCTAAACTCCTTTTTCTTTTATTTAAATCATCAAGAATTAAATCAAGATAACTTAAAATTTCTTCCTCTGCAATAATCTTAGATCCCTTAATCACTTTAAATTCTATATAACCCTTATAAGGTTTTAGCTCATCAGCAATTTGTTTTACATTTCTATAAACTTTGATAACTTCATTGAAATACTTTAAATAATTATTCTTTTTTTTGTCATCAGATAATACTTTAAAATATTCACTCAAATTAGTGATGTCAAAAAGATCATTTACAAATTCTACAATTATCTTTCCACTCCTTTTATTTTCACTTAAATATTCAAAACTAAACTCGTTTTCCTCTATTTTTCCTTTAAAATCACCATGAATAACATCAAATAGTTCCCATCTTGTGCCTCTCCATCTATATATTGACTGTTTAGGATCACCTACATAAAAAAAAGTTCCTTTGTTTCCCTCCATATCATATCCAGAGAGTGCATTTTCAATTAGAGGCTTTAAATTATTCCATTGTATTAAACTTGTATCCTGAAACTCATCAATTAAAAAATGATAAAATTTTTCCCCAAGCTTAAAAAATAAATAGGGAACTTTAGATTTTAAAACATATTCGTATAAAAGATTTGAAATATCAGAAAGAAAAATAACTTTATCCTTTTTCTTGTTACTATTAAGTTGAGATTTCAAAGTAAAGAAAAACTCCCTATAAATTATAGGATTAAAATCATAATTCGGTAACAAAACACTCTCATTTTCTATAAAATCTCTAAAATACTCTTCAATACTTCTATATGGATCTAAAGACTCAGAGAAATCAGATAAATATTTTAAGAAATTAATAACAGTATCTTTTAATCTATCACATAAACTAGCTTTAACTAAAAACTCATCCATAACCTCTTTAATTCTTTTCATCACATTCTCCTCAATTTTAGGTTCAGGAGGCAAAGAAAGATCAAGAGCAGAACTCTTTAAAAGTGAATATAAAAAAGCATCTATGGTCTTTACTGAAAAATCAGAAAAATTTTCTATGATACCATCCTTTCCGTCAATCACCTCATAAATAAAATCATCTCCTTTAAAGGCTCTTTCTTTTAAGCATCTCAAAATCCTCCTCTTCATCTCTTCACTTGCATTATTAGTGAACGTTATAGCCAATATCCTATTAAACTTTACTTTATTACTTATAAGCTCAATATACCTATCAACTATACTTTTTGTTTTTCCCCCTCCTGCCGAGGACTCTATTCTTATAAACCTTTTCATCTCAAAATATTAAATACTTTAACAACCTCTTCTAAATTAATTTTTCTTAAACATTCATAGGTTCCAAACATGCATACCCTTTTAAAACAAGGAGAACAGGAAATTTTTTTATAAAAGATAAATACATTTTCACCAAGCGGCTTAGTCCAAAGAGGTAAAGTCGATCCAAAAAAAACAAAAACTTTTTTTCCCAAAGCAGAAGCAATATGAGCAATACCAGAATCATTACTAAAAACATATTTAGACTCAGAAATAATCTTTAAAATATCACTTAAATTTGTTTTCTCTCTTAAATCAACAACTCCTTTAGGATAACTTTCTTCTTTCCTTTTACCGACAATGAGAACTTCAAATCCCTCTTTTAAAAGAAATTTAGCAAGATCTTTGAAAAAAAGCCATTCCTTGGTCTTACCATAACTTGCCTGTGGAGCAATTATAACTAAATCGTTTTTTTCATCTACTTTAATTTTATCAAAATTTGGAATAAAATTATTAAAATTTTCTTCAAGCCCAATTAATCTTAAAAAACTTTTTAAAAGATGTTCTCTTTTGATATAAAAGCTTGAAACCTTATGAGTTAAAATAAACCCCCTGTTATCACTATCTATACCAACTCTAAACTTAATACCAGCTAAAAAAGGGAAAAAAGCTGATGAAAAGGAAAAGGGAAGTATAAATATTTTCTCAAAACCTATGTTCTTAAAATGTTTTAAAATTTTGAAGTAATCCTTATAACTTTTAAAACCAAAAAAATTGTAATCATAGAAAATATCTTTAAGATACTCTTTTCCTATTACAAAAATTTCACTATCAACATTTTCCTTTAAAGCCCTGAGAAAGCCCCTTGAAATAACAGCATCACCAATCCAGTTTGGAATTCTTACTAATATCAACTTATAAGCTTAAAGGTAAAAGGAAATAAAATTTAGAGCCTTTACCAGGCTCAGACTCTACACAAACCTCAGAACCATGAGCTTCTATGATTTCTTTTGTAATCGCTAAACCTAACCCCATGCCAGTTTTTTTTGTTCTTGCCTCTCTACCTTGAAAATAAGGCTTAAAAATATAGGGTAATTCTTCCTTACTTATCCCAGAACCTGTGTCAACTACAGAAATTTTAATTTTGTTATCAATTTTTTCTGTTTCAATACTAACCTTTCCACCAGCTTCAGTAAAATTTAAAGCATTTACTACAAGGTTGGTTATTGCTGTTTTCAAAGCCTCCGGATCACCAACAACTGTACTTGGAAATGGTGGAATATTCATAGTAAAATTAATTCCCTTTTCATGAGCAGTTGCTAAATTCTCTTCGTATATCTCAAAAATTAATTCACTTATATCAAAAATTTTAAATTCAAAAGAAGTGGGATAAATACCACCTTTTGCTGCAGAAACAAACTTATTTATAAGCGCCTCAAGACGGGAAACTGCTCTTAAAACTTTTTCTATGTAATCGAGTTTTTTAAAATCACTTTCTTTTTTCAAAAGTAAATTAATGTACCCCTTAATTACTGAAATAGGAGTAAAAATTTCATGTGTTATCTTAGAAAGGAAAGAAAGTCTGTATTCTTCCAAAATCTTTTTTTCCCTTAATAATTTCGTTTCTTCAGCAAGTTTATCCCTGAACTCTATTATGAATCTTTTAAGATCATCATTCTTTTTAAGAACAATATCAGGAATATCTCTTTCATAATCCATTTTTATAATCCAATTTAAAAAGTAAAAAAACCTCTTAATTTCAATATACAAAAGATAAGTGGAGTAAAGATAAAAAGAAAAAAAGATAAAGAAAAAAATTGGTCGATAATGGAGAACAAAAAAAATTGAGAGTATAGCAGAAAAAAAAGAAAGTAAAACTAATAATGAAAATCTGAATACAAATTTTTTTCTAAACTTTAAAAGAAACACCTTCTGATATTTTAAAGGCAATATTCTTAAAAAGCAAAAATCCTGGCTCTTTATCTAATTCAAAAACTAAGGGAATTTGGAATCTTTCAAAAACTCTTTCAGGATGTGGCATCATCCCTAAAATCTTTCCTTTATAATCTGTTATACCTGCTATAGAATTTACAGAACCATTTGGATTAAATGGATATAAATTCGCTTGATTACCATCCTTATCCACATATCTAAAAGCAACCATTCTGTTTTTCTCAAGATATTCAATTATACTTTTATCTGCATAAAACCTTCCCTCACCGTGAGCTATAGGAAAAGGGTTTATCCCTTTAAGACCATTAACAAAAATACTATCTCCTTCACCCTTCAAAAAAATCCATCTATCTTCAAATTCACCATTTTCGTTTCTTAAAAGATAAGCCCAAACCTTTCCATCAAAGAAGGGCAAAATTCCGGCTCTCAGAAGAACTTGAAAACCGTTACATATTCCTATTATATATCCCCCATCTTCATAAAATTTCTTTATAGCATGCCAGAGCTTCTCCTTGATATAATAAGCAAATACCTTCCCAGCCTTTATGTAATCACCAAAAGAAAAACCACCAGGGAAAACTAATAGTTTTGAATTTAAAATAAAAGAAGGATTAGATAGCCACTTTTTTAATAAAAGTATATCGGCTCTTAACCCAACCTTTTTAAGAGCATATAACGTTTCTTCATCACAATTAGTACCTGGAGCAAAAATTACATAGGCATCCATCTTTTAACTCATCTCTTTGTTACCTCACCCACTAGCCTTACCTTATCACCAACTTTTATTCCCGTCTTCGCAACAGATCTTACATAACAGGTTGATGAAAAATCTGATGTATTTAAAACTTGAACAGTTCCCATAAATATGTAAGGTAATTTTATATCTTTCGATGTCTGGGGATCCTTCACCACCTCTCCTTCTCTGTAAATTTCAAAAAGATCCCCAATTTTCACTCCGTCGTTTCTTCCTACATCGATAAAGACAATCTTAAAAGGAACAATTTCTGTCTCTGAACCCTCCTTTACAAAAACAATCTCTGCCTCAATTTTTCTATCCTTTATAGGGGATATCCTAACATCAGTTGGAATTTCAGGGAATTCAATCTCTTTAAAGTAATTCTTTTCATTTGAATAAATAATCTCATAAGTCTTCTCAAGCAAAACAAGAGAAGATCTTTCCTCTGTTTTCTGAACCTTTATCACACCAAGAGGTAAAACCAAAATCCCAAGAGAAATACCCCTTCTTTTTGATTTAATTTCTTCTCCAAGTTTAAAAACAAGAAATTTGTCATCAACTTTAATACCATCTAAATTCCCCTTATTTATATAAAGCTTATCCCAAAAGAAAAATTTCTCTTTATCCTCCTCTGAACCAATTAGCATACCAACATAGGAAATTTTATTTTTAGGAATTATCAAACCTGAGGACAAAACAAGATCTCTCGCAACAGCTGGAACAGGAGGTGCTACTACCTTTATTTCAACTTCCTCACGAGGTACTATAGGTTTTCTTTCAACTACTTTAGCTTCGTAAACCGGGTAAAGAACACCTTCAATAGGTGGAATTTCAGGAATAAAAAATTCCTGGCCAGGATATATCCAATGAGGATCCATTATTTTGTCTATATTTACTTTCCAAATTGCAACCCAAAAAAATGGATTACCATAATAATGTGCAGCAATATCCCACAATGTGTCACCTTTTTTTACAATGTGAACCCTTTCTCCCTGAAATAGAAGGAAGATGAACAAAAAAGAAATGTATTTTTTCATGACACAAAAAATTTAATAAGGAATTGAACCATCATAACTTATAAACCTTAGATAAAGAAGATGTGATCTTCACAAAAACTTCGTGAGGTATTGTTAATGACCAATCAGCAATGTCATTAAAATTTATCTCATCTTTTCCTACATTTCCCACAATAATTACCTCATCACCAACTCTTGTTTCTGGTATATGACTTAAATCAACTACACTCAAATCCATACTTAATGTTCCAAGTATCTTTGCCCTTTTTTTGTTTACAATAAAATAACCTTTCTCCCATACATTCCTGTTAAGACCTCTGGAATACCCGAAATTCACTACTCCTATTTTTGTATTTTTTCTAAGCCTCACATATCCTCCATAGCCTATGTAAGAACCTCTACTAAGTGTTTCTACCTTTAAAATTCTGGATGCTACTTTTAGGACAGGTTTTAAATTCTTAAAATTTTTAAATGTGGAATTTGGTAAAACACCGTAAAGTAAAAGACCTAATCTGAATGAATTGAAGGGAGAAGAAAGTACTTTATCCCTTAAAAGAAGAAAGGAAGCACTGTTAGAAGCATGAATAAATTTAAAAAATTTTTCTTTGTTAGAAAAATTTGTGTTAATGAAATTCAAAAATTTTCCTATTTGATCTTCTGTATAACTTTTATCATTCTCTGCCTTTGAAAAATGGGTAAAAATACCAAATCTTTCAATAAATTCACTGTTTAAAAGCTCTTCAACAAGATTATAAGCTTTTTCCATCGGAACTCCATTTCTTCCAAGACCTGTGTCAATTTCTATCTGAATCCTTGCTTTTTTTTGCAATTTATTAGTAAATTTTTTTATATCTTTAATTTGTCCCTTATCCCAAATAGGAAAAACAAATTCCTTTTTTATACATTCAGGGATCTCATTTGTTAAAACTGGGTTAAGAATAACTATATTCCCCTCAATCTTTGAATCACTTAATTTAAAAGCCTCATCTAAATCTCCGATACAAAAATTTTTAACTCCCTCCTCGAAAAGTGCCTTTGAAACTTCAACTAATCCAACCCCGTAAGCGTCAGTTTTAATTACTGGGAAAAAGGGTAAATTGGTATTTTTTAATATTTGTCTAAGATTATATTTAAGATTCTTTAGATTTACCTCACAGTATGGGACTTTACTGTTTTCCATAATTTATATTATGAGGGAAATATGTATTTTTTTTCATATATTTTTTTCTTTATCTTTAAAAGTAAATCAGACAAGTTTTTTTTCTCTTTTTGTCCAAGAACAACCTTAGGTGATGGTTTTAAGTCAAGAAAATTTATAAATTTACCATCCTTTTTTACCTCAAAATGTAGATGTGGACCTGTTGAGAGCCCAGTTGAACCAACATAACCAATAATTTCACGCTGTTTAACTTTTTTACCCCTTATTACATAGGGTGCAAGTCTCTTAAGATGTCCATAACCTGTTCTGTAATTGTTTCTGTGCTTTATTTCTACATAAATCCCATATCCTCCTTTCCAACCTGCATAAACTATCTCACCATCGGCAACTGCAAAAACAGGTGTGCCAGCCGGAGCTACATAGTCTATACCAAAATGAGGTCTTACGATCCGTAAAATCGGATGGAATCTCTTTAGTTTAAATCTTGAAGAAATTCTTCCAAAGGGAAGAGGCGATCTTAAAAAGTACCTTTCAAGAGAATTTCCTGATGAATCATAATAAGCACCATTAAAGTATATTGCATCTTTCTTACCAGTATACTTCCCTTTGTAGAGAATATATAAGATGTTTCCAAAACTTATAAATTCCCCTTCAACACTTTTCTTCTCAAAAAGGACAATAATTTCATCATCTTTTCTTACCTCTGTATTGAAATCTATCACCCAAGAAAAACAATCTGCTATAAAATCAGCAAGATAAATACCTCCCTCATAAGGTTCAAAAGCCTCATATAGATTTTCTTTAATCCTTACAAATATCAAAGCTGTATCAATATCATACTTTTTTCTGATTCTTTTATAATCAAATCCCAAGGACTCATTGTTTTTTAAAAATTTATTTATAACAAAAGGTGTGTCCCTTCTAATAAAGCTTACCTCTTTTAGTTTTTTGTCTTCATCAAAGAGAAATATAAATTTATCTCCATCCTTAAGACTTCTTGTGTTTACTTTACTTTCAAAAAACTTAATAAAATAATATCCCTCCGAAACGCTCATAAAAGGGATTTTCCACAGCAATACCCTTTCAAGAGTTTCACCCTTTGATAACTTGTAACTCACCATAATCTCATAATTTACTGAATTCTTTTTGTCTTTAATTATCTCTTTCTTTTTACAGGATAAAAAAGCTAAAAATATAACAAAAAATTTAAAGAATTTCATTTATAAAACTAGATACTTCATCTCTAAATCTTTTCCTTGAAAACCTTTGAGCATTTTTTACAAGAACATCTTTATCAAATTTCATTTTTTCAAATTTAAGAATTGCTTCAATAAGAGAGTCTTTATCCTGTTTTTCAAAAAATACACCAGTTTCACCTTCAACCACAGTATCAAGTGCACCTCCACCCTTAAAGGCAATCACTGGGGTTCCACAGGCGTTAGCCTCAAGTGGAACTATACCAAAATCCTCAAGACCAGGCATAATGAGAGCTCTTGCCTTTTGATAAAGTTCTCTCAACTTTTCTTTAGAAACATATCCCAAAAAATTTACCCCCATAAAAGACTTTAACCTTCCTTCTTTATAGTCACCTACAACAAAAAGTCTATAACCAAGTTCACTTGTAGCTGAAATAGCAAGATCTAACCTTTTATAATCTCTTATCCTTCCAACAAAAATAAAAAAATCTTCCTTTTCTTCATTTGATGGCTTAAAAAATTCTGTATCAATTGGTGGATAAATTACTCTTGCCTTTTTGTTAAAATAAAGCTCTATTCTCCTTTTAGTTTCTCTTGAGTTCGCAATAAAATAATCAACCCTATTTACTGCTGAAAAATTCCAAATCCTGTAGTAATGAAGAACAATATCTTTTAAAATACGAGAGAAAAATTTTTGTCCTTTTCTATATTCGTGGTAAAAATGAAAAGCATATCTTAGTGGTGTGTGAAAATAGCTGATATGAAGTGAATGAGGAGGTGGTATAACACCATGAGCAAAACCGCTTGAGGAACTTATAACAACATCAAAACCACTTAAATCGAACAATTCAACTGCAAGTGGATAAAAAATTGAAAACTCTTTATAAAATTTTAAACTGTAAGGAAATGTTTGTATAAAGGATGTTATTACCTTTTTGTTTTTTAATTCTTCTTTTACCTTTTTATAATCAGCAATTAGAGTGTATATTGGAGCCTCAGGAAAAATTTCCGATAACTCTTTTAAGACATTCTCTGCTCCACCCCACTGATTTAGGTAATCGTGAACAAGAGCAACCTTCAGTTTCCTCATAACTCCCTTTTTAAAGAATCTCTCACCATTTTAAAAAATTCTTTATACTCTTTAGTCCTATAGTCTGGATATGTATAAGGAAAATCCATAAATTCTCCCTTGCTGAAAAAAAGGGTAACTTCCGCATAAATTCCCTTTCCAAGGTATATCCTATGTGAATAATTTTTTGTGCTTGAAAGTACAATTTTTGAAAGTTCTACATATCCAGGATCGATATTAACTTTTCTTTTCTCATTATCCAAAAATTTTTTCTCAACCTCTATTGTAAAAAGCTTAAATTCTACAATTTCATCTGGTTCTCTTAAAGGTTTAAAGGAATAAAATTTCCTTTTTAGATCTTTTCCCATTTCTTCTTCATAATAGTCTGTATGTGAGAAGGAAAAAAGAGAACTTTCAAACTCTACATCACCAGCTTTTTCTTTTATTATAAAAAGGGCTTCTTTCATTATGTCTTCATCTTTACCTATCATTCCAACAAAAAATTTAACTTTTGGTGGTTTTTTTAATTTTATCATAATCTTAAAATATAATTAAATATAAAAATGAATAAAAAGATATTTATAATTATAAACTTTTCCCTTATAACTTTTCTCCTTTTATTTATTTTAACAGGACAAAAAAAATTTTTAATCATAAATTTTTTACTAATCCTCTTCAATATACTCTTTTACAGCAATTTTTTAAAATACTCTTTAGATCTAAAAAATTCGGAAATTCCAGCACTTATTTTAGATGAAAATGGAATTGTAAAGTATCAAAATAGAGCCCATAAGAATTTATTTGACTATAAAGATAACTTAATTGTTGGTAAAAAAGACCCTACAATCTCTGAAGACATTATTAGTTCTATTATTTCAAGAGAAAAAGATGGAATAGATCTATGGGTTAAAACGAAGAACAAAAAGGGAGAAAATCTTGACATTATTCTTTTTTATTTCAAAAAAAATGGTAAATACATAATCTTGAAAATTCCTATAGGTAAAGGTAATCCTATATTTTCAAAATTGATGGAAACTGAAAAACTTGCAAGCCTTGGAAGCATAGCAACTGGATTAGCCCATCAACTCAATACACCTTTGGGAACAATACTACTTACAGCTCAGATGCTTAAGGAAGAAACAAATGTAAAAGAAATAAAGGAGGATGTAGAAATTATTGAATCTCAAGTAAAATTCTGTCAAGAAATCGTGCGAAAAATTTTACTGTTATCCAAACCTTCAGAAGAAGAAGATTCAGAATTTAAACTAGTTGATGTGATTAAAGAAGTAGCTAAAATATTTGAAAAAGTTTTCCAGAAAAAAAATATAAAATTTAAACTTTTAAAAGAAGACGAAAAGGATATAGTAATTTACGGAAAAAAAAGTGAGATAGAACAGGTATTTTTAAACCTTTTCTCAAACTCGGTAGATGCTATAGATGGAGAAGGAGAAATAAAAGTCCAAACTTTCGTAACACCCTTTGAGAGAGTTATTATAAAAGTGCAAGATACTGGGAAGGGAATTCCACCTGAAAACGCAGATAAAATCTTTGAACCCTTTTTTACTACAAAGCCAGCCTTTAAGGGAACAGGTCTTGGTCTATCTATAGTAAAAAGAATAGTAGAATCTCACGGTGGAATAGTAAAACTAATAAATGATGGTAGGGGAGCCACATTTGTTATAATATTACCTTTAAGAAAAAATGGATAAAATCTTGATTGTTGAGGATGATATAATACTTGCAGAAACTCTAAAAAAGCTTTTTTTGAAAAGAAATCTCTACGCTGAGGTTGCGGCAAACGGTAAAGAAGCTTTAAAAAAAATAAAAGAAAATCCAAACTATTCCATAGTACTTACCGATCTTGTAATGCCGGAAATGGGTGGAATGGTCCTAATTGAAGAAATCAAAAAGATTTTTCCTGAAATGGAAGTTGTAGTTATGACAGGTTATGGCGATATCAAAACAGCTGTTGAAGCAATGAAAAAAGGAGCAAGTGATTTCATAACAAAACCTTTTGACAAGGAAGAACTTTTCAATATAATTAATAAAATTTTAAAGAGAGAAAAAATTGAAGAGGAAATAAAAAAAGAAAAGAAAAAAGAAAAAGTTGAGATTATTGGTCAAAACCATAAATTTGTAAGAATACTTGAAAAAGCAAAAGTAGCTGCAAAAACTGATTTTCCTATTTTAATTTTGGGAGAAAGTGGTACTGGAAAAGAACTCTTAGCAAGATTCATCCATGAAAACTCAAATAGAAAGGAAAATATTTTTTTACCAATTAACTGCTCGGCAATACCATCTGAGCTTATAGAATCAGAACTATTTGGCTATAGAAAAGGAGCTTTCACCGGAGCAACAAAGGATTTTGAGGGTGTCTTTAAGGCAGCTGAAGGAGGAACATTACTACTCGATGAAATTTCTGAGATGCCATTAAATTCACAGGCAAAACTCTTGAGAGTAATCGAAACAAAAAAAATAAAACCTCTTGGATATACAAATGAAATTGAAGTTGATGTTAGAATTATCGCAACGAGCAACTTAAGTTTAAAAGAACTCCTGTCAGGTAAACTAAGACAAGACCTTTATTATAGATTCGTTATCGTCATAGAAGTTCCTCCTCTAAGGGAAAGAAAAGAAGATATAAAAATTTTATTTGACTATTTTGTTGAAAAATATTCAAAAAGTATGGGGATAAATAAACCAAACTATGATAGCAAGGTAATTGAAATTCTTAATAACTACAGTTTTCCAGGAAATGTGAGAGAACTTGAAAATATAAGTCAAAGAATTATCACATTTTATAAAGAAAACATAGGAGAGGATGAAATTTTGAGTCTTTTAAAGGAGATTGAAGAAACAAGGGAAATAGAAAAAGAAAATATTATCAAAGTAATAAACGAATGTAACGGTAATAAAAAGAAAGCAGCTGAAATTCTTGGTATATCAAGAGCCACACTATATAGAAAACTTAGAGAATTTAACATTGAAATATAAATATATATAAATTTATAATAATTTCCATGATTGATAGAAAAACTTTAAGGGAAAATCCCGAAAAAATAAAGGAGGCACTTTTAAAAAGAAATTTTAGATTTGACTTAGAAAGATTATTGGAAAAAGAAAAAGAGTACAGAAGACTCCTCACAGAAATTAATAAACTCAAAACGGAAAGAAATAAAATAACCGAAGAAATAAAGAAGCTTAAATCAGAAAATAAAAATACAGAAGAACTTATTAAAAAATCTAAAGAAATTGGCTTCAATATTGAAAACTTAGAAAAAGAACTTAGGGAAATTGAGTCTGAAATAGAAAATAAACTATCAGAAATTCCTAACATACCACATAGTAGTGTACCAGTTGGTAAATCATCCGAAGAAAACCTAATAGTAAGAGATGGAGGAAAAATTAGAAAATTTGATTTTGAAGTGAAAACTCACTTTGATCTTGGAGAAAAGCTCGGCATATTAGACTTTAAGAGAGCAGGAAAAATCTCTGGTTCAAGGTTTGTCATATATAAAGGATACGGAGCTCTTCTTGAAAGAGCTCTGATACAATTTTTTCTTGATATAGCAACAAAAGAAAACGGATATGTAGAAATCCTCCCTCCAGTACTTGTAAAAGACGAAAGTGCTTATGGGAGTGCCCATTTACCAAAATTTGACGAAGAAATGTATAAAACCTTAGATGAGAAATTATACCTTTTACCAACTGCTGAAACTGCTCTTGCAAATCTTCATAAAGAAGAAATTTTAAAAGAAGAGGATCTACCTATATATTATGTAGCCTACACACCTTGTTTTAGAAGAGAAGCTGGAAGTTATGGTAAAGATGTAAAAGGGATAATAAGACAACATCAGTTTAACAAGGTTGAGCTTTTTAAATTTACAAAACCAGAGGAATCTTATGAAGAACTTGAAAAAATGGTAAGGGATGCTGAAAAGATACTCCAAAAACTCGACCTACCTTATAGAGTTGTTTTACTATGTACTGGTGATATGGGTTTTGCAGCTTCAAAAACATACGACATAGAAGTTTTTGCACCTGGTTTAAATAGATGGCTTGAGGTCTCCTCAATTTCAAACTGTGAAGATTTTCAAGCTAAAAGAACAAACACAAGATTTAGAAGAAAAAATGGAAAAATTGAATACGTCCATACATTAAATGGTTCTGGCCTTGCAACCCCCAGAACTTTCATAGCAATACTTGAAAACTATCAACAAGAGGACGGGTCAGTTGTAATTCCCGAAGTTTTAAGACCTTATATGGGCGGAGTTGAAAAAATACCTGCTAAATAAATTTATAAATTATTTTAATCTCATATACAAAAAAGGGCTTTCTTATGGTCTTTCAGGGAATGCCTCTATTTTTGAAAAAAATAAAGTTTATATAACTCCATCTGGTTTCCCAAAGGAGGGAATAACTTTAAGGGATCTTATCAAAATTAGATTAAATGAAAGAGTAGAACTTCTTAATAAAGCATCAAAAGAAGCAGATTTTCACCTATGGATTTACAAAAATTTTGAAAACATAAAAACAATTTTTCATGCCCACTCCTTTTTCACAAACATTTATTTTTCAAAAAGAAAAAAAATTCCAGAGGATGAAGTATTAAAAAAAGAAAACATTTTAATAATTTCAAAAAAAAATTGGAAGGAAAAAATTAAAAGCAAAATAAAAAGTAAAACTAAGCTTGTTCATGTTAAAGATCATGGCAGTTTCTCTTTTGGAAAATCACCGGATGAAGCCTTTTCAATTTTAGATCACTTTGAAAATTTATGTAGGTTTGAACTTTTAAAAAGTGAAGGTTTAAAAATTAAAGAAGCACAGACTTTAATAAAGGAAATTTACTTTAATAGAGATACAAAAAGGGAATTTTCAAAAAACCTTTTATGGTTCATAGAAGAAGTGGGAGAATGGCTTCAAGCAATCAGAAAAGGTTCAAAAGAAGAGATAAAAAATGAAACAGCCGATGTCTTTGCCTGGTTTCTGACAATATGTAACTTACAAAGCATTGATCTTGAAGAGGTCTTTAAAGAAAAATATTTTCCCCTTTGTCCTAAATGCAAAAAATCACCTTGCCATTGTCATAATACTTGAATTAAACAAAATTTATATCTTATTTTTAATTTATGATTTACTTAATAATTTTTCTTCAAATTACGCCACATATTAAATTATCAAAGGCTTTAGCACCAAATTCTTTTGGTGCACACCTTATCCTTGCAGAAGATATAGGAATTATGGGAAATTACAGAAAAAAAATTTCTAAAAGATCTGATTTTGGGATAAACGGCTCATTATTTTTTACTCCCTTTTTCGGAGTTCAAGGTGATATTAATTTAGTTATTCATGAAAAAGAACCGGATATTCCCTTTAATGCCTCTTTTTACCCACTTTTGAATCTTGGGTTCGGCGAAAATACAATTTATTTCTCATTTAGTGCCAATTTTTTAATTGATTTTCCATTAGAGCTTGAAGAGGAAAATTTAAAACTTATTCCTTATTTATTAATTGGAATCGGTGCGGAGGGTGTTAATTTCGAAGTAAATGATAAGACTCACTCTGAAACCTCCCTTGAAGCTCATGGAAGTATTGGCACAGTTTTCATCTTAACAAGAAAAATGGCCTTACCATTCGAATTACACTTTTCTGATGAAGAAAAAGGTGTAACAGGATTTTCTTTTTCTATAGGGATTCTGTTTACATATTGAAAAGAATTTTATCAGGATTAAGACCAACAGGAAAAGTTCACATAGGAAACTACTTCGGTGCTCTCAAAAACTGGATCAGATTTCAAGATGAGTACAGTTGTTTTTTTGAAATTGCTGACTTGCATGTTCTAACCACTGATATAAACCAAATTCAAATTCTTAAAAAAAATATAATTGAAACCGCTAAAGATTGGATATCAATAGGAATTGATCCTGATAAATCTGTAATATTTGTCCAATCGAGTGTTAAAGAACACGCAGAATTTCATTTACTACTTTCAATGATAGTTACTGTGTCAAGACTCGAGAGAAATCCAACCCTAAAGGAACAAATAAAAGATATTGGTAAAACTGAAGAACTCATTTCCTATGGACACTTAGGTTATCCTGTCCTTCAAACTGCAGATATACTCCTTTATAAACCTGAAAAAGTTCCAGTTGGTGAAGATCAGCTACCCCATCTTGAACTTACAAGGGAGCTTGCAAGAAAATTTAATTCTCTTTTCGGTGAGACATTTCCTATCCCTGAACCTATACTTTCAGAATCACCAAGAATACCTGGAATTGATAAAAGAAAAATGTCAAAATCCTTAAATAATGCCATTTTTTTATCTGACAGTAAAGAGGAATTAGAGAGTAAAATTAAAAGGGCCTTTACAGACCCACAAAAAATAAAGTTAGGAGATAAAGGTCATCCTGAGGGTTGTGTAGTTTTTGCTTACCATAATCTTGTAAACTCAGAGGAAGTTCCAGAAATAAAAGAAAATTGTGAATCGGGTAAATTAGGTTGTGTTGAATGTAAAAAAAAGTGTTCACTAAAAATGAACCTTTTTCTTGAACCGATTAGAGAAAAAAGGAATGAAATTAAAGATAGTAAAGTGAAAGAAATTCTACTTGAGGGAACAATAAAAGCCAAGGAAGTAGCAGGAAAAACTATGGAAGAAGTAAGAGAAAAAATGAATCTATGGTAACAAGTGTTTACAGGAATTATTGAAAAAACTGGTGAAATTGTTGAAATAAGGGAAAAAGGTAGTGGTAAGGAAATAGTAGTAAAAATTAAAAATACTAATCTTAAACCGGGAGAAAGTGTAAGTATTGATGGTGTATGTTTGACAGTTGAAAAAGTTTTGAATGAAGAATTTGTATTTTATATTTCTGAGAAAACCTTAAGGGATACAAAATTTGGTAAAGTTTTAAAAAAGAAAATGGTTGTCAATGTTGAAGAGCCTCTTACTCTTTCAAAGTACATTGGTGGACACCTAATTCAAGGTCATGTAGATTTTTATACAAAGATTAGAAAAATAAAAAAATTTCAATCTGAGTTTGAATTTGAATTTGAATTGAAAAAAGAATTTAGTAAATACATATTTAAAAAAGCCTCAATTGCAATTGACGGAATCTCATTAACAATTCAAGATGTTAATAAAAATTCTTTTAAAGTTATGATTATACCTCATACCTACAATATGACAAATTTAAAATTTAAAAAAAACGGAGATTTTGTTAATGTAGAATGTGATTTTATAATAAAGGGAGTTATAAATTATATTCAAAATAAAAGGATCAATTAAAAATCATTTAGCCTTCTCAAGAATCTTTTTTATACAGAATGAGACAAGTGAGATCACAAGAGACCACCCAAAGATTAAAAAAATCCACCCTCCTAAGGTCATGATTTTTCTCCCCTTTTAAAGGCAAGATAAACAAGAAAACTTGAGAATAAAAAGAAAGAAAGAATAAAAATCCTTGCAATCCATTTTCCTATTGAAGTTTCTTGAAATACAGTACCTATATTTTGAAAAATCCAAGTAGTAAATATAATAATGAGAATTATTGGGGTTACATATTTTAATATGTAATAAAAAATTCTCGGAATTTTAATATCAGCACCTCTATTTATCTCCTCCCAAGCTCTATTAGGACCAAATATCCATACAAAAATTATAGTCTCAACAAGTGCAAAAAAAGTAATAAAGAAAGTACCAACCCAGAAATCAAGTTCATCAAGAAAACCTTTAATAAAAATTGAAAAATTGGCAAAAGTGAATATAAAAGCAAAAACTAATAAAACAGCCTTTGATCTTTTAATTTTAAACTCATCTTCAAGAAAAGCTATGGCTGGCTGTGTTAAGGCAAGTGACGATGTTATACCAGCAAAAAAAAGTAAGGAAAACCAAAGAAAACCAAAAATAAAGCCAAGTGGCAAAAAAGAAAATATAGCAGGAACTGAAACAAATGCCAAATTAAAAGCTCCAGAATGGGCTATTTCTTTAGCATTTGCAAGACCAAAAAAAGCAACAGCAGCAGGTATTGCAATAGAACCACCAAGAACCACTTCAGCAAACTCATTTAAAGAAGCTGTTGACAATCCAGAAAGAGCTATATCATCCTTTTCTCTAAGGTAACTAGCATAGGTTAGAATTGCTCCCATTCCCACACTTAAAGTAAAGAAAATCTGACCTGCTGCTGCAAGCCAAACGTTAGGATTTAAAAGAGAAGAAAAATCAGGATTCCACAGAAATCCAAGACCATCTAAAACAGAAGTTTCAGGATCAACAGGCGAACCAAGTGTCAATACCCTTATAAGAAGAATTAAAGCAAATATAAAAAGAGTAGGCATAGCAAATTTAGCAAAAATCTCTATTCCAGCTGATATACCTTTAGCTAAAACAAAGAAATTTAAACAAAGTGTAAAAAGAAAAATTATATAAGAAAAAACTGAAGGTTTTAAAAAAATTGTAGGATCATCGTTAAATCCTGCATAATTGGAAAGAAAACCTCCAAAAACACTATTTATCTGTTCAAAACTCTCACCTTCTTTAACTTTTGGTAACTTTCCTAAAAGGGATAAAATAGCATAACCCAGAGTCCATGATTCAATGTAAACATAATAGATTACAATAGCAATAGGACCTGCTAGCCCAATTACTCCAAGATATTTTGCAATTCTATTTCTCCACAGTTTATCAAACATTCCAGGAGAGGTTCCATGCCCAAATTTTCCTCCGTATCTACCTATTGCCCATTCTACCCACATAAGAGGTATTCCAAGGAGTAAGAGAGAAACAAAATAAGGTATCATGAAGGCACCACCGCCATTTTTTGCTGCCTGAACAGGAAACCTCAAAAAATTTCCAAGTCCGATAGCATTTCCGGCCATTGCTAAAATTAAACCAATTCTTGTCGACCACCTATCTCTTTTGTTCATAGTTTTAATATACAAAAAACTATAACCTAATCTCAAAAATTAATTGATTTAAAATTCCATGTTATTTTATATTACCTTTTTCAAATGGAAGAAAATAAATTAGAAATTGAAATTAAAAACAAAATAAAAACTCTTTTCACAGGAACATTAATAAATATAATAGGTGAAGGAACAAAAAGATTAAGCGGTTATCTTTATCAGATTTTGATAATCAAACTTCTTGAGTTAAAAATTTACGGAATTTATACAATATGCTACACACTTATAAACATTGTACTAAGATTTTCTCAACTGGGACTTGAAAGGGGTGGAATAAGGTACATATCAATCTTAAGGGAAGAAAACTATATATATAATATCAAAAAATTAACTTATTTTTTATTTTTTCTATCCTTTATATCTGGAATTTTTTGGGGAACCCTTACAAATATATTTTCAGGAGTACTATCCAATTTATATAAAAAACAGGAAATCAAAGAAGGACTCTTTTATTTTTCTCTAACCCTTCCATTTTATACCTCATTACTTGTTTTAGCCTATAGTTCAAGAGGATTTAAGAAGATGCTTTACTATGTTTTAAGTGAAAACATTTCTCGACCTATTTTACAAATTGTTTTTCTATTTTTACTTTTTTATTTTTTTGGTAAAAAAATTTTTGTCTCAATTTTACCATGGTTATTTTCATCGATCATTTCGCTTTTACTAATACTATATTTCTTTAAAAAAGAGATAAACACAAAAAAGAAGGAACCTATCCAAAAAGACCTATTTAAAGAAGTTGTAATTTTTTCATATCCAATAGTTTTTATTTCAATACTTTATTTTCTATTCGCCTGGACAGACATTATAGTAATGGGCATATTTAGAAGTTCTGAGGAAGTAGGAATTTATAATGCTGTTGCAAGAACAGCAGAAATGGCTAATGTACTTCTTTTAGCAATAAATGAAGTTTTTGCCCCTTTTATTTCTACTCTGAGTTACAAAAGAGATTACGAATCTCTTAAAACTTTATATCAAACAATTATAAGATGGACACTCCATTTTTCCTTACCCCTTTTTATCTTTTTTTTCTTTTCTGGAAAAGATTTTTTATTAATTGTCTTTGGAAATGAATTTATACAAGGTTATATTCCTATGTTGATTTTGCTGTTTGGTCTTTTATACCAAAATCTTTTAGGAGAAAGCCCCATGACTTTAACTATGAGTGGTTTTCAGAAAGAGTGGGCAGTTACAACATTTTTTGGTCTTATAATAAACATTTTACTTGCAGTTACTTTAATACCTAAATTCGGAATTTTAGGTGCTTCAATCTCTACCTCACTTTCTTTAATAATACTAAGGACATTGGGACTTTTTGAAATTAAAAAATTTATGAAATTCAAAACTCATAATCTCAAAACTTTTAAACCCTTAGCACAGGGAATTTGTACTTTTGCCTTAATTTTTTTGATAAATCTTTTCTTTCTTGAATTTCTAAATAATAAAATTATTAACCTTTTAGGTAATTTTTTGATTTCTTATTTAATTTATTTCCTCTTATTTTTAATTTTTGGAATTGAAAGAGAGGAAAAAATAATAATTGATAGCTTAATAGAGCTTCTCAAGGGAAAATATAAGGTCCTTAAGTAATTTTAAGTTTTCACTCCATTTTAAAATATATTCTCTTTTTAGTTTTCTAATCTCGTCAGAGTAATAAGAATAATTTAAATTCAACTTTTTTATTCCCTTTATTATAGAATCACATTTATTTTCTACATACAATGCAGCACTTTTAAAAAAATTTTTTAAAGCCACTTTATTTGAAACAATAACTGGCTTTTCAAAAATTAAACCCTCAAGAGAAGAACATGTTAATGTATAGTCCCAATCAGTTAGAGAGATAACAGCTCTTGAATTTTTTAAAACACTATAATAATCACTCTGAGATAAATAACCAGTAAATATCAAATTTTTAGGTATTTTTTTATGGGTGCTTTTAACATTACCGGTTATAACAAAATTAAAATCACTCAGTAAACTTGAAATTTTTATAATTTCCTCGATTGGTTCATCAGAATCTCCAGAAGCTGGAAAGACAAAATAATCCTTTTCTTTTATAACTTTATTGAAACCCAAGGAAAAATCTTCAAAAGTTATTGGAGGATCATTTAAAACAAAAAGATTTTTCTCTTTTTTAAAATGAATCTTTTCTTTTATAGTTTCTTCATGAAGAATAATAACATCTGAATTAATCAAAATTAAATTTGTAAGAGGTTTTAAAAAAGACCACTTTTTGGACACTATGGGACCTGAATGTAGATCTACTATGTAAGGTTTCTTGAATAAAAGTTTATAGATATATCCCAAAATACCAATAAAGGGTGTACAGAATTCAATTGCAACAATTTTTGGTCTTTTTTTTAGTAGGAAATAAAATGAAACAATGAGTTGGATTGGATATTTTAGTAAAGCAAAAAGGGGTCTTCTTGGAAAAAGAGAGAAGCGGAAAACTTTAAAATCAATATACTTTGCCAGAGAGTCCGTTCTTCTTGAAGCACCATGGGTCCAAGAAATGAATATTTTATCTTTACTTTCCATAAGTTATAATTATAAATTAAAAAAATGAGAATTGGAATAAGCGGACTTTCGATTCATGGGCAAAGTAAAAGGGGTGGACTCTGGGAATATTTTAAAGCTCTCATAAAAATCCTTTCTAAAGTAATTGATAAAGAAGAAGTATTTGTATTTATTCCTAAAGATCTAAATGAAGAGTTTTGTACATTTAATCATAAAAAAATAAACTTTGTAGAAATTAAAACAATAAAGAAAGGGATCCATTATTTAGAAATTTTCATTTTACCCTTTTTTCTAAGGAAATATAAAGTAAAGTTAGTGCATTTTCCTAATTATGCATTTCCACTTAACCAAAATATTCCATATTTAGTTACTGTCCACGATCTTGCTTTTTTAAAAATAAAAGAAAACTATAAAAAAAGAGACCTCCTTTATTGGAATACTATATTTAGAGCCGCTATTAAAAATGCAAAGGTATTAATAGCAGTTTCTAAAAATACAAAAAGAGACTTAAATTACTTTTGGAAAATACCTTTAAAGAAGATAAAAGTGATACCTTCTTTTTCAAGCATAATATTAGAGGATAAGGAGGAGGAAAGCAAAACTTTAGATTTCCCCTACTTCCTCTTTGTAGGTACACTTGAACCAAGAAAAAATGTTGAGAGAGTAATAGATGCCTTCATAAGGGCATCCTATAAAATAAAAGAAGATGTTAAATTAGTATTAATTGGACAAAGAGGGGTTAAATCAGAAAATATTTTTAAAAAAATAGAGGAAAATAAAGAAAAAATAGTTTGGTTAAGTAACGTAAAAAGTAAAGAGTTGCCAAGTTTTTATAAAAAAGCAATTGCACTTATATATCCATCACTTTACGAGGGTTTTGGACTTCCAGCTCTTGAGTCTTTCAAATTCAATGTACCTCTTATAACTTCTAACATTTCATCACTACCAGAGGTTGCCTCTAAAGGCTCAATACTTGTGAATCCTTATTGTGTTAATGAGATTGAAAAAGCAATATGCGATATTTATTATGATAACAATTTAAGAGAAAAGATTTTAAAAGAACAAAAGGAGATAATTAAAGACTATACTCCAGAAAAATTAGGTGAAAAGATTCTTAAAGTCTATAAGAATTTACTCACTCTTTAAAACTTCAAAAATCCTTTTTAAGTATTCTCTTAAAGGAATGGCTCCTTCAATAAAGGTCTTATTATTTATGATGGTTTTTGGAACACCCATTACTTCGTAAATTTCTCCGAGTTCCGGAAATTCAGAAACCTCTATCATATCTCCCCTTATTCTCTCACTTTCATAGGCAAACTTATGGGATAAAACAACCATCTGCGGACAATATGGGCAAGAAGGTGTCACAAAAACCTGTAGGTGAACATCCTTATCTATCTCTTTTAATTTTTCCTTTACATCTTCACTTAAACCTGACTCCCCTTTAGAAACCATGACTATTGCCTCTAAAAGAGAGGCAAACTCATAACCAGCTGGTATACCAAAGAACCTTATTTTTCTGTCTATATCGTCCTTATCAAGTATTACAATAGCCGGTACCTTGTCAATATTATATTTTTCTACCTCTTTTTTATCAATAGCAAAATTCTTGATTGAAATCTCTATCTTCCCATCAGAAAGTTCGGCTATCTCCTTCAGTAGTTCCTCTGTCTCATGACAAAATCTGCAATTTATTCTTTGAGAAAAAACAAGTAGTTTAACTTTATCCCTAAGGTTTTTACTAAAATATTTTTTTACCTCAATTTTATCTTCTTCTCTTAAAATTCCCATTTTAAATTAATCCTTTGGTAAGGGATAGAACCTTCAAAAAAAGAAAATATAAGTATAAATACAACTTTTATAGAGTTTTTTCAAGTCTATTAAATTGTAATTTTTTTCTATTTTTTCTTATTCTATATAAATGAGAAAAAGAGTTCATCTTCTAATATCTGGAAAGGTTCAAGGTGTTTTTTTTAGGGCTTTTACAAAAGAAAGAGCTGATTTCTATGGGATAAAAGGATGGGTAAAAAATCTAAGGGACGGAAAAGTTGAAGCTGTTGGAGAAGGGGAAGAAGAATTACTCAAGGAATGGATAAAAGACCTCTGGAAAGGACCTGAACTTGCCCATGTAAAGGAAGTAAAAGAAGAATGGTCTTCAGAGCTTGAAAACTTCACTGACTTTGAAATACGATATTTTTAAACCCTCTAAATGAGGGTCTATAAATATTTCATAAAGGAAATTTTTTATGATAACACCAAAGAATATAAAGAAATTGCGGAAGAACTTGGATTAAAAAATTTGGAAGATATTGAAGAATATAAAATTCTTTGGATAAAAAGCTCTGAGGAAAAGGAATTAGTTGAAAAAGTTTTAAAAGAATGGATAATTGATGAAAATGAGGAAAAAATTATAAATCTTGAAGAAAGTGAGAATTCCTATGAAGTTACCTACCACTTTGGTGTAAAGGATCCAGAAGCAGAACAAATAGAAAAAATATTTTGTGAAAAAGGAATAAGTGTTAAAGTTAAAAGAGGTAAAAGATTCATTATAAAAGGAAATTTAAATAAAAAAGAAATTGATTACTTTGCAAAAAAAGCACTTTACAATAAAACTATAGAACTTTTCTCCAAAGTAATTGAAAACCCTTTTATTGAAATAGGTGAAATTGAACCTGAAATTGAATTTGTAAAATTCAGAGATGTAAGTGTAAAGGAGCTATTAAAGCTCTCCAAAGAAAAACATTTTTACTTACTCAAAGATGAACTTTTAGTAATTAGAGATTATTATAGAAAAATTGGGAGAGAACCAACTTTAATTGAACTTGAAACTTTTGCACAGATGTGGTCAGAGCATTGTGTTCATAAGACCTTTAAAGGAGAGATAATCTATGGTGATAGAAAAATAAAATTATTAGAGAAAATAAAAAAAGTTTCAGAAAAAAACCAAAAAAAATTTTGTCAAGTTCTTTTTAAGGACAATGCAGGTATATTTAAATTTTATAAAAACTTTTCTGTTGCCGTAAAAGTTGAGACTCATAATCACCCCTCTGCTCTTGAACCTTATGGAGGAAGCTCAACGGGTATAGGAGGAGTAATAAGAGATATTCTCGGAGCAGGTCTTGGAGCTAAACCTATAGCAAACTTAGATATTTTCTGTGTAGGGGAATTAGGTATAAAACACAAAGATTTACCTGAAGGTGTTTTACATCCAAAGAGAATTTTGAAGGGAGTTGTTAAGGGTGTAGAAGACTATGGAAACAGAATGGGCATTCCAACAGTATCTGGTGCAGTTATATATGAAAGAGAATACCTTACAAATCCCCTTGTTTTTTGTGGAACAATAGGAGTTATACCCTCGAGATTTGTAAAAAAGAAGGTAAAACCAGGAAATTTGATAGTATTAGTTGGAGGAAAAACTGGAAAGGATGGGATTCATGGTGCCACTTTCTCCTCAACTCAACTATCAAAGGGTTCACAAGAGATTCATCTTTCAGCTGTTCAAATAGGAGATCCTATAACAGAAAAGAAACTTCAAGATGCTATTATTGAAGCAAGAGATAAAAAGCTTTTTAATTTCATAACAGATGTCGGTGGTGGTGGAATTTCATCTGCTATAACAGAAAACACATATCCATTCGGAGCCGAAGTTTACCTTGATAAAGTCTTATTAAAATATAAAGGACTTACACCAAGAGAGATCTGGATATCTGAGTCACAGGAAAGAATGGTAATTTTTACTGAAAATAAAAACATTAAGAAACTAAAAGAAATTTTTGAAAAACACGATGTAGATTTAACTGTTATAGGCAGAGTAAAAAGAGACGGAATCTTAAAACTAATATATAGTGACAAAGTTCATGGAGAAATTGATATTAAATTCATACATGAAAAAAGACCAAAAATAAAAAGGAGGATAAAAGAGTTTAAAGTAAAAGAGAAAGAATATATACCTAAAGAATTAAGTTTAGAAGAACTAAAAGAAACTTTTTTAAAAATACTTAGTAATCCAAATATAAGATCAAAGAATGAAATAGTAAAAAGATATGACCATGAAGTTCAAGGAAAAACCTTTCAGAAGCCCTACGAGGGTTATGTATTTAAATCACCTTCTGATTGTTCAGTAATCAAACCTATCAGAGAATCAAAAAAAGCTTTAGCTTTAACAGTTGGAATTTTACCTTCCTTTTCAAGAATTTCACCTTACCACTCTGCCATGAATGCTGTGGATGAGGTGATAAGAAGCTTAATAAGTAGGGGAACAAATCCAGATAAAATTGTATTACTTGATAATTTTTGTTTTGCAAACCCTGAGGATAAAAAAGTTTTGGCTGAGATAGTAGAATCAGTATTAGGAGCTGTTAAAGGTGCAGATGGTTATAAAGTTCCATTTATTTCTGGAAAAGATTCTCTTTATAACGAATTTAAATATAAAAACAAAAGATTTAAAATTTTACCTACAACACTAATAACAGGAATAGGAATTATTGAGGATGAAAGATACATCCCATCTTCTTTCTTTAGAGAAGAAGGTAGTCCTGTTTATTTGTTGGGAAAAACTGATATAAAAGAAATTGGGGGAAGTGAGTTTTTGAAACTAAGAGGTATTTTTAAAAAAGGGATAGTTCCAAAGGTAAAACCTAATGAGTTTATAAAAGTTTACAGAAACTTATATAAATCTATAAAGAAAGGGGTAATTTTATCTACCCATGATGTAAGTCAAGGTGGAGTATTTGTAGCAATTTGTGAAATGTGTTTTGCTATGCAAAGGGGTATAACTATAAATATTGAAAGTATCAAAAGACCTGATCTTTTTTTGTTTTCAGAATCAGCAGGCAGAATAATAGTAGAAATAAAAAGAGAAAGGGAAAAAGAATTTCTACTTTTAAATAAAGATTCACCAATGTTTAAACTTGGATATGTTGAAAACAACAGAGCAATTAGAATAATTACAAAAAAGGGTAAAATTGAGTTAGATATAGAAAAAGCCTATAAAGAATATACAAAATCTCCCTTTTTACCTTGAAAAAAACTGCCTTAGTTTTATCCGATGCGTCAAGTACCCATACTTGGACATGGATAAAAGGTTACAATTATCTCGGTTTTAAAGTATACCTTTTATCTTTTGAAGAACCAATATACTCAAATATACCTTTGGAAGACTTTATAAAAATAAATTCAAAATTTAAACCATCTATAAAACGTTACCTTTTTGGGTTAAGTAAAGTAAAAAGTTATATTCAGAAGATAAGTCCTGATATAATTTTTGCTCATTTTATTCCAAATTATGGACTTTTATCATATCTTCAGGGTCAAAAGCCATTTGTTCTTTTTTGTTGGGGGACAGACCTTATAAAGGTAAGTTTTAAATCAATTTTTCATAAGATAATTTCAAAAAGAATATTTAATGCCGCAAGACTAATAGTTGTAGATGCAAAATTCATGAAAGAAATCATCGAAGCGAAATTCAAAATAGAATCCAAAAAAATTATAATTTTACCATTTGGTATTGAAAAAAATATAAGAGATAAAGGGGCAAATGTAAAAAAAGAGAATGAAAAAATAATACTATTTACAAACAGAAAACTTGAAAAAATTTACAATCCCTTTATAATTATAGATGGATTATCTAAAGTCAATTTTGAGAATTATAAATTAATATGGATAGCAAAAGGTTCTCTTGAGAAAAAGGTTAAGGAAATGGTATATCAAAAGGGAATTTTTGATAAAGTTGAATTTTTTGGTTTCCAGGAAAGAGAAAATCTTTACAAATTACTTATAAAATCTGACATATATTTGTCCTCATCGTTATACGATGGAACAAGTGTCTCTCTTTTAGAAGCAATGAACTTTGGTGTTTTTCCGATTGTTTCTGATATTCTTGGAAACAGAGAATGGATTTTGGATGGAGTAAACGGATTTCTTTTTGATCCACTTAATTCAGATGAATTGAGTTTCAAAATACAAGAAGCTATAAAAAATAAAATTTTGAGAGAAAGAGCAATTGAAATTAATAGGAAAATAATAGAAACAAAGGCAAATTGGGAAGAAAACTTAAAAAGGTTTTATGAAAAAATAAAAGATATATGAGAAGAAAAATAGGTATAATTTTTTTAATCTTATCTACATATCTTTTAATTTCAATATTACCTTTTAGAGAAAATTTAGGGGGTTCATTTGGAGAAATTTTAAAAAAATTTTTATTTAGAGAGTTAGGGAAAATTTATTCCTTCACAATAGTTATAATTTTCGTTTTTTTCTCGATATTTTTGATAAGCCAAAAATTTAAAAAATTCTTTTTTACATTCTCCCTTTATCTTATACTTTTACCTTTTGGATTAAATTTTATTTTTGAAAACTTAATAGAGAAGAGTTCAAAAACTTTCCTTCTTTATAAAAAATCTAGAGAACTGTTCAACATCTTTCCTGCGACTCTTATCTTTTTCTTACTTCTATTTCCAATTATGATATTTATAAAAAATTTAAAAGCCAAAAAAGTGAAAAAAATAACTCATGAAAAAATAAGGGAAAAAAAAATAAATGAAAAAAAAGTAGATAAGAAGAGAGAAAAAAAAGAGGAATATTATAGTATCAAATTTGAAAAAGAAGAGCTTTTTAAAATTTTTAAAACTGAAGAATTAAAATCAGAAATAAAAAAACAAGAACTTGAAGAAGAAGCAAAAAAAATTAAAGAAAAACTTGAAGAGTTTGGAATAAAAGGTGAAATAAAAGAAATTCATCCCGGACCTTTTATAACGCTTTATGAATTTGAACCTGAAAAAGGTATTCAAATTAAAAAAATAAAGAACCTTTCAGAAGATATTGCCTTAAGAATGAAATCTTCAAGAGTGAGAGTTGTTACACCTTTACCAGATAAAGGAACAGTTGGTATAGAAATACCAAATAAAAAAACTGCCATATTAAGAATAGGAAATCTTATAAATTCTAAAAATTTTGTTAAAACAGGAACATTAACTATACCACTTGGAGTAACAACAGATGGAGACCCCTATTTTACTGATCTGACAAAAATGCCACACCTTCTTATTGCAGGAGCAACTGGTAGTGGAAAGTCGGTCTTTATTGCTTCTATTATTGTTTCAATCATCTTAAAAGCTGATCCTGAAGAAGTTAAACTTATACTACTTGATCCCAAAAGAGTTGAGCTTTCAAGATTTGAGGGGATACCTTACCTTTTAACAAATGTTATAAATGACAGTAAAAAGGCAACAACAATTTTAAAACTTGCTACAAACTGGATGGAGGAAAGATATAAGGTCTTTGCAAAAGAAGGAGTAAGAGATATTGAAGGATATAACAAAAAGGTAAAAAAGAAAATGCCGTTTATAATAATAATAATTGATGAATTTGCTGATCTTATGTTACAGGAAAGGAGCAAGATTGAGTACTATATTACAAGGCTTGCTCAGATGGCAAGGGCTGTAGGAATTCACCTAATAATTGCTACTCAAAGACCATCGGTTGATGTGATAACAGGGACAATAAAAGCAAATTTCCCAGTTAGAGTATCTTTTAGATTACCAACAATAATCGATTCAAGAACTATTCTTGATATATCAGGAGCAGAAAAATTACTTGGAAGTGGAGATATGCTTTTTATACCACCAGGAAAAGGTGAACCTATAAGATTACATGGAGCCTTAATATCTGATGAAGAAATTGATGAACTCGTAAAAAGAATTTCCATACCTTACTTTATTAAAAGATTCTACGAAATCACAGAGAAAAAAATAAATGAAGAAAAAGCTAATATACTTTATGAAAAGGGCTACATTCCTTTTATAACAGGACAGAGAAGTGAAGCAATAGAAGAAGTTAAAGAAAAGCTTTATGACATTTTAAGTGCTTATTTTAATAATTCCGAAGAATTTGAGGAAAATTTATCTTTATTAAATGAAAATTATTATGAGAAACCCGAGGGAATTACATTTTTAAGTGATGAGGAAGGTGTGGAAACTATTGATGTTGAGGGTTTTAAAGTTGATTCACTTATAAAAGAAGCTGCAATAATAGTAGTTTCAAATAAAAAAGCATCAGCAACTTTACTTCAGAGAAAACTTAACATAGGTTTTCCAAGAGCAGCCAAAATTATTGATCAACTTGAAAAGCTCGGTATCGTGGGACCTTCTGAAGGATCAAAACCAAGAAAAGTTCTTGTAACAATGGAGGAACTTTCAAAGATATTTAGAGAGTGAAAATTCTTTTAACTGGAGCAACAGGTATGTTGGGAAATAAGATTCTTGAAAAAGTTAATTATGATTTTATAAAACTTGAAAGAAAAGATTGTGATCTTTCCAAACCATTTGAAATAGAAAATTTTCTGAAAAAATTACCTAGTATTGATGGAATATGGCATATAGCTGCTTATACTGATGTTGAAGGAGCTGAAGAGAAAAAAAGTTATGCTTTTCTTGTAAATTGGATTTCAACTAAAATTCTTACGGATTTTTCTGTTAAAAAAGATATAAAAATTCTTTATATAAGCACCGATTATGTATTTGATGGGTATAAAAAAGTACCATACAGTGAATGGGATACCCCAAATCCCTTAAATATTTACGGAAAAAGTAAACTTTTTGGTGAAAAAGAAGTTTTAAAAAACAAAAATAGTCTCATAATAAGAACTTCATGGCTTTTTGGTGAAAAAGGTGAGAATTTTATTGTGAAGGTTATAAAAAGAGCAAAGAGAGAAAAAAAACTAAAAGTTGTTATTGACCAGTGTGGTTCTCCGACTTATACTGAAGATCTTTCAGATGCAATAACAAAGTTATGGTCAAATGAAGAAACTGGAATATTTCATTTTTCAAACAAGGGTGAGATTACAAGATTTGAACTTGCAAAGGAGATAATAGAAATTCTAAATTTAGATGTTTATCTAATTCCTTCAACATCTGAAGAACTGAATCTTAAAGCTAAAAGACCTTCATATTCTGTTCTTGACACTTTTCTTTTTGAAAGCAAAACTAATGTGAAGATAAGAACTTATAGGGAAGCTTTGAAGGATTATTTAAATAAAATTTAATTTTAATGTTTAATATTTTTAAACTAATGGGGGAAGAGAGCGAAAAAAGTTATTCATTCTAAGTCAAATTATAAAAAATTCAGAAAACAAGTAAAATTCGTATTAAAATATTTTCAGATAGCAATTAAGGAAAATTCTCACACAAGATTCCAAGAGTAAATTTTTAACTTAGAGGTGAACTATATCTACTCTAGCTAAAAGGATTTTTTCAAAAAACAGGTTAAATTAAAAGCAGAAAAAACTTGACATTGTTTATTCTCTTATTACAAATAAAAAGTATATTTAAGAGATTCAGTAATTTGAGAAAATATTTATGAACTTAAGAAATTTTATTTTAAATTAATAAAAAGTTTTCACCAAGAAAGCATATTTTGTAATTTTTTAAGTGTCACTATTTTAAAAACTCTTTAACTAGGAATTTACAGAATAAAGAGTAAATTGAATAACCTTGCAAGTTAAATTATATATGAAACTCTAAATATGATAAATAAATTGCAAAATTTTAAGATTTAACTAAAAAATAAAAATAAATATACTGTAAGTATAGATTTAGGTAACTTATCATGTAATTCGTTAATGCATTATTGGAAAAAAGCGAGTCCGTTAATTTACAAGAAAACGTTTTTATTAGCAAAAAATACTTTAGCTCAAAAAAATTTAATAGATAGTTTGTAAATACTTTAATTTTTAACACTTACGTCAACCTATACTTGTGTTTTTTAAAATACTACTTTTACAACTATAAAATTTTTTAAGAAAGCTTATTAAAGTTCTTCTTCAAAGACTTACATAATTTCTACATATTTTAATCTCTTCCTTTAAAAACATTATAAACGTAAATTGTATATCCTATGACAAAGGGCATCCCAATCAGTGCTATTATAAACATAACTTTTAAAGTTAAAAGACTGGAAGAGGCATTATAAATTGTGAGACTGTATTCAGGAACATTATTTGCTCTTACAAGATAGGGAAAGTGAATACTTCCAACAATCCCCCATAAACTTACAAACAAAAGAGAGGAAAACAAGAAACAAAATCCATCTTTCTTTTTATTTAAAGAGATACCGTATAAAATCCAAAAGAGTAAAGAAAGAGCTACAAAAAACCAGGCAAGAAGTTTAGTAAGATTTTCAGGCATCCATATAAGAGTAGCAATAAAAGAAATAATGAATATTATTATAAAGATGATCCAAATTTTTCTTGCAATTCTATAAGACCTTTCTTTTAATTCTCCATCGGTTTTTAAAATTGAATAACTTATCCCCTGAAGTAATATCATTAAAAGTCCTAAAATACCCAAAATAAGAGGATAGGGTCTTAATAGAGTGAAGAAATTGCCAACAAAATCAAAATTTTCATTCAACGGAATCCCTATTATCACATTTCCAAGGGCAACTCCAAATAAAACGGAAGGTAAGAAGCTACCAATTACAAACGCCCATTCCCAAAATCTTCTCCTTTCTTCGTCATGATACCAGAATTCTATTGAAACAGCTCTAAAGATAAGAGCAAACAGAAGAATCATAAAAGCTAGATAAAATCCACTAAAAACAGTAGCATAAGCATGAGGAAACGCAGCAAAGAGTGCACCACCACCTGTTAAAAGCCATACTTCATTTCCATCCCAGAAAGGACCTATTGATTTAAAGAGTTTTCTTTTATCATCTTGATTCTTTGCAAGCAATGGAAAAAGAGAACCTATTCCAAGATCAAAACCATCAAGGATTGAATAACCAACTAATAAAAGGCCAATCAGAAAGAACCATATTATTCTCAAAACATCGATTGTTTCCATTTTTGACCTCCTTTTTAATAACCCTCATAAGATATTCCTTCAATTCCTTTTTTAACAATCTTTTTAATAAGATAAATAAAAATTATTAATAAAAAGAGATAGATTAAGGATAACATTATTAGAGAAAATAGAACTTGAGGGGCAGAAACAGATGGTGAAATCGCATCCTTTGTTTTTAGAACTTTATAAACAGCCCAAGGTTGTCTTCCAACTTCTGCAGCTATCCATCCGAACTCATTTGCAAAATAGGGTAAAGGTATTGAGTAAAGAAGAATTTTTAGATACCATTTAGTATCATAAATTTTCTTTTTCAAAAACAAGAATATTCCTACAAGCGAAAGTAAAATAAAATAAATTCCAAGATAAATCATTATATGATAAGAGTAAAAAGGCAGAATAACGGGGGGTCTCTCATCACTTGGAAAATCTTTTAAACCTTTAACCTCATATTCTGGATTAAAATCTATAAGGAAACTCAAAAGACCAGGAATACCTATATAAAGTATATTTTTTTCATTTTTTTCGTCAGGAATTGCAAATATTGAAAAAGGTGCAAAACTCTGTGTTTCCCATAATGCTTCATAGGCAGCCATTTTTTCAGGTTGAGTCTTTGAAACCTGAACTGAATGGAAATGTCCTGTAAAAAGTTGAATTATTGAAGTAATTATAAAAATTATAAGAGAAGTTCTCAGTAAAATCTTTGCGTATTCTCTTCCTCTTTCCTTTAAAAGGTAATAAGCAGAAATACCTGCTACCAGTAAGGATCCTGTTATCCATCCTGCAATTATTGTATGGATGTATCTTATGAGAGTTGATTTATTCATAACGGCTTCAAAAAAGTTAGTTAAAACTGCTCTTCCCCCTTCTATTTTAAAACCCATAGGAGTTTGCATCCACGAGTTTGCTACTATAATCCAAAATCCTGACAAGTGCGAGGCAAAAAAGACTAAAAAAGCTGAAAGTAAAAAGAATTTTTTTGAAACTTTATTTCTCCCAAAAATAAGGACTCCTAAAAAGACAGACTCAAGGAAAAAGGCAAAAACTCCTTCTGCTGCAAGGGGTGCACCAAATATATCACCAACCATTCTTGAATAGTTTGACCAGTTATTTCCAAAGGCAAACTCAAGAACTATTCCTGATGCAACTCCAAGTACAAACACAATTCCTAAAATCTTTATAAGAAAGTTTGAAATTTTCAGATATATTTCTTCTTTTTTCTTTAAATGAAGAATTTCAAATATAAGAATCAAGAGGGTAAGACCGAATGTGGTAGGAGGGAATAAAAAGTGAAATCCTGCAGCAAGCCCAAACTGAATCCTTGATAAAAGAGTTGCGGACATTTTTCTCCCTTTTATTTTAAGTTTTACCTACCAAATCTAATCCAGGTTTTAGTGTTTTTTTTACCTGCAGGATTATGATAAGCAGTGGCTTCAAAATCTGCCATTCTTTGATTTATTCGTATCATATTCCACCCTATTTTAATTCTTTATAGCAAAACCACCAATCATAACACTTTATTTCACCTTTTTTGGCTTTTTCAAGTCTTTCTCTTGCAGTATTTTTATCCTTTGCTGGTGGTATTATAACATTTGAACCTATTAATTCATTTTTTGGCCAATTCGCAGGTATGGCAACTCCATTTTTATCACTTATTTGTAGCGCCTCTATTGCCCTTAAAATTTCATCTATATTTCTTCCGATTTCCTGTGGATAATATAAAATCAATCTGATCTTTCCCTCAGGATCAACAACAAAAACCGCTCTTACTGTGTTTGTTCCTTTTCCTGGATGAATAAGACCCAATATTCCAGCAATCTCACCTGTATCTGCTATTATAGGAAACTCAATTTCAACACCAAGCTTTTCTTTAATCCATTCTTCCCATTTTATATGAGAAAAAACCTGATCAACACTCAAACCAACAAGTTCACAATTCAATTCTTTAAACTTATCAATCTTTTTTTGAAAAGCTACAAATTCAGTAGTACAGACCGGTGTAAAATCAGCTGGGTGACTAAAAAGAACAAACCATTTGCCCTTAAAGTAATCTGGTAGATCCATGACTCCATGAGTGGTTGTAACCTTTATTTTGGGGAAAGAATCCCCAAGAAGTGGCATCCTTTTTACTTCTTCCATTTTTTACCTCCTTTTATAATAATCTTTCATTAGTTCATAAAAATTTACTCTTTTAAGTTCCCTCTCTATGTTCTTTCTCATCTCTAACCATAAAGGATGTAGACTACATACATTGCTTAACTTACACTTTCTTTTATCAACTGCACAGAGATTTAAAGAAATAGGTCCTTGCATTATCTCAATTATTTCTAAAATATTTATTTCTCGCGGATTTTTTAGAAGATAAAACCCTCCATTTTTACCCTTAAAGGATTTAATAATTCCTTTTTTCTTTAATCTTTGAAGAATTTTAGTAAGAAAATTAGACGGAATAAATTTTTCTCTGGCAATCTCATTAACATCAACAATTTTATTTTTCTTTTGGGAAAGGTACAAGATACTTCTTATTGCGTAATCAGTTTTTCTTTTTATAAGCATAGTTTTTATAAATCGGACTATTTTAGTCCATTTTTATTTAAATTATACATGATTTTTTTAAATTTTTCAAGTTTTTATCTTAACAAGATTTGCCTTCGCAATTTGAATTACTATCATCTTTATTTTTATCTTACATCACAAAAAATTTTGCAAATCACTTTAATCGTGTTTAACTCTTCAAAAAATTTATAACATCTTAATACCCCAAAATCATCTCTTGCTTTTAATGAATATTCCTTGTAAATTTTCTTCACTAAAAAAGAAACTTCTTTTATCTATTTCATCTAATTTAGATTCAATCATTACGTAAATAAAAACTTATTCCATGTTTGCCAACTTAATTTAAAAATCGTTGAATATCAATCATTTTTATTTTCATCTTGTCCCTACCGAAAAATATTTCCCTATTTTTACATCAAAAACCTCAAATACCTTTTTAAAATCTCATAAATTGCTCTCTCCACTAAATACCTAAGAACCGCAACAAATATACGATGATTTAACCCTTTTTACTCTCTTTTAACTTTTGGCTTTTTGAATCCAACCTTTCCTCATTTTTTTCTCATATTCTTTTTTTCTCTTCGCTATCTACTAAAATCCACCTGTCTTTACCTTCTTTTATTTCCACTCATTTTATACCTATTATCTCTTTCCTAAATTTTATTTTTCTCACACTTTACTCCTTCCTAAATAGCCAATCATTTATTTCTTTGTTTTTCCTTTCTCTTTGCATGACCCCAAAATCCAATCTTTTACTCAGTCAATTTTTAGATACATTTTAGTCTCTCCTTTAAAAATTTAAAAATTTGTCCCCAGCAAAATTAAAGGGGTCTAAAAATTAAAAATTATTGAAAATCAAGCGATTTAAATTATAAAGAGCCAAAAAAATCTTTGACTTAAAAAATGGCAAACATGGATTATCTTATAGAAGTTTGGGCTAAATGTTTGAATGTTTGATTTTTTTTCCATACAATTATATACATATGAAAAATTACTTTTTAATTATAATTGGGGAATACTTTCTGAGGAAACTTCAAATATCATGAAATATGAATTACCAAAAAAAGAGTATAGACTAAAAATGCTTTTATAATGCCATCTCCAATTAAAAGAACAAATCTTTGGATACTAAACATAGGCTTTAAATCCTATGAGTTCGATCCGTTATTGGGAAAGTGGGAAAATTTAGAAAATATTTTGGGATTCAAGTATAGACTATTGCCAAGAAAACGATTAATTATAAGAGACAGTATTAATAAAAATTTTTTATGGATAGGAGAGTTCGGTAGAGGAATTATTCTATATGAAATTAAAACAAAAAATGTAACATTTTTTGATACATATAATTTCTTCAATGGCAATTCAATTACTGTTATCAAACCTTCAAAAGATGTAGTTTGGATTGGAACTACAGGCGGATTATTTTACTATCACAGGAAAAATAAAAAAATAATTGAAGTGGAAAATTTTAGAAAAATGTGGATTAACCATATAGAAATAGAAGAGGAGAGAGTATGGGTTAATGGGAAGTATATATATTTCCCAGAAGCAAAAAAAATTTTTCAACTCAGTGAATTTAAATCTCAAGCGTTTTCAGAATGTAGATTAATAAAAATATTAAAAGGTTACAAGATATTTATTAAGGACAACACTTTAATAATCACAGATAGAAAGAATAATATTATAACAAGTCTATGTAATGTTCAAGAACAAGTTATTATGGATAAAGAAGGAAATTTATGGTTTTGGGGTGGAGGAAAGCTTATTAAGTTCTATACCAAAAATAAATTTGCTAAAAGATATGAGCTAAATATGACAATTTCCCGTGCTGTAGAGTGGAAAAATTATTTGTATTTCCAATCCTACGATAGAAGGCTTGGTAGAATTAACAAACTAACAGGAGAAGTAAAAATTTATCCTATGCTATCTTTTCGTGATTTTGTAATTAATGATTATGGTATTTGGATTTTAACTGATGAAAATTTAATTAAAATCGGGCATTATGAATTTGAAAAAATAAGTTTACCTCTTTCAGAGTTTGAGAAAATGGAGAAAGAAATTTGGAATAAAAAAAATGAATTAATGGATGCAATAAGTAAAAGTGAAAATATAGTTGAAAAAATAAAATTAGCTGCTGAATTTTATGGATTTTGTTTTAAATATAAAGAGATAATTTCCGACCCCCATTGTGAATACGATATTCTATCAAAGTTAGTTACAATTAAAGAAGAAGATATAAAATTGATTATAGATTTTATTAATGAAGATATTAAACCCTTGGAAAAAGAAATTTCCTATTATATTTTATCTACAAAACCACTTCTCATAGGGAACCCAACACTGGCACTTAAGTTCTATAACATCTTTAAAAAAGAATTTCCAAAAAGTATCTTTCATAACCAAATTCTTGAGGAGGACTTAAAAAAATTAGAAAAAGCATCAGAAGAGCTTGAAAAAATAAAAAATAAAGATTTACCAGAAGACGAAAAATTATGGCTTTTAGGAAATATATTCTTTGAAGGTGTAAAGGTTTCTTGGAACCAAAAAGAGGGTGGATGGAATATGGAGTATCCCTTTGGTCTTTTTGAAAAACTTATTCAGAAGTATCCAAAATCTCCCTGGGCAGATAATGCCGAGTTTATAATGCTAAAGTATTATGAAGGAGTGTTCCATGAAGGAGGAGAAATAAATTTGAGTTGTATTGAACAGTATGAAAAATTCATTAAAAAATACCCGAACAGCGAGCTCAACTCTGAAGCAAAATTGGAAATTGCCTATCATTATCACTCTTATTTATCTTCTAGGCCAGGGGTGATTCCGTGGATAAAACTCAAAGAGTATATAGATAGAGCAAGAATTTTATACAATGAAGTGTTAAGTTCCGCGGTAGACTCATCAATCAAAAAAAGAGCAGAAAGAGCATTGTTAGAGATTGATAAAGAAGTTGATAGATTTTCGCTTCAATTAGAAATTTTAAGTTCAAAAGGTGAATATTTTGTTGGAGACACTATTATAATAATTTTTAGATTGCATAATGTAGGCGATAAGATAAAGGAAATTAAAATTAACCCGAGTTTACCTAATTTTGGAATAAGTATCTATAGAGAAGATGATGTAAGATCAGAGGTTCCTTTTATAAAAGATTTTAGTATTAAATTAGAAGATAAAAAGAACATAACAATTTACCCAGGTGAATTTTTTGAGGAAAAACAAAACATTCAAGAGTTAACTCTTAATACTAAAGAACCATATGGAAGATGGAGTTATGGAAAATTTGAAATAGAAAGAGAAGGAGTTTACAAAGTAAGGGGCTATTATAGAGGTAAAGAAGAAATTGTATCTTTTAACGAAATTTCATTTTTAGTAAAAAAGAAGTAAACTGAGAAAAAGCTTTGCATAATGAAATTTTAATAATTTAAAGATAGTTTCAGTAATGTAATTCTCATCTTTCACAGTAGATCTTGTAAATCATTATTTTTCAATAATTTTTAAATTCTCAAAACTTTGCTTTTACTTTGTCTTATTTAATTGTTGGAACTAAAATTTTTACATCATAAATTACCTTTTGAAATGTCACATAAAATTTGTCTTAAATTGCTATCTATAACGATGTTCGTTACCACTTATATAAATTTTTTAATTTTTTCGAGCCAGAAAATCGCTCTGTAAATATAATTATTTCAGGGTTTGGAAACCACTGCAAGTGTAAAAGAGGAGTATTTATACCCTATCCTTTCTCACCAAGAATTCTTTTAGCAAGTTCTTCCTATTCTTCTTTTGTTCTTGCAAAGATTAAAAGTGCTATAAGTCTAAATCCTTCATCCATTCCTCTAACCCCTCGTCCATTTTCTGAAGTGTTGCAGTAGCATTTTCTTTTATGATTTTTCCGGTTCTCCATACCATATAGCCTACTACACCTGCAAGGAGTGTAACATCAACTCCCACTAAACTTAAAGCAATTTCCATATCGTAATAATAAAAAAATAAACAAAAAGTCAATCATAGGTCAAGAAAAGACCGGAAAATTAGAAAGATCATTTAAGTTAAAGAAGATAAAATTTGTATTAAATAGCGTCAAGTGAAGTTGAAAATAAAATTTTTTTTGACATTTTTAAACTTTTTATAATTTCAAGGAGAATTACTAAAATAGGTTAAATTAAAAATAATGACCAAGCCCAAGATAAAAGAAAAACTCCTTCGTCTTATGAAAATAATTGTTAGTCCCAAAATCTACTCTAAAAGGTAATATTCCAAAAAAATACCTAAAACCAATTCCAAAACCAAATGCATTATTTTTAAAGGACTTATATGAAAAAATGTTTGAACAAGTACCTGTATCAAAAAAAATGACAAATTTTAAATAATCTGTCAAAAATTTTCTAATTTCAAAATTTATAAGGTAAAAATTAGTCCCACTTTTTATACCTCTTATATCATAATCACCAACTGAATACCTTTTCACACCTCTTAAAGAACCCTCTCCACCGAGCAAAAATCTCTCAGAATAGGGTACAATTTCCGAAGGTGGATAAGGAACAACACTTCCACCTAAAAACCTAAAAGCAATCGTAAAAGTTCTAAAAGTTTCAAAAAGAGAAAAATCATACCCAATCTTCAAAAGATTTTCTGTCCCTCCTAAGATTGAACCATAAGCATTTATGTACTGATAT